>NZ_LMGP01000010.1:0-670627 GCF_001427445.1 Acidovorax sp. Root568 | reverse complement strand
CCGCGCTTACTGCGGCCCGAGCTTGTCAATCAGCGCCTTGAGCTCTTGCATCTCGTGGGGCTTGAGGTCCGTCAGCGGCGCCCGCACCGGCCCGCCGTCATGGCCCACGATGCGCGCACCCGCCTTGATGATCGACACGCCATAGCCCTCCACCCGGTTGCGGATGGCCAGGTACGGCATGAAGAAGGACTTGAGCAGCCGGTGCTGCGTGGCCGTGTCATCGCTGGCCACCGCCTTGTAGAACTCCATCGCCGTCTTGGGGATGAAGTTGAACACCGCCGACGAATACACCGGCGTGCCCAGCGCCTTGTAGGCAGCGGCATACACCTCCGCCGTGGGCAGACCGCCCAGGTACGAGAAGCGGTCCCCCATCTTCATGTAGATGGAAGACATGGTCTCGATGTTGCCCACACCGTCCTTGAACCCCACCAGGTTCGGACAACGCTCGGCCAGGATGGCCAGGGACTCGGCCGTGAGCTTGGTGCGGTCACGGTTGTAGACGATCACACCGAACTTCACGCTCTTGCAGACCTGCTCCACATGGGCGATCAGGCCTTCCTGGCCGGCTTCGGTCAGGTAATGCGGCAGCAGCAGGATGCCATGGGCGCCCAGACGCTCGGCCTCCTGGGCATGGGCAATGGCCGTGCGGGTGGGGCCACCGGCACCGGCAATGATCGGCACCTTGCCGCGGCAGGTATCCACGGCCGTCTTGATGACCTCGCTGTATTCGGGTCCCGAGAGCGAGAAATACTCACCCGTGCCACCGGCGGCAAACAGGGCGCTGGCGCCATAGGGGGCGAGCCACTCCAGGCGCTCGATGTAGGTCTTGGGGCGGAAGTTGCCCTGCTCGTCGAAGTCGGTGATGGGGAACGAGAGCAGGCCGGAGCCCATGATGGTTTTGAGTTCTTGCGGGGTCATGGTNGATGTAGGTCTTGGGGCGGAAGTTGCCCTGCTCGTCGAAGTCGGTGATGGGGAACGAGAGCAGGCCGGAGCCCATGATGGTTTTGAGTTCTTGCGGGGTCATGGTCATTGCAGCGGGAGAGGATGGTGAATGAAACGGGTGTCTGCGGCGCTCAGTCGAGCTTGATGTTGGCGGCCTTCACCACGCTGGCCCAGCGCGCGCGTTCCTTGGCGAAGAACTGGTCCTGTTCGGTGGAGGTCATGGTCACCACTTCGGCGCCCTGGCCGGCCAGGCGCGAGCGGATCTCGGGTGCGCGGATGGCAGTGATGAGCGCCTTGTTGAGCTTTTGCACGACCGCATCGGGTGTGCCGCGTGGCAGCAGCACGCCTTGCCAGGTGCCGGACTCGTAGCCGGCCACACCCTGCTCGGCAATCGTGGGCACGTCACCGATCAGCGGCATGCGGGTGGACTTGGAAACGCCCAGCACCTTGAGCTTGCCGTTTTGTACCTGGGGCAGGGTGGCCAGCATGCCGTTCATCAGCACCTGGGTCTGGCCGGCCACGGTGTCCTGAATCGCGGTGACGCCGCCCTTGTAGGGGATGTACTGCCAGCGTGCGCCGCTGGCGCGCTCCAGCGCCACGCCGGCAAGGTGGGGAGCGCTGCCGGTGGCCGTCACGGCGAAGTTCAGCTCGTTCTTCTTGGAGTAGGCGATCAGCTCCTTGAGGTTGTTGACCGGCACCGAGGGGTGCACCACCAGCAGGTGGGGGGAGTAGGCCAGCATGGTCACACCGCGCAGGTCTTTGGAGGGGTCGAACGACAGCTTGGTGTAGACCGAGGGGCTGATCGCCAGCGCGCCCACATCACACAGCAGCATGGTGTAGCCATCGGGCTCGGCCTTGGCCACAAAGTCGGCACCCAGGTTGCCATTGGCGCCGGGCTTGTTCTCGACGATCACGCTCTGCTTGAGCGATTCGGACAGCGCCTGGCTGATCGAGCGCGCAATGATGTCCGAGCTGCCGCCTGGTGGGTAGGGCACCACGATGCGCAGTGTCTTGGCAGGCCATTCAGCGGTCTGGGCCGTGGCAGAAGCTGCCGCCAGAGCGGCAGTGCAGGCCAGAAGAATTGCGCGACGTTGCAGGCTCATGGAATGTCTCCGTGTGTTTGTGTTGTTAGTCATCGTACAACTTGATAGAAAAATATGCAATCCATGACGGTGTCATTCAGTGCATGTTTATGGGGATTTCAGGGTTTGTACTGAGATTTCTGGTCCAAAAAAAATCTAGAGATTGTTGGCTGGCGGGTGTTTCGAGGTTGTACGTGACCTCGGGTAATCCCTTTCTCTGTCAGCGCTGAAGATGGGTCAGAATGCATTTCTTGTTGTATGACGACATATCACGATCACACGATGCTGCAGCAATGAATCGCCCTGCGAATGGCGTCTCCGGGCGCAGCAGAACCACCACAACCTCACTGGCGGGCGCGCTTCAGAGTCGCAGTCCAGCCGAAGGCACTACCAGGGGACCGAGCATGACCATCCCATTTCGTATCCATCACCGCGTCGCGCCCGTGATGCTGGCCGCTGCAACCGCGCTGGGCGTACAGGCTGTGCAGGCAGCCACCTGGGTGTACGTGGCCAATGCAGACAGCCAGGATGTGTCGGTGCTGGAGCTGGACCGCGCCGCCGGGACGCTCAAGCCCGTGGACACCACGGCACTGGGCGGCGCTGCCATGCCCATGGCCGTCAGCCCGGACAAGCGCGTGCTCTATGTGGCATTGCGCTCGCAGCCGTTTCGGGTGGTCAGCCTGGCCATTGACCCGGCTAGCGGCAGGCTGCGCAAGCTGGGCGAGGCGCCGTTGGCCGACAGCATGGCCAATATCGACACCGACGCCACCGGGCGCTGGCTGTTCGCAGCCTCCTACCCCGGACACAAGATCACGGTCAACAGCATTGGCAAGGATGGTGTCGTGGGAGCGGTGCAGCAGCTCTTCCCCACTGCGCCCAACGCGCACGCCATCCACGCGGACGCAGCCAACCGCTATGTCTTTGCTACCAGCCTGGGTGGCGACCACCTCTCGGCCTGGAAGTTTGATGCAGAGACCGGCAAGCTCACCGCCCACGAGCCTGCGCTGACCCCGGTGGCGCCCGAAAAGTCCGGCCCCCGCCACTTTGTCTGGAGCGGCGACCAGCGCCACCTGTATCTGCTGGACGAACTGGATGCGGCCGTGCATGTGATGGCCTACGACAAGGAGCGTGGCACGCTGCGCCCGCTGCAGCGCACCACGGCGTTGCCCGCAGGTTTTGCGGGCAAGCCCTGGGCCGCCGACATTCACCTATCGCCCGATGGCCGCACGCTGTATGCGTCGGAGCGCACGTCCAGCACGCTGAGCGCATTTCGCGTCGATGCCGCCACCGGGCAGCTGCAGCCCCTGGGGCATGTGCCCACCGAAAAGACGCCGCGCGGTTTTGCAGTGGACGCGTCTGGCCGCTTCCTGATCGCTGCGGGACAGGAGTCGCACCACGTCGCACTGCACCCCATTGACCCCGCGACAGGCCTTCCCGGTGCGCCCACCCGCGTTCCGGTGGGCAAGAACCCCAACTGGATCGAGATCGTCGATATGCCCTGAGCGGGTAAGGGCGTGCGTTCACAGGCTGCACCGACAACACGGCCTTCGCAGGCGCCCTCGCTCGTTGCCCCATTTTTTCATTGCCCCTAGGAGACAAACACATGCAACGCAGAACCCTGGTCCAATCCGCAGCGCTGGCAGCTGCAGGCGCGCTGATGGCGCTGCCCGCCATGGCCCAGACCACCTGGCCCACCGGCAAAGCCATCAGCTACGTGGTGCCCTTTGCCGCCGGTGGCACCACCGACACCCTGGCCCGTCTGATCGGCCAGCAACTCGGCACAGCCCTGGGCACGACGGTGGTGGTGGAAAACAAGGGCGGTGCGGCAGGCAGCATCGGCTCGGAGGCTGCCGCGCGCTCGGCCCCGGATGGCTTCACGCTGCTGGGTGGCACGGTCAGCTCGCATGCCATCAACATCAGCCTGTACCCCAAGCTGGGCTACGACCCCATCAAGTCGTTCAGCCCCGTCACGCTGATCGGCACCAACCCGGTGGTGCTGGTGGTGTCGGCCAACAGCCCTTATAAAACCCTGAAGGACGTGCTGACGGCCGCCAAGGGCAAGCAGGGCGGCCTGTCGTCTGCGTCCGCCGGCACGGGCAGCTCGCAGCATCTGGCGGTGGAACTGCTGGCCTACAAGTCGGGCGTGAAGTTCACGCACATCCCCTACAAAGGCAGCGGCCCCGCCATCCAGGACGTGATCAGCGGCCAAGTCGACATGATGTTCGATACCACCGTGGTCGCTGCCCCCCACATCCAGAGCGGCAAGCTGCGCGCCATTGCCGTCACGTCGCCCAAGCGCCTGGCCTCCATGCCCGACGTGCCCACGGTGGCGGAGTCCGGCGTGGCCGAACTCAAGGACTTCGAGGTGCAGTCCTGGCAGGCGATTTTTGTGCCGGCGGGCACGCCCACCCCGGTGGTGAGCCGCCTGCACGACGAGATCCGCAAGATCCTCGCCCAGCCCGACATGCAGACCCGCCTCAAAGGTTTTGGCATGGAGCCTGCCGACATGAGTGTGGCCCAGATCGCCACGTTCCAGAAGGCCGAAGTGGACAAATGGGCGCAGGTCATCAAGGCGGCCAATATCAAGGTGGACTGATCGCCCGGCTTATCCTGTTTTCTTCCTGTAGAGACTTGGCGGAACTGCCTTTGGGCCGTTCCGCCTTTTTTATTGCGGGTTGGGCGCTGGCGCGCTGGCGGGGGCGTCCGTCGATGGCGAGCGATGTGCGAGCACGAGATCGGGATGCTGTCCGGTGAGCAACAGAAACATCGCAAACACGGGTCCCTGCATGTTGCGCTCGTCGGTCATGCTCTCCAGCGCCTGCCAGGTGCGAGACTGCATACCGCCCCGGCTGCCGGTCTGCAGTGGGTAGCCCATGAGTTCGGCAGCTTGCGCCTGGCTGAGCCCGGCTGCAACGCGCGCGGCCTTGAGCTGCTCGCCGGTGGGCACAGGCATCGCAAGGGCCATGACAGAAAGGGGTGGCTGGGACATGGTTTGCTATAAAAAAAAGAGCTATTTGCACATAGAGTATGGGCGCTACAGCCAATTTTTACTCAAAAACGGCAGCAGATATCCGGGTGTGGTGCTGGCACATCACTGGACAAAACAGAGAGGTGCCGCGATGCAGGCTGGCGGAGGGCGCTTCTAGAATTTGCTCGCACTTGACGAGCGTCAACACAAACAACAAGCCGCATTCCGAGCGGCATCCGAGGAGGGAGCCATGAGTTACACCATTCAGATCTGGGAGAAGCCCGCTGATTGGCCCTGGCCCGCCACCAAGGCCGAGGCGGACGCGCAGTACGAGCGCGTGGAGGCCGGCCCCCAGGTGCCGATGAACCCCCAATTCACTGCCTGGGCCCGGGCCGCCGAACAGCGCTTTGCCGGGTTCTGGGACATTCACCTCGGTGGTCCTGACATCACCGACCCGACCTTTGGCGTCGGCATCAACACCCGCTTTCCGGATTGGGGTCCGCCGTTTGACGATGGCTGGGAGCAGGCGGCCCGCCTGGGCCTGAATCTGTATGACCCACAAAGTGGCGTGCACTACCTGGCCAATGGCGACGCCCCTGAGGAGCCCGACTTGCAGGTGCGCCATGCGGTACGTGCGCGCCAGGCGGGCGATGACGCCAAAGCCTGGGCCGAGTACCGGCGCTGGGCCGCGCGGGGCAACCCACATGCGCTGTATGCGCTGGGTCGGGCCCTGCGTTTTGGCACCATGGGCCAGCGCAGGCACTTTGACCTGGCGGCTGCACTGCAGCTCATGGGCGCGCACGATGCGGAGACCCGCAAGGACGCCCAAGCCTTCTACGAGCGCTTTCCGGACAAGGCGAAGGCCCGCGTTCAGGCTCTGATGGCACGGCTGATGGACGCCCCGGGCGAGACACTGCTGCGGATCGCGGACGAAGAGCGCAAGGCAGTCGATGACGCTGTGGCCCGCAGCGAGCAACTGGCCTTGTACTCGCGCAAGCGCATTGAAGCGGCAGACGCCCTGGAGCCCGCAGCGGACCAGGGCCACGAGGTGGCAGCCTTTCTGCAGGCGCTGGAGACCGTGATCGGCTGGGAGCAGCCCAACTACGAGAACGCGCGCTCCTGGTGCCAGCGCGCGGCAGACTGGGACCATGAACCCGCCAAACGCCTGTTGGCCGTGATGTTCGAGCGCGGCTGGGGCGGGCCGGCGGACGCGCAGCAGGCCGCCAAGTGGAACGCGGCCGCGCAAACGCAGCGGCAGCGGGCGCAGCAAAAGCAGCAGGCCCAGCAAGCGTCAGAATCGCCCGGCGGCCTCAGCCTGGCGCCCATGGCCGCGGATTCGTCCGCACCAGGTGCTGCAGCACCCCTGGTGTGGACTGGCAACCCTCTGCGCGACCTGCCGGGCTGGTACGCCCGCGAGGGCGATCCGCACGCCGCGTTCCACCTGGGCACCAGCGACGAGCATGGCCGCTATGGCGGCCCCGTGAACCTGGCCCAGGCCCGCGCCTGGTATGCCCAGGCGGCCGAGGCAGGCCACGCCGACGCCACCTACAACCTGGGCACCTTCATCGAAAGCGGCAAGGGCGGCCCCAAAGATGCCATGGTGGCCAAGGCGTTGTTCATGCTAGCCAATACGCGGGGCACCACCATGCAGGTAGCCGACCTGCGCATCAAGCCGCAAGAGCAGGGGCCCGTGCGGACGCTGGTGATGGCACTGCGCGAGCCGGGGCGGCTGCGTGCCGTGCTGCAAGAGCGGGGACTCGCACCGAACCTGCCGGCGCCGCTTGGGGCAGCCATCGGGGCGGTGGGTATCGCGGCAGCGGCCGGCCTGTCCGCAGGCGAGTGGGGGCGGGGTGATGTAGCCCAGCCCTCGCCAGCCGCAGCCAGGCCGCCCCAGCCTCAGACTCCGCGCTCGCAGGCTCCCAGCCCCTCGCGCAGCCGTACAGGTCCGACGCATCCCGGCGATGAGGGGGACGAAGACGATGCCTATGAAGGTGCCCGCTACGGGCGCTCCACCTCAGCGTTTGCCTGGCACCTGGGCCATGCCGCGATGGGCATCGGTGTGGCCAACGGGGCATTGCTCATGGCCTTTTTCAAGCCCGGGGCCAGCTTTCGCGTGGGCATGGTGGTGCTGGGCCTGATCGCGGCGCTGGGCGTCTGGCGCACAGCGCGCGACTTTGACTGGTCGCCCCTGGCGCGCGCGGTGGTCGCCGCGCTGGCCGCCATCCCTTTGCTGGGCATGGGCGTGTGCCTGGGCCTGCTCTTCAAGGCCTTGCGCGAACGCGGGTAGGGGTGGGCCGCCCACCGCATACCCCCGAGGCAGTCAGGCGGTCACAGGGTGCTCCAGCATCTGCGCAAAGTACGACTCGGGCTGGATGTTGGTGTAGTTGGGAATGTCTGCCGACAGCTCAGCCATCGTCGCCTTGGCGGCCGTTTGGGCCTGCTTCAGGTCGCTGAAGAACGCGTTGGTCAGCGCCACAATCTGCCCCGGGCGCGGCTCGCCAGGGTAGAGAACACGGTCGCTCTCCAGCCGCACCAGACCCAGCGGCTGCAATGCTGCGCGGGCGATGCGCATGTGCTCGGAGTGGTAGTAGTCGTGGTTGAAGGTGGCGCCTTCACGCCAGCGGTAAACGGCGGTGACTTTGATCATCGGTGCGATTCCATCCGGTGTTGAAACCCGCCACCGTAGGGACAACACACCCGCCGCACAGCCGCGTGCGCGACAGCGTGTCGCCCAGGCGGCTCGTGTCCGTCCTCGCCGACTCAGTCTTCTTCCGATTCGCCCAGGAACCCACCGCTCTGGTGGCCCCACAGCCGGGCATACACGCCGCCCTGGCCCAGCAGCTGGGCGTGTGTGCCTTCTTCCACAATGCGGCCCGCGTCCATCACGATGAGGCGGTCCATGGCGGCAATGGTGGACAGGCGGTGGGCAATGGCGATCACCGTCTTGCCCTGCATCAAGCCGTCCAGGCTTTGCTGGATGGCCGCTTCCACCTCGGAGTCGAGCGCGCTGGTGGCTTCGTCCAGCAGCAGGATGGGCGCGTCTTTCAGCATCACGCGTGCAATGGCCACACGCTGGCGCTGGCCACCCGAGAGCTTGACGCCGCGTTCGCCCACATGGGCGTCATAGCCGGTGCGGCCCTGCAGGTCGGTGAGTGTGGCGATGAAGTCTGCGGCCTCTGCACGCGCGGCCGCCTGGTGCAGGTCGGCCTCGCTGGCATCGGGGCGGCCGTACAGGATGTTGTCGCGCATGGACCGGTGCAGCAACGAGGTGTCCTGCGTGACCATGCCGATGTGGCGGCGCAGGCTGTCCTGGGTCACGTGGGCAATGTCCTGTCCGTCGATGAGGATGCGGCCGGACTGCACATCGTGAAAGCGCAGCAGCAGGTTGACCAGCGTGGACTTGCCCGCGCCCGAGCGGCCAATCAGGCCGATCTTCTCGCCGGGGCGGATGGTGAGGTTGAGGCGGTCGATGACCGGACGGGCATCGGGGCCGCTGCCGTAGGCAAAGCTCATGTCCTCAAAGCGCACCTCGCCCTGGGTCACGACCAGGGGCTTGGCATCGGGGGCATCAACCACGGCGCGCGGTCGGGTCAGCGTGTTGATGCCGTCCTGGATGGTGCCCACGCTTTCAAACAGGGTGGTCATCTCCCACATCACCCAGTGCGCGTGGCCTGATACGCGCAGCGTCATCGCGGTGACGGCGGCCACGGCACCCGCACCCACCTCGCCGGCCGACCATAGCCACAGGGCCGTGCCGCACGCGCCGAGAATCATGGCCACCACCAGCAGCTGGTTGACGATCTCGAACAGGCTCACCAGGCGCATCTGCGCATAGCCGGTCAGCTTGAACGCGTCCATGGCGGCACGCGCGAATTCGGATTCGCGCCGCGTGTGCGAGAACAGCTTGACGGTAGCAATGTTGGTGTATGCGTCGGTGATGCGCCCGGTCATCACCGAGCGCGCGTCGGCCTGCGCCTTGCCCACCTGGCCCAGGCGCGGCACAAAGTACCAGCAGGCCAGGCCATAGGCCACCATCCACGCGGCAAACGGCAGCAGCAGCCGCGCGTCAAACCCGGCCAGCAGCACAAGGATGGTCACCAGGTAGATGCCCATGCCAATCACCACGTCGGTGGTTGTGAAGATCATGTCGCGCACGGCCAGCGCGGTCTGCATGATCTTGGTGGTGATGCGGCCCGCAAACTCGTCGGCGTAGAACGCCATGCTCTGGCCCAGCATCAGCCGGTGAAAGTTCCAGCGCAGCCGCAGCGGAAAGTTGATGGCCAGCACCTGGTGCTTGATGCTGGTCTGCAAGGCGACCAGCACCACCGATACCAGCAGCAGCGCAGTGATGCCGATCAGCGCCGCTTTGCGTTCGGCCCATAGCGTGCCCGGAGACGCGGACGTGGAGATCCAGTCCACCACCACGCCCAACACGGCAAACAGCAGGGCTTCGTAAATGGCAATGGCTGCGGACAAACCTGCCATGGCGGCCACGTAGCCACGCAGGCCACGGGTGCCGTCCCACACAAAGGCCAAAAAGGCCTTGGGAGGCAAGTGCGGCTCTGCAGCGGGGTAGGGGGGAAGCCGGCTTTCGAAGAAACGGAACAACGTCAAAACTCCTGGGGCCACGCGATGCGTGCTGCCGCGCGGGGCAGCAGCCTGCGGGCCCATCCAATCAATAGACCCTAGACCAGCAGCGTGACCACGACGATCACCACACCCAGCGCCAGGTTCACGCCCACCCAGCTGCGGATGCTGCCCAGGGCCTTGGCGCCGCTGGGCCAGTCCGACGCTGCCACGGCACGCTGCAGGCGCCGGAACAACGCAAAGCGGATATGGCCGAAGATGACCATCATCACCAGGCCCAGCGTGGCCATGATGGTCCAGTCCAGTGGCATGGAGAACACACCGCCCGTCTGAACGGCCTGCTTGGCCGCGCGGCCGATCATCCACAGGCCGCTGCCCAGCACCAGCACCACGGCGGCAGTGACTGCCGCAAAAAAACGCTGCAGCACGTCATGCATCAGCCGCACGCGCTGCGGGGGCTCCAGCGACTGCGCGGCAGGCCGCAGAAAAAAATGGGCGAACACCATGCCCCCCACCCACACGATGATGGACAGGACATGGACAAGCTTCAAGGCGTTGTAGAGCATGGGTGCGTGGCGCTGGGCGCCGAGTGTGGTGAAGTGCCCCAGGGATGGGCCAGAGCATCCGGCCGGGGGGTTGCGAATGCCAGGCCGCATTGTGCGGTGATATGCCTGCGGCGGTGAACCTCGACCCAAGAACCCCTATGTGTCTGCGTGGCCATGTGGCTTGCGCAAGAGTGCCTTGGCCAGGCGCCACATTGGGGGCAGCAGGAGGGCCGTGACCATGGGCACCCACACGGCCAGATAGCACCAGCTGGCCGGCCCGCTGTGGCCCACGCTTTCGATGCCTGTCGTGCGCTCCACCCATGACCACACCGGATAGAGCATCAGCGTGACGGCAAGGGCCACCGGCAAGGCCGCCACAGCCAGACCCAACCGCACCGCGCACTGCAGTACAAGCGGCTTGGTCCCGTTGTATGCCCCCACCGAAGTCGCCTCAGAGCCAGGGACGGACGTGTGCAAGACGGGCTGGGACCACGGACATCAGGAATGCAGGGGCGCCAGCGCCACCCGCACCTGGTTGCCGCCGTTGCGCTTGGACAGGTACATGGCTTCGTCGGCGTGGCCCAGCAGGCGGTGCTCTTCCCCACCATGCTCGGGGTAGATGGCCACGCCAATGCTGGGCTGGATGTACAGACGCTGGCCTTCGAGGTCGAAGTCCTGACCAAAGGCCGCGAGTATCTTGTCGGCCACCGCACAGGCGTGCTCGCGGGCTTGGCCGCCTTCAAGCAGCACCACAAATTCATCACCGCCCAGCCGCGCCACCGTGTCGGATGCGCGCACGCATTCGAGCAGCCGCTGCGCCACCCGCTGCAGCAGCAGATCGCCCATGGCATGGCCCAGGGTGTCGTTCACTTCCTTGAACCGGTCGAGGTCAATGAACAGCAGCGACAGCAGCGTCTGGTCGCGCCGCGCGCGGGCCAGGGCGGTCTTGAGCCGGTCCAGAAACAGCTGGCGGTTGGGCAGGTGCGTGAGCTGGTCGTACTGCGCCATATGTTCAAGGCGCTCATACATCTGCTTGCGTTCAATGGCGGCCGCTACCTGGGTGGAGACGAACTGCAGCAGCTCCTTGTCCTTGTCGGTGTAGCGGCCTTGTTCGGTGTAGCTTTGCAGCACCAGTGCTCCCAGGGGGCCACGCTGCGTCTGCAAGGGCACACCCAGCCAATACAGCGGCGCCTGCGTGGCATGCGCTGCAGCGCGCCAGTGCGTGGCCTTTGCTACCGACGAGTCCGGCGTGAGCAGCAAGGTGGCACCGCCACGGATCACCTCCGCATAGCGCGGGTCCTCGGCCAGCGCCATGGGTTCGGGCGCGGGCAGGTGCTCGTTGACGTGGTACGGAAAACTCAGCTGGTCATCGTGCGGGTTGTACAGGGCCACCGCAAAATTGGTGGCGGGCAACAGGCCGCCCACGATCTGGTGAATGTGCTGGAACAGGGCCTGCAGGTTGTGTGTGGTGTGCGCGGCTTCGGAGATGGCGTAGATCACCGCCTGCATCGACTCGGTGGCCTTGCGCGCGGTGATGTCGTGGGCCACGGCCAGCCGTACCTGCTTGTCGGGCAGCCAGCGGGCCGTCCAGCGGATGTGGGCGATGGAGCCATCCTTGCGCACGTAGCGGTTTTCAAACTGCAGCTGCAGCTCGCCCTGCGTCACGTTGTGGGCCTGTCGTTGGGTGGCGGGCAGGTCGTCGGGGTGCACCATGTCCAGCATCCGCTTGCCGATCACCTCGTCGGGGGTGTACCCAAAGATGCGCTCGAACGCTGAACTGACAAACACAATCGAGCTGTCTACCCGCACGATGCAGACGGCGTCGAGCAACAGGTCCACCAGGTTCAACGAAGAAATGCTTTGCATGGTGCAGCGCGCACGGTGTGCTGGAAAGACCCATTGTGCCCGGCACCGGAGGCTTGTGCGGCCTTGAAGGCAAAAACGCGACGGGTTCTTGCCCCGGGGGTGACACTAAGGCCTGGCGTACTTCGCTTCCAGCGTATCCCAGTCGGCTTTGCGCACCAGCCGCTGGCGCTCTGCAAACGGCGCGACCAGTGCGGGGTCTTCGTCAATGCGCTGCGCGTCGCGCAGCACGGTCAAGGCCTTTTGCATGCCAGCCACCGCGCCCTGCAGCGCTGCGTTGGCGTACAGCACCAGGCCATAGCCCAAGCCGGCGAGTTCTTCGGCGCTGGTGATGGGGGTCTTGCCTCCGATCACCATGTTCATCAACTGTGGTGCCGCCAGCCGCTGGGGCAGGGCGCGGATCTCTTCCAGTGTGGTGACGGCCTCCACAAACAGGATGTCCGCGCCCGCCTCCTGAAAGCGCTGGGCGCGCTCCACGGCGGCCTCGAAGCCCTGGGTGGCGCAGGCGTCGGTGCGGGCCAGGATGAGGGTGTCCGCATCGCGGCGCGCATCCACTGCGGCTTTGATCTTGCCCAGCATCTCGTCGGTGCTGATCACGTCCTTGCCGTTGAAATGCCCGCAGCGCTTGGGGCTGACCTGGTCTTCTAGCTGGATGCAGTCGGCCCCCGCGCGCTCCAGCACACGCACCGCATGGTAGGTGTTGAGGGCGTTGCCAAAACCCGTGTCGGCATCGACGATGAGCGGCAGCTCCACCGCGTCGCGGATGCGTGCGGTGTGGTCGGCAATGTCGGTCAGGCCCATGAAGGCCTGGTCGGGCAGGCCGAACCACATGTTGGTCACGCCAGCGCCGGTGACGTAGAGGGCTTCAAAGCCCAGGTCGGCCACCACGCGGGCGGAGAGGGCGTTGAAAGCGCCGGGCACGACGACGCCCCGGCGAGCCTGGGCCAGGGCTTTGAGTTGTTGTCTGGTGTTCATGGTTGGGGTGGTGAGCTGGGTTGCTATATGTTTGATAGCTATTGGCGCATGATTCACTAGCGCATCAAGCCCTTTTTGCTTTAAAAAATGTCGCCCGGCACCCGCACCCAGCCTTCCATCAGGATGCGGGCGCTGCGGCTCATGAGGGCCTTGGTCACCTTCCACTGGCCGTTGACCTGCGCTGCTTCGGCCCCCACGCGCAGGGTGCCCGAGGGGTGGCCAAACCGCACGCTGCTGCGCATGCCCCCGCCCGCTGCCAGGTTGACCAGCGTGCCGGGGATGGCTGCGGCCGTGCCAATGGCCACCGCTGCCGTGCCCATCATGGCGTGGTGCAGTTGGCCCATGGAGAGAGCGCGCACCAGCAGGTCGATGTCCTTGGCGTCAATGGCTTTGCCGCTGGAGGCCGTGTAGCTCGCCGGCGGTGCGACAAACGCGATCTTGGGCGTGTGCTGGCGCGTGGCGGCCTCGCTCACGTGCTGGATCAGGCCCATGCGCAGGGCGCCGTATGCACGGATCGTCTCGAAGCGCGCCAGTGCCGCCGCATCGCCGTTGATGACCCGCTGCAGCTCGGTGCCGGTGTAACCCAGCTCTTGTGCATTGAGAAAGAGGGTGGGGATACCCGCGTTGATCAGCGTGGCGGCAAAGCTGCCGACCCCGGGCACCTCCAAGGTGTCCACCACGTTGCCCGTCGGGAATAACGCCCCCACGCTCCCCACTGCGTGTGGTTCGCTGCCCCCCGAGGGGGCCCTCGCCAGCTTGGGGCGGCCCGGCGCTGTCGAGATGGCTCCCCCATCATCGCCATCGTCCGCCGGGTCCATGAACTCCAGCGCCACCTCGGCGGCGGCAAAAGTCACGCCGTCCAATTCAAAGTCACCCGTTTCTTGCACCCGCCCCTGGGTGATAGGCACATGCGCGACGATGGTCCTGCCGATGTTGGCCTGCCAGATGCGAACCGGAAAGGTGCCGTTCTGTGGAATACGCGCCGCATCGATCAGCCCCATGTGGATGGCGCACGGCCCCACAGCGGCCGACAGGTTGCCGCAGTTGCCGCTCCAGTCCACAAAGGGCTGGTCGACGGATACCTGCCCAAACAGGTAGTCCACGTCGTGGCCCGGCCGCGTGCTGCGCGACAGGATCACCGCTTTGCTGGTACTCGACGACGCATTGCCCATGCCGTCGATCTGCTTGCCGTACGGATCTGGGCTGCCCAGCACGCGCAGCAGCAACGCGTCCCGCGCCGGGCCGGGTTGCTGGGCGGGGGCGGGCAGGTCGTCAAGGCGAAAGAACACGCCTTTGCTGGTGCCGCCCCGCAGGTAGGTGGCGGGGATGCGGATCTGTGGTGCGGGAAAAATGCTCATGGAGAATCATCAAATTGGATAGCGCGTGGCGCTTGCTAGACGGGCGCCAGAGCCTGTTTTGGTTCTGTATTCTTGGCCAAGAAGTCTTGCGCAAAGCGCTGCAGCACGCCGCCCGCCTGGTAGATCGAGACCTCTTCGGCGGTGTCGAGTCGGCATGTCATGGGCACCTTGGTTTCCTCGCCATTCTTGCGGTGGATGACCAGGGTGAGGTCGGTACGGGGTTGCATGTCTCCCTCCACGCCATACACCTCCGTCCCATCCAGCCCCAGCGTAGTGCGGTTGACCCCCGCCTCAAACTCCAGCGGCAACACCCCCATGCCAATCAGGTTGGTGCGGTGGATGCGCTCGAAGCCCTCGGCCACCACCACCTCCACACCCGCCAGCCGGACGCCCTTGGCGGCCCAGTCGCGGCTCGACCCCTGGCCGTAGTCGGCACCGGCAATGATGATGAGCGGCTGGCGGCGGTTCAGATAGGTTTCCATGGCCTCCCACATGCGCATGACCCGGCCTTCGGGCTCCACGCGGGCGAGCGATCCCTTTTTCACTTTGCCATCCACCACGGCCATCTCGTTGACGAGCTGCGGGTTGGCAAACGTGGCGCGCATGGCGGTGAGGTGGTCGCCCCGGTGCGTGGCGTAGGAGTTGAAGTCCTCCTCGGGCACGCCCATGTGGGCCAGGTATTCGCCCGCTGCGCTGTCCGGCAGGATGGCGTTCGATGGCGACAGGTGGTCGGTGGTGATGTTGTCGGGCAGGAGGGCCAGCGGACGCATGCCTTTCAACGTGCGCGGGTGGGCGGCGAGTGCACCGATGCCCTCGGTGTCCCAGTAGGGCGGGCGGCGGATGTAGGTGGACTGCGGGCGCCACTCGTACTGCGGCGACACGCGCTGGCCATCGTCGTGTCGGATGGCGAACATGGGTTCGTACACTGCGCGGTACTGCGCGGGCTTCACGGCAGTTTTCACCACGGCGTCGATTTCTGCGTCGCTGGGCCATAGGTCTTTGAGGCGAATCGCCTGGCCGTCCACCACCGCCAGCACGTCCTTTTCGATGTCAAAACGCACCGTGCCCGCCATCGCATAGGCCACCACCAGCGGGGGCGAGGCCAGAAACGCCTGCTTGGCATAGGGGTGGATGCGCCCGTCGAAATTGCGGTTGCCCGAGAGCACGGCGGTGGCGTACAGGTCGCGGTCAATGATCTCCTGCTGGATGGCAGGGTCCAGCGCCCCACTCATCCCGTTGCACGTGGTGCAGGCAAAGGCCACGATGCCAAAGCCGAGCTTTTCCAGGTCGGCCAGCAAGCCCGCTTCCTTCAAATACAGCTCCACCGCCTTGGAGCCGGGCGCCAGCGAGGTCTTGACCCAGGGCTTGCGCGTGAGGCCCAGCCGGTTGGCGTTGCGCGCCAGCAGCGCGGCGGCGATCACGTTGCGCGGGTTGGAGGTGTTGGTGCAGCTGGTGATGGCGGCAATGACCACAGCGCCATCGGGCATCGTGCCGTCCTGTGGTGCGGGCATGGCCCAGGGGCCCGCGATGCCTTGGGCCGCCAGGTCGGACGTGGCCACGCGCGCATGCGGGTTGGAGGGGCCGGCCAGGTTGCGCACCACGCTCGACAGGTCGAACACCAGGTTGCGCGCGTAGACCGCATCTTTGAGGGTGTCGGACCACAATCCCGCTGTCTTGGCATACGCCTCGACCCGCTTCACTTGTTCCGCCTCGCGGCCCGTCAGCGTCAGATACTCCAGCGTCTGTTCGTCGATGCTGAACAAGGCCGCCGTGGCACCATATTCGGGCGCCATGTTCGAGATGGTGGCGCGGTCGCCAATCGTGAGCTTGGCGGCGCCTTCGCCAAAGAACTCCAGATAGGCGCCCACCACCTTGGCCTTGCGCAAAAACTCGGTGAGCGCCAGCACCACATCGGTGGCGGTGATGCCGTCCTGGCGATGTCCGGTCAGCTCCACGCCCACGATTTCGGGCAGCCGCATCATCGATGCACGCCCCAGCATCACGTTCTCGGCCTCCAGGCCGCCCACGCCGATGGCGATCACGCCCAGCGCATCCACATGGGGGGTGTGGCTGTCGGTGCCCACGCAGGTGTCGGGGTAGGCCAAGCCCCGGTCGGCATGGACCACGGGCGACATTTTTTCTAGATTGATCTGGTGCATGATGCCGTTCCCCGCCGGGATCACATCCACATTGGCAAAGGCTTTTTTGGTCCACTCGATGAAGTGAAAACGGTCTTCGTTGCGGCGGTCTTCGATGGCGCGGTTCTTGGCAAAAGCGTCGGGGTCGAACCCGCCACATTCCACGGCCAGCGAGTGGTCCACGATCAGCTGCACCGGCACCACAGGGTTCACCTGGGCCGGGTCGCCACCCTCCATGGCAATCGCATCGCGCAGGCCCGCCAGGTCCACCAGCGCCGTCTGGCCCAGGATGTCGTGGCACACCACCCGCGCAGGGTACCAGGGGAAGTCGCGGTCGCGTTTGCGCTCGATAAGCTGGCGCAGGCAGTCGTTGATGGTGGCCGGATCGGCGCGGCGCACGATGTTTTCGGCGTGGACCCGGGCGGTGTAGGGCAGGGTGGCCCAGGCGCCCGGTTGCAGGGCTTCGACGGCCTCGCGGGCATCAAAGTAGTCGAGCTGCGTGCCGGGCAGCTTCTTGCGATACAGAGTGTTCATGAGCGTGGGGCAGGGGGCTTCGGCCGTTTGTTTTTACTTGCGGTCCTGGATTGGTACGAACGTCAGGTCTTCCGGCCCGGTGTAGTTCGCACTCGGCCGGATGATCTTGTTGTCCTGCCGCTGCTCGATGATGTGCGCCGCCCAGCCGCTGGTGCGGGCAATCACAAACAGCGGCGTGAACATGGCGGTGGGCACACCCATCATGTGGTAGCTCACGGCGCTGAACCAGTCGAGGTTGGGGAACATCTTTTTCACCTCCCACATCACGGTCTCCAGCCGCTCGGCAATGTCATACATCTTGGTGCTGCCAGCGGCTTGCGACAGACTGCGTGCCACGCCCTTGATGACCACATTGCGCGGGTCGCTCACTGTGTAGACCGGGTGGCCGAATCCGATCACCACTTCCTTGGCCTCCACGCGGCGGCGGATGTCGGCCTCGGCTTCGTCCGGGCTGTCGTAGCGTTTCTGGATCTCGAAAGCCACCTCGTTCGCGCCGCCATGCTTGGGGCCCCGCAGCGCGCCGATGGCGCCGGTGATGGCCGAATACATGTCGCTGCCTGTGCCGGCCACCACGCGGGCGGTGAAGGTGCTGGCGTTGAACTCATGCTCGGCATACAGGTTGAGCGAAGTGTGCATGGCACGCTCCCAGGCAGCGCTGGGTTTGGAGCCGTGCAGCAGGTGCAAGAAGTGCGCACCGATGGAGTCGTCATCCGTCTCCACCTCGATGCGGCGGCCCGAGCTGGCCCAGTGGTACCAGTAGAGCAGCATCGAACCGAGTGATGCCATCAACCGATCGGCAATGTCGCGCGCACCCGGCAGGTTGTGGTCGTCCTTTTCAGGCAGCGCACAGCCCAGGGCCGAGACGCCCGTGCGCATCACGTCCATGGGGTGGCTGGCGGCGGGCAACTGTTCCAGCGCCTGCTTCACACTCATCGGCAGGCCGCGCAGGGCTTTGAGCTTGGACTTGTAGGCGCGCAGTTCGGCGCGCGTGGGCAGCTTGCCGTGTACCAGCAGGTGGGCGATTTCTTCAAACTCGCAGACCTCGGCAATGTCGAGGATGTCGTAGCCCCGGTAGTGCAGATCGTTGCCCGTGCGGCCTACGGTGCACAGGGCGGTGTTGCCCGCCGTCACGCCCGAGAGCGCGACGGACTTCTTGGGCTTGAAGCCCGGGGTTTCAACGGTGGTAGTCATGCGGTCTCCTGGTTTACATATGTGTTGGTGATGGCAGCGGGGCGGCCTTTGCCATCCACCGCCACCATTTCAAAAATCCCCTTCAGCACTTCGTCCTGGGGCGAGCCCAGCGTGGCGGCCAGACCGGTCACGCACACGGTGAGCGAGCTGCGGCCGACGCGGGTGACCCAGGCGCGGAGCGTGAGCACATGGCCCACGGGCACGGGGGCCAGAAAACGCACGTCGGTCACGCCCGCCATCACCACATCGCGCTGTGCGGCGCCGCGCGCTGCCAGAAACGCCGCCTTGGCCATGAGCTGCAGGGCGTTGCCGCCGAACAGCGTGCCGTAGTGGTTGGCTTCTGCGGGGAAGACGATTTCCGTCAGTTCGACGGTGCCAGTGGGGGTTGTCATGCTTCGCAATTTACGCACAATGGCATTCCGCTGTAAGTCCTGAATTGGCGAATGATTGCGAACGAAAACCCGTCAATTTGCGAATATTGCGAATGGCGATCAGGGTGCGGCCAAAGAGCACCGAGAAAGATGGAATGAAAAAAACCTTCATGGGTGTGCGCCTGCGCCGCCTGCGCGAAGAGCGCGGCATGACCCAGATTGCGCTGGCCCGGGCGCTGGACCTATCGGCCAGTTACCTGAACCAGCTGGAGCAAAACCAGCGCCCGCTCACCGTGCCTGTACTCCTCAAGATCAACGCGGTGTTCGGCGTGGATGTGCAGCGCTTCTCAGACGACGATGAGGCGCGCCTCATCACGGGCCTGCGCGAGGTGTTGGCCGACTTGCCTGCCGGGGTCGGCGGGGAGGGTGCTGGCGATGCCGTGTCTCTGGCAGAGATCCGCGAGCTGGCCGCAGGCATGCCCGCTGTGGCGCGCACGCTGCTGGCGTTGCACCAGAGGCACCGTCAGGCGCTGGAGCGCCTGGCCGCCCTGGGCAATGACCGGGACGGCGAGGGCACCGTGGCCCAACATCCGCCCATGGCTTATGAAGAAGTGCGCGACTTCTTTTTTGCACGCCAGAACCACATTGCCGAGCTGGACGATGCTGCCGAACGCTGTGCCGCCGAATGGGGCCTGCTGCCCGGGAGAGCGGACGAAGCGCTGGCCCAACGCCTGCTCGTGGCCCACGGAGTGCGTGTGGTGGATGTGACCGACCTGCCCGGGCAGGCGCAACGGGTATTCCAGGCCAATGCCGGCGTGCTGCAGCTGGCGGCGGGCCTGGAGCGGGGGCAGCGGGCGTTTCAGATGGCGACGCAGCTGGCGTTTCTGGAGCAGGGCGCCGAGCTGCAACGTTTGGCCGCTGGCGCCGGGTTGTCCAGCGACCAGGCCCGGGCGCTGGCGCGCATCGGTCTGGCCAACTACTTTGCGGGGGCGCTGGTGTTGCCCTACACGGCCTTTTTGCAAGCGGCCGAAGCGGCGCACTACGACATCGACCGGCTGGGCCAGCAGTTTGGTGTCGGCTTCGAGACGGTGTGCCATCGCTTGTCCACGCTGCAGCGGCCCAGTGCGCGCGGCGTGCCGTTCTTCTTCATCCGGGTAGACCGCGCGGGCAACATCAGCAAGCGGCAGTCGGCCACACACTTTCACTTCAGCAAGATCGGTGGCACCTGCCCACTGTGGAATGTGTACGAGGCCTTCGCACAGCCAGGCCGCATCGTGCCGCAGGTGGCACGCATGCCCGATGGTCGCGCCTACCTGTGGGTGGCGCGTGTGGTATCGCGCAGCGGCGGCGGCTGGGGTGTGCCCGGCAAGGAGTTCTCCGTAGCCCTGGGGTGTGACATCCGCCACGCGTCGCAGCTGGTGTATTCACGCGGGCTGGACCTGGCCAACCCCGAGGCCGCCGTGCCGATTGGCATGGGTTGCAAGGTGTGCGAGCGAGACGCCTGTCCGCAACGCGCGTTTCCGCCCATCGGGCGGGCGTTGGATGTGAATGAAAACCACAGCCGTTTCGCGCCGTACCCCGTGGCGCCAGGGGCAGTTGTCGGGTAAACCCGTGGGCGTTCTGGTGGCGAAATATGCTCATCATTTCATAGCTTGTGAGGTAAGTCGCTGTGGCGCTAGAGGCACTTTTTTCTTAAATTTTTCGCCGTAACCAAATGTTGGCTCCACAGTGGCTGGATTGCCGCTATCCTGCGCAATTTGCATGGTGTCTGGTCGGCTCCCCGGCCAGCAAAGCAAAGGCACGTCTCTGACTTCTTCCACTTCTTCCCCGCTGGCTGCCCTGGCACCCCCAAGCCGCTATCGGCATTGGGTGGCGGGCATGGGTGTGGCCGTTCTGGGGTTGGTGGTGAGCCTGTGGCTGGCGCAGCACCAGGCCGCGTCGATGGCGCAGATCGAAGAAGCGCGCTTCACCCAGGAGACGCGGGCGTTCACCGAGGCGCTGAGCCAGCGCATTGCCGGTCACACCGAGGTGGTCAACGGCCTGCGGGGCCTGTTCACGGCCAACCCCCGCTTGTCGCGCCTGGACTTTGAACGGGCCGCCAGCGAGATGGAGGTGGGCCAGCGCTACCCCGGTGTTCGCAACCTGTCTTTCACGCGCTGGGTGCCTGGGCGTGAGCGCGAGGCCTATGAGGCCAGGGTGAGGGCGGACACCTCGTTGTCACCCGACGGCTTGCCCCAGTTCAAGATCCACCCGCCCGGCGAGCGTGCCGAGTACTTTGTGGCCGAGTATCTCTGGCCCATGTTCGGCAACGAGGGGGTGCTGGGCCTGGATATCAGTGCCCAGCCCGCCAACCTTGCCGCCATGCGCTACAGCCGCGACAGCGGACAGACCGTTGTGTCGGCTCCGTTCGATCTGCTGCAGGAGACAACACATCGCGCAGGCATCGTCATCCGCGTGCCGGTGTTCGACCCCACCGCCGGCACGGCCGAGCAGCGTTTTGTGGGCGCGGTGGCGTCCACCCTGCGGGTCTATGACCTGGTGCAGGGGCTGGGCAGCCAGGGGTTTCTGAACGGCATTGCTGTCGCCATGGCGGATCTCGGCCCGGTGCGCCCGGATTCGGGCGATGCCATGGTGCGCCCCCTGCTGGAGCAGACGGCCCCGGGCCTGCCCGGTGTGCGGCCCCTGGTGCGTGAGCTGGGAGTGCATGACCGGCGCTGGCAGCTTACTTTCTACCCGACCCGGTCGTTCCTGACGGCGTCGGAGACGCGCTTGCCGTGGCTGGCCGGGCTGGCGGCCGCGGTGGTGTCGTTGTTGCTGGCTTCCGTCGTGGCCCTGCTGGTGCGCCAGCGCACCCTGGCGCTGGTGCGCGCCCAGCTGTCCGACGATGCCCGGCGCGAGAGTGAGGAGCGGTTCCGTGCGCTCTTCAACCAGGCCACCGTGGGTGTCGCTCAGGTGGACTCGGCCACGGGCCAGTTTGTGCGCGTCAACCAGCGCTACGCCGACATCCTGGGGTACAGCCCGGAGGAAATGGTGGGCATGACCTTTCAGAGCCTCACCCACCCCGATGACCTGGCAGCGGACCTGGCGCAAGTGAGGCGGCTGCAGAGCGGCGATGTGCCCGAGTACCGGCTGGAAAAACGCTACATCCACAAGGACGGGCACGAGGTCTGGGGCGACCTGACCGTGTCGTCGATGTGGGCGTCAGGCTCCGCGCCCGGCCACCACATTGCCGTGGTGCAGGACATCACTGCGCGCAAGCGCATGGAAGAAAACCTGCGGGCCAATGAACAACGCCTGCGCAGCATTCTGGAGCGCCTGCCCATGGGGCTGTGCCTGGTGCAGGACGATGGGCTCATCAGCTTTCGCAACCAGCGGTATGTCCAGATCTGCGGCTACACGCAGGAGGAGGTGCCCGACACCGACACCTGGTGGCAGCGCGCCTACCCCGACGCTGCAGAGCGCGACGCGATCCGCCAGAGGCTGCTCGACACCAGGCACCTGGGCGTGATCCCGCTGGCCGAGTACACGATCCGCTGTGCGGACGGCAAGTACAAGCCGGTGGAGATTTCCGGCATTTTTGTCGAGGGGGGGCGCCTGATCACCATGCAGGACTTGAGCGAGCGCAAAGCCGCCGAGGAAGAGATCAACCAGCTGGCTTACTACGACCCGCTCACCCGCCTGCCCAACCGCCGTTTGCTGATGGACCGGCTGCAGCAGGCGCTGGCCACCAGCGCGCGCCACCAGCGCAGTGGTGCACTGCTGATGCTGGACCTGGACAACTTCAAAACGGTGAACGAAACCCGGGGCCACGACCGGGGCGATGCCTTGCTGTTGCAGGTGGCGCACCGTTTGCGCGGCTGTGTGCATGAAGACGACACCGTGGCCCGACAGGGCGGCGACGAATTTGTGGTGGTGCTGGAAGACCTGGGCGACAGCCCCGAGGAGGCCGCTGCACGCGCCGAGGACGTAGGTCAGCGTATCCTGGGTGTGCTGCGCGAGCCTTACCAGATCGACGGCGCTGCGCACCACAGCTCGCTGAGCATGGGCGTCACCATCTACAGTGGCACGCGCGAGACCGTGGACGAACTGCTCAAGCGTGCCGACCTGGCGCTGTACCAGGCCAAGAACGCGGGGCGGGACACCTTGCGCTTTTATGACCCCCAGATGCAGGCTGCGGTCAGCGCCCGCGCCACGCTGGAGCTGGACATGCGGGTGGGCCTGGCCCAGGGCCAGTTCGAGCTGTATTACCAACCCCAGATCGACCACGGCCGCATTACCGGGGCCGAGGCGCTGCTGCGCTGGCGGCACCCGCGCGATGGATTCATCTCGCCCGCGCATTTCATCCCGCTGGCCGAAGAAACCGGCCTGATCCTGCCGCTCGGCGAGTGGGTGCTGCAGGCAGCCTGTCGGCGGCTGGCCGCATGGGCCCAGCAGCCCGACCTTGCCTTGCTGAGCCTGGCCGTGAACGTGAGCCCACGTCAGTTCCACCAAAGCGGCTTTGTTGCCCAGGTGCTTGCGGCGCTAGCGGGTGCGGGGGCTGACGGCCACCAGCTCAAGCTAGAGATGACCGAAGGCCTGCTGCTGCAAGACGTGGAAGACACCATCGACAAGATGGGCCAGCTCAAGGGCTACGGCGTGGGCTTTTCGCTGGACGACTTTGGCACGGGCTATTCGTCGCTGAGCTACCTCAAGCGCCTGCCGCTGGACCAGCTCAAGATCGACCAGAGCTTTGTGCGCGACGTGCTGACCGACCCCAATGACGCGGCCATTGCGCGCACGGTGGTGGCGCTGGGCACCAGCCTGGGCCTGCGCGTGATTGCGGAGGGGGTGGAGACCGAGGCGCAGCGCGAGTTTCTGGAGCGCCACCACTGCCACGCCTGGCAGGGCTACCTGCTCAGCCCCCCCGTGGCAGTGGCGGAGTTTGAGGCGCTGGTGCGCCGAACCAATGGCGCCCTGGACGGGCGCCTTGGATGACGCGGGGCCTTCGGCGGGCGCAGGGTGGCGTGCGCTGCGCGGGGTGCAGGTGGCAACACGCCGCCGGAAACCCTTTGCAACCGCAGTCTGGCTGCGCCACCTATGATGCAGGCGCTCCACCGCTGCCGCCTTCATGTTCTTCAAAAAGCCTTCGCCGCCCGCACCCTCGCCATTGACGCAGGGCTTTGACGCGCAGCGCGAACGCTCGGTGATTGCCGAGATGCTGCTCAAGCGCTCGGCCAAGCTGATCCTGGGGCGCAGCGAGCTGGAGATCATTCGCGGGGTGTGCCAGGCCATTGTGGATGTCTCCAGCCACATCCGCCTGGCCTGGACCTGGTTCGGTCCGACCGACACGCACACCATCCGCCCGCAGGTGTTTGCAGGCCCGGCGGCGGCCTATGCCGAATCGCTGAACATCGAACGCAACCTGCTCACCCGCATTGGCCCTGCCTTCACCACGCTGGACGGCAAGTCTGCGGGCCCTTTCACGGTGTCGCAGTTTTCGCCGTTTGGGCCCTGGCGCGACGCAGCCCGCCACCACGACATCCACCACGTGCTGGCCTTGCCCATCGCCTCCACCTTCAACGGCTACAGCGGCATCTTTCTGCTGTACGCCGACCGTGATGGCTACTTTGACGAAGTCGGTGTCAGCCTGTTTGCAGGGCTGGCCGAGCTGTTCGGATCTCTCATGACCGTGGCCGCCGAGCGCCAGGAGCTGCAGCGCGCCGCCTACCACGATGCGCTCACCGGGCTGCTCAACCGCCATGCGGTGGACCTGATCGACCGGCGCGTGTACCGCGCCTCGCTGTTTGAGCCCGTTTCGTCCATCCTGTTGATGGACCTGGACCGGTTCAAGAGCATCAATGACCGTTTTGGCCACGACGCGGGCGACAAGGCCCTGCAGGCGGTGGCCCGGGTGCTGACCGACACCTTGCGGCGTGGCGACGAGATCATTCGCTGGGGCGGCGAGGAGTTTCTGGTCTGCCTGCCGCAGACCGCGCTGCCCGACGCGCTGAAGGTGGCCGAGAAACTGCGCCGCGCGGTGGAGAGCATCACCGATCCCGAGCAGCTCACCGTGTCGATTGGCGCGTGCGAAATCTCTGCACTGCAGCACCTGCCCCAGGCGGTGGCCCGCGCAGACGAAGCACTGTTCCAGGCCAAGTCGGGTGGGCGTAACCAGGTGTGTGTGCTGCATTGATGTTGCCCGCTTTTAGCTATCAAATTTGATAGCAAACAAGCCATATCACACTAGCGCATCAGGCCGTTTTTGCCGATTTTTCGCCTGCGCAGTGCCCCCAGGCGCCACCCTCGGCCCTGGAGGCCGGGGGGCGGGCAGGCGGCGCGGTATCATTCCGGCCTTGCCCACACCCGGCCCTGCCGGTGTGTTTTACGCCGGGACTGCGCACCGGCGCCCTGGTTGACCCCCGCGTCCCTCCTGCATTTATCCGCCTTCTGATCCGTGCGTCTTACCTCGATCAAGCTTTCTGGCTTCAAGTCGTTCGCTGAACCCACCAACTTCATGCTGCCCGGGCAACTGGTGGGCGTGGTGGGCCCCAACGGCTGCGGCAAGTCCAACATCATGGACGCGGTGCGCTGGGTGCTGGGCGAGAGCAAGGCCAGCGAGCTGCGCGGCGAGAGCATGCAGGACGTGATCTTCAGCGGCACCACCACCCGCAAGCAGGCCAGCCGCGCGAGTGTGGAGCTGGTCTTCGACAACTCCGATCACCGTGCGGGCGGGCAGTGGGGCCAGTACGGCGAGGTGGCCGTGCGCCGCGTGCTCACGCGCGACGGCACCAGCAGCTACTTTCTGAACAACCAGCCCGTGCGTCGGCGCGACGTGCAGGACGTGTTTCTGGGCACCGGCCTGGGGCCCCGTGCCTACGCCATCATCGGCCAGGGCACGATCAGCCGCATCATCGAAAGCCGCCCTGAGGAACTGCGCCTGTTCCTCGAAGAGGCTGCGGGCGTCTCCAAATACAAGGAGCGCCGCCGCGAGACCGAAAACCGCCTGTCGGACACGCGCGAGAACCTCACGCGGGTCGAAGACATCCTGCGCGAGCTGAATGCCAACCTCGAAAAGCTCGAAAAGCAGGCCGAGGTGGCCGCCAAATACAACACGTTGCACGCCGATGCGACGCTCAAGCAGCACCAGCTGTGGTTCCTGAAGCGGACCGAGGCCGAGGAGCAGCAGAACAAGGTGCGCCTCGATGGCCTGCAGGCCGTGAACGACCTTGAATCGCGCATGGCCGACCTGCGTGCGGTCGAGTCGGACCTCGAAACCATCCGCCAGGCCCACTACGCCGCGGGCGACCAGGTCAACCAGGCCCAGGGCAAGCTCTACGAAGCCACGGCCGAGGTCGGCAAGCTCGAAGCCGAGATCCGCTACGTGGTCGAGGGCCGCCAGCGCGTGGAACAGCGCCTGGTGCAACTGGCCGAGCAGATCGCGCAGTGGCAGACCCGCAAGGAAGAGGCCGACATCGAGCTGGAGAACCTGGCCGGTGCGGGTGTGGACGCCGAAGAACGCGCCGAGCTGCTGGCCGCCCAGGTCGAAGAACAAGCCATGCAGATGCCCGACCTGGAAGAGGCACTGCGCCAGGCGCAAAGCCGCACGGCCGAGCAACGGACTGCCGTGGTGCAGGTGCAGCAGCAGATTGGCGTGCTCGCTGCCGAGCAGCGCAGCTTTGACGAGCAAAGCCGCCAGCTGGACGCCCGCTTCGAGCGCCTGCGCACCGACCGCAATGCGCTGGCCGCGCCCGATGAGGCCCGCCTGACCAACTTGCGCGAGCAGCTCGAAGAGGCGCAAGAGATCGCTGAAACCACCGCAGCCCGCCTGCACGAGCTGCAGGAGTCCGTGCCCCAGCTGGACGACGACCGCCGCGCCCGCCAGCAGGCAGTTAACAGCGAGAGCGCACGCCAGGCCGAGCTGTCGGCCCGCATGGAGGCCCTCAAGGCGCTGCAGGAAAAGGTCAAGACCGACGGCAAGCTGCGCCCCTGGCTCGCCAAGCACGGCCTCGATGGCCTGCAGGGCCTGTGGAGCCGTATCCACATCGAACCCGGCTGGGAAAACGCGCTCGAAGCGGCGCTGCGCGAGCGCCTGGCCGCCTTGGAAGTAGGGCGCCTGGACATGGTGCGCGGCTTCCTGGGCTCGGGCGGCAACGACGCGCCGCCCGCGCGCTTGGCCTTCTACAGCGCCCCCGCTGCGGGCCACCCGGAAACATCGTCGCCCCATGCTCGCCTGTCCGACCTGCTGCGCCTGAACGATGCCGGCCTACGTGCCGTGATGGTGGACTGGCTGCAAGGCTGCTACACCGCCCCCACGCTGGACGATGCCCTGGCCCGCCGCAGCACGCTGCAACCCGGGGAGGTGGTGTTTGTTCCTACCGGCCATGCGGTCAGCGCCCACAGCGTGAGCTTTTATGCGCAGGACTCTGAGCAGTCCGGCATGCTGGCCCGCGCGCAGGAGATCGAGCACCTCGAAAAGGAATTGCGCGCGCAGGCCCTGATCGCCGAAGAATCACGCACCGCTTTGGTCCGTGCGGAAGCGGCCTATGCCGATGCCTCGCAGCGCCTCGTGGCCGCACGCCGCGAAGCCACCGAAACACAAAGCCGTGCCCACGAGCTGCAGGTCGAAACCCTGCGCCTGACCCAGCTGGCCGAGCAGACCCGCGCCCGCAGCGCACAGATCGATGGCGACCTGGCCGAGGTCGAAGCCCAGCTGGCCGACCTGCAGGAACGCCGCGTGGCCGCCGAGGCCCGCTTTGAAGAGCTGGACATGCAGCTGGCCGACAGCCAGGAGCGCGAGGCCCAGCTGGGCGACAAGGTCATTGAGGCCGAACGCAAGCTCACCGCGTGCCGCGAACAGCAGCGCACGCTGGAGCGCCAGGCGCAGGAGGCCACGTTCTCGCAGCGCAGCCTGGAGGCGCGCCGGGGCGAACTCAACCGCTCTATCGAAACCGCCACACAACAGGCCAAGGCCCTGGCCGACGAAGAGCAGCGTGCGCGCGATGAGCTTGCCCGCCTGTCGGATGCGGCTGCGCAAGGCGGCCTGCAGGCCGCGCTGGAAGTGAAGATGGAGCGCGAAAAGGCGCTCGCCGCCCAGCGCAGCGAATACGACGATCTGACGACCAAGCTGCGCGCCAGCGACGAGCGCCGCATGCAGCTGGAGCGCGCGCTCGACCCGCTGCGCCAGCGCATTACTGAGTTCCAGCTCAAGGAACAGGCCGCGCGCCTGGGCCTGGAGCAGTACACCACCTTGCTGCAAGACGCTCAGGCCGATCTGGAAGCCGTGGCCCAGTCAATCACCGAGGGCAATGTGCGCATGGGCGGCCTGCAGAGCGAAATCGACCGCTTGCACCGCGAGATCGCGGCATTGGGCGCCGTCAACCTGGCCGCGCTGGATGAATTGAAGCTCGCCAGCGAGCGCAAGGTGTTCCTCGATGCGCAGACCGCCGACCTGACCGAAGCCATGAACACACTGGAAGACGCGATCCGCAAGATCGACGGCGAAACGCGCCAGCTGCTCTCGGGCACGTTCGACACCGTGAACGCGCACTTTGGCCGCATGTTCCCCGAGCTGTTCGGGGGCGGCCAGGCCAAGCTCATCATCACCGGTGACGAAATCCTCGATTCCGGCGTGCAGGTGATGGCCCAGCCACCCGGCAAGAAGAACCAGACCATTCACCTGCTGTCGGGGGGCGAAAAGGCCCTCACGGCCATCGCGCTGGTGTTTGCCATCTTCCAGCTCAACCCCGCGCCGTTCTGCCTGCTGGACGAGGTGGACGCGCCGCTGGACGACGCCAATACCGAGCGTTATGCCAAGCTGGTGTCCAGCATGAGCAAGGGCACACAGTTCCTGTTCATCAGCCACAACAAGATCGCGATGGAAATGGCCGAGCAACTGATCGGCGTGACCATGCAGGAGCAGGGCGTGTCGCGCATCGTGGCTGTCGACATGGAGTCGGCCCTGACGATGGTGGACGCTTGAACCCATTGATTCAAACATGAGCACATTGCAACTGAGTCTCGCCATCATCGGTGGCCTGGTGCTGGCCCTGATCGTGGCCTACAACACCTGGACCTCGCGCCGCAACGCGCCCAAGCGCGCCTTGCCTACGGAGCATGACCCAGCGGCAGAGCCCGCGCAGCGCCTGGAGCCCGGTTTTGATGCCGGTGCAGCGGGGGCAATGCCGCCCAGCGAGTTCCATGGCCTGGACAGGGGGCCGGAGCCGTCTGAACACACCGTGGACGCGGGCGACGCCCTGCAACTGCCCGTGCCCCCGTTTTCGTCCGATCGCCGCCCCGGGCTGGACCCGCTCATCGATGTGATCGCTTCGCTGCAGCCCGAGCATGTGGTGTCGGGCGATGCGGCGCTGGCCGCGCTGCCGCCCACCCGCCGCGCAGGCAGCAAGCCCTTTGCCATCGAAGGCCTGAACGAAGCCACCCAGCAGTGGGAGACCCCGGCCCCTGGCCAGCGCTACCAGTCTTTCCAGGCCGGCGTGCAACTGGCCAACCGCATGGGCGCGCTCAACGAGATCGAGTTCTCCGAGTTCGTGGTCAAGGCCCAGGCCTTTGCCGACACCATCAACGCCGCCCCCGACTTCCCCGACATGCTGCAGGAAGTGGCCCGCGCGCGTGAGCTGGACCAGTTCGCCAGCGACCACGACGCCCAGCTCATGTTCATGCTGCGCGCCCGCCAGGCCGCCTGGAGCCCTGGCTACGTGCAGCAGAACGCTGCCCGCCTGGGCTTCGTGCCCGGCGCCATGCCCGGCCGCCTGGTGCTGCCCGCCAGCACCCAGGGCCTGCCGCCCTTGCTCACCCTGGGGTACGACACCCAGGCCGCGCTGGCCGAAGACCCGGACCAGTCCGCGATTCGCGACATCACCCTGAGCCTGGATGTCGCCCAGGTGCACCGCACCGAGCAGCCCTTTGCCCGCCTGCGCGACGTGGCCGCCGCCCTGTGCCAGGCCATGGATGGCGTGCTGTGCGACCAGAACGGCACGCCGCTGCCCGCCATGGCCATGGACCCGATCGCTGCGGACCTGGAGCTGCTGTATGACCAGCTCGATGGACGCGATCTGTCGGCGGGGTCGGTGCTGGCGCGGCGCCTTTTCAGCTGAGCGCCGGTGCGGCCATGACCGACAATCTGGATCTTTTTTCGGCTCCAGCGCTAGTGGATCAAGCGCAACCAGCTATCAAAATCAAAGCACTTCGCGACCAGCTCAACCACTGGGCCCACCAGTACTACGTGCTGGACGAGCCCACCGTGCCCGATGCCGAATACGACCGCGTGTTCCGCGAGCTGCAGGCCCTGGAAGCCGCGCACCCCGATCTGGTCACTCCGGATTCGCCCACGCAGCGCGTGATTGGCGCGGTGATGGAGGGCCTGGCCCCCGTGCGCCATACGGTGCCCATGCTCAGCATTTACACCGAAACCGACACCGAGGCCACGGGCGCCCAGGCGTTTGATGCCCGCGTGCGGCGCGAGCTGGGTCTGACGGATGCTGACCCTGCCATCGAATACGTGGCCGAGCCCAAGTTTGACGGCCTGGCCATGAGCCTGCGCTATGAAAACGGCCGCCTGGTGCAGGCCGCCACGCGCGGTGATGGCGAGGTGGGCGAGGACGTGACGCACAACATCCGCACCATCCGCCAGATTCCGCTGACCCTGCCCGACGGCGTGCCTTCTTTGCTCGAAGTGCGCGGCGAGGTCTACATGCGCCGCGCCGACTTCGACGCGCTGAACGAGCGCCAGCGGGAGCAGGGCGGCAAGACCTTTGTGAACCCACGCAATGCGGCTGCGGGTGCGGTGCGCCAGCTGGACTCCAACATCACCGCCCAGCGGCCCCTGAGCTTTTTTGCCTATGGCCTGGGCGCCATCACGCCGCCTGCCGAGGGTGGGCCCGTGTTCCGCACGCATTTCGAGATGCTGCAGACGTTGAAATCCTGGGGTTTTCCTGTGGCAGCGCAGGTACAAATTGCGGTGGGTGCTACTGAATTGGTAGCGTTTCACCAGCAGGTAGGTGCCAGCCGCGATGCGCTGCCGTACGACATTGACGGCGTCGTCTACAAGGTCAACTCGCTGCAGCTGCAGCGCGACCTGGGCTTCAAGACCCGCGAGCCGCGCTGGGCCGTGGCGCACAAGTACCCCGCGCAGGAGATGGCCACCAAGGTCGAAGGCATCGACGTGCAGGTGGGGCGCACCGGCAAGATCACACCCGTGGCGCGCCTGACACCAGTTTTTGTCGGCGGGGTTACCGTCACTAACGCCACGCTGCACAACCTATTCGAAATTCGCAAAAAAGGCGTGCGGGTGGGCGATCAGGTGATCGTGCGCCGAGCCGGCGATGTGATTCCCGAAGTCGTGGGAGTGATGCCCCCACTCACGGATGCGACGGAAGTCATTTCTGTTGATGGTGTGCCCGTCAAGCGGCATCACGGAAACCCTCCTCGCGAGATTTACGTCCCCAACTTCCGTATGCCCAAGGCCTGCCCCGTGTGTGGCAGCGCCGTGGTGCGCGAAAAAGGCGAGGCCAACCACCGCTGCACGGGCGGCCTGTTCTGTGCCGCGCAGCGCAAGGAAGCCATCCTGCACTTTGCCGCGCGCCGCGCCATGGACATCGAGGGCCTGGGCGACAAGCTGGTGGACCAGCTGGTGGATGCCAATGTGATCCGCACGCTGCCCGACCTGTACCGGCTGGGCCTGACCTCGCTGATTGCGCTGGAGCGCATGGCCGAAAAATCGGCCCAGAACGTGCTGGCTGCGCTCGAAAAATCCAAGCAGACCACCTTGCCACGTTTTCTGTTCGGCCTGGGACTGCGTCACGTGGGCGAGGCCACGGCCAAGGACCTCGCACGGCACTTTGGCACACTGGACGCCATCATGGACGCCAGCGTGGAGCAGTTGCTGGAGGTGAACGACGTGGGCCCCGTGGTGGCGCAGAGCCTGCACACTTTCTTCCAGCAACCGCACAACCGCGAGGTGGTCGAGCAACTGCGCGCCTGCGGCGTGACCTGGCCCGAGGGGCCGGTGGCCGAGCGCGCTCCGCAGATCCTGGCGGGCAAGACGGTGGTGCTGACCGGTACCTTGCCAACGCTGAGCCGAGACGCCGCCAAAGACCTGCTGGAGGCGGCTGGTGCCAAGGTGGCGGGCTCCGTCAGCAAAAAGACCAGCTACGTGGTGGCGGGCGAAGAAGCCGGCAGCAAGCTGGCCAAGGCCCAGGAACTGGGTGTGCCCGTGCTCGACGAAGCCGGCATGCTGGAACTGTTGTCAGGCCAGGGTGTCTGACGGAGCACGGTGCACCATGCCCGACTCTTTTTTCGCGTTCTCATTCCCCTTTCTCCTTCCTGACCAGCCCCTGGTGGGGCGGTCCTGAAGCGACCCCCAATCTCCCGGCGATTCATTGATGCACAACTGGCTGCTTTCTTTCCGGGCCCGCATGGCGGGCCTGTTGGCCTGGGTTCCCCGGCCCGTGCGGCGCCTGCTGCTGTGGACGGTGGTGGCGGTGCCCGCTGCGCTGCTGGTGTTCACGCTGGCGCTGGTGCCTTTTACTCCCGGCATCAGCGACATCCGCAAGGCCAAGAGCGAGCTGCCGGCGCAGCTCATGTCGGCCGACGGCAAGCTGCTGGCCGAATACCGCTGGGCCAACCGCGAATGGGTGGAGCTGAACCAGATTTCGCCCAACGTGGTAGACGCGCTGATAGCAACCGAGGACCACCGCTTCTACAAGCACTTCGGGCTGGACTGGCGGCGCACGGCGTCGTCGGTGGTGCTGACGCTGCGTGGGGACCCGCAGGGCGGCTCCACCATCACCCAGCAGCTGGCGCGCAATCTATTCCCAGAGGAAATCGGGCGCTCGCGCACGCTCACGCGCAAGCTCAAGGAGGCGATCACCGCGCTCAAGATCGAGGCGTCGTATTCCAAGGACGAAATCCTGGAGACCTACCTCAACACCGTGCCGTTTCTGTACAACGCCTACGGCATCGAGATGGCCGCGCGCACCTATTTCGACAAGTCGGCCGACAAGCTCAATGTGCTGGAAAGCGCCACCCTGATTGGCATGCTCAAGGGCACGGCCTACTACAATCCGGTGCTCAACCCCGAGCGCGCGCAGGCCCGCCGCAACACGGTGCTGTCGCAGATGGTCAAGCGGGGCAAGCTCGATGCCAAGCAGTTCGAGACCCTGCAAAAACGCCCGCTGCGCATCAACTTCGAACGCCAGACGGAGGTGATGGGCCCGGCGCCGCACTTTGCGATCCAGCTGCGCAAACAGCTCATCGACTGGGCCGACAGCAAGGGCTACAGCCTGTATTCGGACGGTCTGGTGATTCGCACCACCATCGATTCGCGCCTGCAGGCCTATGCCAACCAGGCGGTGGCACGGCAGGGCCGGCAATTGCAAGGCGTGGCAGACACCGCCTGGTCGCAGCGCAACGGCTGGGGCCCCAAGAACGAGCTGGTGCAGACCCTGGTGCGCGAGAGCGCCGAATACCGCGCGGCCGTGGACAAAGGCGACACCCCTGACGACGCCCTGAAGGCGCTGATGGATGACGCCTCCTTCATGGCCAAGCTGCGCGCCGAAAAGACGCGTGTGCAGGCGGGCTTTCTGGCGCAAGACCCGGTCACCGGCCATGTGTTGGCCTGGGTGGGCAGCCGCGACTTTGCGCAAGACCCGTTTGACCACGTGCAGGCAGCGCGCCGCCAGCCGGGCTCTACCTTCAAGCCGTTTGTGTACGGCGCCGCGTTTGCTAACGGCGCCACGCCCGAAGACACGTTGATGGATACCGCCGTCGAAATCCCGCTGGGCGGTGGCCGCGTCTGGCGCCCCACCGACGGTGGCCCGCCCAGCGACCAGCCCATGACGCTGGCCGATGGCCTCGCGCTGTCCAAGAACACCATCACCGCGCAGGTGATGCAGCAGGTGGGCCCGGCCCGCGTGGCCGAAGTGGCACGCGCACTGGGCGTGCGGCAGTCCAAGCTGGAGGAGGTTCCGTCCCTCGCACTGGGCACCAGCCCGGTCACGCTCAAGGAGATGATCTCGGCCTACAGCAGCATCGTGAACCTGGGCCGCTATGTGGAGCCTGTGCTCATCACCAGCATCGAAGACCGCCACGGCAAGGTGCTGGAGACCTTTGCCAAGCCCGTGCCGGAAGAGGTCTTCCAGCCCCGGGCTGCCCAGACCCTGCGCAACACCATGCGCGGTGCCGTGGACCGGGGCACGGCCACAGCCATCCGCACGCGGTATGGCATCCAGGCCGATGTGGCGGGCAAGACCGGCACCACGCAAGACAACACCGATGGCTGGTTCATCCTGATGCACACCCGCGTGGTGGCAGGCGCATGGGCCGGCTTCAACGACGGGCGCATCACGCTGCGCAGCGACTACTGGGGGCAGGGCGCGCGCAGTGCGTTGCCCATGGTGGGCGAGTTCATGCAGCAGGCCATCCGCAACAAGGTGATTGATGGCCAGGAGCGGTTCTTCGATGAATTCGATACCAGCACGCCGCCACCGGCAGACAGCTCGCTCGGTGCCATGCGCGAGTGGATACGCGGGCTGTTCGGCCGCGACACGGCGCAGCCAGCGCCAGCGGCCCCTGCGCCAGCCTGGCCCCTTGGCCCTGCGGTGCCCCGGCCGCCTGGAGGCCAAGGCCAGCCTCCCGTCACGACCGATCCGGGCTACCCGCCCGTGCCCGCCGAGGAACGTGTGGGCGGCTGAAGGCATCGGCCGGACAAGCGCGCGCGATTTCGCTCGGACCGGCCACTTTTTTGCTGGCGCCGGCCCAAGACCGCCGCTAGGATGCGCGGCGGTGAATTTGTTCCATGTGCCGTCCCCGGGGGGCTTTTCCGGGCTCCGCGTACCGGCCATGTCCACTCCATTCATCCGCTCATCGCGGCGCGCGTGCCACTGGGGGTGATCTCGGTTTCAATGCAAAATCGGAATCCTGCGTCAAAAAACTCCTTAGCGACAACAACTTAGCAGCGTTTTATAGTGTCTCCTGCATTGGGGAGGACGCTGATGTCGAGCTACCGGTACAGATTCGTCGGCTACGAGAAACTTCCATCGGGCCTGAACGCTGACGATGTGCAGTTGCACTGCCGCCTGCCTGACCGTTTGGTCAAGGAGATTCGGGATAGCAACTATGCAAAGCGCTACCACCTCGGGCTTGCTGTCCAGCTTTCTTTCCTTGCCCTAACTGGTAGGAATCCAGACAGCAAACTCAGAATGCCAACCGCAATGCTGCGCTTGTTGTGTGAGCAGCTTGGCATCCACGCCAATACCACCGCGATAGGGTCTCTCAAGGCGCTGTACCAGAACGCAGATCGCACTCTCGCCAACCATCGGGCCTGGGTTCGAGAGAAGCTTGGCCTAGCGGCCTACGACACAAGCGCCGAAGAGCGTTTGCGAGCAGCACTTTCTCAGCAAGCCATCGATGCCGCTTCGGTGGATGAGGTCTTCAACTCTGCCGAGCAATGGCTTTTCGACAACAAGATTGTCCTGCCCGGCAAGCGCCACCTTCAAGACCTCGCTCGGTCGGCCTTCCGGGTGGTCGAGGAATTGGCGCTCACCACCATTCGCGCCGCAGTGACCCCAGTGCGCCTCCGCGCAATCCTCAAGGTCATGCACGAGGAGAGCATGACGCCTGGGATTTCAGTCCTTGAGTGGCTCAAGCAATCAGCAGGCAAACACAGCTTAAAGGCCCTCAAGGAGCTCAACACGCGTATAGACGCCCTGAAGGCGCTCGGCGTCCATTTGTGGAAGCTAGAAGGACTTTCCATCGGACGCATCCACGCCTTCGCCCAAGCGGTGGTGAACCGACCGCCCTCGGAGACCGCGCGCCGAATCGAAGACACCCGCTCTGTAGAGATAGTGTGTTTCCTCAAGCATCTGCTGGGCGAACTCAGCGACGAAGCTATTTTTCGCAACAACCGGCATACCAGCGACATCGTTCGTTCGGGAACCAAACGCGTGCAAGCAAAACAGGCGCAACGGGCTCATGAGTACCGCTGCTCCATCGAATCGATGCGGGACATAGCGGCCAACACTGACATGAACGCCGAGGAGCGCCTTGCAGCCATCATGGCTCTTGCTGAGGATGTCTTGGGGCTCCCTCCTGTCAGCCATGCTGAGGTTGTGAGGGAAACCCTGACGGAACAAACGACGAGGGTTCGTACTGTACTCAACGGGATGACGTGCCTGGATCTGCAAGCGGATCCAGCGCATCCTGACTGCAAGCTCCTTGCCGCTCTACAGAAATTGAAAGCGGCTGGGGCCAAGGAGCTGCCAACGGAATTTGACACATCACTGGTCGATTCGAAATGGCGGCCCTTGCTGGAAGTACCTGACCGCGTAGCAGCTCTTCAGGCTTTTGAGGGGTGCGCGTTGCTGCGCATTCGTAAGGGGCTGCTCGGGGGGAGCCTCTACGTCAATCACAGTGCCACCTATCAAAGCAAAGAGAGTCTCTTAATCCCCCAGGAAGAATGGGATCGAAATAAGGAAGCTCTTTGCGAAGCCTACGGCCTGGAGCTAGACCCAAGAAGGGCTCTCGATCTTCAATACGAATTGCTGCGGGCGGGTCTTGCAGATGTTGAGGCCGGACTAGAGAAAGGGTTGCTCGAAATCGATGAAGGCGGTTCCGTCAGGATCCCGGCCATCAGGGCCATGGAGGAAGAGCCAGAGCTGCGCCGCACGAACCAGTTCTTGAGTGAAATCATTGGCACAACGCAGTTGCCAGACATCATCTTGGAGATCGACAGTCGCACCCAGATCAGCACGACGCTGCTGGGGCGTCAGCCTGAGACTGCCCAGGAGCTTGTTGCCCTGTATGCAGGCTTGCTAGCCCACGGCACCGAGATCGACGCAAAAGCTGCCGCTTCCATGATTCCAGGCGTTCCTGTGAGTCACGTTTCTGCCGCCATGCGCATGCTGGAAGCACCTGGTCGCCTGCGGGCGGCCAACGACAGTGTAGTCGCGTTTCAGCAGCGTTTCCCAATCGTGAATCTCTGGAGCGACGGGACAAAAGCCTCTTCGGACATGATGGCACTGGACGCTACCCGTCACCTGTCTATTGCCCGAACCGATCCTCGTAGAAAGACCGCTGCCGCAGGTATCTACACCCACATTCTTGGCAGCTACCCCGTCATCTTCGATCAACCTATTGTGTTGATGACGCGCCAGGATGCTCCCGCTGTGCACGGGATTGACGCATACAACTCCAACAGTGAGGACCGCATCAAAGTCGATCTTCTTGCCGTTGATACACACGGCTATACCTATTCCGGCATGAGTGTGGCCAAGCTGCTCAGATTCGATCTGTGCCCGCAATTGGCGGGCCTACCAGACCGCAAAATCTGGACGCCCCGCTCGATCAAGGTGCCCGACGCCCTGGAGAAAGTGGCCATTCCCACGATTACCGAAAAAGCCATCCGTGATGGTTGGGATCAGACAATGCGGCTCATTGCCTCGATCAAATCCGGACGCGTCAGTGTGGCCTGGGCACTGGCTCGCCACGGGAGCGCGGCTGCTGGAGATGACGTGCGCCGCTGCCTGGATCAGTATGGACGCCTGCTTCGCTCCGTATTTCTGTGTGACTACTTCACCAACGATACCTTCAGGCGGGAGATCCACACTCTTCTCAATCGTGGCGAATCGGTTCACTTGCTACAACGCGCCATCTACTATGGTCGCGTTGCTGCTGAGCGCGGCCGCCGCCGCGACGAACTCAGATCCATATCTGGTGCTCACGCACTACTGACCAATATGGTGATCGGCTGGAACACCCTGAAGCTGCAGGAAACCGTGGATCGGTTGAAGTCCGGTGGTCAACGCATCGAGGAAAACGTACTGCGGCGCATCGGCCCTGTGCACTTCGGACACATCAATTTTCGGGGCCTGATGAGCTTTAGCGTGGACCGGTATGCGAGCGTGCTCCTTCGAGAGCACGCAGCGCCAAAACGGGCCCGAGCCAGTTGAGCCCAAACGACGTTGCATTTCCAATTTCCATTTTTTCTATGCAAAATCGGAAAGCTGTTCTATACGAATCAATGACTTAGCTTTTCTGGCCATTTCGCTTTTTCATTTATTTCGTGCAAAACCGGAAAGTAGAGTTAGAGCCGGACGTTCGAAATGCACCGCCGAAACGATCTCTTTTCCTAAAGGCCACACCATCGATAACTAGGCGCTACAAGGTGCCGGTGGTCGCTTCGTCGCCTGTGATAGACCTTAGGTCACGGGCCGAGTGTGGCGGGCAGTTAGGTCGGCTGGAGTTGGCGCTCAACTTGCAATGCGCCACAGTCATGTGCTGACACTCGGCTTTGCCCACATTGAGCAAGAGATTACCCGCCACGGCGCATTCGAGCAGGTGATACCTGTCCATCACGTCCAGAGACTTCTTGCAACTTTGCGCAATGCTCTCGTAACATGGATCACAGACCAATCTTGAGCAAAAAACGGGAGGCGATAAGTGCGGATGTTTGGAGTTATTGAATGACAGGGGCGTTTGAAGCTGCGCCCTCATTAGTCCCGCCAAGCTACAGGGGTCGAGAGCAGGCTTGGATAAAGCACCAACTGCTGGAAAGCTACCTTGAGAAGCTCATGCTGATCGTGGGCATGGCGGCCAAGAGGCAGGGAACGATAGAGATTTGCTACGTTGACTGCTTCTCCGGCCCATGGGGCACGAGCGAACTGGAGAGCACATCCATCGCCGTATCTTTGAGGACTATGGCTAAGTGTCGGCAGAAGCTTGCTGAACTTGGCGTCACGGCGTCAATGCGAGCCCTCTACATCGAAAGGGATGACCAAGCTTTCGCAAACCTTGAACGATACCTAGATACCGCAACGCCCGATACGGTGAGCGCAAAGTGCTTTCATGGGGACTTTGTGGATCTCCGTGAGCAAATCCTCACTTGGAGCGGACGCGATTCGTTTACTTTTTTCTTCGTCGACCCGAAGGGCTGGAAGTCAATTGGAATTGACAAGCTCAGACCACTCCTCCAACGGCCGCGTTCCGAGTTTCTGATCAACTTCATTTACGATTTCATCAATCGCACTGCATCCATGGCTGAGTGGCAGTCCGACATCGCGGAGTTCCTGGGAGTGCCGATTGAGGCAGTGCAAGAGCTTGAGCATCACTCGCCGCAGGACCGCGAGGAGAAACTACTGGGGCACTATCGCAGCAGCCTCAAAGCAGCTCTTCCACCCCAGCGAAGTCCCTTCATCGGACGCACAGCCTACGTTCGAGTCCTTGATCCGAGCCGCGAACGGGCCAAGTATCACCTGGTCTATCTCAGTAGCCATCCGAAGGGCACCATCGAGTTCATGACTATTTCCCATGGAGTTGAGGCCATACAGCAACGCGTGCGCGCTGATCGCCGCAAAGATGCGCGCGAAGAAGCGAGCGGTATTCGGGACATGTTTGCCGACGAGATGCCGATGACGCCCGCAGGACTGGACAACGCGAACGACGTGGATCGATACTGGCTTACCACTCTCAGCCAAGTTCCAACGGTAGTGGGTGAGCCCGTCTTCGCCGATATTCTGGAGGCGACAAACTGGATGCCACAAGACTTGCAAGCCTCACTGTTGCGCCTGACCAAGGCCGGAAAACTCAAAAATCTGGATGCTCAGCATCCCCGAAACACGCGGCCCTTGCACCCAGAAAAGGCGGAGAGGCTTGTCCTGCTGTAGCGCATCTCGCGCTGACAATCGCATTCATTGTGGAAGATGGATCAGAGATCGCTGTTTTGGTGCCGACAGCTGATCTTCGGCCTCCAATGAACTGCCCTTCCTGCGTTGGCCGCCATTCTTGGTCGTCACGAGAATATCGCCGCAGCGGATGGCCTCATCCAGAGATGCCTTGAGCATTTTTTCCGTTGCGGGGGTGTTGCTGCCCACGTGGTGGGCCAGCTCGCGAAAGGTGACCGCTTGGTCGCCTTTGTCAAATACCCAAGGCACAAGCTTGCGCTCCAATCCCGAGGTGCACTTGTGTGCAGCAAGCTTGTCGAACTGAAACTCTTCGCCAAACGAGAGCGCGTCCTGACTTGTCACTTCACCGTCCTTGCTTGCAGAGTAGCCAAGCGTGAACATGTCTGGTTCAAGGTAGTGCGTGAATTGGTTGGACTTGCCCCAATGAATTTCCATCATGACATCGCGCGCCTTGTAGTTGTTCGACAGGTGCACGAGCCAATACGTCCAAGGACTGCTACCGAGCGGTGTCACATAGAAGATGGTGGAATGTCGCGCGCCACTGGTCCGTATGAGCGCATTGGCCAAGTTACGCTGAATGGCCGCTCGCCAGGCGGGCCCGCTCGTGCCCCGCAAGGATTCGAGCGCAGTCCAATCGATGTACTCCGCGAAACCCATTTGCGCCATCTTCTCGCGGCTCTTATGGTTGTCGCTGAGAAATGAAATCAGGCTATCGACAGCGAAAGTAAGGATGACCTCGGCACCTTCGATGGTGCTGAAGATTTCTTTGAGCAATGCGCCTGGGACTTGGTCCCAGGCGTACTGATCAAGGAGGAATATCGACCGGTGTTTTCTAGACCTTCTCTGAATGTCCTTCCGGATCCCAGCAAAGTTTTTCTGAAACGTCCCTGGCAAAGTGATGATGTCTTGTCCCTTGCGATGAACCCCATATCGGGCTGTCAAAAGCGCGTTCAGGTATTCAAAGTTTGAGCGCGTCTTCTCGACGAAGTAGTAGCGCACGTCCAGGGTACGCGGCTTCTCGCGACCCACGTTCAGAAGTGCACCTTGCTCGGTTAACGCGTCAATCACGATTTGTGGGGAGCCAGGCACGAATTCGCCCGCCTTCTCCCCGCTGTACTCTCCACCTCCCGCAAAGCCATCCACGATGGAAAGGACCAGCCGATCAATGACGTAGTTGCTCATGAGCACCTGAACATAGCGGCTCAGGTACTCCCGGACGATTTCATGCTTCACAACACTGTGGGGGTCCAGTGGTGGTGGTGAGGAACCAACTACCCAAACGTACTTATCGGAGTGTTTCACCATCTTTGTTGTTGCTGAGGGCCTGCTGCATGATATCGCCGCGGTACTGAGTGCAGAGCCTCCCTAACCAAGCTCGGCTGCTCAAGAATCAAGGTCTTGACACTTCACAACTGAGCGCTTTGTTCCAGCCTTATGGGAATGGTCACACGTTGAACAACAGTAGTCGGCATTTCGTCCCAAGTACGTCCGTTGAGTTCGCGTCCGTTGGCTGCCTTCGCACGTTTTTTGCCATCTGCACCCCAGCCACCCCACTGTTTGAAGAAGAATGCGACCTCCTGTTCTTGGCATTGAACACGCACAGCCTCCGCCCATTCAGTTTTCATCGGACGCGCCTTGGGCCCCGATTCACCACCGACGATGACCCAGTGAATATCTGTGAGGTCAAGCTCCCCCACATCGGAAAGAAGCGGTTCTACGGAAAGAAACCGAATACTCGCCGGCACCTTGCGCAGATGATCGATGCGAGGCACTCCATATTTCCGGTCCTCCACGGACACGCCTAGCCAAGCGTTGCTCGGAACAGAGCGATGCCGGAAAAAGCGTTCCATCCTGGCAGCCCGTTTCGTCAGAATTTGGTACGTGTGGTGTGGCGTCTGCGCAATCACCTCAAACACCTTCTCAATGTACTCATTGGGTACCCGCTCATGAAAGAGGTCGGACATTGAGTTCACAAAGTAGACCGTCGGCTTCTTACGCTTGATGGGATCATTGAGGCGGTCCGGCAAGAGCGTCAAAGCAAATCCGTTCTCATAGCCCGGCGTGCCCATTGCCTTGAGTCGTTTTGCCATGGCTTCCGCATAGCAGTGTTTACACCCAGGAGAAATCTTGGTGCAACCCACTGTTGGATTCCACGTTTGCTCTGTCCACTCAATTTTGCTGGTAGTTGTCATACCGTTACCCCCCACTTCGTTAGCTTAGCCTTGCCGGTTGGCGGTGGTCTAAAAGTTCGCACAATTCCCCTGACCACACCAATGATCCTCAGCGATTTTTGAGGTTCTAGAGGCTGCATGCTGGCGTTTCGAGGCACTAGGCGAGGCCGTCCCTCGAACATCTGGAATTCTTTCACCGTGACGTGGCCATCCGCCTCCGCAATCACGATTTCGCCTGGTGCAGCTTGATGCGCAATCTCAACCGCTGCGATGTCCCCGCTCAGGATCCCAGCGTCCACCATTGAATCGCCGCGCAACTTTACAAAGACGGTTTTTAGAGGCTTTGCCGTCAGCATTTGGTCTAGAGCCTGAGCTTGCATAAGGCCATTGGCCTCAAAGTCGGCACCAAATCCTGCGCGCACCTCGTCGTCACTGAGGTCCAACGTAAAGAATCTCTCGCTCGGTGCCACGCGTCCCCCAGGAGACTTCACCAAGTGCCCACTTGAGATGAGTCGGCCGATGAGCTTGAAGGCGGCGTTTTTGGCCTTGAACCCCAGATGGGAAGCGATCCGACTGTAAGACGGAAAGCATCCCTCACTCCTATACAGCGCTCGGAGACTGAGCAAATGCATCGTGTCGCGGTTGGTTCGGGCCATGCTCGATATTTTAGTGAACAAACGTACACTAATCAAATTCGACTCACCAACGCGCCTTCAGGTATCCAGCAGACTTCGATCTTTCCCCAGAAGCGCCTGCGAATCAGAACTTGCGACTACCATTGGGCAGACCGCGTCAAACGAGATCACCTATGCAGATTTTTGCTTCCGGCGAAGGCCGTAAATTGAATGCTCCGGATGAGTTCTTGCCTCAGGGATCTGTAGGCAAGGTGGTGGGTCTCATTGATCTGGGGAAGAACAATGGATCCAATCATTTCGGTTGGTCTGGGGTAAAAACGGTCATTGACTTCGAGGGCGACGCTTACGTTTTGGATTTCCCAGAGCACACCCGCTTGGTAACCGACGATGGGCTCGAACTCACGCAGACAGATGCAGGGGAAGTTGGAGGCTGGTGGCCCGATTCGGGCGATATTCAGCGCTATGGACTGCGCTGGATCGAATTGACGTACTGAGCCATCCTTCGACTTGCCAAGCGCAGCTCCAGTAGAGCCGAGCGAGGGGGCAGAAAGGTGGCTCCCACTTTTCCGACGAGAGGTATTTTCACTATCGGTGAACCCCAGCTTTGTTATCTGTGGGCCTGTCGTCTACCTTCCTGGCTGCCTTTTCAATGAAGGCTTTGAAGACGAGCTGCAAGTTGCGAACCGGTAGCCTGCGTTAGCCCTGCGCGGCCATCGACCAAAAACAATGACTTGCAAAACGGCCGGTATAGCCACGATCGATCATCCACGGCCACCCAGCTGCGATGCGGCATTTCGTTGGCCCAAAGCCAGGCATGGCACTCGGCCTCCCGCTCGTACCCCACCAGCGTATTCGGGACGTTCGTTAGATCGCGATATCTGGGGGTGACGCCTTCGACCATTGCGGCAATGTCCGGAGAGAACCTTCGCAATAGATCCTCATAGGATTGTTCCAGCCGCCAGGTGCTGGTGATCACGATCTGGCACTCGGGCACCTGTCGTAACGCATCTTCCAAGATCGATAGGCAACAGAAGTGCTTCGCCTCATGGCAATGCTCTGGGTGTAGGACCCCATCAAAATCTAGAAAGAGTATGGGCACAGTGCTACTTCAGAAACAGATTTCCAACAGGGCTGAATATTTTTCCGAGTTAGCGAACCAATGAGACTATTTGGTCGTGGTCTTTTTAGTCTCATTGGACGGAAATCGGGTGGATGTCTTCCCGAAAGCGTGTTCCACCCCAAGCCGACTTTGGTCGGGCGCTGCAGCAATTGCGCGCGGCACGCGGCTTGGTTCAGGAAGACATGTTGCTGGCAACGAGCCGCCGACACATCAGTCGCATCGAGCAGGGACATCAAGTGCCCAGTATTCGCACCATCGAGGTATTGGCCGAGCAGATGCAGATCCACCCTTTGACCTTGATTGCTACCGCGTACTGCCCAGACCTGGACACGACCTTGGTCAATGAACTAATCAAGACCGTCAAAGCAGACTTCAAGGGCATCATTTCAGACTAGGCGTGGTATTCCGAGTCGGTCTGTTCTTTGGCATGCTGAACCAGGATTTGAAGCCCTTGTATCAGACCGGTGCCAATGGGTGTGGCATCTTGACGTTGCAGCATCCGATTGACGATCTCCCGATCCACGGCAGTGCTGAGCAAGCACAGTGCTTCTTGCAGAGTTTCCAGACCCACTTCTAAGCTGTCGCCTGAACGCTTGGCTCCCGCCTTGGTCAGAAGCAACAGGGTGAGCGGTAAGGCAGCACGAGCGGGATCATGATCCCCGCTCCAACCCGAGCCAGACAGAAGGTCTCGGAGCTGGTCTGACACCAACAAAAGGTGGTTGTCATCCAGCGCATCCGGCAAGATGGATTCCCATCCCCGTGATGTGATCAGACCCATCATGTCCTGTGGACCAAACTTTCCGAGAGTCGCTTTTTCTAAACGCAGCATCATTCGCCATTCCAGTTAATATGAGACCAATTGGTCCCGTTCGAGACCGTGGCGTGCGAAGATAACTGAACAGAGATGGCGTTTTTTCGTTCCAAGTGCGCCCGTCTCCCAATGGAAATATACCGGTTGCCCAAATGTGCTTAAAGAGGCAACCAGTCTGTTGTCTCATTCGTTTGTCCCGTGAAAAACCGCCTGAATCTCACCCGCTTGGCCGAACTTGATCGGCAGTTTTGCGATTTTGCGAAGCTGCAGCGGAATGCCACGCCCAGGTGTGGCTGGGCAAAGACGGTGAGATTGGCCTTGGGCATGAGTTCCAAAGCGCTAGGTGAGCGTTTGGGCATGACGGCACAGGGAGTCCGCAAACTGGAGCAGGCCGAGGCCAACGGCACTATCACGCTGAATACGCTTACACGTTTGGCTCATGGCCTGGACTGTGAAGTGCACTACATGTTTGTTCCCCGAACCAGTTTGGTGGAGCAGGTGCTCAACCGTACTCAAGAGATCGCTGGAATTTCGTTGCCGTCCACGTTGAAGGGGGCGGAGGTGCTGACAGATGCAGAGACGCTGATGGCCCTTACCAGTGCGCTGGTAAAAGTGAGCAAGCGTGGCCTTTGGTGAGTCAGCGCTGGTTCTCCTACCGATACAACCCCGCGATGAATTTGAACTTCGTTGCTATCATTAGCGCAAAGCAAGCCCCCGGTGCGACCTCTGCGAAAGCATGCCCCCGGGGGCGACGTTTTTCTGAGATGTACTTTGATGAAATCGCTCTCCGAAGCTCGCGACAGCTCTTGAGAGATCCCCGCGCCATGGAATTGCAACGCACAGGTCAGGCTTGCCCGCAAGGCGAAGCGCGTCATCACAATCAAGGTGAAGCACGCTCTTCCTGTCATCACCGCAAGGGAATATGCGCGCTCGGGCGATGCAACCAAAGATCCGACGCTCATGCGACGCCGCTACGCCATTGTTAACGGGACTGATCGGTAACTCGTGGACACGAATTCTGCCCTCACCCCCCTAGAAGACCATATCGCTATTCTCACTATGCTTGTGCGGCGCATGGTTGATGAGTCTGGCGACCCAACTGGTTTCGACGCACAGGCCTGGCTTGATCACTGGCTCGTGGGGGTGGTCCCGGCATTGGGTGATCGGAGGCCTCTCGATGTGCTAAATGAGCCCGGTGGCCTGGAGGTTCTGAGAAGCTTGCTCTTGCAGGCCCAGTACGGCGCGTTTTCGTAGGTGTACGCAGGGTGTTGGTAAGTTCAGCGTCCGATCTGGACCTGCCTTCACCCCCGCTGGGCAAATCGCCACCAAACAGAATCCCGACATACGGTTATGTCCACTAACCAGAATTCCCCTTATCTCCCCGCGTCCACTCCACGCAGCGCGGACGTCGTTCTGTACCTGGACCTCGATGGAGTTGTCCACCATGAGAAGGTGCTTTGGCATCCTCGCAAAGGCATCTACATGAGTCCGTATGAGGCTGCAGGACACTCCTTGTTCGAATGGATCTTTGTCCTGGAGTCGGTGCTTGAACCCTACCCAGCCGTCGCCTTGGTGTTGAGTAGCACCTGGTGCATCCGTCCGGGATACAGCGCAACCCTCAAACGCCTTCCTGCTTCCTTACGTGCCCGGTTCATTGGAGGGACGTACCACAGGCGTGTGCATGGCGTGGATCCCTGGAACCTGTCCATGTTCCGCACCACCCCCCGGGGGGTGCAAGTTCAAGAAGACGCGCAGCGCAGAAAACCCCGGCAGTGGATAGCTCTTGATGACGATCTGGAGGGGTGGCCCGATTCTTGTCGGCAAAACCTGGTCGCATGCGATGGAACTACGGGCTTGTCCAGCCCCGAGGTACAACACGAACTGAGGGAAAAATTGCGCAGCTGTCATGTGGCCTTGTCGGCCAGAACCCCATAGCAGCTCGCGGTGTACGGTGGACTTAACAACGGTCCAACTATCGAATCTTCATTCGAGACCCCCCCGCAGCAAGTGTCTTGGATGCAAGGTTAGACGCATCCTGAATGTACATTTTGACGAGCCCTCAATGTACATTTGGACGGTAAACGCACCATTGCTTTCCCATGCATAGTCCGACCATCCCGTTTCGCCTAGTCTCCACTCAGCGCGAAGAGCAATTGGCTCAATTCAACGCCAGGAAAGAAATTGCTTGGTTTGGGTTTAGGGGGGCGTTCAAAGAGCCAGGCATGGCGATCATCAATTTCACCAAAATCGAATCTGGCCTTCAGGGAGGTGGAGGAACCTCCGCAATCAATGGCGGCGTTATCGCCGCAGGTTTTGATGCAGCCTTCGTGCTTGCCGGTTTGGGTCACTACGATTCCAAGGTCGTCATCACCCTGGAGTTGTCGGTCAAATTTTTGTCCCTTGCACTTGTCAACGAGTCGCTTGCATTCCAAGCGCATGTGGTTCGATCTGCTAAAAACTTCTCGTTCGCCGAGGGCTTTCTCTCTCAGGCAGGTACAGGGCCTGCCCAGCATTTGGCAATTGCCACCGCTATGGTGGCGCCTGCGCGCTAGGCACGCGGCGGGAAGGCGCAAGGCGCCAAAGGTGTCCTTCCCCTCGGCTGAGATGGAGATTTTCGACGGTCGTTCACCCAAGGCGCGAGCGTTCTAGCTCGTAGAGACACCACCAGCACTGGGTTCGTTTACTGCTTTCCGGTCTTCTATGTCGATTGAATTCCGTGAGACCTTGACCTTACCACCGTGGCAAGGTTCATAGTCAAAACGTGAATCAACCAAAGGAGGCTCACATGGTCCATTTCAATGTTCCTGATATGACGTGCGGCGGTTGTGCTCAGCGTATTCGTCGAGCAATAGCTCAGGCCCAACTGCCAGCAGGCGTCGAAGTAGAAATCGATGTGGCCACGCGGCAGGTCCGCGTTCCTGGGCAAGTCGAAGACGACACTGTGGAGCTTGTCCGCTCCGCAATTGAGCGTGCCGGATACAAAGCAGACGCGGCGGTGAGTCCTGCATCTCGCCGAACAACCGGTGGCTGCGGCTGTGCGTCTCGGCCCGTGGCCCCTGTTGACGTGGATCAAGACGGTGCAAGGCATACGTCGTCATGCTGCAGTTGAACTACCAAGGAGACCATCATGCGTCTGAACATCGTCGCTGGGCTGTTGACAACCCTATTCGTGGCAGGCTGTGCCGTCGCGCAATCGCCAAAACCTGAGGACGAACACGCAGGCCACCACCCCGGAGATGCACAGAGCGGCGGCGTCACAACCCAGTCTGCCCCGGCAGCCACTGCCGCGTCTGCACCGGACGCCTTTGATCGTCAGATGAAGGCGATGCAGGAAATGCACAAAAAAATGCAGGCGGCCAAGACTCCCGCCGAACGCTCAGCGCTGATGGAGGAGCACATGAAGCTCATGCAGTCAGGCATGGCCACGATGGGCGCGGGTAGTTCTGGTGGCATGGGGATGGGAATGATGCAGCAAGGGGCGCAGACCAAACCTGCCATGCCTGCAGCCTCTGGAAACTCGGGTATGGGAGGCATGATGGGCATGCACGCTCAAATGGAGCGCCGTATGGCCATGATGGAACAGATGATGCAAATGATGGTGGACCGCCAAGCAGCCATGCCATCCAAGTAGTCTCACCGCGAACGTTCTTTGCGGGGGCAAGCTATCACTATTCCAAACGCTGGTGAGCTGCGCGAGGCTTGGTGACTCAGTCACTAACCACAGTGCAGTTGCGCCCGAGCGCCTTTGCCCTATAAACAGCTTGATCAGAGCGTTTTAGCAGTCGGGCGAGGAAATCCGCTCCGGTTTGGTGTACTGCACACGCCAGCCCGACCCTGACCGTTACTGGCCCTGCCAATGAGCGCACCCGTCTGGCGCATTTGTGCACCCGCTCAGCAATTCTGGCAGCTGCTTCTGCGTCCGCATCAGGTAACCAAAGGACGAATTCTTCCCCACCGTATCGCACCACCAGGTCCGAACCACGTGCGTCTGCCTGTATCTGGCGAGCAAAGTTCACCAGCACCCGGTCGCCCTCGGGATGGCCATGCGCGTCGTTGATCCGTTTGAAGTAGTCCACGTCCACCATCAACAACGACACGTAACTCTGTCGAGAGGCCGTCCGTTGCCACTTCTGCACGATCAATTCCAGCGCACGGCGGTTTTTAAGACCTGTAAGCGGATCAGAGAGACTCAGTTCCGAAAGCTGGCGATTCTGCAATTCAACCTGTTCATTGCTGGCGGCCAAGCGCTGGGCAAGACCCTGGGCCTCTGCACGGGCCTTGATCAACTCGCCTTCGAAACGGCTGCGTTCGCGGGCCACAAAAAAGGCCCATACGATGTGGTCGCCCGTCTCCAGGCGCTTGCTGACCGCATTGACCATGACAGGAACAGTCTCGCCGCCAACACCGCGCAGGTGGAGGAATACTTCGCGCGCACTCTTGGCGTGATGCAGCGTGGGAAACAGGTGGGTCTGGCTGAAAATTCGAGAAGCTGGTGTTAACAGCTCATCCATGGAGTGGCCGAGCCAAAACGCCTCCGTGCCCCCGATCAGGACAAGGAACTCCCTGTTCATCCGAACGATGTGCCCCACTGGGTCCGTGATCATCATCGCGCAAGGGATGTCATCAACCGCCAGCATGTTCCGCCCTCTCGGTTTCGCTCACGCTAAGGAGAGATATCGCTGCATGGCGGCCGTCACCAGGTGCGGATGACTCATGTGGGCGCAGTGTCCGGTCACGTCCAGCACTTCCAGCGTGCTGTTCCTGAGCTTCTTGTGCATGTATTCCCCCACCGAATGGGGCGCCAACGCATCGTTGCCATGCTGCAGGATAAGACTCGGCCGGGTCACGCGCGACAACTCCTCTCTGGTATCCGCAAAGAAGGTTGCCTGCGCAAAGATACGAGCCATCGTAGGATCGGTTGAGCAGAAGCTCTCAGACAACTCTCCGCCCAGACTGTCTGCCTGCGGCGCACCCGCCACAATGGGTGCGAGGTAGCTGGACCAGCCCATGAAGTTCTGGTCCATGAGGTCCAATAGGCCCTCCAAATCCTGGCGCTCGAACCCTCCAAGGTAGTCCGGAGCGTGATTGATGTAGCAAGGCGACGGGCCGACCAGAATCAGGCGATCAAAAAGCATAGGTCGCTCGATGGAGGCCAGCAGGCCGATGCTGGCGCTGACCGAATGTCCAACAAAATGCACTCCGCGCTCGATGCCCAATGCGTCGCATACATCCAGCAGATCTTGCACGTAGCCTTTCAGACTTGCGTACTTCACGGGGTCAAAGGCGGCCAAGTCTGATTGGCCGCAGCCGACGTAGTCGAACAAGACCTGGCGGCACTTACCTTCAAAGGCCGGAGTGATGTGTCGCCACATATGCTGGCTACACCCAAAGCCGTGCGCATAGACGAGCACAGGGGCGTCCGGGCGAATTGGGTCGATCACATGAACGTTGTTGCGCTTACGAATTTCCACTGTTGTTCTTTCTGGGCGGTCTGCCCGCAGATTTTGCACGCCCGACGCTTGCACCGCGTGTGAAATGTATGCAAGCGTGCACGATTGCGAGCGCGAAACGACAGGTTTATTGGGAGCACTTGGTTGCGCAACGCAGCGTTCAGCCTCCGGATGCCTCTGCTTTCACTCTCCTTGGCTTACGCATCAGCACATAGGCCGCAGGAATCACGAACAAGGACAGCAGCGGCGCCGTCACCATACCGCCCAGCATGGGTGCCGCGATGCGGCTCATGACCTCCGAGCCTGTCCCGCTGCTCCACACGATGGGCACCAGGCCCGCCAGGATGACAGCCACGGTCATTGCCTTGGGTCGCACGCGCAGCACGGCACCTTCCCGAATCGCGCCCAGCAGCTCTTCCAGCGTGGGCTGCCTGCCGTCTGGACATCTCTCGGCGAGTGCCTGCTTGAGGTAGATGAGCATGACCACCCCGAACTCTGCCGCGACCCCCGCCAGGGCGATGAAGCCCACACCGGTGGCGATGGACAGGTTGTAGTTCATCAGGTAGAGGAACCAGATGCCCCCGGTCAACGCGAATGGCAACGTCGCCATGATCAGTCCCGCCTCACCCATGCGCGAGAAGGTCAAGTACAACAGCACAAAAATGATCAGCAAGGTGGCTGGTACCACCACCTTGAGGCGAGCATTGGCCCGCTCCAGGTACTCGAACTGGCCAGAGTACGTGATGCTGACTCCTGGCTGCAGCTTGATCTGTCGGCTCACGGCGTCGCGCAGCTCATTGGCCACGGAAGCCAGATCGCGCCCCCGCACATCGACATACACCCAGCCCGATGGGCGGGCGTTCTCGCTCTTGAGCATGGGTGGCCCATCGGTGATGGCGATGTTGGCCACCGTACCCAGCGTGATCTGCTGCCCCATGGGGGTGGAGATGGGCAATCGGGCCAAGCGTTCGGGCGAGTCTCTCCACTCACGCGGGTAGCGCAGGTTGATGGGGAAGCGCGCCAGGCCCTCGACCGTTTCCGAGACGTTTTCTCCACCGATGGCCCCGGAGACCACGGCCTGGATATCGGACACATTCAGCCCGTAGCGCCCCGCGGCCGTGCGATCGATGCGGACATCGACGTAGCGGCCCCCTGTCAGGCGCTCGGCCAGTGACGAGGACACTCCCGGAATGCCTTTGGCGACCTGCTCGACCTGTGCCGCGATCCCATCGATCACCTGCAGGTCGTTGCCCGTCACCTTGACACCGATGGGGCTCTTGATGCCGGTTGCCAGCATGTCGATTCGGTTGCGAATGGGTGGAATCCAGATGTTGGACAGGCCGGGGATCTTGACGGCCTTGTCCAACTCTTCGATCAGGCCCTCGGGCGTCATTCCTGGACGCCATTGGTCTCTGGGCTTGAGCTTCACCGTGGTCTCGAACATTTCCAGCGGCGCCGGATCGGTGGCGGTCTCTGCTCGGCCCGCCTTGCCGAAAACGCGTTCGACCTCGGGCACCGTCTTGATCATCCGGTTGCTCAGTTGCAGCAGTTCGGTGGCGCGCTGCGCCGACAGGCCCGGCAGGGCTGACGGCATGTACAGCAGATCGCCTTCATCGATCCTGGGCAGGAACTCGCCCCCCAAACGCGACAATGGCCAGATCGTGGTCGTCAGCGCCAGCACGGCGATGACCAGGGTGGATTTGGGACGGTGCAGAACCCATTCCAGACAGGGCCGGTACGCCGCAATCAGCACCCGCGTGATGGGGTTCTTCTGCTCATCCGGGATACGACCCCGGATCCAGTAGCCCATGAGGACCGGGATCAGCGTGACCGAGAGTGCCGCAGCTGCGGCCATCGCGTAGGTCTTCGTGAACGCCAGCGGTCCAAACAAGCGGCCTTCCTGTGCTTCCAGCGTAAAAACGGGCACAAAGGACAACGTGATGATGAGCAGCGAGAAGAAAAGCGCAGGCCCAACTTCCTCGGCAGCTTCGGTGATCACTTTCCAGCGCTCTTCACCGACCAACTGCTGGTCGGGATGCTTGTGCTGCCAGGACTCCAGCTTCTTGTGGGCGTTCTCGATCATCACCACCGCTGCATCCACCATGGCGCCCACAGCAATGGCAATGCCGCCCAGGGACATGATGTTGGCGTTGATGCCCTGGTAGCGCATCACCAGAAACGCAGCCATGATCCCCAGAGGCAGAGAAATGATGGCGACCAGCGCAGAACGCAGGTGCCAGAGGAACAAGACACAGACCACCGCCACCACAATGAACTCCTCTACGAGTTTGGTGGTGAGGTTGTGGATCGCCCGCTCAATGAGGGCGCTGCGGTCGTAGGTGGTGACGATCTCCACGCCCTGGGGCAGGCTGCTTTGCAGCTCGCTGAGCTTGGCCTTGACGGCTTCGATGGTTTCCTGGGCATTCTTGCCAGAGCGCAGGACCACCACGCCACCAGCGACTTCACCCTCACCATCAAGCTCGGCGATGCCGCGCCGCATCTCCGGCCCGATCTGGAGCGTCGCGACATCGCCCAGTCGAACGGGAATTCCGGCGCGCGACACCAGCGGGATGGCGCGAAAGTCATCCAGGGTCTTCAGGTAGCCGCTGGCGCGCACCATGTACTCGGCGCCGGACAGTTCCAGCACCGATCCCCCCGTTTCCTGGTTGGCATTCATGATGGCCTCGCGCACCTGCCCCTGAGTGAGGCCTTGGGACGCAAGCTTGATGGGGTCGAGCACGACCTGGTACTGCTTGACCATGCCACCGACCGATGCCACCTCGGCCACGTTGGGTAAGCTCTTGAGTTCGAACTTCAGGAACCAGTCCTGCAAGGCGCGAAGCTGGGCCAGGTCGTTTTTGCCGGTGCGATCTACCAGGGCGTACTGGAAGATCCAGCCCACCCCGGTGGCATCTGGGCCCAACGACGACTTGGCCGTAGCGGGTAGTCGTCCCTGCACCTGGTTCATGTACTCCAGCACCCGCGAGCGCGCCCAGTACAGGTCCGTGCCATCCTCGAACAGGATGTAGACGAATGAGTCGCCAAAGAACGAGAAACCTCGCACCGTCTTGGCGCCCGGGACGGACAGCATGGTGGTGGACAGCGGGTATGTGACCTGGTTCTCCACTATCTGCGGTGCTTGGCCGGGATAGGAAGTGCGAATGATGACCTGGACATCCGACAAATCGGGAAGAGCGTCCACGGGGGTGCTGCGCACACCCCACACGCCCCAGGCCGTAAGCATCACGGTCGCCAGCAGAACCAGGAGTCGGTTCGCCACCGACCAGCGGATCAGACGCGCGATCATGGCTTGATCCTTTCCACGGCAGTGATCACGAAGTCCTTGCCTTGCTGCTGGAAGGTGAACTTCACCTGCTGCTCGGGTTTCAGTGCTTTTGCCAGTTCTGGGTTTGCCAACTTGAATGGCATGGTCATGCCGGGCCACTTCAGTTCAGGCACGGCCTCGTGGGTAAGGGTCAGCTCGGTGGGCGTGACCTCATCGACCACCCCTCGCACCGTAAAGCTCTTGGACGCCGGAGCCGCAGAGGCCGAGGAACCCTGTTCAGCGATGGGTTGCGCGCTGCTGCCTGGAGGCTGTGCGGGCATGATGCCTCGCAGGCTGGCTTCCGAGTCGATCAGGAACTGTGCCGAGGCGACCACCTGTTGTCCTGCGGTGAGGCCGCCTTGAATGACGAGGCGGTCATCGATTTCCCCGCCGAGTTGCACCTGGACGGGGTGGTACTTGCCAGGACCGTCCACCACGTAGACCAACGCCCTCTTGCCGGTGCGGATCACCGCTTCGCTGGGCACCAGCAGCGCTGGTTGTGTGCGTCCGGCCAGGACGATTTGCCCGGACATGCCCGCGTTCAGGCGCTGGGTGGGGTTGGGTAGCTCCAGGCGCACGCGCACCGTGCGGGTGTCCCGGTTGGCCTCTGGGAGGATGCTCACGACACGCGCCTTGAGAGTTTCGCCCGGAAACGCGGCCAAGCGCACCTGTGCGTCTTGCCCTGGTTGCAAGGGGCCGCTTTGCGCTTCGGGAACGGCGGCCTCGATCCAGACGCTGGCCAGGCCGTTCACGCGCACCAGGGTGGCACCCGCAGAGACCGTCATACCCTGGCGCACCATCAATTCGGCCACCATCCCAGCCTGTGGGAAGGACACCGTGTAGCGACCCTGAGGTTCGCCCGTGCGCTCCACCTGGGCCACGAGCGAGGCAGGCATGCCCAGCAGCGACAGCCGCTGGCGCGAAGCTGCCGTCAGCGACTCGTCCTTGAGCGCCCGGACCGCGAGGAACTCGCGCTGCGCAGCCACCCACTCAGGCAGCAGTAGATCGGCCAATGGCGCCCCTGCGGCCACTACGTCGCCCGGGGCCCGGGCGTAGACACGCTCCACAAATCCAGCAGAACGCGCCTGGACGATGCTCACATCCCGGTCATTCAGCTGGACCGTGCCTAGCACATCCACATCGGCCCCAATGTCCCGTTGCTCCACCGTGGCGGTGCGCAGGCCGAGGGCTTGCACCGCCTGTGCCGAAACATTCAGACCCGTGCCTTGTTGTGCGTCCTCATCGGCGTACTTGGGAACCAGCGCCATGTCCATGTAGGGCGACTTGCCGGGCTTGTCGAACTTCTGCGTCGGTACCATGGGGTCGTACCAGTACAGCACCTTGCGGTCGGCCTTCGCAGTTTCTGCCGAGGCAGGAGCAGTGCCAGAGGCGTGGCTGCTCGCGGTGCGCCATTGGGAGACGCCCCAGCCGAGGGCGATGCCGGCAGCCACCAGTGCTACGGCCACAGCGGTCTTCTTGAAAATGGTATTGGTCATGTTGTTCTCCCTTCAGTCCGCGATCAGGCTGTTCAGGCGGGCAATCACGGTGTCCCGCTGTGCCTGCAGCTCAATGAGTCGCCAGTGCGTCTCCCGCACCTGGGCCCTTGCAGCCAGCACGGCGCTCAAATCGCCCTTGGCAGACTGGTAGTTGGCCAACGCTAGTTCGGCGCGCCCCTGGGCCAGGCCCATGCCAGCCGATTGCAGCCGCTCGATCTGGCTGTTCAGCGCCGCCAGCTCTGAGGCGCTGTCCTCCAGCTCCTGCAGGTGCCTGTGGGTCACGTCTTCCTGCTCGGCCTCCAGGCGCTGCAGCTCCAGCTGCTTGGCCTTGATCTGGGGTCCCTGGCGCCGCTCCTGTTGCCAGGGAAGATCAAACGTCAGCTGGAACGACACCATGTCGCCCCAGCGGCGGTCGCGGCGGCTGTAGGCGAGTTCCCAGGACCAATCACCCTTGGCCTCTGCCAGGGCTTCGTGCGTTTCCGCCAAGGCCATGGCTTGCATGGCTGGGTACTGTGCGAGTTCCGCGTGGCGGTGTACCTCTGACCGCAGTTGCTCCAAGGGGCGGCTCAGCGGCCCGGGAGTTCCCTGCAGCGCCTCGTCGGCGCGGGCGCCAACCCAACGCCGCAACATCGCCCTGGCCTTGGATCGGTCCCGCTGCAGATCGTCCCTGCGGTCCGACAGCGCGAGCGCCTCCTGCTTGGCCATCAGAAGATCGCCCGCCTGGGCCGTCCCCCCTGCGATGCGGGCAGGCAGGCTGTCCTGCAGGCGCTGGTTCTCACTCAGTAGACCGGCGAGCACCTGGTCGCGCTGTTCAACGGCCTGGGCCATGATCCAGGCTTGGCTCAGCTCCTGGCGGATCTGCAGACGCTGGACCCCCAGAGTGGCGCGTTCGCGCTCCACCTTGGCCTGGGCGCTGGCGATCTGCGCATCTCGTTTGGCACGGTTGGGAACCTCCTGCATCAGCGCCAGGCGCTGCATGGTCATGGACTCGCGTGTGAGGCTGAAGCGGTCCATGCCGCTGATGGGAAAGTTTTCAATACCAACCGAGAGCTTTGGATCAGGCAGTGTTCCTGCCGACTTTTGGGTACTGCTGGCTGCGTCAATTTGCAGTCGTTGGGCCGTGATACGAGGGCTGTGCTGCTCCGCCAGATCCAAGGCCTCTGCAAAGCCCAGGGCGTGGGCCTGGTTGCCAGCAAGGCCAATGCCGGCCAGCAGGAACCCGAGAGCGCCCAGGCGCAGATGGTTGAGGTTGCGCACCTGGATGCGCTGCGAGATGGGATGAATGCGCTGGTGCGCAGACAGGCGCTCGCAAGGAGCGCCGAAGGAGATGTCGGGCATGATGGTCCTCGAAATGAAGGGGCACGAAGTCAGACCTGCGCATACGCTGCAAGGCAGCGCGCAAGACGTGCACGATCAATTCCGAAAGACCTGATGCGTCAGATAGATGGGGGGAGATCCCGCTCGACTGTCCAGCTCTGCGTAGACAGCCCGAGGGTCAATAGGGCTCTCGGAGTCCAGGATTACAGGCAGCACATAGGCGACCCAGATGGCGTGCGCCGCGAGCGCCTGCAGATCGAGACCTTGGAGCGAGGGGGAAGACAAGCTGTCGCCGTCACAATGGGCTCGGCACAGCTGAGGATCTTGCTCATCCATCGTTCCCGCCATAGCGTGGCAATCGGGCATGGAGGGCATGCCGACTGAGTCCTCCATGGCCATGCCCGCTTTTTGCATCGACGCCGCATGGGCTGCGGAGTCCAGCTTGGGACAGGCATAGGCGGCCAACGCGAACTGCATCAGAAGCAACGCCGCGACCAGAACGCTGGTTATCCAGCGTCCTTGGCGCGATACCGTGCTTTTGGCGAAGATCATGGTGCGAATGGTATCCCCAGCGGTGGTCACGGACTTAACCTAGATCAAATCCGGGCCTGCAGAGCTAACTCAGCCTTTGCGCAGCCGCAGCGCGTTGGTGATCACCGACGCAGAACTTAGGCTCATCGCCAGGGCCGCAATCATTGGCGACAGCAGCCATCCGGTGAAGGGATACAGCAGCCCTGCGGCGATCGGGATGCCCAGCGCGTTGTAGAGGAAGGCAAACATCAGGTTCTGCTTCATGTTGCCCACCGTTGCCTCCGACAATTCCCGCGCTGTGGAAATCCCCCGCAGATCGCCCTTGACCAAGGTGACCTGTGCGCTGTTCATCGCCACATCGGTGCCGGTACCCATCGCGATCCCCACATCCGCCTTGGCAAGGGCGGGCGCGTCGTTGATTCCGTCCCCCGCCATGGCAACGACACGGCCTTCGGCCTGCAGCCGCGACACCAGAGCCAGCTTGTCCGCAGGTTTGACTTCTCCGTGGACCTCATCAATCCCCAGCTTTGCACCCACCGCCTTGGCGGTAGTCATACCGTCGCCTGTGGCCATCACAATGCGCAGTCCCGCCGCATGCAAGGTTGCCAGGGCTTCGGGCGTGCTGGGCTTGATGGCGTCCGAAACCGCCAAGAGACCTTGAAGCTGGCCATCGGCCGCCAGATACATCACGCTGGCGCCTGTGGCGCGCAAGGCCTCTGCCTGCGCAAGCAACGGATCCGCAGAAACGCCCACCTGCTCCATGAGGACCGTGTTTCCCAAGGCGAGCTGGCGCCCGGCGACCCGACCGCTTACGCCGATCCCAGACCCGGACTCAAAGTCTTCGGGCTTGTCCAGAGTCAGGCCCTTCGCGCGGGCCGCCTGGACAATTGCGTCGGCCAGCGGATGCTCGCTGCCTTGGTCCAGGCTGGCCGCCAGGCGCAGCACTTCATCGTCTGAGATGCCGGGCATGGCCACCACACGTTCGAAGGAGGGTTTGCCCTCTGTCAGCGTGCCGGTCTTGTCCACAATGAGCGTGTCCACCTTGCGCAGATTCTCGATGGCTGCAGCGTCCCTGAACAGCACGCCGCTGGTCGCCCCTCGGCCAGTCGCGACCATGATGGACATGGGAGTTGCCAAACCCAACGCACAAGGACACGCGATGATCAGCACGGCTACGGCATTGACCAGCCCATAAACCCAGCGGGGTTCCGGACCGAACAGGCCCCACGCAAACAGGGTGAGCAGCGCGATAACGACCACGGCCATCACAAAGTACCCTGCCACCTGGTCCGCCATACGCTGCATAGGAGCCCGAGAGCGCTGCGCTTGAGCAACCATCTGAACGATCTGCGACAGCATGGTGGCGGAGCCAACCCGCTCGGACCGGATCACCAGTGCCCCGTTGGTATTGAGCGTGGCACCTATGACCGAATCTCCAGGCCCTTTGACGATAGGCACTGGCTCGCCAGTGAGCATGGCTTCGTCCACCGCGCTGCTTCCCTCGACCACCACCCCATCCACCGGCACCTTCTCCCCGGGGCGTACGCGCAGTAGGTCACCCACATGGACGTGGGACAGCGGGACGTCGCTCTCCTGGCCGGTGGCGTCGATGCGCCGCGCGGTCTTGGGGGCCAGGCCCAGCAACGATTTGATGGCGGCCGAGGTCTGCGAGCGTGCCTTGAGCTCCAGCATCTGGCCGAGCAGCGTGAGCGAGATGATGACGGCCGCGGCTTCGAAGTACACCGCCACGCGGCCCATGGCCTGGAACGAGGCTGGAAATACCCCAGGCGCCACGGTGGCGACTACGCTGTAGACAAAAGCGGCACCGGTGCCCAGACCGATCAGCGTCCACATGTTGGGACTGCGGTTGGCGATGGACTGGGCGCCACGCACAAAGAAGGGCCAGCCAGCCCACAGCACGATGGGAACCGTCAGCACCAGCTCAATCCAGCTCTGGGTGGCCATTTCGAACCACTGCAGCCGGTGCCCCACCATGGCCAGAAAAGTGACCACGACGGTGAGGGGCAGCGTCCACCAGAAGCGATGCCGGAAATCCACGAGCTCGGCGTTTTCTCCCTCATCCAGCGTGGGGAGTATGGGTTCCAATGTCATGCCGCATTTGGGGCAGTTTCCAGGATGATCCTGCTGTACCTCCGGATGCATGGGGCATGTATAGATCGCTCCGGGCGGAGCACCTTCGGGCTCAGACCCAGAAGCGTCTTCAAATCCCGGAGCGTACTTCTGCGGCGCCTCTACAAAGCGCCCCTGGCACTTGGCACTGCAAAAGTAGTAATTGTGGCCTTCGTGGAGCGCGGTGTATTGGGACTGGGCCGTCACCGGCATACCGCAGACGGGGTCCTTCAACGCCGCCATGGACGGAGGTGCGTGACCTTCATGGCCTTCATGGCCTTCATGAGGCTGATGCCCGTGGTGAGCATGATCGTGCGGCGCGGCTGTAGTCATGGTTGTAATTCCTGTAGATGGGAGTCGTGTCCTGCGCGGGATTAATCGCGGCCTGATCCGCCGCCATGCGAACCGTGGCCCCCATGCCCATGGAAGAGGTGCAGTAACGGGCAGGCCAACAACAGCAGGTAGGGCCAATAGCCCGCGATGTGCGACCAGTGCTCTCTGAGCAGGAAGAAGCCGCCGATCAAGCCAAGCATGATCACTGCACCGATCAACTTTTTGCTGTTGCCGGTAGGATTTTTGGCGTCTGTATGCTCTGCGGTGTGGTCGTGATTCATGGTGTTCTCCAAGAGGGGCATCAAAATAGTGATTGGCCTCGTGGGAACGATAAGGCTTAACACGGTGGGAGTGTCAAGCATGAACATCCGCCGCCCTTGACTTCAATCAAGGGTCTGTACTGCAACAAGCTTGAGACGCGTTGCCCAAGAGCCCTGCCCTGGATTTCCGACGATGATCCAAACACCCAAGGCAGTGACTGTGAGAGACATAGGGCTATTTGGCTGAAGCGGCCGGTGTCTTGCCGCTGCGGGTCAGAAATGCATCCAGTTCAGCGATTTCCTTTTTCTGCGCTGCAACGATGTCCTTGGCCATCTTGAGCATCTTTGGGTCCTTGCCATCCCGCAGCAGGGCCTGAGCCATGTCAATCGCACCTTGGTGGTGAATCCGCATCATCTGGGCAAAATCCACATCTGGGTTGCCCGACATTGGCACGGATGCCATCTTGTCGTTGTTCTCTTTCATCATTGCCTTCATGTCCATCTTGCCGTGAGGCATCGATTGATCCATACCGGCGCCCTTCATGCCCGAGTGGGGAGCGGTCTGGGCATGCAGTGCCAGAGGCGACAACAAGCCACAAGCTATGACAGCGGCGGCGGACAGCGAGTGAGAAGCTGGGAATGTTTTCATAGATGCTCTCCAGGAGTTAAGCAACGGGATTAAGCCGCACGCGCCATGGCGTCGCACTCTTGGGCGCACTTGAGACAAGCCTGCGCACAGGCCTTGCAGTGGTCTGCCTCATGCCTGGCGCATTCATCGGCGCAGGCCTTGCAGATCTGAGCGCACAGCGCGCAAATCGCAGCTGCATGCTCGCTATTGCGCGCCATGGCGTCGGCCGCAAAGCTACACGCTGCTGCGCAGTCGACGTCCAGGGCAATGCAGCGTGCCATCATCTTCACGTCGTCTTCTTTCAAACAAGCTGCGAAGCACTGATGGCAGGCCGTGGCGCACGACTGGCAAGCCTCGATGCAAGACACATATTGGTTCGGGGTGTGGTTCATCAAAATCTCCTGATAAGTAGCTCGAAAGATGAGCGAGAACCTGCGCAGTTGCCTGCGAGGAGCGTCCATCTTTTGCCGCGTGGGGTAATCGGCGCTGTAGGCTGGCATCGCCAATTGACGCGGATTTCGAGCGATTTGCCGTCGTTATGCGCCATAGATTACGAGGAGATTTCAGGGCTGTAATTTACGCATCACATTCGCGCGAGGGTCGCCGCAACGGCCAGTTGCTATTCATATCTGTATGCCGGTCGTTTGCTCGTACAGTTGAGTTGCTGAGGCAACGACCGCGCAGCGCACTACGTTCATCGATGAAGAGCGTGATCAATGCAACATAAGCGTACGGCAAAATCATCTTGATGAAGATGTAGGGACATCGACAATCGTGCCAACAGCCACCGATTGCAAGTACGCCCGATCAAGCGTTCCCTGGCAGTTGGTGTCTTTGCGTGCAAGTTCTTCAAGCGCACACAGCACGAGATCGGCTACAGCGGGTTCCCGCTGCCCGCGCGCTTGCTCAAAAACGCGCAAAAGTGCGTAGCTGAGCTGTCGACGGGTATCAGCAATCTTGTAGGTCATAGCATCACCTCCATGCGTCGCTTTTGCCTAAACTGGCAGCTTGGGCCTTGTCCCTGTGTGAATGTCAAGAAGAGTGCAGGCCCTTAGGAAATCGCCTTCGAGCGAAGGTCCATCCTTCGCTCATGCGCTCTTCAGAGCATGCCAGCAACCCCCATGCGGCCTGTGGCTTTCAAAATCGTAATCGGAAGGTCACCGCTTCGTAGGGGTGCGGCTTCTAGACTTCTCTACGTGGCGCAGAAAAACGCCACCTGGATGGACCATATCGGGCATCCGGCGCCACAGGAGACCATCATGAAAGTTCGTACCGCCATCCTAGTCGCCAGCCTCGCTGCATCCGCTACAGCGTCCTTTGCCACTTCGGTGTACCACGCAAGCCCAAGCCAGGAAGAAGGCGTGAGTCTGGCCCCCGACCACCTGGGCAACGCGATCAGCCGCCAAGCTGTCGAAAACACCGTTCTGGCCGCTCAAAAGGACGGTTCGCTGTACTGGATCAGCCGTGGCTACCCCGCTACCTATCCGCTCGTCCCCGGTCCCAAGCTCACCAAGACCCGCCAGCAAGTTCTGGATGAGTTGCAGGCCGCCAAGCGCAACCCTGTGACCAGCGATGGCATGCGCGACCTGGGCGGCGAGGCAGGTTGGGTCAACGCCCGCCAACTCCCCTGAGCTGTCTCAACGATTACCTGCAATCGTGTGCCCCTTCAAGACCGGCCTGCGGTTGCACTCAAACCACCATCATTTATTCAACAAGGAAATCCCATCATGAAACTCAAGTCCACCCTCATCGTCCTTTCCCTCGTCGCCGCCCCCGCATTTGCTTCGGACCAAGCGGTCAGCAAGACGCGCGAACAAGTGCGGGCTGAATTGGCGCAGGCTCAGCGAAGCGGCGACATGCTCGCCTTTGGCGAATCGGGTCTTACGCTCAAACAGATCAATCCTGGCGCCTATCCCGTGGCTACTTCGACTCAGGTCGGCAAATCCCGGGAGCAAGTGCGGGACGAGTTGGAGCAGGCTATCCGCACAGGCGACATCATGGTGGCCGGCGAGTTCGGGGTCAAACGCAATGAACTGATGTCAGGCCGCTATCCCACCGTGGCGAGCAAATCGCTGAAGACACGCGACCAGGTCAAGAGCGAGCTGGCACGTGCCATCCGCGAGGGCGAAGTCGTCGCTGTGGGCGAAGACGGCCGCAAACTCAACGAAATCTATCCGGACCGATACCACGCAGCGCAGCATGCTGCCGTCGCCGTCACATCGGATGAGTCCACCAAGGCTCCCCGCTTCTAAATCGGTCCGGTCCACGTGAGGACGTCGATGCCTGGCAAGAGCGCCTGCATAGCGAACCATAGGCCCAAGGAAAATATGTCTGTAGGGGCATCGGAGGCATCGGCGCGATGCGAACCTCAGCTCGGCTCTTTGCGGCACAGACAGTAGATGAACTTCTGGACGGTGCCGAGTGGCGTATGGTGCTCTTCGCGCGCTTGCTGCAAGAGCGTGAATGGGGCCCCGAATTGCGCGTGCAAGCCGTCGGCGCTGTAGCGCATGACGGGCAAACCGCTGCACCTCTCTGGTCCGTCTTCTGCAAACGTCGCCACGATGACGTGACCGCCGGGCTTGACAGCGCGCAGAACCGCCTGAACGTAGGCCTCCCGCTCGTGCGACGAGGTAAGGAAATGAAAAACGGCCCTGTCATGCCAAACGTCGTAGGCATGCCGTGGAAGGTCCACGCGCGTAATGTCGCTCACAAGCCAGGTTACGGTGTCCGCACGCGCCCCCAGTCGAGACCGTGACGCCGACAAAGCAGCCTCGGACAAGTCAAGAACCGCGACCTTCATGTACCCCTCATCAAGCAAATCATCGACCAAAGTTGAAGCACCCCCTCCAATATCAATGATGCTCGCATCACGGGCGACTGAAGTCTGCCGAATGAGCTGGGTGGATTGCTGAGCGTGTTCCTGAAACCAACTCACCCCAGAGGTGGGCTTTGCCGTGTAGACCTGCTCCCAATGATCTTTGGACTGCATGTAAATCTCCAATGAAAGTACGCGCGTCTATGCTCTCGCAGGAATGTGCCGACTTCGCTGGGAAGCGTCCGCGCCGATCTGTGCTCCGACTACGTGGCTTTTGCCCAGAGCAAGTCACACCTGCATATTCATCACATCGGTGTAGGCTTGAACAATTCGGTTACGACTTTGCAGGGTAGCCTGAAACGCAATGTTCGACTTGACTCCGGCGAGCATCGTTTCTTCCAAGCTGACCGTGGGATTGCCGAGTGTGACCTCACGACTCAGCCGACCCGACTCACTTTGCAAATGGCTGGTGGTTGTCAGCGCCTGCTTCATCGCGTCCAGAAAACCGCCTTCCTGGATGCTCGGCGCTTTGTGCACAGAGTTTCCCAACAAGCCGACTGGCGATAGAGCATCTAATGGCTTAGTAGTGACGTTCATGTCGAGAGCTTCTTGGTTTTGGCGAAGAATTTGCGAAGTGCCGCCTCGGAGATCTCTACCAAGGTGATGGTTCATCGTAGCTAATGGCGCCTGACCTGTAACTTTTGCGACGCAAGCCTCTGCCCCTCAATCCCTGCGTTTGGGATAACAGGAACTTCATCTTGCCGACATCCCCGAGGATTGCCTCCCCCTGGGCCCAAGGAGCCAAACCCACAGGGACCGCGCCGCGCCGATGAACCGTGGCTCACAGCCGCTGCGAAATCTCTAGCAGCGGCTTGATGCTGGACCCAAAGCGGCTCATGGAAGCATGGTTCTGCTCCAGCTGGCTGTAAGGCAAGTACCGGATTCCAAGCTCCGACACCCTGGAGAAGGCAGGCCTTTGAAGTTGCTCAGCGACCTTGTCTCTGCGATTGTCTGGAGCCACCAGAAACAGCGCACAGTTGCCTGCAACCGGCGTGCCCAAGGCCAGATCGAGCATGCGTACGATGCCCGAATAGATGGACGTGGTGTGTTCGACTTCGAATGCAGCGGCGAATTGCGAGGTCTGGGGATCAACCCATACAACATCGATCAGTCGCACAGACTCCAGTCCTCGGTCCAGGCTGGCGGGCAACTGCGCCATGCATCCATCTCCCAGCAGCCCCCCGCCATGGGCGCGGCCCCGGTCGTTGGACGCTATCCAGACCTCAAAGCCGAGGGCCTTGCCCAGGTCGCGCAGCGAAGCCTGGACACCCGTGTGGGTCGCATCGCTCTCGGTCGCTTGGGACAGTTCCCGTTGCAATGCGGTAGATTCCTGCCGCACACGCTCAAGGTCTTCTTGCCAGAGAGCTGCCGCCGCTGCATCCATTGCTTGTAGCGGTGCTGCATATCGGCCACTGCCAATGTCAAACATGAGTCCTGCAATCGCGCCCAGATCGTTCGATAGTTTCAGCCGGTACTGCGCGTTCAAGCGCAGCAAGCCCTCCCGCATGGAGAGATAGTGGTCCCAGCGCCCGAGCTTTAAGCGCCCCCCGGTCACCGCGTTGAACCCATTGACGATGGCCGTGTTGAAGGGAGAGACCAGCGTTGGGTGGATGAAATACAGCAAGTTGGCGACTGCTGGGCCCAAGCCTTTGATGCCAATCGCATCAATGCGCTGTATGGCGGCCACTACGTCTTCTGCGCAGTCGCAGTGATCACAGGTGTGCAGGAGGTCCGCAAAAGCGCGCTGGTTGCTCGGGTTCTCGTAGATGTCCGGAATGCGCAGCTTGGGTTTCCAGAGGAACGCGTGGTCCGCACCCTTGAAGATCTGGCGCTGCTCCGCCACGGAGCCAACGATTGTCTCTAACGAGGATCCTCGGTAGGCGTTGCCAAACGTTCCCGCTCGGATGTCCTCCACCACTTGCGTAATGCCTCGGCGAATAGAGCGGAAGTTTTTGATCCGCTGATCCCACAGGAACCAGGTGTTGTAGGTGCTGCTGGGATCTGCCTTCCAGCAGTCAATGAGGGTGGCCAGGGGGTCATGCATCTGTTGTGAGGCGCTTGCCAATGTTCTGAGCACTGGGGAAATACATCGAAAAACAAGTCCTGCCATCGGCCGAACTCACAGAGATGCGGCCTCGGTGCGCATGAACAATCGCCTGGGTGATAGACAAGCCCAAGCCCGCACCGTCGGAGTCCAGTTGCTTGCGCGACTTGTCTGCCCGAAAGAAGCGGTCGAAAAGGCGGGGGATCATCTGCGCGTCGATGGAAGGTCCAGTGTTGACTACATCCACGGTGGTTCCGTGAACGTCCCCTTGAATGTCAACGACCACCTGTTCTCCAGGGGGGGTATAGCGAATGGCGTTGGACAGGAGATTGCTCAGCGCCCGGCGCAGCATCAACCGATCGCCAGTGATCTCTGCCGCCCCAATAAGCTGCAGACCGACCTGCTTTTCTTCGGCAAGGGCCTCGTAGAAGTCAAACAGGGCCTGTGCTTCGTCGTGGACAGCAATTTTTTCCGTACTGGGAAGAATGAGTCCGTGGTCGGCTTTCGCCAGGAACAACATATCCGCCACCATGCGGGCCAGACGCTGGTACTCCTCGGCGTTAGAGGCCAGTATGTCCTGATACTCCCCGCAGGAGCGAGGCTGGCTGAGCGTGACCTGTGTCTGCGTCATCAGGTTGTTGATCGGCGTACGCAACTCGTGGGCCAGATCCGAAGAAAACTCGGACAAGCGATCAAACTCCTCTTTCAAGCGCCGGAGCATCTCGTTGAGGGTTGTAGCCAAGTCTGCCATCTCCACCGGAAACTCCTGAGTTGGCATCCGATCGTCCAGCCGCTGCGCCGTGATCGCCATCGCGCGAGACCGCATTGTCCGAAGGGGCGCCAAGCCATTCTTTGCAGCCCACCAGCCCAGGATCCCAGCCACCAGCGTTGCCAATGCCACGTAACCCACGAGCACCCGAATCAGGCCTTGCATGAAATGCTTGTGGTGTGCGATGTCCAACGCGACCCAAATCTGGAGCGGTGCTTGAGAGGCGCCCGGCATCGATACGGATTCGGACATCCCTCGGTACTCGCGGTCATTGGTCTGCCAGGATGCGACCCCCAAGCGGGCTTTCTGGGTTTGGGCGATGAGGTCCTGTGGAAACTGGAAACCCGTGGTCGCGTAAAGCGGGTCCTTGTCACAGAAAACGCTGACAAAAAGGCCCTCGTGGCTGTGCAAAACGTCGTCCAGCCGAATTTTGAGGTCCTGCGGTGACGTGGATTTTCCTATCACCTCACGTGTGAGGTGAATTTTGTCGCGCAGAGCATCGCGGTCGAGTTCCACAAAATGCCGGTCAATGGAAATGGCAACAAGTGTCCCCAGGCCAACAAGCACGAGCCCGGAAGCCAGCGTAAAAAAGACTGTCAGTCGTGTCGTGAGCGAGTACCGAGCTATCACACATTCTCCTGGGGTGCCTCAAGCACATAACCCATGCCTCGCACCGTCTGAATCAGCTTGGCGTCATAGGCATCGTCAATTTTGGCCCGAAGCCTGCGCATTGCCACCTCGACCACGTTGGAATCGCTGTCGAAATTCATGTCCCACACCTGCGACGCGATCAGAGAGCGAGGCAAAACCTCCCCTTGGCGACGCATCAGCAGCTCCAGCAGCCCGAATTCCTTGGGTGTGAGGTCGATGCGTTTGCCGGACCTGCTGACTCGACGCCGCAGAAGGTCCAGTTCAAGATCTGCCACCTGCAGAATAGTCACCTCGGCGCCACTGCGGCCGCGCCTCAGTATGGTCCGTGCCCTTGCCAGCAATTCGGCAAAAGAAAACGGCTTGACCAGATAGTCGTCTGCGCCCAACTCTAGGCCTTTGACGCGATCCTGAACCTGGTCCTTTGCCGTGAGAAATAACACGGGCATCTCAAGGCCTCGACGACGCATATTGGTGAGGACCTGCCAGCCGTCCATCCGAGGAAGCATCACATCCAGGATCACGAGATCGTAATCCTCCTCTTGAACCAGACGCAGGCCATCGACACCGTTGTGAACCAGATCAGCGTTGAATCCCGCTTCACGCAAGCCTTGGCGCAGGTATTCCCCGGTTTTGATTTCGTCCTCAACGATCAGTATCTTCACGAGACCTCCTTGGCGCTACAAGAGGTCGTCAGTGTGCCCGGAGATTTATGCCTTTCTTGAACATGACAAATATGTAATCAATCCGTTATGTCTTTGGAAGCCAATAACTCACACAATGCGTTGCATCAAAACGCATGGTGAATCTATGAGAAATTCTTGGCTTTCACGACTTAACTCAATCCCTTGGCTGGCCGCAGCATTGCTGGCACCTTCGCTGGCACTTGCTCAGATGCCGGACGATGCCCCCCCAAAGGTGGACTACCAACTTTCGTACCGATCAGCTCTCGCGGGCTATGAGGTCTACAAGGAGCAATCAGTCCAGCCGTGGAAGGCCGCCAACGACAAGGTGGGTGAAATCGGAGGATGGCGGGCCTATGCCAAGGAAATGCGCCAGTCCGCACCCGCAGCGGGCCAGGACCAACCAGCCCAAGGCCATGACGCACACCACGGGGGCAAACAATGAGCCGACCAGTGCAAATGCCCCGCGCCAAGATCGTGATCGCCGTGGCCGCAGTTGCGGTATTGTCTGGCTGCGCCAGCGTGAATCTGGAGCAAAACCTCTCCAGCGCCAACGCGGCGGCAAACAGTTTCACCGACGGCAAACTCACGTTGGCCCGGGACCGGAATGAGCAAGAGGCCTTGCGCCAACGCGCCTCGGACTTGTTGGCCAAACCGCTCAGTCAACAGGATGCCGTTCAACTCGCTCTGGTCAATAGCCCGTCCCTGCAAGCCATCGTGGCTCAAAACTGGGCAGATTCTTCTACGGCAGCCCAGTCGGGTCGCATTGCCAACCCCATTCTGAGCCTGGAGCGCGTTCGCCTGGGCAGCGAGACGGAGATCGGCCGCATCCTGTCCTTCGGCCTGCTGGACCTGCTGACCTTGCCGACACGCAAAGGCATCGCCGAGCAGCGCATCAAGCAGACCCAGTTGCGCCTGAGCAGCGACGTAGTGGACCAAGTCACGCAGGTACGTCAGGCCTGGGTCCGGGCTGTCGCCGCGCAACAGACACTGGCATACACCCAACAGGTCGTCGCAAGTGCTCAAGCCAGCGCTGAGTTGGCCAAGCGCATGCAGGCAGTGGGCAATTTCAACAAGCTCGATCGTGTGCGCCAGCAAGCGTTCTACGCCGACACTGCGACCCAGCTGGCCAGTGCGCAGCACCAGGTCACGGCAGCCCGTGAGGAGCTGGTGCGGCTGCTAGGCCTGGACGATAGCCAAGCCCAACAGCTCAAGTTGCCTGAACGCCTTCCCACACTTCCCAAGGAGCCGCTGTCTCCATCGGACGCTGGCCGTCAGGCTTCGAAGGGTCGGCTGGATCTGCAGATCGCGAAGGCCGATTACGACGCAGCCGCACGCGCGCAAGGCTGGAACACGATCACGACCTTCACGGACATTGAACTGGGAGTACGGCGCGACTCTGTCTTCGATGCGGCCGAGAACACCCACTCAACGCGACGAGGCTTTGAGATCAGCCTGCAGTTGCCCATTTTTGATTGGGGAGGTATGCGGCGCGACGCCATGAGCGCGCAGACCCTGGCTGCGGCCAACCGCCTGGAAGCTACCGCCCGCGCGGCGGGATCCAACCTGCGCGAAAGCTACTCAGCCTATCGCACGGCATACGACATCGCGCGCCACCACCGCGACGAAGTGATCCCGCTGCGTAAGAGCATCTCTGAAGAAAACCAGCTTCGCTACAACGGGATGCTGATCAGCGTCTTTGAACTACTTGCCGACTCCCGCGACCAGGTGAACTCGGTAATGGCGGCTCTGAACGCTGAACAACAGTTCTGGCTAGCGGACGCGGCCCTCCAGGCCTCCCTCATTGGCAAGCCAACCAGCACTGGCGTCTCGGGCGGTGGCGCAGCCGCTGCCGAAGCTGGCGCAGGCCACTGATCCCCTCAAGGAAACCAAACATGAATTCAAGAAGAGATTTTTTCCGGTTTGCTGGCATTGCCGGTGGGGCCGTGGCGGCAGCGAGTGTGAGCCGGGTGGCGATGGCCGCTCTGCCTGAGCCAGTGTTCCAGACCAGCGCGGACACCATGGCACCTCTGGTACCTAACTCCGGGCGCCCCTACAACCCGGTAGTCACGCTCAACGGCTGGACGCTGCCCTGGCGCATGAACCAGGGGGTCAAGGAGTTCCACCTGGTGGCAGAACCGGTGGTGCGCGAAATGGCCCCTGGCTTCAAGGCCCACCTGTGGGGATACAACGGCCAGAGCCCGGGCCCCACCATCGAGGTGGTGGAAGGCGACCGCGTCCGCATTTTTGTGACCAACAAGCTGCCCGAGCACACCAGCATCCACTGGCACGGGCAACGTTTGCCCAATGGCATGGACGGGGTTGCGGGCTTGAACCAGCCAGCGATCCAGTCCGGAAAAACCTTCGTTTACGAGTTCGTTGCGCGCCGCCCCGGCACCTTCATGTACCACCCTCACGCCGATGAGATGACTCAGATGGCCATGGGCATGATGGGCTTTTGGATCACGCATCCCAAGACCAAACATCCGCTTATCGATGAGGTCAATCGTGACTTTTGTTTCCTTCTAAGCGCCTATGACATTGAACCCGGCGCCGCGACCCCCAAGGTTGCGGAAATGCTGAACTTCAATCTGTGGACATGGAACAGCCGCATCTTTCCTGGCATCGATTCCTTGAACGTCCGGCTCAACGACAAGGTGCGCATTCGCATCGGCAACCTCACCATGACCAACCACCCGATGCATTTGCATGGTCACGAGTTTTTGGTGACGGGCACGGATGGTGGTCCTACACCCAAAAGCACCCGACTCTATGAAGTGACCACCGACGTGGCCGTGGGCCAGATGCGCCAGATCGAGTTCCTGGCGGACGAAGAAGGCGACTGGGCATTCCACTGCCACAAGAGCCACCACACGATGAATGCAATGGGTCACGACATTCCCACCATGATTGGCGTGGACCACCGGGGCGTGGCCAAGAAGATCAACAACCTTATCCCCGACTACATGGTCATGGGCGAACGCGGCATGGCAGACATGACCGAGATGGAGATGCCCATTCCGGACAACACCATCCCAATGATGACGGGGGAAGGCCCCTTTGGGTCGGTTGAGATGGGTGGCATGTTCAGTGTCCTGAAGGTGCGCCGCGACCAGAAGTCTGGTGACTACAAAAACCCGGGTTGGTACAAGAACCCGGAGGGCACGGTGGCCTACGAGTACACCGGACCGATGGCTGAGCCTGCTCGCTTCAAGGCCGAGGGTGGTCAATCGATGCCTCTCGAAAAGAAGCCCAGCTCGGACACCGTCGTCAAGGTCAAAAAGCCGTCCTCGCACAGCGGCCACTGATCGTCTTTGTTCCTCAATCACAACCCAAGGTAAATCATGAAACGCACTTTTTCTCTGATCGCAGCCTCAACCCTAGTGGCTTTGTCTTTCAACAGCTTTGCGGGCGGTACCCACAGCGGCGGTCACGGCCACGGAAGCGAGGACTCAGCCATTGGTCAACCCGGCAAGGCCGCCAAGGTGACCCGCACGATCAACGTGGACATGGCTGACACCATGCGCTTCACACCCGCCGCGATTTCCGTCAAACAGGGAGAAACGGTCAAGTTCGTGATCAAGAACAGTGGCCAGGTCAAACACGAGTTCAGCCTGGGCACCGATGCCGAACTCAAGGAGCACTACGAGACGATGAAGAAGTTCCCGGAGATGGAGCATGACGAACCCAGCAAGGTGTCGTTGGCCCCGGGAAAGCAGGGCGAAATCATCTGGCAGTTCACAAAGGCGGGTGAAGTCAAGTTTGCCTGCCTTTATCCGGGCCACTACGACGCTGGCATGAAGGGCCAGGTCACTGTGGTCAAGAAGTAAGCAGATATTTCTCTCCGCAACTGAGCAAGGATTTCATATGAAAAACGCAAACACTCTTTTGATCGGCGCCATGTTGTCGCTGACCGCTCTCATGCCGCTGTCGGCCACAGCGCAGGCCGCTGGAGACGCAGGCAAGCCAGCCGCCATGGCTGCAGCCTCCATGACCGATGGAGAAGTGCGCAAGATCGACAAGGACGCGGGAAAGATCACCATCAAGCACGGTGATATCAAGCACCTGGAGATGCCAGGGATGACCATGGTGTTTACCGTCAAGGACAAGGCCCTGCTCGACAAAGCGCAGGTCGGTGACAAGATCCGCTTCATGGTGATCAACGAGAGCGGAAAGATGGTCGTCACCGCCATCGAGCCTGCCAAGTAATCCAAGGGCCGCCCTGTAGCGTCCTCACTACGTGGGGGCGCTCTTCAGTTCCGCACGTCGAACCACCAAGGAAAAATCATGAAAACTCTCCTTATTGCCCTCGCCCTGACTGCCGCATCGTCCGCGTTTGCGGCTGGCGACACCCAAGAGGCCACGCCCTATACCAACTCCAAGGCGCAAGCCCATGGAGAGGATCACAAGAAAGCCCGTCCTGCGACCGCTGTGAAGCGGACCAAGGATGGCAGTACAGCGCGAGGCGAAGGCTCTGGCCTTGCTGACACCAGCAAAGCCGAATCTCGCGGTCAAGAAAAGGCCAATGCGCGTGAAGCCATGCCGCACAAGGAAGCCACTCCGGGTTCCACGCCAAAGTAATGCAAACCGGTGGGCCACAAGCGTGGCCTGGCCAAGCGCGGCTAGCCGCAATCGTGGCAAAAACCGATGGAGACTTCACGCCATCGATGTCGAGTTCAGCGCGCTGCATCGCCGCCGGTCATGTTGACCGTAGCCCGTGCCTTCCCCTGCAACGTCGACGAATTGCGGATGGTCGATTTACTACCGGACGAACAGATGTGCGGCACGCTCATGGGCCATTAATTTAGGACCCTCTGCCGCTGTGACACCCGGTCCGAGGAACGCTCGCCGCATCTGTCACGGTTGGTGCCCTCCATCTGACACCTTTGAATGCAGTGCACAATTCAGTAGCTTGCGAACTGATCTTGTCTCATTACCTTCAATAAAATCAGAAGTGATCTCTCGACAGCGGCGCGGTCCCGCTCACCCAGGCAGGCGAGCAACTGCGCTGCGTGGGCATCGAGGGCGGCGTTGCAGTCATTGACTGACTGCAATCCCTCGTCGGTGAGCCTGACTAGACACGTCCGAGAATCGCCGGGATTGGGCTCCTTGACGACCAGGCCACGGGCAGCCAGTGCTTCCACAGAGCGCGAGACCCAGCTCTTTTCACGCCTGACGCGCCTGCCCAGTTCTGTCATCGCAAGCGTTCCGGAGCGCCCCAGTTCGGCGAGCAAATAGCATTGGTCGTTCGCTGTACTGTTGCAATCAGCCACCACACTTTGCGCCCGTGCGAGCAAGCGAGCAACCTCGCGCAGTAGATTTCCCGAATTGACAGTTGTCATATTGGTATGTGTTCGACGAATAGTGCAAAGCTCGGGTTTTTGTAGTATGACCAACTTCCCTACTGCACCCCTGCAGCTGGCAGACCATGGAGTTTGCAATATCACTAATGGGAGTGTGCATGTTCCGCTAGTTTTACGCTCGTCGACTTATGGCCTGGCTCAGTTTGTGTACCCCGAAGCAGGCGCAGGCCATTGCCCACGACCAGTAAGCTGGCCCCCATGTCCGCAAATACCGCCATCCACATGGTCGCGGTGCCAACGACCGCCATCACCAGGAAGACGCTCTTGATGCCCAGGGCCAGGGTGATGTTCTGCCAGAGAACGGCATGGGTGCGTTTGGATAGACGCACTGTTTCGGCGACGCGCTGAAGGTCATCGTTCATGATGACCACATCCGCCGCTTCCATGGCCGTGTCAGTTCCCGCTGCACCCATGGCAAAACCGATGTCGGCCTGCGCAAGCGCCGGCGCATCGTTGATGCCGTCGCCAGTCATGCCGGTAGCGCCATAGCGCTTTTGCATTTCCTTGACGGCATCGAGCTTGGCTTCGGGCAGCAGATCGCCACGGGCATCATCAATGCCGGCCTGCGCCGCGATGGCTTTTGCAGTGGCCGTGTTGTCGCCGGTCAGCATCACCGAAGTCACACCCAGTGCCTTGAGATCGACGATGGCCTGTTTCGATGTCTCACGGATGGTGTCCGCTACCGCGAACAGCGCCAGGACGCGCGAATCGTCCGCCAGGAGGGTGACCGTGCGGCCTTGCTTTTCGTGGATGACCAGCTCCGCCTCCAGCTCCGGACCACACAGTCCTTGCTCATGGATCAAACGGTGATTGCCCAGCATCAAGCGCATACCATTGACCATGCCTTCGACACCGCGCCCAGGCAAGGCCTTGAAGCTTTCTGCTTCTGGGTCCTTTACGTCCAAGCCCTGGACAATCGCCTTTGAAACCGGGTGATCGGAGCGAGCCGCCAGGCTGGCAGCCATTTGCTGGACTGCTACCTCGTTACCGGCACCCCACACCTGCCACTTCACCAGCTTGGGTTTGCCTTCGGTGATGGTGCCGGTCTTGTCCAGCGCCACCGCCTTCAGAAGCCGGGCATCTTCCAAGTAGGTTCCGCCCTTGATCAAGATCCCACGGCGCGCTCCTGCGGCCAATCCGCTGACCACCGTGACCGGCGTGGAAATGACCAGAGCGCATGGGCAGGCGATCACCAGCAGGACCAGGGCCTTGTAGAGCGCCTCCAGCCAGGTAAGGCCCATCAGGAAAGGAGTGAGGACCGCCACCGCCACGGCAATGGCGAAGACTGCGGGGGTGTAGATGGAGGCGAACCGATCCACAAAGCGCTGCGTCGGAGCGCGCGTGCCCTGCGCCTGCTCAACGGCCTGGATGATCCTGGCCAGGGTGGTGTTGCTCGACAGGGCTGTGACCTCGAACTCCAGCTCACCAGTCTCGTTGATCGTGCCGGCGAACACCTGGTCGCCAGGTGCCTTGTCCACGGGGATGCTCTCGCCAGTCACGGGGGCCTGGTTGATGGCGCCATTGCCCTTGGTCACCTTACCGTCCAGCGGCACGCGTTCGCCCGGCTTGATGCGCACGGTCGCTCCGATGGCCACCGAAGCCACCGGTGTAGCGGTCCATGCTCCGTTGGTGCCCAGTACCAAAGCCTCTTCGGGCGCCAGTTCCAGCAAGCCCTTGATAGCGTTTCGGGCCCGGTCCACTGCCTTGGCTTCGATGAGCTCCGCAATCGCGTACAAAGCCATCACCATCGCGGCTTCTGGCCACTGACCAATGAGGAATGCGCCGGTGACGGCCACCGACATCAGCGCATTGATGTTCAGCTTGCCGCGCAGCAGCGCCGCAATGCCTTTTTTGTAGGTGTCGATGCCGGCCAGCCAGATAGCCAGAGCGGCAATCGCCATGCCGGCCACTTTCCAGGCCATATGGTCGGGCGCGAAGAACGAAAGTACCTCAGCGCCTGTGGCGAACACCAGCGCGGCTACCAGCCGGGAGATGCCGCCTGCAAAACCATGTCCATGGTCGTCGCCTTCGGCTGGTTCGCCCGCCTGTCCGCCCTCGGAGCCATTGGCGCCTGGAACTGGCTGCGGATCGAAGCCCGCTTTGCGCATGGCGTCGAGTGCCAACGGGTAGGTGCCTTCGTTGGCATCGATCTTGAGCGTCCGCGCGCCGAGCTGAAAGCCCAGAGAGCGGATCCCATCCAGAGGCTCCAGCGCTCGGCGAATCTCCGCCTCCTCGGCGCTGCAGTCCATGGTCGCAATGCGAAACACCCGGCCTAGGCTACCCTGGGTGTTTGCCGCAGTGACCACGGGCTGTGGATCGAAACCCGCCTTGCGGATGGCATCGAGCGCAAGGGGCAAGGCGCGATCCTCCGCATCGATCTTCAGCGTGCGCGCGCCGAGCTGGAAACCCAACGAGCGGATTCCCTCAAGCGGTTCCAGAGCCCGCCGGATCTCCGACTCTTCGGCACTGCAGTCCATGGTGGCGATTCGGAACAGCTTGCCCTGGCCCGGGCTGCTTGTGGCTGCAGGGACCACTGCTGCGGTACTGGAACAGCCCGAGGAGCAGCAGGTGTCAACAGTGGTGGGAGGTGTGCTTGTTTCTGATTTCATAGCCCAATTGGAAACCTTCAAGTAGCTTTAAAGTCAAGCAGCAAAAAAGAATATGGCTGCTTTGTCCTGGGTAAATCGGATTTCTTAACGGTCCGTACTCAGTCGCAGGGGCACAGGATCGACCCCACCCCGTCGAAAAACAACATCAATTCGGGGGGATTTCGATTCCCACATTCGTTACCCCGTTTTCTGACGATGCAAAGGGCTTTCCCTGGTGCATGCGTGCAATAGCTCCTACTATGGCCAACCCAAGGCCATGGTTACTCTGCCCATGACTACGAGCCGGATCTGCACGGAAGAATCGGTCAAACAGCTGCGGGAGTCGCTCGGGATCGATAGTGCTGCCGTAGTTGGTGACACTGATCAACACACGGCCCTCATCGATAGTTCTGAGGTTGACTTGGACGATTGAGCCAGGGTTCGCGTATCGGGTGGCGTTGCCGAGCAAGTTCGACAGGGCCCGGCGCAACAACGGCACGTCGAAAGCGCCATGCGCATCGCCGACCACCTTAGCGGTGAGACCAGCCTCGGCCAGTGCCGCTTCGTGGTAATCCAGTACGTCAACAGCCACTGATGCAAGAGTCGCAACGGGGGCCCGACGTGCTCCCACACCCCGATCCGCCTGGGACAGGAACAGCATGTCATTGACGATGCCGGTCAGGCGGTGCAACTCCTCCAAGTTGGACGCCAGCACCTCGCGCATATCCGCCTGCTCAGGGCGCAGCAAAGCCAATTCATTGTTTGCAATGAGCGTGGCCAAAGGCGTGCACAACTCATGCGCCACGTCCGCATTGAAGCCCTCCATTTGTAAATACGCCTTCTCAATGCGCGCTAGAAGCGCGTTGAACTGGTCGATCAGAGGCACGAGCTCAAGGGGCTGCTCGGCGCTGTCGAGACGTTGATGCAGATTGTCAGCCGACACTGCGCGCGTCTGACCGGCCAGTCTTCGGACGGGTGCCAGGCCCAAGTTGACCAGGGAGAATCCGCCCAGCGATACAACGATGGCCCCACCGATGGCCGCGACCAGCAAGGTAAGAGCAAGTCGGTGCAACAACTGGTTGTCGGTTCGGATGTCCAGCGACAGCTGAACGCGCAAGTTCCTTGAGGGAGTCTGGTCCGCAGCCTGTGCTACTTCGAACTGCCGTTGGCGCCATACCGCCTTGGCACTCTGGTTGCGGGCGTGGGCGTAGATAACCATCCCGTCCGCCTGCGCGACTTCGAGCGACAGATCTCCGTGCCCAACAAGGAAGTCATCGAGTTTGTGCGCAAGGTCTTCCGAATCCCCATGCTCCTTGCCATCCTGCAGCAAGTGCCGAATGACGGTTTCTTTTTGTGCCAGCGTTTCCTCTTGCCGATCACGAAAATTGAACTCGGTCACCAGATACACCATCAGACAGACCACCCCGAGTCCGGCAAAGCTCTGCAGCGCAAGCCACCACGACAGCCGCTGGCGCAATGAGCGATGTTGGGCCAACGCCTTCATCCGTTGCGGTCCTCCATGACATATCCCATGCCGCGAATAGTATGGAGCAGCGTAGTGTCAAACGGCACATCGATCTTGGTACGGAGGCGCCGGATCGCGACCTCCACCACGCTGGTATCGCTGTCGAAGTTCATGTCCCACACCTGTTCAGCGATCTCAGTGCGAGAAAGCACTTCGCCTTTTCTTCTCAGAAACAGAGTCAGGAGCAGAAATTCCTTGGCAGTCAACTCCAAGCGCTGACCACGCCGGGACGCTTTGCGCCGTACAAGGTCTAATTCCAGGTCCGCCAAACGCAGTTGCGTGGGCTCTGCGGCATCCCTCGCACCATGGGTCCGCCGTAGCAGCACCTGGATGCGGGCGCTCAGTTCGGAAAACGCAAAGGGCTTGACCAGATAGTCGTCTGCACCCGTCTTGAGTCCCAATACCCGATCCTCGACGCTGATCCTTGCTGTCAACATCAAGACCGGAGTCTGCTTGGTCTTGCGAAAGGCCGTTAGAAGGCTGAAGCCGTCGATCCCTGGGAGCATCGCGTCCAAGACCAGCAGATCGTGCACGCCTTCCAGAGCCATGTGAAGGCCATCCACCCCGTTGTGTGCAACGTCCACCACGTAGCCGGCCTCTCCCAGGCCCTTGCGCAGATACTCGGCCAGCTTAACTTCGTCTTCGATGAGCAAAATTTTCATGCCGCCATTCTCGAAGAATCCGGCCTGTTCGTAGTTTACGAATTTGTTATCTGGCTGTTGGCGCCTTGTCGCACTCGGTTTTTTAAAGTATCCCCGTGTCGAAAGGCATAGTCCCGGCAGATCGCCGAGGGCTGATTTAAATCAAGGGACAACACCATGACCGTTCGCAAACCCCTCACGCTCACTTTGATTGCCTTCGCTATCGCGGCTCCAGGATTGGCGTCTGCCTCGTCGCTGTACCATCCCGCCGACGGCGAAGTGGGCATGACCACCCATCCCGACCACATGCAGAGCACAATGTCCCGTGGCGATGTGCTTCAGGCTGTTCAAGTAGCGCGCCGGGATGGCACGCTGGCGACCCTTTCACGCGGGGGGGCGTTGCCCGTCAAAGCAACGGGCGCAACGAAGACCCGTGAGCAAGTTCAACAGGAATTTCTCAACATGTCGGCAGCTGAAAAGAAGGCTCTTCAGGACCTGAACGGCGGCGCTCGCTGATTTCTAAACCCAGCGCTCCTCAGCGGCCATCCACGCCCAGCGCGCACTTCATGACGCATGCTAGACTTCAAAAATGCGCCGCTTGATCGCCGTTCTTATGCTTGCATTGCTCCCGTTCCAGTCCAGCTGGTCTGCGGTGGCTGCTTATTGCATGCATGAGAGCTCAACGGCGCAGTCGCAGCATTTGGGGCATCACGAACACAAGCATGAAGCCAAAGGCGGGAATGGTCAGGCCGAAAAGTCCAGCCAAGGTGCAGGTGCATTTGATGTTGACTGTTCAGTTTGCCATGGCGCGGGTATCGGGGCCTTGAGCTGGTCAGATGCAAAGCCAGCCTTTTCCCATGACAGCCGTGTGGAGTGTTCCCCAGGCCAGCGCCTGCTGGCTGTAACGCCCACGCCCCCTGACCGCCCTCAGTGGTCCGTCCTCGCCTGATCGGCGGGGGCATCTCACTTTTCTTTTTCAGTCTTGTCCGCCATCGCGGCGGAAGCAGTTGCGTGTGTTGCAGCTGAAGTGACTGACGAGTTGCCAGGCAGCTGCACGGTTGCCAGCCCGCCGATTCCCTCGTGTTTTGAAATCACTGGAGAATCGGATGTTCAAGGGTACTTACCTTCAAGAGATGCCGCACGCATGGCGCGGCGGTAGAAAGATCAAGCTCACGGCAGGCGCCGCAGCTATATGGCTGAGCGCCTCGGGCGGTGCCTTTTCCCTGGGCCTGCCACCAGGGCCAGCCGTTGGCGAACGAGCACCTCAGTCTGCTGCAGCGGCCGCAGCTGAGCCTTTGTCGCTGGCCAAGGCCATCGAACTGGCCCTGGAGGGAAATCCGGAGGTGGCTGCGGCAAAGCGCCAATGGGAGGCAACCGAAGGACAGGTTCTTCAAGGACGCTCGCGCCCCAATCCAGAGCTCGCGTACTCGCTGGAAGACACACGCTCCAAAACACGTACGCAAAGCTGGCAACTCAATCTTCCCGTAGAACTGGGTGGAAAGCGTGCGGCACGCACTAAGGCGGCCGAAAAAACGCGCGAGCAAGCACAAGCCCAACTCGCCGAGCTGCAAGCCACCGTGCGGGCCAATGTCGCTGCCGCTTACTTTGATGTTCTGACTGCGCAGGAACGATTGGTACTGGCCAGAGACAGCGCAGCGCTGGCCAAATCCTCAACGGATACCGTCTCAAAGCGTGTAGCCGCTGGCAAAGTATCCCCTGTGGAAGAGTCCAAGGCCCGAGTTGCAGAAGCCGGCGTTCGCGTCGAACTCGCCCAGGCCGCGAGCGAACAACGCAATGCTCTGTCCCGCCTGTTCGCGCTGTTGGGACGGATAGATGCGCCTTACACCGTGCTGGAGGGCAAGGCCGAGAACCTGCCCTCGGTCCCGAGCCTCGCCGATCTCCAGCCCCTGATTTCTTCTGCGCCAGGCGTGGTACTTGCGCGAATCGAGGTGGATCGGCGCAAGGCATTGACCGCCCTGGAGCAAAGCAAGCGCGTGCCCGATGTCACCGTCAGCGTCGGCATGCAGCGCAGCAACGAAACGCAGCGCAACGTCCTTCTTTTCGGGGTCTCTGTGCCTCTTCCCGTCTTCGACCGCAACCAAGGCAACCTCCTGGAGGCGCTGAAACTTGAAGACAAGGCCCGCGATGAGCTGCAAGCGGCCACCGTGCGCCTGCACAGCGAAGTGGCGCAGGCACGAGAGCGCCTTTCCACGATCACCGCAGAGGTTCAGTCACTGCAGCAGGACGTTCTGCCCGGTGCGAAGTCGGCCTATGACGCCGCCACCATTGGTTTCGAGAACGGCAAGTTCAATTTCCTGGAAGTGCTCGATGCCCAACGCACCTACTTCACCGCCAAATCCCAGTACCTCAAAGCCCTTGGCGAAGCACACCGTGCAGCGGCTGATATCGACCGCCTGCTCGGGGCCAGCATGGTTCCCGGCCTGATCGCAACGCAACACTGAGCATGACCATGAACATGAACTCCAGCAAATCCACCATCAGTAAAAAACACCTGATCGCCATTGCAGTAGTCCTAGCACTAGGGGTCGGCGCGGGAACCTTCATCTTGCAAGGTGGCGGCAAGCCCAAAGCTGCGACCGCCGAGGGCGATGGCCACGGGCACGGCGGCCATACCGAGGCCAAGGGACACGGCGACGGTGAACACCATGGCAAGGGTGGCGAAAAGGGCCACGACGATGACAAGGGGCATGCCGATGGTGAACACCATGAAAAGAGCGAAGCCAAGGGACCACATGGCGGTACCGTGTTCAAGGAAGGCGACTTCAGCTTGGAAGCATTGTTGTCTGAAGACGGTGGCGAGCCTCGACTGCGAATCTGGCTGTCCGACAAAGATAAACCGCTGCCCCTGAATGCTGCAACGGTCACGGCAACTGTGAGCCGCCCGACAGATGAAAAGCAGAAACTGACGTTTGCCGCTGAAAAAGACAGTCTTGTCAGCCGAGAGATCGTTGCTGAACCCCATTCGTTCGACATCGAGATCATTGCGCAGACTGCCACAGAGCCTTTCATGTTCGTGATGAGCAAGGAAGAAGGAAAGATCGAACTGACCGATGCCCAGATAAAGGCTGCATCCATCAGCCTGGACGCTGCGGTGAAAGCCAACATCAAGACGGCGTTGCTCCTTCCCGGAGAGATACGCTTGAACGAAGATCGCACGTCTCACGTTGTTCCCCGGCTTGCGGGAGTCGTGGAAAGCGTCAATGCCAGCTTGGGTCAAGTGGTCAAGAAAGGGCAAGTCTTGGCGGTGATCGCGAGCCCGACTGCTTCCGAGCAACGCAGCGAGCTGCAGACGGCCCAAAAGCGCTTAACGCTGGCAAAGACCACCTACGAGCGAGAAAAAAAGCTGTGGGAGCAGAAGGTGTCTGCCGAGCAGGACTACCTGCAGGCCAAGCAGGCCTTGAGCGAAGCAGAAGTTGCTGTCGCCAACGCCCATCAGAAGCTGAGCGCCATGGGGTTGTCCGCCTCGTCAGTGTCTGGACTCAATCGCATAGAGCTGCGTACGCCCTTTGACGGCATAGTCATCGAGAAGCACCTGAGTCTCGGCGAAGCCGTGAAGGAAGATGCTGCGGTTTTCACCATCTCGGACCTTTCTCAGGTATGGGCTGAGATCAACGTTCCGGCGAAGGATCTGCCATCGGTGCGCGTGGGCGAAAAGGTCACGATCAAGGCCACAGCCTTTGACGCCTCGGCCACAGGCACTGTCGCTTTTGTAGGAGCGCTCATTGGCGAGCAAACCCGCACGGCAAAAGCCCGCGTGGTTCTTGACAACCCCAAGGGCGCTTGGCGCCCCGGCCTGTTTGTCAATGTTGAGGTGGTGTCCGAAGAAACGGCAGCGCCTGTAACCATCTCGGCCGACGCCGTCCAAAACGTCGGGGAAAAGCCGGTGGTCTTCCTCAAGGTTGATGGAGGCTTTATCGCCCAGCCTGTGAAGCTGGGCCGAAGCGATGGCAGGCGGGTCGAAGTCCTCTCGGGTCTCAAAGCCGGTATGCCCTACGCCTCGACCGGCAGCTTCGTCGTGAAGTCTGAACTCGGCAAGGGATCTGCCGAACACACGCACTGATCGCGGAGCGCATACATGTTTGAAAAACTCATTCGATTCTCGATCGAACAGCGATGGTTGGTGCTTCTAGCGGCCCTGGGCATGGCGGCACTTGGTGTCTTCAGCTACCAAAAGCTGCCTATTGATGCGGTCCCTGACATCACGAACGTCCAGGTTCAGATCAACACCCAGGCCGCAGGCTACTCGCCTTTGGAGACTGAGCAACGGGTTACATACCCCATCGAGACGGTCATGGCTGGCCTGCCAAACCTGGAGCAGACCAGGTCGCTTTCGCGGTACGGTCTGTCGCAGGTGACCGTCATTTTTAAAGACGGAACCGACATCTATTTTGCTCGCCAGCTCGTCAACGAGCGCATCCAGGAGGCGCGCGACAAGCTGCCTGCCGGCATCACGCCAGCGCTGGGGCCCATCTCGACCGGCCTGGGCGAAATCTATCTCTGGACTGTCGAAACCAAGGACGGGGCGAAGAAGCCCGACGGCTCGCCCTATACCGCGACAGACCTGCGCGAGATTCAGGACTGGATCATCAAGCCACAGCTGCGAAATGTTCCTGGCGTGACCGAGATCAATTCCATTGGCGGCTTTGCCAAGGAATACCAGATCGCGCCCATCCCTGAACGCCTGGCTTCTCTCGGCGTGACACTGCAGGATGTGGTCACTGCGCTGGACCGCAACAACGGCAATGTGGGCGCGGGCTATATCGAAAAGCGTGGCGAGCAGTATCTGATTCGTGCACCTGGTCAGGTGAAGTCGCTGGAAGACATCGGTAACGTGATCCTCAGCAGCGCCAACGGTGTTCCTGTGCGCGTTCGCGACGTGGCAGAAGTTGGCATTGGCCGGGAACTGCGCACCGGTGCAGCAACCGATAACGGGCGCGAAGTGGTCCTCGGCACGGTGTTCATGCTGATCGGCGAGAACAGCCGGACTGTCTCGCAGGCGGTGGACAAGAAGATGTTGGAAGTCAACAAGAGCCTCCCAGAGGGGGTGCACGCGGTGACTGTCTACGACCGTACCGTGCTTGTTGACAAAGCCATCAGTACGGTGAAGAAGAACCTGCTGGAAGGCGCGGTTCTGGTGATCGTGATCCTGTTCCTCTTTCTGGGCAACATCCGTGCCGCCATCATCACGGCAATGGTCATCCCCTTGTCGATGCTTTTTACCTTCACGGGTATGGTTCAGTACAAGGTGAGCGCCAACCTGATGAGCCTGGGAGCGTTGGACTTCGGCATCATCATCGACGGAGCGGTGGTGATCGTTGAGAACTGCGTACGGAGACTTGCCCATGCACAAGCGCACCACGGTCGGCCACTGACGCGGGCTGAGCGCTTCCATGAGGTGTTTTTGGCATCCCAGGAGTCAAGGCGTCCATTGCTGTTCGGACAGCTCATCATCATGGTGGTGTACCTGCCCATCTTCGCGCTGACAGGCGTTGAAGGGAAGATGTTCCACCCCATGGCATTCACGGTGGTCGCGGCACTGCTGGGCGCCATGGTTCTGTCGGTGACATTCATCCCCGCAGCGGTGGCCCTGTTCATCGGCAATCGGGTCAGCGAGAAGGAAAACTTCCTGCTGGGCCATGCCAAGCGCTTGTATGGTCCACTGCTCGACCGTGTCATGGCCGCCAAGGCGGTCGTACTGACCGCAGCTGCAGTTGCGGTGATCTTGTGCGGGTTGATCGCCACGCGTATGGGCAGCGAGTTTGTACCCAATCTCAATGAAGGCGACTTTGCGATCCAGGCGCTGCGCATCCCAGGCACCAGCCTTTCCCAGTCAGTCCAAATGCAGCAGCAAATTGAAAGGACCTTGAAAGAGAAATTCCCCGAGATCGAGCGCATCTTCGCCAGAACCGGTACTGCGGAGATTGCCTCGGACCCCATGCCGCCGAACATTTCGGACGGGTACATCATGCTCAAGCCAATGGCCGAATGGCCCGAACCTCGAAAAACCCGCGACGAATTACTCGCGGCGATTCAGGAAGTCATCGGGAAAATCCCGGGCAACAACTATGAGTTCTCCCAGCCCATTCAGCTGCGCTTTAACGAGCTGATCTCCGGGGTGCGCAGTGACGTAGCCGTGAAGATCTTCGGTGACGACATGGATGTCCTGAACAAGTCCGCAGAAGAAGTCTCCGCAATGCTGCAGAAGATTCAGGGCTCCTCTGAGGTGAAGGTTGAGCAGACGACGGGGCTTCCGATGCTCACCGTGAATATCGACCGCCAGAAGGCTGCTCGCTATGGTCTGAACGTTGCCGACATTCAAGACACCGTGGCCACCGCTATCGGTGGACGCGAGGCCGGCACTATGTTCGAGGGCGACCGCAGATTCGACATCCTGGTTCGTCTGCCTGAATCCCTGCGCAACGATCTCGAAGGGATGAAGCGCCTTCCTATCCCGCTGCCGCGTTCTGCCAATGGGACAGAGGCCAAAACGAACTTCATCCCGCTGGGCGAGGTAGCAACATTCGAGCTTGCTCCTGGCCCCAACCAGGTGAGCCGAGAAAACGGCAAGCGCCGCATCGTCGTGAGCACCAACGTGCGCGGGCGCGATGTGGGCTCGTTCGTCGCAGAGGCTGAGCAAGGCCTGGCCCAGATCAAGATTCCTACTGGCTATTGGACGAGTTGGGGCGGAACCTTCGAGAACCTGCAGTCGGCCACGCAGCGCCTGCAGATCGTCGTGCCGGTGTCCCTGCTGCTGGTTTTCGTGCTGCTGTTCGCTATGTTCGGCAACGTCAAGGATGGTCTGCTGGTCTTCACTGGCATCCCATTCGCTTTGACGGGGGGCATCCTGGCGCTTTGGCTTCGGGACATTCCGATGTCTATCTCTGCGGCTGTCGGCTTCATCGCACTTTCTGGGGTGGCCGTGCTCAATGGTCTGGTGATGATTTCGTACATCCGCAGCTTGAGGGAAGGCGGCGTTGGTCTTGACGAAGCAATCCGTGACGGCGCGCTCACCCGGCTACGGCCGGTTCTGATGACTGCCCTGGTGGCCTCGCTGGGCTTCATTCCCATGGCCATTGCGACAGGCACTGGCGCTGAAGTCCAGCGTCCCCTGGCCACCGTGGTGATCGGCGGAATTCTCTCGTCCACGCTGCTCACGCTTCTCGTGCTGCCGATTCTTTACCGTCTGGCCCACCGGCCCGACGAGGAAGATGAGGACGTGTCTGCTGAGCCCTCGCATCCCCCGGACGTGTCCGCGTCCGCGTAGTTGAAACGGTCCCGCTCGCTGATCGCGGGACCTTCCCTTTTCTCCAACCCCAAAGGAAATGTCATGAAACTCTCCCAACTCATTCTCGCAGTGGCGGTGTCGGCCTGCGGCACGGCGTTCGCTGCTGACAACCATGGTCACGACATCAAACCGATGCACGGTGGTGCTGTCGCCGAAGCCAAGGAGGTCGAGTACGAACTCGTCGCCAGCGCCGACAAGCTGCAGCTCTATATGCGCGACCATGGAAAGCCAGTTGCCGTGGCGGGAATGACCGCCAAAGTCACGCTGCTGGCAGGCAGCGAGAAACAGGATGTCCAGCTCCAAGCCGGTGACGGCAAGCTGGAAGCCGCGGGCAGCTTCAAGGTTCCCGCAGGTACCAAAGCCGTCGTCGCCGTCTCGAAGGCCGGCAAGTCGGTTGCCTCCGTCCGCTTCACGCTGAAGTAGTACACGAAGGCCGGCTGGGGGGATTGCCTTCGCAACGCCTCCAGAAGTGATCCCACTTTCCGCAGTCCGTTCACGTCAAAGCAGCTGACTACATATCGGCGAGTTCGGACCGCCCATCGGCAACATGCCTGTGCTGGAGGCCAAAAAGGAGCGATCCATGTCAATGCAGGCGGCGCAGGTCGTGCTCTTTGCCAAGCTGTTCTGGATTTGGATCGGCTTGTTGACCTCCGTGTTTGTGTTTTGGAGGCTGCGGCGTATCTGGCTCAAACGCCACCCGCCAATGGCGGTGAGAGTCAAGTACAGCCGACGCTTGGCCAAGAGACTGAGGGATCGACAGGCAATGCGTTTCAAACACCGAAAAACACCGAAATCGCGGCACCGCCATATGCAATCCAAGGCGGCAGACCGTGGGTGACGGTACCGGAGTCGCTGATGAAGCTTCAGGCAATACGCAACAACCTCCACAGCAAAAGAACAGATCCATGACAAAAATACCTGCATATTCAGGCACCCGCCGCCTCTGCGTGATCCTGACCTCTGTGCTGGCAGCTAGCCTGCTGGCGGGTTGTGCTACCTCTACTGGGGCCGATACCTCCGCCGAAGCGCCATACTGCTACAAGACCAGTAAGGGCAGAGTAGTCGCGTGCACTCGGGTGCCCGCCCCCAGCCTGAATGCCGACGCTCAGGCGAAGCGCTTTACTCCCGATCCGAATGCGCTCACCGTCTACGTCGTACGGCGCAACTGGGGAGATGGCGGGCGCTTTGTGAAGATCAGCGCGGATAACGCAATGGCCGCCGAGACTCTCCCCAACACGATGGTGCGTTTCAAGTTGAAGCCAGGAACGCATACGTTCTCCTTGGATTTCGAAGGAGAGCGTCAAGTCGCAACCGTGGATGGCAAAGCTGGTGACCTACGATTTCTTCGGATCGATGGAACGGTTTGGGCATGGAAGAGCACGTTTGTATGGGCGACTGACGGCGAGGATGCTATTCGGGAAAGGGCTTACAAGGCTCGCCTGGTCGCCGACCTGACGGTCAAGTGACCTCGGGGGAGCAGACAAAAAAATCCCTGGGGTTCAGTGAACGTGTTGATGGTGCACGTCAGGAGCATGGGGATGGGCGTGGGTCATAGGTTCATGGGTGTGCTTGTGACTGTGGCTGCCCTTTGGCATCACAAAGTGCACATGTGAATGGTGCCCATCGTCGTGCCGGTGGGCATGCTCATGCTCAAGCACTTCGTGTGTGTGCTCGTGACCATGGCTTTCCGCCAAGTGCATTACCACTCCCGCCAGCATCAATACCCCGCCCAGCAGCATCAACCATCCCGCAGAGCGGTCCCCGAAGCCGAAGGCCATGGCAGCGCCAATGAAGGGCGCAAAAGCGAACACCGAGCCCGTCCGCGCCGCGCCAAACGCCCTCTGGGCAAGAAGGTAAAAGCGCAGGCTCAGGCCGTAGCCCGTGGCGCCAACGGTGAGAAGCCCGAGTGCGGCATACACCGACGGCAAGGGCTCACCCGTAAAAACAGCCAATGCTGCAGTCGCGGCGGCTCCCAAGGTAGCCTTGGCCATCACCACCTGGCTTGGGTCGCGCTCAGCCAGCCCACGGGACAAGGTGTTGTCCACCCCCCAGGCGACGGTGGCCAGCAGCACGGCAAGCAACCCCATCAGCTGAACTCCTCCCTGTAGGCCCTGGTCCAGAACGAGCGCCATTCCTCCTGCGAGCAGCAACAGCATGGCGGCCCACACGCGGCGGTCCATGGTTTCGCTGTACAGCCTCCATGCCAGCGTCGCGGTAAACAGCGCCTCCAACGTGAGCATGAGCGACGCACTGGCCCCGCTCGTGTGTTGCAGGCCCCAGGCCAGGGCCACCGGCCCCAGCGCCGCGCCAAAGCCAGCCATCGCCAGCAGGCGCGGAATGTCGGACCGTTGCACCCGCGCTTCGCGCGCAGAGGCCTGCAGCGACAGGGCCCCGATCAGGGCCGCCCCTGCGTACAACAGCGCCGCCGTCGTGAAGGCGCCCAATCCAGCGCCTAACTTTTGGACCAAAGGCGTGCTGATGCCGAACAGGGCTGCTGCCAGCAGTGCAAACAGGCCGCCGCGCAGGGCTGGAAGGTGCAAAGAGTCGATCATGGTGCGAGTGATTTCACCATGAAGTACATGGCCTACCATTGGGTAGCGATTCATGGAGGGGCGCAGCTATGGAAACCGAGGTGGGAGCGATAGCCGAGGGGCAGCAGATTCTCAGTGGCAATGACGTGATGGAGGCGCAGTTCAAGTTGCAAGAAGCGACCGAGAACGGCGAGCCCGCTCAGAAGCTGTATTTGAAGACGTTCCAACCCATCGACCGGGACATGCAGATATGGCAAGCAAGACCCGAATCGGAATGGCCCTTGCTGGCTACCATCCTGGCAAACAGGATCATCATGTATCCAATACATGCGAATCCACACACAAAGCGCTACCTGAAGCCAAAGCATGGACGCTTCACGACCGTTATTTACGAAGATGGCGCCCGTAGCGATTTGCCAAGCGACCCGCAGGACGCAGCAGCTCACGTCGCATTGAGACTGGCATCGAGCATTTTTGATCTGCCTGGTGACGGGCTTGGCCTTATCAAAGATCTCGACATGGTTTGGCGGGTCCTGTCGCTGGTACAGCAAGCAGACATTCTTGCCATTGGGAAAAAAACAGAAATGCGCCTGGATGGGCGCACGGTGTTTATCGACCAGAGTGAACTGGACAGCCTGCGCCGCGCCTTCAACCGGACCAAGACCCGTGGGCGAAGCCTGATCCAAAGGATCCAGCAGGGCCTCGTTTATGACGACGTGCTCACGAGAATCAATCCCGAGAAGTTCCAACGGATCGAGCGGGTTGCTCCACCTTTGGTGCGGGTACGACGCGAAAGCGCCGCGCAGACCTCCAGTCGCGAGCGCGCGGAGCGTCGAGCCAATGTTCAGACAGTACGAAAGCAGGTCGATGAGTTGGCGGCCGAGGCACCTGCCGAGCTATTGAAACTACACGCGGAAATCGAGCGAGCCACGCTTACAGCGATGATTGGCAAGTACCGAGATATGCTGGAGAAGAAGCTCAGTGAACTCCTCTGGCAACGTTTCTTTGAGCAGCATAAATTCGTCTTGAGTTTGGCTTTTGCTCGACCTGTCGAACTGTCTCACACGCAGTTTCATGCTCAAGGATCAGGCCTGACAGGGTCGGGCGCGCAGATTGGGGACTTCCTCTTCAAGGAGCAAGGTCAAGCGCTTGCCATTGTGGAAATCAAAACCCCGGATGCACCCTTGATGCTTGCCACGCCGTACAGGAAACCGCATGTTTTCGGCCCTCATTCAGAACTGAGTGGTGCTATCACCCAGGTGCTGCATCAACAAAGTGAGTTGCGCACGCGGTGGCAGACACATGTTTTCGATAACCCGTCCCTGCGCCGCTCCCGGGCGGACGTCGTCAAATGCGTTGTGCTTGCTGGACGACGTCCTATTGAAGAGCATGAACTGCGTTGTTTTGAGGTTTTCCGCAACGCCTGCAAGGACGTGGAGGTGATTACCTTTGACGAACTATTGGTCAAACTCGAATACCTGCAGCAGCACCTGCAAGCAGTTCCCGGTGAGGTACCTTTTTAAGGCATGTCGCGCAACTGACGGATAGGATCAACGTCTCGAGATCAAACCGCCCACCCCAGCTTGTGAGCTTTTGTGGTCTGGTCATGGCGCACATCGTCTTCCGTGTGCACATAGATGCTGGTGGTGGAAATATTTGCGTGCCCCAGGTTGTCGCGAACAGCCTTGAGATCCATGTTGTCGCTCTGATGGGTGCCCGCCGTATGTCTCATCCAGTGGGCGGAGGCCTTCTCCACATGAGAGGCGGCGGCCTCATGGTCGGGACCTAGCGCGCGCAGGCGGGCTGCGGTTTCACGGAAGATAGTCTTGACCAACTCGTGCACCGCACTGCGTCCCATAGGTTTAGACCCACCAATCAACGGCAGGAGCAGTGGGGCGGAATCGCCCTCACGAGGTAGAGGTCCCAGGTCATTCGACTTTCGGTAGCGCATCAGCTCTGAGACCAACTCGTCTGTCGCGGGGATCACTCTGGTTTTTTCTCCCTTGCCACGAATCTCCAGCCACCAGCGCTCCCGTCCATCGGCTCCCCGTCGCCAGTAGAAGTCGCCCATGGAGTTGTTGCAGACCTCCGAAATCCGCAGGCCACCGATGTAGAGAAGCGAGAAGAGCCATCGGTATCGGGCCGCTTGGAGGGCAAGCCGAGGCGTTCCCGTGGGAAGGGTCTCAATCGTTGCGCGCACTTGCGCCCAGTGCTCGTGGGGCAGAAATCGGCCGGTCTTGACTGGTCGCGCCACGGGTTTTCGGCGCCGCAGCGCAAGGGGATTGCCGGCCAAATACCCGGCTTGAACCAGCCAATTGAAAAGGCTATTGAGGATTGACAGTGCCTGGCGCTGACTCTGCCGGTCCAGCCGCTTGGCGAACGGACGCCAGTGGGGCGAGGACCTCGGCGCCTTCTGCGCGACCTGCATGACCCATCGATCAACCGGTTGGGGATTTCCCAAAAAGGACTCGTAGGCCAGGAAGTCCTCGTGGGCCAGATCGGACAGGGCCTTTCCGTGCTGGTGCACGCACCAAAGCAGCAGCCTTTCCGCCTCCTTGCGATAGCTGGACAGCGTGGCCGGTGAGTCCTTGTAGCGCGCCAGCCAAGCCAAAACCGCAGAGCGGTCGTCATTGGCTGCGACCTGGGGGAGGCCCTGGGCCCGATTTCGACCACGCTCTCCGGACAGGTGAAGGGGTAGCACCAAGCCCTCCAAAGGCTCAAGATGCGCCAAAACGGCCGGTGGGACGATCAAACTGCTCATGAGCTAAATTTTATGGACATTAGAGTAATTATGTCCAGAGACTGAAAATTAATTCAATGATTTATACGTTATACGTTGTATTATTTAAGAATGAGCGAAGAATCCGAAATCCAAGCCGAAGTTGAAGCCCTGCGGGAGCGTTTCAGCGACACGAAAGCGTTGTACCGCGAGGTTTGCGCGTTGCTGTTCTTCCGATACGGCATCACGCCCACAGCCAGCAAGCTCTATCAGCATGTGCGCAAGGGCTCCATGAGTGCCCCGGCCGAAGCGCTGGCCAAGTTCTGGGAGGATCTGCGCGGCAAGGCTCGGGTGGAGATCGATCACCCCGATCTACCGGAGGCGCTTAAAGAGGCTGCAGGCCAGGCGGTCAGCGTGCTGTGGACCCAGGCAACGGAGTTGGCGCGCGAGGAGCTAGCTGTCCTGCGCGTCGAGGCACACGCAGAGGCCCAGAGTGCACAGGCAGGCCTGCAGGAGGCTCTGCAGCGAAGCGCCGTCCTGGAGACCCAGATACAGACCGCACAGACCAAAGTCACCGAACTGGAGACCCGAGCTCAGGCCCTTGCTGCAGAGCTTGAGCAAGAACGGCGTGCGCACGCTGCGAGCACAGCGAGAGGTGAGGCTCTGTCCAGGCAGGTGGATGAGCTGAAGCAGGAGCAATCGAAGAGCAGGCAGCATTTCAGTGCTGAACTTGACAAGGGGCGTGCGGCCATCGATGAGGCGGCCTCCCGTGCGGCCGAGGCCGAGCGCCGCGCGCTTCGTGAAATTGATAGGGAGCGCACCGCTCGAACGCAGGTTGACAAGCAACTGGAGCAGCTACGGGGCAAGTTCGCAGAAGTGGAGCGTGATCACCATGCCAAGGTCCTGGAGGCCAACGCAGCCCAGACACGATTGGCCGCAGACCTGGAGAGCGCACGGGCTTCGCTGACCGAGAGCGCCCGCGTGAACCAACTGCAAGGCGTTGAGCTACAGCAGGCACTGCAGGCAGTGGCGCAGCACAAAGCGGAGGCTGACACCCTGCGCGCATTGGTGGCGCAGTTTCAACCGCCGCCCAGGCCAGCTCGCAAGAAAAAACCGATAGACGGCCATTGATTGCGTCCACGTCGGCCGACAGTCGGCGAAAAAGCCCCACACAGAATCTGCATACAACCTAGCGACGATCCAATGGCACGCGACGACTTTACGAAACCGACCAAGAATCAGGCTTACCAGCGGGTGGCTGGTCGTTGTTCCAATCCCGATTGCCGGGCAACCACCTCTGCGCCAGTGGGTGAAGCTGATTTCTCCAACGTGGGAGTCGGCGCGCATATTCATGCAGCATCGCCCGGGGGACCTCGATACCTCGCGACCATGACAGCACAAGACCGGCGCGGCTTCGGCAACATCATTTGGCTATGCCAAACCTGCTCGACGATCATTGACCGGGACCCCGCCTCGTACCCTGCGAAGACTCTCAAAACATGGAAATCTTCGGCTGAAACAAGGGCTCTGATGGAGCAAGGCAAACGGCTTCCCGATGAAAAGGATATCTATCGCATGACGGCCATGGCAATGGGCACCCGATCCCCCGGGTTTTATCCTGAAGCCATCGGTAATGTTCACAAAGCGCTTGCCGATCAGCTTGAGTCTGTTGATCCGAGGTTTAGCATTTCCACGGCTTACTCGGGTGGCAACACAACGATTACCCTCGGCGTGAAAGAAACGGTGTCGTTCTCCATCAAGATTGCAGCGGAATCGGCTAATCTCTGGCGAAGAGGTCTTCGAGCGGCCATTGACGAGGGGCGTGAAGCGACGCTTCCACTCGATGGGGTCGTTTTTGAAGGATCGAAAATCTTCGACGTGCTGCATAAAGATGCCGACCTAGCATCCATAACGATCATGCCAGCGACACGTCCAGCCGTGTTCAAGATACTTGCGCCCCTAGCTGAACCTGCAATTTTTGAAACCATTAATGGTCAGTTAACAGCTGGGCGTAAGCAAATCCGATTCTCAGGCGCTGGATGCGGCGGTCTTCTAGATGTGGAAATAATTTTTACACCGACCGGTGGTGACAGTGTCCACTCGGTATCCAACCTGACGACCAACATGCAAGCGTGGCAAGGAAAGGAGGCCGCCAGCCCTCCGTACCTAGACGCATTTATCAGCTTGCTCGAAACGATTCTGGATTCCTCAGCCTCCGTCTCATTTGCGTTGGAAGTCGAAGGGAATCAGGTTGCGGCCGGGAATTTCCATACTCCTAAGCATATAGAGGAGATGAGCGACACGCTTGCATTTGCCTTCTATGTCAGGCGAGCCAGAAACGTGCTGAGATATCTTCGTAAAAGTGCCCCTATCAATATCTTCGAAAGGATTTCTACCGATGATCATCGAGCCCTGGCGCGAGTCAGCGATATCGTTGAGGGCAAGCGCTCCTACCAGCGCTCACAAGTCACAGCACCGCCGGAGATGACGGTCGGCTGTACTGTTGAGGAGGAAAAGAACCTGATGGAAACTGTGCGCAGAGGAGGCTTTTCCGTACTTCAGCAGAAAGAACCCGCATCCGTGGTCACCATCTATGGGAAACAATACGAAATTCCTCCGATCACAAGCTACTACTCGCCGGTGAAACTGCATGTCCTGAGCAAGAAGAAAAAAAAGGAGATCATTGACTTTCGCCTGCGTATCGAAATGGCGGACAACTTCACAAGCCAAACGGTTTTCGATGTACAGCATTGTTAGGAGTTCGCTTCTGAAGCCCGGTTGCCGCTAGATCGTGATCAGCCAGCTACGAGGCCGCTCAGTGGGTTAGCCCTCTATGATGCGGTCCAATCACTTCAAGAGAGGTGTTCGGTGCCAAAGACGTTGAGTCAAATGAGGAAACGCCTGGAAGAGGCAATGAGCCAGGCCAACGACGCGGAGGAGATCATTCCTCTTTTGAAGAAGGTCATTGCTCAATACGAGTTGATGCCCGGCGATCTGTTTGATCAGCCCCATCAAGCGCCAAAGTTAGCACCTCAAGAAAACGCTAAGACGCGAAGTACAGAGCCACAGTTACAGGCGGTCTACCAAGACGGCAATGGCAACACCTGGGCGGGGCGCGGGCGGCGGCCAACGTGGCTGAACGAAGCGCTTGAACAAGGGCACACCCTAGAAGACTTCAAGGTTTCGAGCAAACGTCTGCGCCGAGCTAAGTGATTGATATCGCTGAACTTTTTGCGAGTGGTTTCAGGTTTTGCTCGGAAACCGAGATTACCCCCACTGGCCCTGCTGCCTTTGGCCAGGGGCCCATGGCCGCAGCGCTCCGTCCACCGTGTTGCCATGATCCATAGAAAATGACCCCACCACGCTTTCGTTTCTCGCTGTTGGCATATGCCCTTGCTTCTGGTTTTGCGCTGACTCCCTGCGTGGGCCAAGCTGCAGACATCCAGGTGACCCCCCCGCCCGGTGGCGGTTTGGTGGTGATGGATTCGGCAACCCACACCGTGCGCTTTCGCGTGGACGATGCGGGCGGGGTCCGGATGCCTGGACTGGCTGGCGCGCCCGCGCAAGCAAATCTGCTGTGCTTTGCAAGTTCCAGTGGCGCGGTGGGAGGCTGTACGGCAGGTGTTGCCACGGGACCGACCGGGCCGACCGGACCGATGGGCTCGGCGGGGCCTGCGGGGGCGACGGGGGCCGCGGGCCTTGCAGGCTCTGCCGGTCCTGCGGGTGCGACCGGCCCCACGGGTCCGATGGGCCCCAGCGGGCTGCAGGGGCCTACGGGAGTCCAGGGCCCCGCTGGAGCACCAGGGCCCGCTGGCTCCGTCGCTGCCTATGGTGATGGCTCTGCCGGGGCCTATACCGTGTCCAGCGCCTCGACCATCGATCTGTCCACGACAGCAGGGTTCAACACCCTCAGCGGTCGACACCACATGCAGTTTTCCTCGATCGACATCGCAGGCGTACTGGTGCTCCCCAGCGGGACCGTGCTGCGCGCCACCGGCGATGTGACCATTTCCGGCACCATCACCGTCCTTGCGGGAACGCAAGGCGCCAGCAATGTCACGCCACACCCCGGCATTGCGCTGTCGGCAGCCGGAACTCCCCAAGGCGGGATCGGTTTGCCAGCGCTTTCTGCCGCGCAGCTCACGAAGCCGCCCGCAGCGGCGGGCGGGGCGGGCAGCCGAGCGAGCCCGCACGACACGGGTAGCAACGGGGGGGGATCGCTTGTGATCCTTGCTGGGGGGGCAGTGACCGTCACGGGCACGGGGGCGATTCTTGCCAATGGCGGCAATGGGCAAAGCGCCATGTCTGCGGTGGTAGACACCGCCGGGTCTGGCGGCGGGGGTGGGGGTGTGATCGTCGTCTCGGCCCAGGGCGGTATCACGGTGGCTGGCGCATTGCGCGCCAATGGCGGTCAGGGCGGAAACGGTGTCAACGGCAACGGCGCGAATACAACGGGCGCGGGTGCCGGAGGCGGCGGTGGGGGGGGCATCATCCACCTGGTGGCTCCCACCACGCCCGTCGTCACCGGAACGTTGCAGGTTAATGGCGGTGCCATGGGCTTCGACGATTTCGCGGGGAGTTCGTCCTTTGCAGGAGGTGGGGGCGGTGCCAGCGGCGGCCACGGTGGCAGCGCGGGCGTGGTGAATGCGTCGGTGAACCAGTCAGCGCAGGCCGGCTTGAGCGGCCACACCATCCTCACCACTGTGCCGGTGCCCGGGAATCTGTTTCACTATTGACGGATGGTCGATGGCTGCATGGCCTCTGGCGCGCGCATCGACCTTGTCCCCATCTTCACGGTGGTCACTGCCAACGGGCTCCAATGGCCCGGTGCGCCCGAGACACGGCCATATGGCCGCGACGGTCCGGGCCTTCATCGACTTCCGGCGCTCGCTCCGAGTTTCATTCGATATCGATGCAGTGCAGCCCAAAGCGGCCAACCCTGCGGTCGGCAAAGTAGCACTCCAGCGTTTCTTTCACGGTGCGGAAGGCCAGCTCGTCCCAGGGCACCTCGTCTTCGGCAAACAGCCGCGCCTCGATGGTCTCGTAGCCCGGGTTGAACTGGTCGCTGAGCAGCGTGGCGCGGTAGAACAGGTGTACCTGGCCCACGCGGCGCACGTTCAGCAGGCTGAACAGGGGGCCGATCTCGATCTGCGCACCGGCTTCCTCATCGGTCTCGCGCGCCGCACCCTGCGCTGTGGTTTCGTCCAGCTCCATGAAGCCTGCGGGCAGCGTCCATTTGCCCCAGCGGGGTTCGATGTTGCGCTTGCACAGCAGGATGCGGCCATCGGGCAGCGCGGGCACCGTGCCCACCACATTGAGCGGGTTCTCGTAGTGCACCGTGTTGCAGGCGGGGCAGACCGCACGCTGTTTGGTGTCGCCGTCGTCCGGCAGGCGGTACACCACGGCGGTGCCACAGGCGCGGCAATGTTTGATGGGGCTGCGGTAGGTCATGCAGGGGTTTGAGGGTCAGAATGGCTGATGGCGCTAGTGAAACATGCGCTATCAGCTATAAAAATCGTAGCGTTTTTGGCGTTCGCTTGGCCGGGCAGCAGGGCTGCCCGGTGGTCTTCAGACTACGGTCAGGCGCAAGGGCGTGAGTCCTGCCACGCCGCCTTCGAGCGTATCGCCACGCACCACGGCGCCCACGCCTTCGGGGGTGCCGGTGTAGATCAGGTCGCCAGGCTGCAACTCCCACGCGGCCGACAGGTGCTCGATGGTCTCGGCAATGTTCCAGATCAACTGGGTCACGGTGCTGCGCTGGCGGTCCGCTCCGTTGACCTGCAGCCAGATGGGCGCGTTGGCCACATCACCTGCCTGGGCTGCCGGCGTGATGGGACCGATGGGTGCGCTGGCGTCAAAGCCCTTGCCAATGCACCAGGGGCGGCCCTGTTTCTTCATGTCGTTTTGCAGGTCGCGGCGGGTCATGTCCAGGCCCACGGCGTAGCCATATATGTGGCTGAAAGCGTCGGCAGCCTGGATGTTCTTGCCACCCTTGCCGATGGCCACCACCAGCTCGATCTCGTGGTGCAGGTTGGCGGTCAGGCTGGGGTAGGGCAGTTGCCCGGTTTCGCCCGCGTTGACGACCACGATGGCATCCGCAGGCTTGAGGAAGAAGAACGGTGGCTCGCGGCCGGTGAAACCCATCTCCTTGGCGTGTTCTTCGTAGTTGCGGCCCACGCAGTAGATGCGGTGCACCGGAAACCGTTCGCCGCTGCCCACCACGGGCACGCTGACCACGGGGGCTGGAGGAAACACGTAGCTCATGTCTGCCTTTCAATGGTTCTGGGAATGCTGTCAAAAACCCGGGCGCAGTACCGTGTGCGCCGCAGTGTGGCAGTGTGCCATGGGCGCAGACCCTCTGCTGGGGGGCGCTACACTCGCGCCCATGGCAAAGAGCTTCGATTTCCACAATACGCCGGGCCACCTGGTGCGCCGCGCCCACCAGCGGACCGTGGCACTTTTCATGGAAGAGACGGCCGGATTTGACGTGACGCCGGTGCAGTTCGCCATCCTGCACGAGCTGCTGGCCCAGCCGGGAGAAGACCAGGTCACCCTGGCGGCCCGCGTGGCGTTCGATGCAGCCACTTCCGGCTCGGTGATCGGGCGCCTGGAAAAGCGCGGCTGGATCCGCCGCGAGCCCGACACCCGCGACCGCCGCCGCAAGCTGCTGTGGATCACCCCCGAAGGCGAGGTGGCCGCCCTGCAGATGCGCGACGCCGCCCAGCGGGTGCAGGAACGCCTGACCGCACCGCTCACCGCCCAGGAAAGCGCTGACCTGATGGTGCTGCTCTCCAAAGTCGTATACAACCACCAGGACCCGGCAGGCACTTCGGGCGCCTGACCGGCACGTCCCGCGCTCTCAGGCCCCAGAGGCCTGCCATTTGCGGCGTGCTGGCACCACGCACGCTGCGCCGGTTCCGTATCCCCACAGACCCCATCACAGGCACCGTTCTTCCATGCAGCTGTACAACTACTTCCGCTCCTCTGCCTCGTTCCGCGTGCGCATCGCGCTGCAGATCAAGGGCCTGGACTATGACTACCTGCCCGTGCACCTCGTCAAGGGCGAACACAAGGACCCCGAGTACCTGCGCCGCATTGGCGACGCACTGGTGCCCACACTGGTGACCGACGGGGGGACGGCGCTGTCCCAGTCCATGGCCATCATCGAATACCTGGACGAAACCCACCCGACGCCCGCCCTGCTGCCCGCCACGCCGCTGGCCCGGGCCCGGGTGCGGGCGCTGGCGCAGATGGTGGCGTGCGAGATCCATCCGCTCAACAACCTGCGCGTGCTCAAGTACCTGGTGCGTGACCTGAAGGTGGATGAGGATGCCAAGAACGCCTGGTACCACCACTGGGTGCGCGGCGGTCTGGAGGCATTTGAGCGGCAGCTGGGGCTGCTGGCGCAAGAACGCGCAGCGCAGGGCATGGCGCCCTCGGTGCTGTGCTGGGGCGATACGCCCACGCTGGCCGACTGCTGCCTGGTGCCGCAGATTTTCAACGCCCAGCGCTTCAAGGTCAGTCTGGACGGCCTGCCACTCACCATGGGGGTGTTTGACGCCTGCATGGCACTGCCTGCATTCCAGCAGGCGCAGCCCTCGGCCTGCCCGGACAACGAAGCGTGACGCCTGTGTCATCGTCGGTCCCAAGCCGGCACGCAGACTGGCTGGTGCCCGACTGGCCGGCACCGCCCGGTGTGCATGCGCTGTGCACCACGCGCACGGGCGGCGTGAGCCGCGCACCGTACGACCAGTTCAACCTGGGCACCCATGTGGGCGACGATCCGCTGGCGGTGGCTGCCAATCGTCAGACCTTGCAGTCCGCCTTGCAATTCACCACCCCGGACGCCCGCGCGGTGTTCCTGAACCAGGTGCACGGCGATGGCGTTGTATTGCTTGATGCGAGCACCCCCGACGGCACAGAGGCCGACGCCTGCGTGGCCAGCGCACCCGGCGCCGTCTGCACCATCATGGTGGCCGACTGCCTGCCCGTGCTGCTGGCCCACCGCTCAGGCCAGGTGGTGGCTGCGGCCCACGCCGGCTGGCGCGGGCTGGCCGGGCACGCAGGGCAGGGCGTGCTGGAATCGGCTTTCAAGCATTTTTGCCATGAAGCGCTAGTGCATCATGCCTCGGTAGCTATCAATAACGGAGCGTCGGCGCCAGACTCTCCGGCCGCTTCAGAGCTTGCTGCCCACACGCTGGCCTGGTTGGGCCCCTGCATTGGCCCCACAGCTTTCGAGGTAGGGGCTGAGGTGCGTGCAGCGTTCTGCGACGCGCCGGGCGCATTGGGCGCTGCGGCTGCTCCATGTTTTGTGGCCCGTCCCGACGCACCGGGCAAGTACCTGTGCGATCTGGCAGGGCTGGCCCGGCTGCGGCTGCGTGCCATGGGCATCACGCACATTTACGGCAACGACAGCACCCCGCCGTGGTGCACTGTCACGCAGGCCTCAAGGTTCTTTTCGCACCGCCGCGACAGCGCCGCCCTCGGCGGCAGCGGGCGCTTTGCCGCCTGCATCTGGCGCGGCTGACGCTGCCGGCTCGGCTCCCGCATCGGCCACGCGGGCCGCAGCCTGCTCCGCGTCATACGCAGCCTGTTCGGCCGCCTCCCGTTCCTTGATCTTGCGCTTGCGCGAAGGCGTGCCCAGGATGTACACCAGGATGCCCATTGGCAGCAGGCCATACAGCGCAAACGTGATGATGGCGCCCAGCACGGTGCCCTGAGGACTGGTGGCCTCGGCCACCGCCATCATGAGAGTGACGTAGGTCCAGGCGATGACGATGAGGTACATTGGTTTGTGTGCACTGAAAGCGTTGAATTCGTTGCCATGCACCATGGCGGTGGGCAACAATGAACCCGCGAAACAAAAATCAGGCCCCAGCCGCTGCGAGCGACCAACCATCGAGGAATGAGCATGACTTCTGAATCACCCTGGGCCGAGAGCGCCCAGCAGTTCCAGCAGATTTTCGGGCAAAGCTGGTCGCAGGCGCTGCAATCGTTCCAGAAACTGGACCTGGGGGCGCAGGTACCCGCCGCCGCACCCCTGAAGCTGTCGCAAACCAAGCTGCAGGCATTGCAGCAGCAATACCTCAAAGAGGCGCAGGACCTCTGGGCGCAGGGCCTGCAGGGCACCCCCGAGGTCAAGGACAAGCGTTTTGCCGGTGAGGGCTGGGCCAGCAACCCTGTGGCAGCGTTTTCAGCCGCCGCCTACCTGCTCAATGCCCGCACCCTGATGGGGCTGGCCGAGGCGGTCGAGGCCGACGAAAAGACCAAGGCCCGCATCCGATTTGGCGTGGAGCAGTGGATGGCAGCCATGGCACCCAGCAACTTCCTCGCCTTCAATGCCGAAGCGCAGAAAAAAGCCATCGAGACCAAGGGCGAGAGCATCGCCAAGGGCATGCAAAACCTGCTGCACGACATCACGCAGGGCCATGTGTCGATGACCGACGAAAGCCTGTTCGAGGTAGGCCGCAATGTGGCCACCACCGAAGGCGCTGTGGTGTACGAAAACGAGCTGTTCCAGCTGCTCGAATACAAGCCCCTCACGGCCAAGGTGTACGAGCGCCCGTTCCTGCTGGTCCCGCCCTGCATCAACAAGTTCTATATCCTCGACCTGCAGCCCGAGAACTCGCTGATCCGCTATGCGGTGGAACAAGGCCACCGCACCTTCGTGGTGAGCTGGCGCAACCCTGATGACAGTCTGGCCCACAAGACCTGGGACGACTACGTGGAAGATGGCGCCATGGCCGCCATCGACGTAGTGCAGAACATCACCGGTGCCGAGCAGATCAACGCGCTGGGTTTTTGCGTGGGCGGCACCATCCTGTCCAATGCGCTGGCGGTGCTGGCAGCGCGCGGCGACGAGCCCGTGGCCAGTGCCACCTTCCTCACCACGCTGATCGACTTCACCGATACGGGCATTCTGGACGTGTTCATCGATGAAGCGTTCGTCAAGTTCCGCGAGATGCAGATGGGCCATGGCGGGCTGATGAAGGGGCAGGACCTGGCGTCCACCTTCAGCTTCTTGCGACCCAACGATCTGGTCTGGAACTACGTGGTGGGCAACTACCTCAAAGGCGAAACGCCGCCGCCGTTTGACCTGCTGTACTGGAACAGCGACAGCACCAGTCTTCCCGGCCCGTTCTACGCCTGGTACTTGCGCAATTTCTACCTCGAAAACAACCTGGTCAAGCCGGGCAAGCTCACCGTGTGCGGCGAAAAGCTGGACCTGGGCAGCCTCGACCTGCCTGTCTACATCTACGGCTCGCGCGAAGACCACATCGTGCCCGCCACGGCCGCTTATGCGTCCACCCAGGTGCTGCCGGGCAAGAAGCGTTTTGTGATGGGCGCCTCAGGCCACATCGCGGGCGTGATCAACCCACCCGCCAAGGGCAAGCGCAGCCACTGGACCCGCGCCGACGGCAAGTTCCCAGGCACGCTGGACCAATGGCTGGAAGGCGCTACCGAGCACCCCGGCAGCTGGTGGACCGACTGGTCAGGCTGGCTCAAGAGCCATGCGGGCAAACAGATTGCCGCGCCCAAGGCCTATGGCAAAGGCACCAAGTTCAAGGCCATCGAGCCCGCGCCCGGCCGCTATGTCAAGCAGAAAGCCTGATACGCAAAAGTCCTGACTTTTGGCGCTGCGAGAATCACTGAACCACCACTCACCACTACAAGGACATTCCATGGAAGACATCGTCATCGTTTCTGCCGCTCGCACTGCTGTGGGCAAGTTTGGTGGCTCGCTGGCCAAGACGCCTGCGACCGAACTCGGCGCTATCGTGATCCGTGAAGCCATCGCGCGCGCAGGTCTCTCGTCCGACCAGATCGGCGAAGTCATCATGGGCCAGGTGCTGGCAGCTGGCGTGGGCCAGAACCCCGCGCGTCAGGCCTCCATGAAGGCGGGCGTGGCCAAGGAAACCCCTGCACTCACCATCAACGCAGTGTGCGGCTCCGGTTTGAAGGCGGTCATGCTGGCTGCCCAGGCTGTGGCCTGGGGCGACAGCGAGATCGTCGTGGCCGGCGGCCAGGAGAGCATGAGCTTGGCGCCGCACGTGCTGCCCAACTCGCGCGACGGCCAGCGCATGGGCGACTGGAAGCTGATCGACACCATGATCGTGGACGGCTTGTGGGACGTGTACAACCAGTACCACATGGGCATCACGGCTGAAAACGTGGCCAAGCAATACGGCATCACCCGCGACATGCAGGACGCACTGGCCCTGGCCAGCCAGCAAAAGGCAGCTGCTGCACAAGATGCTGGCAAGTTCGCCGATGAAATCGTCGGCGTGAGCCTGGCGCAGAAGAAGGGTGACCCCATCCTGTTCAACACCGACGAGTACCTCAACCGCAAGACCAACGCTGAAGCCCTGGCCGGCCTGCGCCCCGCCTTTGACAAGGCGGGCAGCGTGACCGCCGGCAACGCATCGGGCCTGAACGATGGCGCCGCTGCTGTGGTGGTGATGAGCGCCAAGAAGGCTGCCGCCCTTGGCCTCAAGCCTCTGGCGCGCATCGCCGCTTTTGGCACCAGCGGCCTGGACCCTGCCACCATGGGCATGGGCCCCGTGCCGGCCTCGCGCAAGGCCTTGCAGCGCGCAGGCTGGAACGCCGCCGATGTGGACCTGTTCGAGCTGAACGAAGCCTTCGCCGCACAGGCCTGCGCTGTGAACAAGGAACTGGCCATTGACCCCGCCAAGGTCAACGTGAACGGTGGGGCCATCGCCATCGGCCACCCCATCGGCGCGTCGGGCTGCCGCATTCTGGTCACGCTCTTGCACGAAATGCAGCGCCGTGACGCGAAGAAGGGCCTGGCCGCGCTGTGTATCGGTGGTGGCATGGGCGTGTCGCTGGCTTTGGAGCGCTGAGCCTCAGCTTCATCTTGGGGCAACTGGCGTGGTGCCAACGACGCGTTGATCGAAGTCACTGCCAGTCTCAGTCAAAAGGCCGCATTTCCATGCGGCCTTTTTTTATTGATTTTGCTGAACGGACGGTACAGAGAGCGGATTGACAGCGTCTGCGAGTGCCGTGTCCGGATCGCAACCTTTCAACCCAGATAGCTTTGCGACAAGCGAAAGGCTTCGCTTTGCACTGGTGCTGGGAGAGCGCAAGTTTGTACTGATGCGTTACGATGTTTGTCCATGACAGTGACCATTTTTGCCCAACCCTTCGAACCTGTGGGCTGCCAATCCTGTCGTGACAAGACGCAGCTTCCGTTCGATTTCACGATGGCGTTCCAGCCCATCATGGACCTGGAGTTGGATCGCCCGTTCGCCTACGAAGCGTTGGTGCGCGGTGCAGATGGCGAGTCGGCCGGGACGGTGCTGTCGTGGGTGGATGACACCAACCGCTACCGGTTTGACCAGGCGTGCCGCGTCAAGGCCATTGAACTAGCGTCGCGCCTGGGGCTCGCCAGCCTGCCAGACTGCCGACTGAGCATCAACTTTCTGCCCAATGCGGTGTATCGGCCCGAGACCTGCATCCGCGCCACCATGGAGGCGGCTGAAGAGTTCGATTTTCCGCACAACCGGATCATGTTCGAGGTGACGGAGGGCGAGCAGGTCAGCAATGGTGCACACCTGAAGTCCATCTTCAATGAATACCGGCGCCAGGGCCTCATTACGGCCATCGACGACTTTGGTGCGGGCTACGCGGGGCTGAACATGCTGGTGCAATTTCAGCCCCATGTGCTCAAGATCGACATGGAGCTGATTCGCAACATCGATCAGGACCCCGTGCGACAGGCAATCGTGTGCGGCATTGCGCTGGTCTGCCAACGTTTGTCCATCGACATTGTGGCGGAGGGCATCGAAACCTCGGCTGAGTCCGCCTACCTGAGTTCGGTGGGCGTTCGCTACCAGCAAGGTTATCTGTTCGCCAAGCCGGGATGGGAATCCTTGCCGCTGGCGCCACGGCACGTCTAGCGCAACACAGCGCCTGCGTTTCAAGCCAGTCCTTGCGGGGGGGCCGCAGTCCACAGCAGCCGATCCGCTGCCTCCATTTGGTGCATCTGCAGGCGCTACGCCGGTGACGCGTCGCTAAGCGTGCCTCGCGTCAGCTGTGTGACGCATGTGGATATGTCAAAAAGGAAAGGGCTTCAGTGTTTTCCTTCACGGCAGTGCCCAATTTCTTCGGTAGAGTGGGTCCTGAGCCAATCACTAACAAGGAGAAATCACATGAGCCAGAAAGTCGCGTATGTCACCGGTGGCATGGGAGGCATCGGTACCGCCATTTGCCAGCGCCTGCACAAGGAAGGTTTCAAAGTCATCGCTGGTTGCGGCCCGACACGGGACCACGCCAAATGGCTGGCAGAGCAAAAGGCCCTGGGCTACACGTTTTATGCGTCGGTCGGTAACGTGGGTGATTGGGATTCCACTGTGGAAGCCTTTGGCAAGACCAAGGCAGAGCACGGCACCATTGACGTGCTGGTGAACAACGCTGGCATCACACGCGACCGCATGTTCCTCAAGATGTCGCGCGAAGACTGGGACGCCGTGATCGAAACCAACCTCAACAGCATGTTCAATGTCACCAAACAGGTGGTGTCTGACATGGTGGAAAAGGGCTGGGGCCGCATCATCAACATCAGCTCCGTCAACGGCGAAAAAGGTCAGGCGGGGCAAACCAACTATTCCGCCGCCAAGGCAGGCATGCATGGCTTCTCGATGGCCCTGGCGCAGGAACTGGCCACCAAGGGCGTCACCGTCAACACGGTAAGCCCAGGCTACATCGGCACTGACATGGTCAAGGCAATTCGCCCGGATGTCCTGGAAAAGATTGTCGCCACGGTGCCTGTCAAACGCCTGGGTGAGCCCAGCGAGATTGCATCGATCATCGCCTGGCTGGCCTCGGAAGAGGGCGGATACGCCACCGGTGCAGACTTTTCGGTCAATGGCGGCCTGCACATGGGCTAAAGGCTGTTCCGTCCTTTTGGACCAACAAAAAACCCCGCATCTGCGGGGTTTTTTGTTGGGACTTGCAAGAATTGCGGGGGTTAACTCCGACCTTGCTATGGTCCACCTGAGAAATATGGAGCCAATGTGGCCACATTTCTCATGCCTTGGTATGGTTTATGCTTGATGTGCACTGTGTGGCTACACAACAGAGGCAAGGTCGCAGCGCTTTAGAAGGGGGCTGGTGCGCGCTTGCGGTCGCGTTCGTCTTCGGGCCAAGAGGACAAGATTGCGGTGGTATTCATGGTGGAAAACTCCTGTGATGTACCAACAACGCGGGCGGTCCACAGTCCGTTGACAACCTTTCGCAAAAAAATGCAACCGCAATAGCCTGTAGATTTACACTAAAAATAGCTACACATTTGATAGCATAAAAGCGAGATGGATCAATGGAAAGTCCGGAAAATTCTGGAAGGAATTTACAGGACTTTACATCTCTAGCCCACCGATGCCGCTGAAATTTCTTCGAGTTCGGAAGAAATTTCCAGCCACCGCTCTTCCAGTTTTTCCGTTTCATCATTTCCGGCTTTCAATCGCCGGCCGCACTCGGCGATCTCTGCAGGAGGCAAGGCTTCCGTCAGTTTTTGCTCCAATTGGGTGCGTTCTGCGCTCAGGGCCGTCAAGCGTTTATCGATCTGTTCCAGCTCTTTTTTGAGTGGCCGGGTCTTTTCGGCCAGCTGCTGGCGCGTTTGAGCGTCAAGCTTGCGCTGCTCGCGCCCATCACGCGAAGGGGACGGAGCGGGAGCCGGTGCTGGCGCGGCAACGGAGGCCAGAGCGACCACGGGTGCTGGTGTTGCGGTTGGGGCTGCTGCAGGAGCTTGTGAGGCCTGCGCCTGCTCGGCAAGGCGTGCTTCTTCGCGCAGGCGCTTGGACTCTTCGAGCAGGTAACGTTGATAGTCGTCCAGGTCGCCATCGAACGGGCCGACCACACCCCGGCCCACCATCCAGAAGTCCTCGCAGACCGAGCGCAGCAGCGCGCGGTCGTGGCTGACCAGCATCACAGTGCCATCGAAGTCGTTGAGCGCCATCGCCAGGGCCTCGCGGGTGGCCAGGTCCAGGTGGTTGGTAGGCTCGTCCAGCAGCAGCAGGTTGGGGCGCTGCCATACGATCATGGCCAGCACCAGGCGCGCTTTTTCACCGCCGCTCATGGTGCCCACGGCCTGTTTGACCATGTCCCCGGTGAAGTTGAAGCTGCCCAGGTAGCTGCGCAGATCCTGCTCCCGGCTGGGTTGCTTGGCATCAGGCCCCAGCTCTTTGGCCAAGCGGATCATGTGCTCCAGCGGGTGTTCGCTGGGGCGCAGCACGTCGAGTTCCTGCTGGGCAAAGTAGCCAATGTTCAGGCCCTTGCCCTCGGTGATGCTGCCGCCCAGTGCTTTCATGGTGCGCGCAATGGTCTTGACCAGCGTGGACTTGCCCTGCCCGTTGGCGCCCAGGATGCCGATGCGCTGCCCCGCCAGCACCGAACGGTTGACGTCCGTAAGAATGGTGGTGGGCGTACCCTCGTCGTCCACATAGCCGAACGAGGCGTCGCTGATGGCCAGCATTGGGTTGGGCAAGTTGGCCGGTTCCTTGAACTCGAAAGTGAAGTCCGCCTCGGCGAGCACAGGCCCGATTTTCTCCATGCGTTCGAGTTGCTTGACCCGGCTTTGCGCCTGCTTGGCCTTGCTGGCCTTGGCCTTGAAGCGGTCGATGAATTTCTGCAAGTGGGCCATCTTCTCCTGCTGCTTGGCAAAGCTGGCCTGTTGCAGTTCGAGCTGCTGGGCGCGTAGCTCTTCGAACTTGCTGTAATTGCCACCGTAGCGGTTCAACTCGCCTTGCTGGATTTGCAGCGTGACGTTGGTGATGGCGTCCAGAAACTCGCGGTCGTGGCTGATCACGATCATGGTGCCCGCGTAGCGCTTGAGCCAGGCCTCGAGCCAGACCAGAGCGTCCAAATCCAAGTGATTGGTGGGCTCGTCCAGCAGCAGGAGGTCGCTGGGACACATCAGCGCGCGAGCCAATTGCAGTCGCATGCGCCAGCCACCGGAGAAGCTGTTGACGGGCTGGTCGAGTTCGCTCACGCGAAAACCCAGGCCCAGGATCAGCGCCTGGGCACGCGCCACGGCATCGTGCGCGCCGGCGTCATGCAGGTCCGAATAGGCATGGGCAATGGCCATCCCATCGTCGCTGGCCTCGGCTTCGGCCAACTGGCGTTGCACCTCGGCCAGACGCGTGTCGCCTTCGAGCACAAAATCGGTGGCCGACTGGTCGGTCTCGGGCATGTTCTGCGCGACCTCGGCCATCCGCCAGCTCGACGGGATGTGAAAATCCCCGCCATCTTCATGGAGCTTGCCACTGAGCAGCGCAAACAGGCTGGACTTGCCCGCGCCATTGCGGCCCACAAGCCCGACGCTTTCGCCGGGGTTGATGGTGGTGGACACGCTGTCGAGCACGACTTTCGTGCCTCGGCGCAGGGTAACGTTCTTGAGGGTGATCATCCGGGAATCAGAAAAAAGCGCACCCGCACGAGGCGGGTGGCATGCAAAACTCTGGGGGCCAGCGCAACTGCCAGCGGCACAGCCGCTGCAACTGCAAAAGGTGGCGTAAAGGGCTCTATTGTGCCGTGAGCCGGGTTTGGGCAGCCAGCGCCTGCCGGGTGACCAGCAAAACCTGGTCTTCTCCTGCACTGGTATCGAGCCAGAAAACCGGCAATTGCGGAAAGGCCGCCTCAAAATAAGCGCGCTCGTTGCCGATCTCCAGAATGATCACGGCGTCTTCGCTCATGCAAGCGGGCGCGGCGGCAAACAGCTGGCGCACAAAGTCCATGCCGTCCTTGCCACCGGCGAGGGCCAGTTCGGGCTCTGCGCGGTATTCGCTAGGTAGCACGGCCATGCTGTCGGCGTTGACGTAGGGCGGGTTGCACAGGATCAGGTCCCAGGGGCCGGGCAGGGCACTCAGTCCATCGGACAACTGCAAGGTGATACGGTCCTGCAGCCCATGTTTGTCCACATTGATGCGTGCCACGGCCAAGGCGTCGGGCGAAATATCTGCACCGGTCACTTCGACTTCGGGCCAGGCCATCGCCGCCAGCACAGCCAGGCTGCCATTGCCCGTGCAAAGGTCCAGCACCCGATGGGTACGGTCGCTCAGGAAATCGTCCACGCTGCCGTCCACCAGCAGCTCTGCAATGAAGCTGCGCGGCACGATGGCGCGCTCGTCCACATAGAACGGCACGCCCTGGAGCCAGGCCTCGCGCGTGAGGTAGGCGGCAGGCTTGCGACTGGCAATGCGTTCTTCAAAAAGTGTAGCAACCAACGCTTTTTCTGCGGGCGCTACCGGCTTGTTTTTGATGGACTCTGGTGCATCGGAGAGGTCGCTATCCAGCGGCAGGCCCAGGCGCCACAACACGAGCCATGCAGCTTCGTCGTGCGCATTGGTGGTGCCATGGCCGAACGAGACGCCGGCCGACTCCAGCTGCTGAGTGCCCCATTCGATCAGTGCGCCAACGGTGTCACCTGCAACTGCCGGTGGATTGTGGCTGGTTGCCTTGCTCATGCGGCCACCGCCTGGGCCGCCAGGGCCTGTGCATGCAGGTTCTCCAGCGTGCGGCGGTAGATGTTCTTGAGCGGCTCGATATCGGCCACCACCACATGCTCGTCGATCTTGTGGATCGTTGCATTGGACGGGCCCAGTTCGATCACCTGGGGGCAGATCTGGGCAATGAAACGCCCGTCGCTGGTACCACCGGTGGTGGAGAGTTCGGTGGTGATGCCTGTCTCGGAGGCGATGGCCTGCTGCACGGCGCCCACCAGTTCACCGGGCGTGGTGAGGAAGGGCTGGCCGCCCAGCGTCCAGCGCAGGTCATATTCGAGGCCGTGGCGGTCAAGCACGGCGTGCACGCGCTGCTGCAGCCCCTCTGCCGTCGATTCGGTCGAGAAGCGGAAGTTGAAGTCGATCACCACCTCGCCCGGGATCACGTTGGTGGCGCCGGTGCCGCCATGGATGTTGCTGATCTGCCAACTAGTGGGCGGAAAGAACGCATTGCCGTTGTCCCACATAGTGGAGGCCAGTTCTGCCAGAGCGGGCAGGGCCTGGTGGATGGGGTTGCGGGCCAGTTGTGGGTAGGCGATGTGGCCTTGGACACCGCGTACGCTGAGCTTGCCACTCAAGGTGCCACGACGTCCATTCTTGATCATGTCACCGGTTTTCTCGACCGAGGTCGGTTCGCCCACGATGCAGTAATCAAGCTTTTCGCCACGTGCCTGGAGCTGCTCGACCACGACCTTGGTGCCGTCAACGGAAGGACCTTCCTCGTCACTGGTCAGCAAAAAGGCCAGCTCGATCAGCGGTGCGGGCGTGGCGGCCAGGAACTCTTCCACCGCGACCACAAAGGCTGCGATGGAGGTCTTCATGTCGCTCGCACCCCGGCCATAGAGCTTGCCGTCCTTATGGGTGGGCACGAACGGGTCGCTGCTCCACTGGGCCAGCGGGCCAGTGGGGACGACATCGGTATGGCCTGCGAATACCACTGTTTTGATAGCGGATGAGGCATGATTCACTAGCGCTACCGGTCGCTTTGCCCACAAATTGCTGACACGGAAGTCTGTGGGGCCACTGTCCAGTCGTTCGCACACAAACCCGAGCGGAGCGAGCCGTGTGGCCAGCAGATCCAGGCAGCCGGCGTCCTCCGGCGTGATGGAGGGCAGGGAGATGAGCTGTTCAGCCAGGTGCAGGGTTCGGGACATGGGATGGGGTCAGGGAATGGAGACAGGCAGCCGGGCTGCGATCATGGGTACAGGCATTGGCGCTGCGTGGCCCAGGCCAGAGCCGCCAAGCAAGGGATGCCAAGCACCGAGCGCGTCGTTCCCCTGAGGGAGGGCTCCGCAGGCCGCTCAAGGGGCGTCACATCACGCCGCCGGCTTGACGTCCAGCACGATCTCGGTGAACGACGGTGTATCGTCGGGTGCATCGCGTGCTTCTTTCTGGGCCTTGGCGGCGTTGGCGGCCAGGGAAAAGTCGTTTTGCAGGCGCCACATCAGGTTGGTGGGCGAATCGGCGTAGGCCATGCCTTCCTTGCGGTCGATCTGCGCATCCATGATGAGGCGGGCCAGCGCTTCTTCAAAGGTCTGCGATCCTTCGGCCATGGATTTTTCCATGGCCTCACGGACGCCCGAGAAGTCCCCTTTTTCGATGAGATCGGACACCAGCTTGGTGTTGAGCATGACTTCAACTGCCGGCACCCGGCCGCCGTCGGTCTTGCGCACCAGACGCTGGGAAACCACGGCTTTGAGTGCCGATGCCAAGTCGCCCAGCATGGTGGGTCGTACTTCGACGGGGTAGAACGACAAGATGCGGTTGAGCGCGTGGTAGCTGTTGTTGCCGTGCAGCGTGGCCAGGCACAGGTGACCCGACTGCGCATAGGCGATGGCGGCCGACATGGTTTCGCGGTCGCGGATTTCGCCGATCAGGATCACGTCGGGCGCCTGGCGCAGCGCGTTTTTCAGGGCCGTCTGCAGGGACTGGGTGTCGCTGCCGATCTCGCGCTGGTTGACGATGGATTTCTTGTTCTTGAACTGGTATTCGACCGGGTCCTCGATGGTGAGGATGTGGCCTGTCAGCGCCTCGTTGCGGGTGTCGATCATCGACGCCAGCGAAGTGCTCTTGCCGGAACCCGTGGCACCCACCATCAGGATCAGTCCGCGTTTTTCCAAGATGAGTTCGCGCATCACCGGAGGCAGGCCCAAGGAATCGAACTCGGGAATCTGCTGGGAGATGAAGCGGATCACCACCGCATAGCTGCCACGCTGGCGCATGGCGCTGACCCGGAAGCGACCCACGCCGCTGAGCGGCACACCCATGTTGAGTTCGCCGGTTTCTTCCAGCTCTTCGATACGGTCCGGGGGGACCACTTCGGACAGCAGGTTGCGCGGCGCATCGGGCGGCAGTATCTGGTTGTTGATGGGCACGCACTCGCCGTTGATCTTGATCAGCGCAGGCGCGTTGGCCGACAGATAGACGTCGGAGGCCTTTTTCTCTGCCATCAGGCGAAGAATTCGTTCCATCGTGCTCATGGTGTTTCCCTCTTGTTGTCAGTCTCTGTCGGTGGGGCGAACGGCCCGGGCCGTCCGCAGATCCCCGTCAATCAGTCGCGCAGCAGGTCGTTGATGCTGGTCTTGGAGCGCGTTTGCGCATCGACTTGCTTGACGATGATGGCAGCGTACATGCTGTAGGGCGTGCCGTTGGCGGCCGTCTTGGGCAGGTTGCCGCTGACCACCACCGAGCCCGAGGGCACGCGGCCGTAGCTGATTTCGCCGGTAGCACGGTTGAAGATCGGGGTGCTCTGGCCCAGGTAGACACCCATGCCCAGTACGGAGTTTTCTTCGACCACTACGCCTTCGACCACCTCGGAGCGGGCGCCGATGAAGCAGTTGTCTTCAATGATGGTGGGGCCGGCCTGCAGAGGCTCCAGCACACCGCCAATGCCCACGCCACCCGACAGGTGCACGTTGGAGCCAATCTGTGCGCACGAACCCACGGTGGCCCAGGTGTCGACCATGGTGCCTTCGCCCACGTAGGCGCCGATGTTCACGTACGACGGCATCAGGATCGCGCCCTTGGCGATGAAGCTGCCACGGCGGGCCACGGCGGGTGGCACCACGCGCACGCCGGTGGCTTTCATTTCTTCTTCGGACAGGTGGGCAAACTTGGTCTGCACCTTGTCGTAAAAGCCCAGGTCGCCAGCCTTGACGACCTCGTTGTCCTTGAGGCGGAACGACAGCAGCACGGCTTTCTTGATCCACTGGTGCACTGTCCACTGGCCCACGCCTTCGCGGGTGGCCACGCGCAGCTTGCCATTGTTCAGCTCGGCAATCACATGCTCGACGGCGTCCTGGATCTCCTTGGGGGCGGCGGCGGGCGAGAGGCTGGCGCGGTTTTCCCAGGCGTTGTCGATGAGGGTTTGGAGTTGTTGTGTCATGTTGTTGTCGATCAGATCAGGCAGTACGGGATTGGATGAATTGCACGATGCGCAGCGCAGCTTCCACGCATTCTTCGGCTTCGGCCACTAGGGCCATGCGCACGCGCTGGGCGCCAGGGTTGCTCCCCTGGGCCTCGCGGGCCAGGTAGCTGCCGGGCAGCACCGTGACATTGTATTGAGCCAGCAGGGCGCGCGCGAACTCGGCATCGTCCATCCCCAGGGCTTCCGGTACTTTGGCCCACAGGTAAAAACCGGCATCCGGCAGGGCGACTTCCATCACGCCAGCCAGCAGCGGTGTGACCTGGGCAAACTTCTTGCGGTACAGCGCCCGGTTGTCTACCACGTGCTTTTCATCACCCCAGGCAGCGATGCTGGCGGCCTGCACGATGGGGCTCATGGCGCTGCCGTGGTAGGTGCGGTAGAGCAAGAACGACTTGATCAGCGCTGCGTCGCCAGCCACGAAGCCGCTGCGCATGCCGGGCACATTGCTGCGTTTGGACAGACTGGTGAAGGAGATCAGGTTCTTGAAGTCGCCGCGCCCCAGCTGCGCCGCAGCCTGCAGGCCGCCCAGGGGCGGCTCGTCGCGGAAATAGATCTCGCTGTAGCACTCGTCCGAGGCAATCACAAAACCGTAGCGGTCGCTCAGCTCAAACAGCTTCTTCCACTCGCTGAGCGGCATCACGGCGCCCGTGGGGTTGCCAGGGGAGCAGACGAAGAGCAGCTGGGTGCGTTGCCACACAGCCTCGGGCACTGCGTCCCAGTTCACCGCAAAGTTGCGGCCGGGGTCGCTGGCCGCGTAGTACGGCTGGGCTCCTGCCAGCAAGGCGGCACCTTCATAGATTTGATAAAACGGATTGGGGCAGACGACCAGCGGCTGGCCTTGCGAGGGATCGATGATGGTCTGCGCAAATGCAAACAGTGCCTCACGCGAACCGTTGACGGGCAGCACCTGGGTGCCCGGGTCCAGGGTCAGCGCATAGCGCTGTTGTATCCACTGGGTGAAGGCCTCGCGCAGCTTGGGTTCGCCTGCGGTGGCAGGGTAGCTGGCCAGTCCGCCCAGGTTGTTACTGAGTGCATCTTTAATGAACTGCGGTGTAGGATGGCGCGGCTCACCCATGCCCAGGCTGATGGGGCTGTAAGCCGCCGGGAGTGTGACTCCCGCAAAGAGTTGCCGCAGCCGCTCGAAGGGGTAAGGCTGGAGTTGGGAGAGCAGGGGATTCATGGAGCGACATTATGGGCGAAGGGCATACGCCCACGGCACGGAGCAGGGTGTCGCGCCGTCCATGGCGAGGGGCGGGGCCAGGTGCGGAGTCAAGCACTGTTTACCCCATGCCGAGTTGTCAATCCGACGTAAGAGCGGGCACATAGCATGGCCCACATTCAAAAACGATAACGGAGACAAGATGTCTGGATTCCTACCGCTGCGCCCCGGGCTCTGGTGGATGCGCAGGTGGCACCTGCCGGGCAAACTGGTGACGCTGGGCGTGGTGATGGCTGGCGCCCTGGCGATGGCCGCCTTGGATGCTCCGTGGTGGGCGGTGGCATTGGCAGCCGCCGTGGTTCTGTATGCACTGTGCGCGTTGTATGCGGGTCTGGCATCCGACCTGCAAGGCTTGTCGCATGCGATGGAGCAGACCACACGCGGTGACTTGTGTGCCAGGGCGGGTGTGTATGGACGGGACGAGGTCGGGTCCATGGCCCAGTCGCTGGACCGCATGGTGCTCGCACTGTCGGCCATGGTGGCCGATATCCGCAGCAATGCCGCATTGGTGGCCCATGCGGGACAAAGCCTGGCGCAAGGTAACCGGTCGCTGGCCGATCGCACCGAACAGCAGGCGGCCAACCTGGAGCAGACGGCTGCCAGCGTGGAGCAGCTGTCGTCGGCCGTGCAGAGCAACGCACAGACCGCGCGCAGCGCCGATGCCCGCGCCGCAGAAGTACGCAAGGCAGCCGACACCGGCGCCGAGGCCATGGCCCGCGCCGTGCAGTCGGTGGAGGCCATCCAGCAAAGCGCGCGCCGCATGACCGAGATCATTGGTGTCATCGACAGCATTGCGTTTCAGACCAACATCCTGGCCCTGAACGCTGCGGTGGAGGCCGCCCGTGCGGGTGAGCAGGGCCGTGGCTTTGCCGTGGTGGCGGGCGAGGTGCGCACGCTGGCCAAGCGCTCGGGTGATGCGGCGCGGGAGATCCGCGAGCTGATCGGCGCCTCGGTCAACCAGGTGGAGGCCAGCGCCGGGTTGATCCGATCGGCGGGCGAGGGCATTGCCAACATGGCCAGCGGTATCCGCAGTGTGGCGGCGAGCATGACCGAGATCTCCGGCTCCAGCGCCGAGCAAAGCACGGGACTGAGCGAAGTCAGCTCCGCCGTGCAGCAGCTCGATCAGATCACGCAGCACAACGCCCAGATGGTGGGCCACGCGGTCTCGCAGGCCGAGGCACTGGAGCACCGCGCGTCCACCCTGTCGCAAGCGGTGGCGGCGTTTCGCCTGCAGCAGGGCACAGCCGATGAGGCAGTGGCCTTGGTGAACAAGGCGGTGGCGCTGCACAAGACCAGTTCGCGCGATCAATTCCTGCGCAGCGTCACCGACAAGACCCAGCCCTACCATGACCGTGACATGTATGTGTTTGTGCTGGACGCCGGGGGGACCTATCTGGCCTTTGGCGGCAACCCGGCCAAGGTGGGCACGCGGGTACAAGACATCCCCGGCATTGCCGGCGACCGGCTGGTGAGCGACATCGTGACCCAGGCCGACCGCGCCCCGGGGTGGGTGGAGTACGACATCAACAACCCGGCCACCGGCGCGGTGCAAACCAAGATGTCCTACGTGAGCCGGGTGGGGGACTGGTACGTGGGCTGCGGCGTGTACAAGTCGCTGGCCGCGCGGTAACCCGCAGACAGGCGGTTGCTGGTCCAGCGGACCAGGTGCCGTTCTCAGCGCGCTCCCTTTTCACGCAGTTGCCGTGCGCGCTCCATGGCGGCGGCAATGGCCGCCTTGCGTGCCTCCATGCCCTCGGCGGCCACCGCAGCGGCGGCTGGGCTGTGGGTGGCGGCCGATGTCGAATCGGCCTGCGCTCCGGAGCCTTCGTCCTCTACATCCTCCAGCGGCACCCGCTGACGGTGTTGCTGATACCGCTGTTTGGCTTGGACCGCGAGCGCATCAGACCACGCAGCCCATCCGGTGGCCATGCCGCTGGCGTTGTCGAGCTGGATGCAATCTACCGGGCAGACCGGGATGCACATCTCGCACCCTGTGCAGTAAGGCTCGATGACGGTGTGCATTTTCTTGTTGGAGCCCACGATGGCGTCGGTGGGGCAGGCCATGATGCACAAGGTGCAGCCAATGCACCACGCCTCGTCGATGAAGGCCACGCTGCGCGGTGCCTCCACCCCATGGTCGGCGCTCAAGGGCGCCACGGCATGGCCCGTGATGGCGGCCAGGCGGGCCACGCCCTCAGCACCGCCCGGAGGGCACTGGGTGATGGCCGCCTCCCCCTGGGCGATGGCCTGCGCATAGCTGGCGCAGTCTGGATAGCCGCAGCGTGTGCACTGCGTCTGGGGCAGGGCGGCATCAATCCGCGCTGCCAAGTCGGTGAGGGCAGCGTGGGATGGGGTCGTGCTGGCGGAGGCGGGGTGGCTCAAGCCTTGCGCGCCTTGCTCTTGCTGCCGCTGCGGGTGGATGGCGCCGCTGTGGCGCTGGTCTGGGCCGTGGCCAGATCAGCGGTGGGCGCCTGCGCTGCACCTGTGGGCGCCGCCGCGGGCTGCACCCAGCGGGTGGCCACAGCGGTGGCCGCCACGGGCTTGGCCGCAGCGCGGGCTGGGGCAGGCTTGGCTGCTGCTGTAGGCGCCTTGGTCGGCTTGATCACCTTGGTGGCGGCGGGTTTGGCTGCCGGAGCGGGCTTGCTGGCCACCTTGGCAGGGGCTGGTGCAGGGCTGGCGAGCTTGGGGGCCGGTGTGGGGGCTGTGGCCACAGTGGCGGGCTTGGCAGGCAATTCGTGTTCCAGGATGAATGCGCGCACCTTGGGGTACACGATGTCGCGCCAGCGGCGGCCGCTGAAGATACCGTAGTGGCCTGCGCCCTTGGCTTCCAGGTGGCGCTGCTCCTTGCGTACGATGCCGCTGCACAGGTCGTGGGCCGCTTCGGTCTGGCCCGAGCCAGAGATGTCGTCCAGCTCGCCTTCCACCGTGAAGAGGGCTGTGGTCTTGATGTCTTGCGGACGCACGCGCTCCAGCTTGCCGGCGGGTGAGCGCACATCCCAGGTGCCGTTCACCAGCTTGTAATCCTGGAACACGGTCTGGATGGTTTCGAGGTAGTAGTCCGCATCCATGTCCAGCACGGCGTTGTACTCGTCGTAGAACTTGCGGTGCGCCTCGGCACTTGCGTCGTCGCCCTTGATCAGGTCCTTGAAATAATCGTAGTGGCTGGTCGCATGGCGGTCCGGGTTCATGGCCACAAAACCGGTGTACTGCAAAAACCCCGGGTACACGCGGCGGCCCGCGCCGGGAAATTTCTCCGGCACGCGGTAGATCACGTTGTTCTCAAACCACTCGTAGCTGCGGTTGGTCGCCAGATTGTTCACTGCCGTGGGCGACTTGCGAGCGTCGATCGGGCCACCCATCATGGTCATCGTCAGGGGCGTTTTCTCGCCGCGGCTGGCCATCAGCGAAACGGCTGCCAGCACGGGCACCGTGGGTTGGCACACACTGATCACGTGGCAGTTGCCGTAGATGCCTTGCAGATGGCGGATGAAGTCCTGCACGTAGTTGACGTAGTCGTCGAGGTGGAACTCCCCCTCCGACAGCGGCACCAGGCGGGCGTTCTTCCAGTCGGTGATGTAGACCTTGTGGTCCTTAAGCATGGTGCGCACTGTGTCGCGCAGCAGCGTGGCGTAATGACCGGACAGCGGTGCCACGATCAGCACCACGGGCTGGCCCTTGAGCTTGGTCAGCGTGGCAGGGTCGTCCGAAAAGCGCTTGAAGCGGCGCAGCTCGCAAAACGGCTTGTCGACCTCAATGCGTTCATGGATGGCGACACCGATACCGTCCACGTCGACCGTGTGGATGTCGAAGGCGGGCTTTTCGTAGTCCTTGCCCAGGCGGTAGAGCAGGTCGTAACCGGCAGCCATGCGCTGTGCTGCTGAGGTTTGGCTCAGCGGCGAGACGGGGTTGCTGAACAACTTGGAAGCCGCCTGCGCAAAATCTGTGAAGGGCTCCATCAAGGAGCGCTGGGTTTCGTAGAGGTGGTACAGCATGGGGCGAAACTCCGTTTTGTTGCAGTGCAATATAGCAGCACTTGGTAACAAGCGCATGGAGTAAAACCACCAATGTCCAGTCGCCTATGCGACAAATTGACGTGGCCCCAGGGGCGGCGCGCCGGTTCGGCGACGAAGGCTGCGCAGCTATCAAAAATGATAGCAACTCAGGCAATTAGCACTAGCGCTTGCGCCGATTTTCGCCTCAACCCTGCACTTTGGGCTCCGCGTTGTCGCTCAGCCAGGCCTCGAACGACTCGCGGGCCGAGTTGCGCAGTGCGGGGCGGAACGCCGTCTTGTTACTCAGATACAGGCAGTGCCGGATCACGGTGTACGGGTTGAAGCTGCCCTGCGGGTTTTGCTCTTCAAAGTGCTGCTTGTAGCGTTTGACCACTCCGATCGTCTCGCGCATGAGACTGTTGAAGCGCGCACGTGTCATGCCGGCTGACCAGGCCTGGATGTCGTCCACAAACCCATCGACCTTGGACGGCTCGAATTCGAAGTCCTTGAAAAAATGCGTGGCGATCTTCAAGAACGTGAACGCGTTCAGTTCGCTGCTGGTGGCGGCTGCGCGGGTGGGAGCCTGCAAATCGGCGGCGACATCGGTTGCGGGTTCGGCGGTTTCGTCGGGGGCCTGCAGCAACTCGGCCGCCGTGGCATCGCGGATCTGTCGGAACTCGCGGTCGGCCAGCTCGAACAGGGCGGACAGCACGTTGATGCGCCGCTTGAGCTGGCCCGGGATGGATTTTTTGTACTTAATCTTGTGGTCCAGCACGCTCCACGAGTCCTGGATGATGGTGCGCACCTGCAGCTCGAAGGGCCACTCGGCATAGGCCGCGTGCTCCGGCAGGTCGCGTTCGGCCACGCTCAGCCGCAAGTCCAGGTGCAGCCCTTTGTAGCCAAAGGACGCCTCGGTGCTTTCCACCGCCGAGACCTTGTCGGTCACGTCGATCACCGCAAAATGGGCGCGCACGATCTGGGCAATCTTCTCCAGCTCGTCTTCATACAGGCACACCACCCGCACGCCAATCAGGTCGGTGATGTAAGCCTTTATGTCGTACGGGGTGTTGCTCTCTTCCAGCGCCGGACGGTATTTGCGCACGAACTTGCGCACGCACTCGTCCACATCCTTCACGCGGCCCTCCACCTTGGTGATGTCCACGCCGCCCGCCTGGGTCACCACCGCCGCCACCCGCGCGGTCAGCGCTGCACAGGCGTCTTCCAGCGCAACCGCCTGCGCGGTATACCAGCTGCGAAATTGGGATTCCTCCAGGTCGAAATCGAGCGATGCCATGCCAGGCCTTTGTGATGGGTATTGCCAGGGTTGATACGGGAAGTGGGTGCGGGCGCATAGCCCTTGGCCCAGCGGTGCGAGCATAAACGGCATGTTGGGAGCCGGCCTGTGCAGTTTGCGCGCAAATGCCCCTTTTCGGCGCAGGACAGATGCTCATAATGGGGCGGCACCGCCGGTGCACGATGCCGGTGCATCGAAGTCACACCATCCACCATGACACCCCACCCAGCCCCTGACAACGATGACCTCGCCGCGCCAGGGCAGGCGACATGGGGGTCTGAAGGGGTTGCGGGCACCAGCAACCACCGCTGGTTGCCCGTGGTGCTGCCCCCACTGATCGCGCTGCTGACCTTGGGGCTGACCTTCCTGTACTGGCAGAGCGAAGAAAAGAACACGAGGACCAAGCGCGAGCAGAACTTTGAGGTGGCGGCCGACCAGATTGCTTACAACCTCAAGGACCGCATGGCGACCTACGAGGTGGTGTTGCGCGGCGTCAAGGGCTACTTTGAGGGCTCGGAGCGCATCGACCGCGAGGAGTTTCAGGCCTATGTGAGCGCGCTGCAGCTGCAGGCAACCCGTCCCGGGCTGCAGGGGGTGTCGCTGATTCTGCAGTTTCCTGGCAAGGCGCTCGCTGCCCATCTGGAGGACATGCGCCAGCGCGGTTTTGACCAGTATGCAGTGCGCCCGCCCGGCGAGCGCGAGTGGCTGGCACCCATCACCCACATCGAGCCGCTGGAGGGCCCCAACCTCAAGGCGCTGGGACTGGATGTGTTGACCATTCCCCCTGCCAAGGAGGCGCTGGACCGGGCCCGTGACACCGGAGCGCTGGCGTTGTCCGGGCGACTGACCCTGATGCAAAACGCTGCCCCTGGGCTGGTCATGTACATGCCCCTCTACCGCGCCGACGCTGACAACAGCAAGGTGGAAGGGCGTCGGCAGGGACTGGCGGGCTGGGTGTCCGCTCCGTTTCGCATGGAGGACGTGATCCATGGCATGTCCCGGGAGTTTGACGCGGACATCGGCCTGCAGATCACCGACAGCACCCCGGGCGCGGGTGCGGCATCCCCCGGCACCGGACCAGGAGATGCCGGTGCCGTAGCGGGCGCGCTGCTGTTCAGCAACCTGAAGGCACCGGTCCTGGGCGCTGGCGCCCCGGCGTTGCTGGCGCGGCGCGAGCTGGAGCTGGGCGGGCGCCGCTGGACCTTGCACATGGCCCCACTACCGGGCTTTGCGCAGCGCTTTCAGGACGATGGGCACCACCCGGTGGCCCTGCTGGGCACGGTACTGAGCCTGATCCTTGCATGGTTTACCTGGCTGCTGGCCACGGGGCGCGAGCGTGCCGTGGCACTGGCGCGGGACATGACGGCCGAACTGCGCGCCACCCGGGATGACCTGGAGAGCACGCTCAGCGCCATTCCTGATTTGTTGTTCGAACTGGGGCTGGACGGCTGCATCCACCACTACCGGTCGGCACGATCGGGAGAGCTGGCTGTGCCGCCAGAGATGTTTCTGGGCCGCCTGCTGCGCGATGTGGTCCCCCCCGAAGCCGCTGCCGGCTGCCATGCGGCGCTGCAAGCGGCCCACAAGACCGGGTACTCTTCAGGCCACCAGTTCCGGCTGGAGCTGGGCGGGGTGACCCACTGGTTTGAGTTGTCGATTGCGCGCAAGGAGAGCGCCGCCCCGGGCGACGAACCCCGGTTCATCGCGCTGTCGCGCGACATCACCGAACGCAAGCAGGCCGAGGCGCGGTCGCACCAGCTGGCGTACTTTGACGCGCTCACCGGCCTGCCCAACCGGCGCATGCTGCTGGACCGCATGGAACATGCGCTGGCCAACGCTCTGAAGGCCGCGCAGGTGGGGGCGGTGCTCTACATCGACCTCGACAACTTCAAGCAGATCAACGATGCACGGGGCCACACGGTGGGCGACATGCTGCTCATGCAGGTGGCCCAGCGGCTCACGCAGCTGCAACGCCCGGGCGACACCGTGGCGCGCCTGGGCGGCGACGAGTTTGTGGTGCTGGTCCACAACGTGGCGTCGGACATGGAGTCCGCCGGGCGCGCTGCGCTGCTGGTGGCCGAAGAAATGCGCACAGCACTGGAAGCGCCTTACACCATCGACACCCACCTCTACAGCACCACCGGCAGCATCGGCATCACGCTCTTCCCCAAGCGGGGCGAGGGTGTGGAAGACCTTCTGCGGGAGGCCGACACGGCCATGTACCGCGCCAAGGACCTGGGTCGCAACCGCATCCGCTTTTACGAAGCCGCGATGCAGGCCGACGTGCAGGAGCGCCTGGCGCTGGAGCAGGACCTGAAAAAAGCGCAAACCCTGGGCCAGTTGGCCGCCTTTGTGCAAAACCAGGTGGACGCTGCGGGCAACGTCGTGGGCGGCGAGCTGCTGATGCGCTGGGACCACCCCGTGCGCGGCAACGTCCCGCCCAGCCGCTTCATCCCCATCGCCGAGGCCTCGGGCCTCATCCTGCGCATGGGCGACTGGATGATCCAGCAGGCCTGTGAGACCCTGGCACGCTTGCAGGTGGCAGGGCACGCGCTATCGCTGTCCGTCAACGTGAGCGAGCGGCAGTTCCGCCAGGACGACTTTGTGGAGCGCGTGCGCCACATCCTGGCCCACACCGGCGCCAACCCGGCCCATCTGATCCTGGAGGTGACGGAAAGCCTGCTCATCGAAGACCTGGACGACACCATCGCCCGCATGACCGAGATCGTGCAGCTGGGCGTGCGTTTCTCCATCGACGACTTTGGCACCGGCTATTCGAGTCTGGCCTACCTCAAGCGGCTCCCGCTCTACGAGCTCAAGATCGACAAGAGCTTTGTGGACGACACGCCCGACGACCCCAATGACACGGCCATCGTGCAGTCCATCATCTCGGTGGCCCGCCATCTCAACCTGCGCGTGGTGGCCGAGGGGGTGGAGACACGCGCCCAGGCCGACTTTCTGGTCGAAAGCCAGTGCGAGTGCCTGCAGGGCTACCTCTTCGGGCGGCCCGAGCCGCTGGCGGCCTGGGTGGAGCGGCTGACTAAGTAGTCACGGAGTCCAGTGTTGCGGGCTCAGCGCTGGGCTCCGACGCTCCACTGGCATAGGCCTGCATTGCCAGCGCGTGCACTTCCCGCGCGGGGCGGTCCTTGAGCAGATGGTTGCTCCACACCTGGCGCCAGATGCGAGCGCCGGGCAGGCTGTGGCGCAGGCCCAGCATGTGGCGGGCGATGTGGGGCCAGGGGGTGCCGTGCTGTGCGGCCTCGCGCTCCATGTATTCCACCATCGCCAGCTCCACTTCCTCGCGGGTCAGGGGGCAGGGGGCGCCGCCGTAGTAGAGCTGGTCCCAGCGCGCCAGCCACCAGGGGTTGTGGTACGCCTCGCGGCCGATCATCACGCCGTCCAGGTGTTGCAGCTGCTCCTGCACCACCGCGTCGGCGGTGATACCGCCGTTGATGGCGATGGTGAAATGCGGAAACTCGGCCTTGAGGCGGTGGACCACCTCGTAGCGCAGCGGCGGGATGTCGCGGTTTTCCTTGGGGGAGAGGCCCTGCAGCCACGCGTTGCGCGCATGCACGATGAACACGGTGCACCCGGCCTCGGCCACGGTGCCGACGAAGTCGCGCACAAAGCCGTAGTCCTCCACCTTGTCGATGCCGATGCGGTGCTTGACGGTGACGGGCACGCTAACCACGTCCTTCATGGCCTTGACGCCGTCAGCCACCAGCTGGGGGGCCTTCATCAGGCTGGCGCCAAAGGCACCGCGCTGCACGCGGTCGCTGGGGCAACCGCAGTTCAGGTTGATTTCGTCGTAGCCCCATTCCTCACCCAGCCTGGCAGCCTGGGCGAGCTTGTCGGGCTCGTTGCCGCCCAGCTGCAGGGCTACGGGGTGCTCTTCGGCGTTGAAGCGCAGGTGGCGCTCGGTGCCGCCATACAGGATGCCGCCCGCGTTCACCATCTCGGTGTACAGCAGGGTCTGGCGCGTCAGCAGCCGGTGAAAGTAACGGCAGTGGCGGTCAGTCCAGTCCATCATGGGGGCGACGGACATGCGCCAGGGGCTCAGGGTGGTTTCCACGGGCAAACAGCGAAGGCGGGGAGGGGAATGTTCTGCAGCAGAACGCCCTCTGGTCGGGGGCGCTGCGGGGCTGCAGGTGCGAAACCAGCATTATCCCACTGGCTGCGTGATGGGCACCAGCGGAGGGTTTTGGGTCAAAAAGGGCGCAGGTGCTAGTGCCGATTGTTCTGGGTGCTATCAATATAGGAGTGCTGGAGGTCGCGGGTGTCGGCCCGTAGGGTGCCCGTGCCAGGTCGCCAACGCATCCACACTCGTTCTATCCCAGGTCCTGCAACCCGTATTTCCGCACGATCGCGGCCCGCTGGCGCGGGTCGATGTTGATGTGGGCGGCGTCGCGCCCCACCTGGGCCAGCAGGCGCGGGTCCATCACGCGGCGCCACAGGGGCGGCACATAGGCCAGCGTGAACATGCCGAAGTAGCCGATGGGCAGCTGCGGCACATCGTCAAAGTGCCGCAGCGACTGGTAGCGGCGCAGCGGGTGCGCGTGGTGGTCGGAGTGCCGCTGCAGATGGAACAGGGCCCAGTTGGAGAATACGTGGTTGCTGTTCCACGAATGCTGGGGGCGGCAGGGTTCGTAGCGGCCGCTGGCGTCCTTTTGCCGCAGCAGCCCGTAGTGCTCGACATAGTTGGCCGAGGTGAGCTGAAAGTTGGCCCAGAACGATGCCACCAGCAAAAACGGCAGGAGGACCACGCCCAGCCAGAGTGCCAGACCCGCCCAAAGCAGCGCCGTGATGAGCGCTGGCTGCAGGATCTCGTTGTGCCACGACAGCAACGGCAGGTGCTGGCGGGCCAGGCGGTCTTTTTCCAGCGCCCAGGCGCGGCGTGCGGCGCCGGGCATCTCGCGCAGCACAAAGCGGTAGATGGACTCGCCCATGCGCGACGAGGCCGGGTCGGGCGGGGTGGCCACATCGCGGTGGTGGCCCCGGTTGTGTTCGATGAAGAAGTGCCCATACGCCGTGGGCGCCAGCACCAGCTTGGCCAGCCAGCGCTCCAGCGGCGTGTTCTTGTGGCCCAGCTCGTGCCCCAGATTGATGCAGAACCCGCCCACCGTGCCCGTGGTCAGCACCATCGCCAGCACGCCATGCCAGGGCAGGGGCTGCGTGGCCACCCACCAGGCGCTGAAGATGAAGGCCGCCCAAAGCACCGGCACCAGCAGGAAGGTGATGCGGCGGTAGTAGCGGTCGTCTTCGAGCGCAGGCACAGCGGATTCGGGCGGGTTGCTCTGGTCCACGCCCAGCATCCCGTCGAGTAACGGGGCGACGAGGTAGAAAAACGCCACCGGCGCCCACAGCACCAGCGGTTCGCCGGTCCATGCCATCAGTGCCGGGCCTACGCCCACGGTGCAGGGCACCACCAGGGACAGCAGCCATGCGTACCGCTTGCGGTCGCGGTAGGGCGGGGTGGTGGGCAATAGGGTTGGCAGCATGGGGCGGCAGCGACAACGCGGACCTGCTGGCGGTGCATTCTGGACCGGTGGAGATCCAACGCCAGTTTTATTTGGCATGGTGCCTTTACTCCGGCACTTGGAGCAAAAATGGCTGGTAGCGCTAGTGATGTTTGCCCTGAGTGCTACGAAATTGGGAGTAATCTGCAGGGGCGCATGCAAGCGGCGGCGGCTCCACTTTGCCTTGCGTCAAGGCGGGACATTGGCACCATCAGCGATACTCGCGGCGCTCTCGATGCCTGTGGAGCCAAGCGCCCACTGCCTGTGTCAGCGCCCCGGGCTCCGTTCTGTCACCCGTTTTCCCATGCACCACACCATTTTTGACACGCCGGTTGTCAACACGCTCCTGCGCGCTTTTTCCCGCTTCACCCTGCGCATCACCGGCTGGAAGGTCGAGGGCGCCTTGCCAGCCCATGCCGCCAAAAGCGTGCTGATCGCCGCACCCCACACCAGCAACTGGGACTTGCCGTACACGCTGATGCTGGCGTTCTCGCTGCGCCTGCGCGTGTACTGGATGGGCAAGCACAGCCTGTTCAAGGCGCCGTTTGGCGGGGTGATGCGCTGGCTGGGGGGCATCCCGGTGGACCGCAGCCAGGCCAACAACCTGGTCGCCAGCTCGGCCCAGGCCATGCGCGATGCCGACGGACCCATGCAGCTCATCGTGCCGCCCGAGGGCACGCGGGGCAAGACGCGGCACTGGAAGACAGGCTTTTACTTCATCGCCCAGCAGGCGGGCGTGCCCATCGTGCTCGCGTTTGTGGACTATGGCCGCAAGGTCGGCGGCCTGGGCCCGGTGTTCGAGCCCACGGGCGATGTGGATCGTGACATGGCGCGCATCAAGGCGTTTTATGCGCCGATCCGGGGCAAGAACCCGACGCAGTTCGAGGCCTGATTCACTGGTTGTAAAAATAGCCACTATCGCCTGATAGATAAGCGCTGGTAGCTTCAGTATCCATAGCATTCAGCGTTTGATTTTGAGCGCGCTGGTGGCTATTGGCGCACCGTCCCCCGTCCCGAATCGCGCAGCGAGTCGTGAGAAGGGGTAAGCGGCGTAAGCCGCTCAGGGGGATGTCACCCTACCTGTCGTCGGTCGATCTTGCGGCTGAGCACGATGCTGGTCTGCGTCTGGTGTACGCCCTCCAGCTGGCCGACCTTGTCGAGCAGGGTGTCGAGCTGCTCGTGGCTGGCGCAGCGCAAGAACACCAGGTAGTCAAACGGCCCGCTCACGGCCGACACCTCTTCGACCTCGGCCATGGCCTCCAGCGCGCGCAGCACGGCGGGTGCTGCCTTGGGCAGCACGCTGATGCTGCACCAGGCCCGCACGGTGGTGGCGTCTAGCCGCGTACCCAGCCGCACCCCGTAGCCAGCCACCACACCCGAACGCTCCAGCCGCGCGATCCGCGCCACCACGGTCGTGCGGGCCAGGCCGAGCTTGCGCGCCAGCGTAGCCGTGCCCTCGCGCGCATTGGCCTGCAGCAGGCTGAGCAGTTGCCGGTCGGTGTCATCCAGGGCCTGGGTCATGCGCATTTCCTCAAAAAGTCATAACGCCCATCATATTCGCCGTTATGGCAAATCAAAGAACAGCTTTCGACGTTTTGAGCGCTACACATTGACAGCGCTGTTGCCTAGCATCAAGGCATCCACAACACCTCTCCGCCATGTGCGGCGAGCACTACCGGGAGCACTGCCATGACCACCTTCGACATTTCCTCGCACTCCACCTCCCGCCGCCCCATCACCATCCTGGGGGCGGGCCACATCGGCTTTGCCATGGCGCTCTTGCTGCAGCGGTCGGGCGACTACGACATCCTGGTGGTGGACCGCGACCCGGTGCGGCTGGCCGAGGTGGCAACTCTGGGTATTTCCACCCGATTGACCACAGATGACGCGAGCCTGCAGGCCGCCATCGACGGCCGCTTCGCCGTGCTGAACGCATTGCCGTTCCATCGCGCCGTGCCCGTGGCCACGTTGTGCGCACGCGCAGGTGTGCATTACTTTGACCTGACCGAGGACGTGGCCAGCACCCAGGCCATCCGCACCCTCGCCGCCAACGCCCGCAGCGTGCTCATGCCGCAATGTGGCCTCGCCCCGGGCTTCATCGGCATCGTGGGCAATGACCTGGCCCGGCGTTTTGACACGCTGCACACGCTGCGCATGCGCGTGGGGGCGCTGCCCCGCTACCCACAGGGTGCCCTGCGCTACAACCTGACCTGGAGCACCGAGGGGCTCATCAACGAGTACTGCAACCCCTGCGAAGCCATTGTGGACGGCGTGCGCACCACGGTGCCCGCGCTGGAGGGGCTGGAAACCTTTGCGCTGGACGGCGTGGAGTACGAGGCCTTCAACACCTCGGGTGGCCTAGGCACGCTGACGGAAACCTTGGCGGGCAAGGCGCGGCAGGTGGACTACCAGTCCATCCGCTACCCGGGCCACAACGCCATCCTCAAGCTGTTGCTCAATGACCTGCGCCTGCGGGACCGGCGCGATCTGCTCAAGGACATTCTGGAAACCGCCATCCCCACCACGGACCAGGACGTGATCGTGGTGTTTGCCACCGCATCAGGCCTCAAGGGCGGGCGGCTGGTGCAGGACTCGTACTCGGCCCGTATCGTGGGCACGCTGGTGGCTGGGCACCCGCTGAGCGCCATCCAGCTCACCACGGCCGCAGGCATCTGCACGACGCTGGACCTGGTGGCGCAAGGCAAGTTGCCGCAGCAGGGCTTTGTCGGGCAGGAGTCCGTGGCGCTTGCGGACTTTCTGGCCAACCGCTTTGGTTCCGCCTACGCCCGGGAGGGCGAGCTGGTGCTTTGAGGGAGCCTGGGCAAGCCGGGGTTCAGCGCCCCGGCTTCTGGTACATGCCCTCAATGGCCTCGGCAAAGTGCGCCATCAGGTTGTTGCGCTTGAGCTTGAGCGTGGGCGTCATGAAGGTGTTTTCAATCGTCCAAGGCGTGAGCGTCAGGTGCACCGTGCGCGGCACGGCATAGCGGGCAAAGCTGGCGGTGTTCTTTTCGATGCGCGCCAGCACAGCACGGTGCACGCTGGGGTAGTTCAGGCTGTCAGCGGCCTGGGGGTTCAGGCCCAGGTCGGCCGCCAGGCGCTGCCACTCGCCAAGGTTCAGCACGGCCACACAGGCGATGAAGGGGCGGTTTTCGCCCACCACAAAGGCCTGCTCCAGCAGCGGGTCGGCCAGCAGGGCCAGCTCCAGGTCGCCCGGCGGGATCTTTTCGCCGGTGGATGTGACGATGATTTCCTTGATGCGGCCCTTGATGTAGATGCGGCCATTCACGATGTCGGCCTGGTCGCCGGTGCCCAGCCAGCCGTCGGTGCTCAGGATGCGTGCGGTGTCTTCGGGGCGCTTCCAGTAGCCCTTCATCACGATGGGGCCGCGCACCTGCAGCTCGTGGTTGTCGCCGATACGCACTTCCACGCCGGGCAGGGCCTTGCCCACGCAGGCGGGGTCGTTGTCGTCCAGTGCGTTGACCGACACCACCGGTGCGGTCTCGGTCATACCGTAGCCTTGGATCAGCGGCAGCCCCAGGCCCAGAAAACACTTGGCAATGGTGGGCGACAGCGGCGCGCCGCCGCTCACCGCCACGCGCACGCGGCCGCCAAACTGGGCCAGCAAAGGCTTGGCCACCAGGGCCTGCAGCACCGTCCAGGGCAGGGCGGTCATCCAGCCTGCGGCCTGACTGCTGGCGTCCGGTGTAGGGGCAGCCAGCCCTTGGGCTGCACAAAACCGGGCCCAGCCCTTGTTCTGCGCGGCTTCGTACAGCTGCATCTTCCAGGGCGTGGGCGAGAGTTTTTCGAGCAGCTTGGCGTGGATGCGCTCGTAGATGCGCGGCACCGACACCAGCACGGTGGGGCGTATGGTTTTCAGGTCTTCCGCCAGCTGGGCCACCGAGCGGGCATAGGCCACGCAACTGCCCGCTGCAATCGGCAGATAGTAGCCGCCCGTGCGCTCAAAGGTGTGCGACAGAGGCAGGAACGACAGGAACACGTCGTCCACTGTGGGTGCAATGCGCTCCAGCACGGCCTTCACGTCGCTGACCACGTTGCGGTGGGTCAGCATCACGCCCTTGGGTTTGCCGGTGGTGCCGGAGGTGTAGACGATGGCCGCCAGGTCATCGGCCTGCGGGCCTGTGGCCGCGGTGGACGCGTCCGTTTGTGCCGCACCCGTCAGCCATTGCGCGAGCGAGCCCACGGCCGGGCTGTCGCCCGACGCCGGGGTGGCCTTGAACGCGTCGTCGTCATCAGTGATCACCACGGCGCGCAGGGCCGGGAAGGGCGTGCCCACGGCGCGGATCTTTTCCCATTGCTCGGCCTGGCTCACGATCAGCATCGATGCCTCGCAGTCCGCCAGGATGTAGGCGATGCTGCCGGGGTTGTCGATGGCGTGCAGAGGCACGGGCACGCCGCCGACGGCCAGCGTGGCCTGGTCTGCGCACATGGCATTGAGGCCGTTGGGCAGCAAGATGGCCACGCGGGCCGCAGGCGGCAGCTGCATGGCGGCGAGGGCCTGGGCCCAGGCTTTCACGCGTTCTGCGGTCTGCGCCCACGTCAGGCTTTGCCAAGCCTTGCGGTTCGTGTCATATGCGCGAAAGGCGTCGGCCTGGGGAGTTTGGCCGACCCGGTAAGCCAGTAGTTGGGGCAGCGTGTGAACGTCGGAAATTCGGGTGGGGGCGGTGGCTGAGGTCATCTGACTGGTGCATGGTGCCCGCTGAGGGGCTTCAGTGGGGCGTCCGCATGCCGGAGCGCCTCACTGGGAGATTCTGGGCCCTGATCAGGGCAAACCCGAAGATGATAGCCAGCACAGGAGCTTGCGGCACCCATCCGGTGGCGTGCTTTGTGAGAAATGGTGCATTCCTAAAGATGGAATGCCGAGGCGGGCACTGCGTGCGGCCGCCACATGGCGCGTCGAGGGCTGCAGGCACCATGGGCACAATACGCGCCATTCCATAGCCACGCGAACGCCGCACCAGCAAACCCCATGGACCCTGTCACCATTTTTTTCATTGCCACCCTCATGATGCTGGCAAACGGTGGGGTTCTGGGCCTGATGCACAAGGACTTGCCGTTGCCCATGCGGCCCGCTGCGGCCAGCTGGCGCGTTGCCACACTGCTGTTTGCCGGTGGCTCCATCCTGTTTGCCGCGCAGGGGCTGAACCCGCCCGCCTACACCCTGGCCCTGGCCAATGCGCTGGTGATGTTCGGATTCACGGGTTATCTGCGTGCATTGCGGCAGTTTTATGGCCTCAAGGACAAGCTGTGGATCATGGTGCCCGCCGCTCTTGGCACGGCGGCCGTGTTCTGGCTGACCTTGGGTACGGCTGACGTGGGCGGGCGCATTCTGACCGTGTCGGTGGTCTGGTCGGTGCTGATGGTGCACTGCATTGTGGTGCTGGTTTCGCAGGAGCGCCGCGACGGCGCCCGCAGCCGACGCGTGATGGCTGGCCTGTTCACGGCCGTTGCCTTGTTTGTGCTGTTCCGTGCGGGCTACTTCGTGTTGATGGGTGTGAACCCGGCCTTCAATGTGCTGGGGGCGGGAGCCTGGATGAACATTGCCACCCCTATGGTGGCCGCCACTTTGCCCGTGATTGGCACCACAGCGTTCTTGCTGATGTGCTCGGAGCGCATCCGCCGCCAGTGGGAGCGCGCAGCGTCCACCGACTACCTGACCGGCCTGCCCAACCGCCGCACGCTGGTGGAGATGGGGCTGCAGCGTTTTGAGCAGGCCCGCACCAGCCCGGCGTCCGGCGGGTTCGGGGTGGCGATTGTGGATATAGACCACTTCAAGCGCATCAACGACGAGCACGGCCACGAGATGGGCGATGTGGCCCTCAAGCATGTGGCGATGCGGCTGCGGTCGGCCTGCCGGGGGGCCGAGTTGCCGGCTCGGCAAGGTGGGGAAGAGTTTGTGGTGCTGTTCGACAACCTGGAGCTGCACGACGCCCCTGCCGCTGGCGAGCGGTTGCGCCAGGCCGTCGCCCAGGCGCCGTTCACGGCGGGTGACCTGGTGTTGCCGTTGACGGTGTCGATAGGCTTGGCGGTGCTTCGCGCTGACGACGCTCACTTTGATAGCTTGCTGCGTCGCGCAGATGAGGCGCTTTATGCGGCCAAGGCGGCCGGGCGTAACCGGGTGGAAGTCGCTCTCTGAAGGCCCAATCGAGCCCGATGCCCACTGAGTCCGGTATCTGGTTACCAGCCTGTTCCGGTGCCAAGAATCAGGTCGCCGCTTCCAGCCCCTGCGCAAAGTGCGCCTGCATAGCCTTGACCGTGGCCTTGGCGTCACGCGCCACCATCGCGGCCAGGATGGCGCGATGCTCGCCCAGCGAATCTTCAATACGCCCTTGCTTGAACAGCGAGTTGTGGCGGTTGAGCTTCATCACCTTGCGCAGGTCAGCCACCATCTGGCTGCGCCAGCGGTTGTCGGCCATCTCCAGCAGGTGCATGTGAAAGCGTTCGTTGACGGCAAAGAATTTTTCGCGATCAGCCACGGCGGCTTCCAGCTCGGCGTGCAGGTCCTGCAGCGTTTTCAACTGCGCCTCGGTGGCATGTTCGGCCACCACACCGGCGGCGTCGCTCTCGAGCAGGCTGAGCAGGTGGTACACGTCGCGCAGGTCTTTTTCGCTCATCTCCGTCACATAGGCGCCACGGCGCACCTTCATCGTGACCAAGCCTTCAGCGGCCAGCACCTTCAGCGCCTCGCGCAGGGGCGTGCGGCTGATGCCGAATTCCTCGGCAATCTTCAGTTCGTCAATCCAGCTGCCCGGCTCCAGTTCGCGCCGGAAGATGCGCTGGCGCAATTGCTCGGCCACTTCTTCGTAGAGCGCGCGGGGAGTGAGGGTGAGGGCAGACATGGGGTGGATTGTAAGCTGGGCGGAATATTTTGAATCAATAATTATGAATGATGTAAACTCGCCGCCACACCACTGCACCTGTGCGGTCACCGCCTGTGCGCTGTGTTGGACGCCCCAACGCCATCTTCGGAGTAGCTTTTGCCATGAGTGACAACCCCACCAACAACGCCCCAGAGTTCGCCGCGTCATCGCTGGAAGCCTGGGCCAAGGCCGCAGCCAAGTCGGCGCCGGGGGGCGATGTCAGCGCCCTCAACTGGGTCACGCCCGATGGCATCACCGTCAAGCCGCTGTACACCGCCGAAGACACGGCCAGCCTGCCGTACGCCAACACGCTGCCCGGTTTTGAGCCCTACCTGCGCGGCCCCCAGGCCACCATGTACGCCGTGCGGCCCTGGACGATCCGCCAGTACGCAGGTTTTTCGACCGCCGAAGAATCCAACGCCTTCTACCGCAAGGCCCTGGCCGCGGGCGGGCAGGGCGTGAGTGTGGCGTTCGACCTGGCCACCCACCGGGGTTACGACAGCGACCACCCCCGCGTGACGGGCGATGTGGGCAAGGCCGGGGTGGCAATCGACTCGGTCGAGGACATGAAGATCCTGTTCGACCAGATCCCGCTGGACAAGGTCAGCGTATCGATGACCATGAACGGCGCGGTGTTGCCCGTGCTGGCGGGCTATGTGGTGGCGGCAGAAGAGCAGGGCGTCTCGCAAGACAAGCTCTCCGGAACCATTCAGAACGACATTCTGAAAGAGTTCATGGTGCGCAACACCTACATCTACCCGCCCAAGCCGTCGATGAAGATCATTGGCGACATCATCGAGTACACGGCCAAGAACATGCCGAAGTTCAACTCGATCTCGATCAGCGGCTACCACATGCAGGAAGCCGGGGCCAACCAGGGGCTGGAGCTGGCCTTCACCCTGGCCGACGGCAAGGAGTATGTGAAGACTGCCATCGCCAAGGGCATGGACGTGGACGAGTTCGCCGGGCGCCTGTCGTTCTTCTGGGCGATTGGCATGAACTTCTATCTCGAAGTCGCCAAGATGCGCGCCGCGCGCCTGTTGTGGTGCCGCATCATGAAGGCCACGGGGGCCAAGAACCCCAAGAGCCTCATGCTGCGCACGCACTGCCAGACCTCGGGCTGGAGCCTCACCGAGCAGGACCCCTACAACAACGTGGTGCGCACCACCATCGAGGCCATGGCGGCCGTGTTTGGCGGCACCCAAAGCCTGCACACCAACAGCTTTGACGAAGCCATTGCGCTGCCCACCGAGTTCAGCGCCCGCATTGCGCGCAACACGCAGCTCATCATCCAGGAAGAGACCCATATCACCAACGTGATCGACCCCTGGGCCGGCAGCTACATGATGGAGAAGCTGACCCAGGACATGGCCGACGCCGCCTGGAAGATCATCGAAGAGGTCGAGGCCATGGGGGGCATGACCCAGGCCGTGGACAGCGGCTGGGCGAAGCTCAAGATCGAAGCTGCTGCCGCCGAGAAGCAGGCGCGCATCGACAGTGGCAAGGACGTGATCGTGGGCGTCAACAAGTACAAGCTGACCAAGGAAGACCCGGTCGACATCCTGCAGATCGACAACATGAAGGTGCGTGACGGCCAGATCGCTCGCCTGCAAAAGATCCGTGCAACGCGCGATGCCGCCAAGGTGCAGGCAGCGCTGGATGCGTTGACCGCCGCCGCAGAGAGTGGCGAGGGCAACCTGCTCGATTTGTCCATCCAGGCTGTACGTCTGCGTGCCACCGTTGGCGAGATCAGCGATGCGCTGGAGAAGGTTTTTGGGCGCCACCGCGCCGATACGCAAAAGGTGACCGGTGTGTACGCAGCTGCCTATGACTCGGCCGAAGGCTGGGACAAACTCAAGACCGAAATCAACGCCTTTGCCGAAGAACAAGGCCGCCGCCCCCGCGTGATGATCGCCAAACTGGGCCAGGACGGCCACGACCGGGGCGCCAAGGTGGTGGCCACCGCCTTTGCGGACCTGGGCTTTGACGTGGACATGGGCCCGCTGTTCCAGACCCCCGAGGAATGCGCCCGCCAGGCCATTGAAAACGACGTGCACGCCGTGGGCGTGAGCACGCTGGCTGCAGGCCACAAGACACTGGTGCCCGCCATCATTCAGTCGCTCAAGGACCAGGGTGCGGACGACATCATCGTGTTCGTCGGTGGGGTGATCCCCGCGCAGGACTACGACTTCTTGTACGAGTCGGGTGTCAAAGGCGTGTACGGCCCCGGCACACCCATTCCCGCCAGCGCCAAGGATGTGCTGGAGCAGATTCGCAAGGCGGTGGCGTGACACCTGCGGCGCTTTTGGACGGGGTGGTGCAGGGCACGGCGGCGGTGCAACGCAGGGCCATGTCCAAGGCCATCACCCTGCTCGAATCCACCCGGGCCGACCACCGCGCAAAGGCCGACGAGCTGCTGACCCAGCTGCTCCCGCACACCGGCAAGGCCTTCCGCCTGGGCATCAGCGGCGTGCCAGGCGTGGGCAAGTCCACCTTCATCGAAGCCCTGGGCCTGTACTTGATCGGCCAGGGCCACCGCGTGGCTGTGCTCACCATCGACCCGTCCAGCACCGTCTCGGGCGGCTCCATCCTGGGCGACAAGACGCGCATGGAACACCTGTCGGTGCACGAGAAGGCCTACATCCGCCCCAGCCCCAGCAGCGGCACTTTGGGCGGAGTCGCAGAGAAGACCCGCGAAGCCATGCTGGTCTGCGAGGCGGCGGGCTACGACGTGGTCATTGTCGAGACCGTGGGCGTGGGCCAGAGCGAGATTGCGGTGGCGGGCATGACGGACATGTTTGTGCTGATGCAGCTGCCCAACGCGGGCGATGACCTGCAGGCCATCAAGAAGGGCGTGATGGAGATTGCCGATCTGGTGGTCATCAACAAGGCCGACATCGACAAGAACGCCGCCACGCGGGCCGAGGCGCAAATCACATCGAGCCTGCGCCTGCTCAGCCAACACGGCAACCCCGAGAACGCGCACCACGACGAAACGCTGTGGCACCCCAAGGTCGTGCAGATCAGCGCGCTGCTGGGGCAGGGCGTAGACAGCTTCTGGGCCGCCGTCACGCAGTTCCGCCAGCTGCAATCCGCCAACGGCCGCCTGGCCAAGCGGCGCGAGAAGCAGGCGCTGTCCTGGATGTGGGAGCGCATCGACGCGGGCCTCAAGCTCGCTTTTCGCCAGCACCCGCAGGTGTGCGAGCTGCTGCCCCAGATGCAGGCCGATGTGGCCGCGGGGCGCATTGCAGCATCCACTGCAGCACGAAATCTGCTCCAAGCGCAATCTAATCATGCGCTGGCAGCTATCAAATAAATAGTAGACACCAACCCATTCACCAAAGGACGACCATGCAAGACATCCTGGATCAACTGGAGAAGAAGCGTGCGCTGGCACGCCTGGGCGGCGGGCAAAAGCGCATTGATGCGCAGCACGCCAAGGGCAAGCTCACGGCGCGCGAGCGTATCGAGCTGCTGCTGGACGACGGCACGTTCGAGGAATGGGACATGTTCGTCGAGCACCGCTGCACCGACTTCGGCATGGAGGACAACAAGATCCCCGGTGACGGCGTGGTGACGGGCTACGGGATGATCAACGGCCGCCTGGTGTTCGTGTTCAGCCAGGACTTCACCGTGTTCGGCGGCGCACTCAGCGAAACCCATGCCGAGAAGATCTGCAAGGTGATGGACCAGGCCATGAAGGTCGGCGCACCGGTCATCGGCCTCAATGACTCGGGCGGCGCGCGCATCCAGGAAGGTGTGGCGTCCCTCGGTGGCTATGCCGACGTGTTCCAGAAGAACGTGCTGGCCAGCGGCGTGATTCCGCAGATCAGCATGATCATGGGCCCCAGCGCCGGTGGCGCCGTGTACTCGCCCGCCATGACGGACTTCATCTTCATGGTCAAGGATTCGAGCTACATGTTCGTGACCGGCCCCGAGGTGGTCAAGACCGTGACGCACGAAGAAGTCACCGCCGAGGAATTGGGCGGCGCCGTGACCCACACCACCAAGAGCGGTGTGGCCGACATGGCGTTTGAGAACGACGTGGAGGCGCTGATGATGCTGCGCCGCCTGTACAACTACCTGCCGCTCAACAACCGGGAGAAAGCACCGGTGCGCCCCAGCAACGACCCGGCCGACCGCATGGACCTGAGCCTGGACACCCTGGTGCCCGAGAACCCCAACAAGCCCTACGACATGAAGGAGCTGATCCTCAAGACGGTGGACGACGGGGACTTCTTCGAGCTGCAGCCCGAATACGCCAAGAACATCCTCATTGGCTTTGCCCGCATGGAAGGCCAGACCGTGGGCATCGTGGCCAACCAGCCGCTGGTGCTGGCGGGCTGCCTGGACATCAAGTCGAGCATCAAGGCCGCGCGTTTTGTGCGCTTCTGCGATGCGTTCAACATCCCTGTGGTCACTTTTGTGGACGTGCCCGGCTTCATGCCCGGCACCAGCCAGGAGTACGGCGGCATCATCAAGCACGGTGCCAAGCTGCTGTACGCCTATGCCGAGTGCACCGTGCCCAAGATCACCGTCATCACCCGCAAGGCCTACGGTGGCGCGTACGACGTGATGAGCTCCAAGCACCTGCGCGGCGACGTGAACCTGGCCTGGCCCAACGCCGAGATCGCGGTGATGGGCGCCAAGGGCGCGGTGGAGATCATCTTCCGCGAAGATAAGAACGACCCCGTGAAGCTGGCTGCGCGTGAGGCCGAGTACAAGCAGCGTTTTGCCAATCCGTTTGTGGCCGGTGCACGCGGCTTTATCGACGACGTGATCCTGCCGCACGAGACACGCAAGCGCATCTGCCGGTCGCTGGTGATGCTGCGTGACAAAAAGCTGGAAAACCCATGGCGCAAGCACGGCAACATCCCACTGTGAGCGGACAAGGAGCATAAGAACATGTTTACGAAAATCCTGATCGCCAACCGTGGCGAAATCGCCTGCCGCGTCATCGCTACTGCCCGCAAGATGGGCATCAAGACTGTGGCCGTCTACTCCGACGCCGACAAGGAAGCCCGCCACGTCAAGCTGGCCGACGAGGCCGTGCACATTGGTGCGGCGCCCAGCCGCGAGTCCTACCTGCTGGCCGACAAGATCATTGCGGCCTGCAAGCAGACCGGCGCGCAAGCGGTGCACCCCGGCTATGGCTTCCTGTCCGAGAACGAAGCCTTTGCCAAGCGCTGCGAAGACGAGGGCATTGCCTTCATCGGCCCCAAGGCGCATTCGATTGCGGCCATGGGCGACAAGATCGCGTCCAAGAAGCTGGCCAACGAGGCCAAGGTCAACACCATCCCTGGCTACAACGACGCCATCGCGGGCCCTGAGCAGGCGGTGGAGATCGCCAAGGGCATTGGCTACCCCGTGATGATCAAGGCCTCGGCCGGCGGCGGCGGCAAGGGCCTGCGCGTGGCGTTCAACGACAAGGAAGCGTTTGAGGGTTTTGCCAGCTGCCAGAACGAAGCCCGCAACAGCTTTGGCGACGACCGCATCTTCATTGAGAAGTTCGTGCAGGAGCCGCGCCACATCGAGATCCAGGTGCTGGGCGATTCGCACGGCAACGTGATCTATCTGAACGAGCGCGAGTGCTCCATCCAGCGCCGCCACCAGAAGGTGATTGAAGAGGCGCCGTCGCCTTTCATCAGCGACGCCACCCGCAAGGCCATGGGCGAGCAGGCGGTGCAACTGGCCAAGGCCGTGAAGTACCAGAGCGCGGGCACGGTGGAGTTCGTGGTCGGCAAGGACCAGGACTTCTACTTCCTGGAGATGAACACCCGCCTGCAGGTGGAGCACCCGGTGACGGAGTGCATCACCGGCCTCGACCTGGTGGAGCTGATGATCCGCGTGGCGGCGGGCGAGAAGCTGCCCCTCACGCAAGCCGATGTGAAGCGCGATGGCTGGGCCATTGAGTGCCGCATCAACGCCGAAGACCCGTTCCGCAACTTCCTGCCGTCCACCGGCCGCCTGGTGCGCTTTCAGCCGCCGGAGGAGTCGATGTTCCAGTCCGATACGACCAAAAAATTGGGCGTGCGGGTGGATACGGGCGTGTACGAGGGTGGCGAGATCCCCATGTACTACGACTCGATGATCGCCAAGCTCATCGTGCACGGCACGGACCGCAACGATGCGATTGCCAAGATGCGCGCGGCGCTCAACGGGTTTGTGATTCGCGGCATCAGCAGCAACATCCCGTTCCAGGCGGCGTTGCTGGCGCACCCCAAGTTCGTGACGGGCGACTTCAACACCGGCTTCATTGCCGAGAACTACGGCAAGGGCTTCCACGCCGAAGACGTGCCGCACAGCGACCCGCTGTTCCTGGTGGCGCTGGCCGCGTTCATGAACCGCCGCTACCGTGCACGCGCCTCCGGCATCAGCGGCCAGCTGGCCGGCCACGAGGTGAAGGTGGGCGAGCAGTTTGTGGTGGTCACGCTGGGCGCCGAAGGGCAGAACCAGCACCACGAGGTGACGGTGTCCGACTTTGAAGACAAATCGGGCTCCAGCGCAATCAGCGTGGGCGGAAATAGCTATCAGATCAGTAGCACCGCCACGCTGGGCCAGATCCGCGTGCAAGGCGCATGCAACGGCCAGGGCTTCACGGCCCAGGTGGAACGCGGTGTGGGCAAGAACCCGCTGGCGCTGCGCATTGCGCACAACGGCACGCAGATCGACGCGCTGGTGCTGTCGCCGCTGGGCGCGCGGCTGCACCAGCTGATGCCCTTCAAGGCGCCGCCAGATCTGTCCAAGTTCCTGCTCTCTCCCATGCCCGGCCTGCTGGTCGATGTGGCGGTGCAGCCCGGCCAGAAGGTGCAGGCGGGTGAAAAGCTGGCGGTGATCGAGGCCATGAAGATGGAGAACATCCTCTTTGCCGCGCAAGATGGCGTGGTGGGCAAGATCACGGCGGGCAAGGGTGAATCGCTGGCGGTGGACCAGGTGATCCTGGAATTCCAGTGATCCCAAGGGTCCCACAAACCATCCAGAGGGGCCTTGCGCCCCTTTTTTAGTCTTTTTGGCCACTAGCGATAGGAGAATATGCGCTGGCAGCTATCAAATCAGGAGTAATCATGAGCACAACCCCACGCCCCTTCAAGGTCCTGGGTATCCAGCAGGTGGCCATTGGCGGCACCGACAAGCAGCGGATGAAGACGCTGTGGGTGGACATGCTGGGCCTCGAACAGACCGGCACTTTCCAGAGCGAGCGCGAGAATGTCGATGAAGACATCCTGGCCATGGGCAAAGGCGCCTTCAAGGTGGAGGTGGACATCATGCAGCCGCTGGACATCGACAAGAAGCCCGCCGTGCACACCACGCCGCTCAACCACATCGGCCTGTGGATCGATGACTTGCCCAAGGCGGTGGAATGGCTCACGGCCAAAGGCGTGCGCTTTGCGCCCGGCGGCATCCGCAAGGGGGCGGCGGGCTACGACATCACGTTTTTGCACCCCAAGAGCAATGACGAGTTTCCAATTGCGGGCGAAGGCGTGTTGATCGAACTGGTGCAGGCACCGGCGGACGTGATTGCCGCGCTGGGCTGAACCCCACCAGCGCAGCCCGCTGTCGCCCCCCATGGTTTCGCTCCAACGTACGTTGTTGGCCGGCGCCAAGGTGAGCGCCCTGCTGGTCCTCGCACTGGCAGGGCAGGGCGGTGGGGCTGCAGGTGGCACGGGTGCCTATCCGCTCGACTGGGGCCGGGCGGGAGAAACCCTGCAGTACCGGTCCTGCGGCTGCGCGGACCGCTGCTGGGTGGCGGAAGTGAAACACCAGCGGTCCCGCAAGACCCTGGCCTCCCTGCGATGTGACTGCGAGCGCCTGTTCGGTCGCGTCGGCAGTCGCGGCGCTGAGGTGGAGCACAGTCCGAGCTGTTCTGCCATCGACGACGCAGACAACAAGCCCCGCGCCATCCGCGAGGCGCTGGAGCAGATGCTGGGGCGCTGTAAAGCGCGGCGTCCATGACCTGGGGCGTCATGGTCACCGGGCCCGGCGGGGGCTACAACGGCGGCACCTTGTCTTTGGTGTCGCCTGCCCATGCAAAAAATTGCTTCTCTGGCCTTGCTGCTCGCGGGTGCCATTCACCTGATTCCGTTGATCGGCGTGCTCGGCGCAGAGCACTTGGCCAGACTCTACGGCGTGGCCCCTTCCGATCCGGACACGCTCATCCTGCTGCGGCACCGCGCTGTGCTGTTCGGCATCGTGGGTGGGCTCTGCCTGATGGCGGCGTTCAAGCCCGGCTACCAGTGGTTGGGCTTGCTTGTTGGCGCGGTCAGCACCCTTTCTTTCCTGCTGCTTGCATGGGTCACCGGCGGCTTCAATGCGCATTTGCAGCGCGTGGTGGTGGCGGATGGCCTGGCCCTGGCGTGCCTGGTGGCGGGCGCTGGGGCCTTGACCTGGTCTGGCCGGGGTGTAACGAGCGGCTAACTTTCATGAACGTCGGAGCCTGCGAGGTGGCAAGGTCTGCAAGATAGAAGCCAAAGCCGCCGGTTGTCAGCGCGTTACTTTGGCGGTTTTGGCCGTGGTTTCAACATGCTCTCTAAAGTGGTCAACAGTCGGCTTTTTTGCCGTTCTCGCACAGTGAGATGGCGGCTGTTGAGCACGGGGACATAGTGGCACCTTTTGTGACCATGTTGAGAGCAGTTGTGCCGAAATCTCCTTCAAAATCATGGTGATAGCGATGCAGGGCGGTGCTCCGGAAGACTCTGGAGTGGCGCCTTGTGTGATCACTGACGCAATGCCTGGTGCTTGCAGCAGCAGGCTCTTGAAAGGACCCCACCCATGGCCAACGCAACCCTCTCCGCCCCGCAGCCCATCCAGGTCCATCGCCCCGTCCCTGCGCCGGTCGTGCAGGGAGAATGGTCGGTGGAGGCCATCCAGGCGCTGCTCGACAAGCCCCTGATGGACTTGCTGTTTGAGGCACAAACCGTGCACCGCCAGCATTGGCCTGCGGGCGACATCGAGCTGGCCACGCTGCTGTCGGTCAAGACCGGCGGCTGCCCAGAAAACTGCGGCTATTGCCCGCAGGCGGCCGAGTTCGACACCGGGGTAAAGGCCGACAAGCTCATGGAGGTGGATGAGGTGGTGCGCGCCGCCCAGGCCGCCAAGGACGCGGGCGCCACGCGCTTTTGCATGGGTGCCGCCTGGCGTGCGCCCAAAGACCGCGACATTGAAAAAGTCAGCGCCCTGATTGGCGCGGTGAAGGGCCTGGGCCTGCAGACCTGCGCCACGCTGGGCATGCTGGAATCGCACCAGGCAAAAGCATTGAAAGACGCCGGGCTGGACTACTACAACCACAACCTGGACACAGCCCCCGAGTACTACACCGATGTGGTCAGCACCCGCGCCTACCAGGACCGGCTGGACACGCTGCAGCATGTGCGCAGCGCAGGCATCAGCGTGTGCTGCGGCGGCATCGTGGGCATGGGCGAAGCGCCCGTGCACCGTGCGGGCCTGATTGCGCAACTGGCCAACCTGCAGCCGTACCCTGAGTCGGTGCCCATCAACAGCCTGGTGCGGGTGCCTGGAACGCCTTTGGCCGACAGCGAGCCCATCGACCCGCTGGACTTTGTGCGCATGATTGCCGTGGCCCGCATCACCATGCCCAAGGCCCGGGTACGCCTCTCTGCCGGGCGCCAGCAAATGGGTGAAGCGGTGCAGGCGCTGTGCTTCATGGCCGGGGCCAATTCGATCTTTTATGGTGACAAGCTGCTGGTGACTGGCAACCCCGATGTGGATGCCGACGTGCAACTGCTGGCCAAGCTGGGGCTGAACGGCCATCGCACAACGACCACCACCCTGGACGGGCACAGCCACAGCGCTTGATGCCCCCCCGACGCGGCGGCGTGCTTCTGCTGGAGCCCGCTGCGACGTCACCGAATGCCGTGCCTCCGTGCTGCGCTACGGTAAGGCGCGGGACACTGCCATTCAGAGCGGCTCTTCGCGCGAGGTCAGTTCGATGCGCTCCATGGGCAGATCGGCGGCCAAGCGGTCCACCTGGGCCAGCCGTGCAGGCTCGGCATCGGCAAACTGCTGGGCAATGCGCCGGAACTCCTCGGACAGGGTCAGGAAGGCATCGACCATGTCGGGGTCGAAGTGGCTCCCCCGGCCGTCGCGAATGATCTCTACCGCCTGCTCGTGGGAGTACGCGGGCTTGTAGACGCGTTCGGAAATTAGTGCGTCGTACACGTCGGCCACGGCCATGAGCCGTGCTGACAGTGGAATGGTGTTGCCCACCAGACCTTCGGGGTAGCCTGAGCCGTCCCATTTCTCCTGGTGGCTGTAGGCGATCTCCTTGGCATACCGGAAAAACGGGTTGTCCTGTGTGGTCCCCGTCTCGGCCGCGATGATGGCGTCGCGCCCCAGCGTGGTGTGCGTCTTCATGATCTCGAACTCTTCCGGCGTGAGCTTGCCGGGCTTGAGCAGGATGCGGTCGGGAATGCCCACTTTGCCGATGTCGTGCAGCGGGGCGGACTTGAAGATGGTCTCGATGGCGGCGTCGGTCAGCTCGTCCTTGAAGCGCGGGTGGTTCTGCAGGTGGCGGGCCAGCGCTTCCATGTAGTGCTGCGTGCGCCGGATGTGGTTGCCTGTTTCGTTGTCGCGCGTTTCGGCCAGCGAGGCCATGGCGCGGATCGTGGCGTCCTGCAGCTCGGCCATCGCCCGGGTGCGGTTGGCGACCTCCTGTTCCAGAAAGTGGTTGTGCTGGGCCAGGAAGTCGCGCGCGCGCTTGAGCTGCAGGTGGTTGCGCACCCGGGCCATCACGATGGCCGGGTTGATGGGTTTGGTGATGTAGTCCACCGCGCCCAGCTCCAGGCCAATGCTTTCGTCATCGGCCGCGCTCATGGCTGTGAGGAAGATGACAGGGATGTCTTCGGTGTCGGGGTTGAACTGCAGGCGGCGCAGCACCTCGTAGCCGTCCATGTCCGGCATCATGATGTCCAGCAGGATCAGGTCGGGCTTGCTGTCGGCCGCCACGATCTGCAGGGCGCGCTCGCCACTGGGCGCAAGCTTGACCTTGTAGTCGGTGCGCAGGAGGTCGCTCATCAGCGAGAGGTTGTCGGGCGTGTCGTCTACGACCAGCACCGTGCATTTGCCGCTGGGTGCGAATGGGCTATTCATGGACCGGGTCCTCCTTGTTGTCATTGTGCGCCTCGGGGGCCTGGCGCAGTATGGCCAGTGCCTCCACAAAGTCGTAGCTGTCCAGCGACCGCTTCATCTGGCCATACGCCGGCCCGAGCAGGGCCTGCAGGGTGGGGGCGGATTGCCTGAAGATTTCAATGGCGTCGGAATCGTCGTCGGACAGCAGTGCGTCAAGCTGCGCCACCAGTGCACGCGCAGCGGAGGCGTCGATCTGCAGGCCAGGCGCAGCGTCCGCGCCCGCAACCTCCTCTGCGGGCAGGGCCTGCTGCAGCGCCATGACCAGCGCCTGGCAAGCCGCTTCCACGGGCTCCAGCAGTGGCTCTGCCAGCTCGGGCGAGGCCTTCTGGGCGATGGCTTCTTCCGCACGCTGTGCCAGGGCAGCGAGTGCAGTGGCGCCGATGGTGCCGGCCGTGCCTTTGAGCGTGTGCATGGCGCGCTGGGCCTCGTCGTGTAGCCCGGCAGCCAGGGCAGTACGGGTGGCTTGGACCGCCTGCGCTTGCCCCGCCACAAACTTGCGCAGCAGGCCTTCGTAGGCAGGCCGTTTGTCCAGCACACGCCGCAGGCCGGCGGTCGCGTCGAGCCCTGGGATGCGGCGCAGGGCGTCATCGGCGGGAAGCGCGGCTGTGGAGTGGGGCGCTGTGTCGGAGTTGGAAGGGGCGCCAGCTGGCTGCCCCTGAGGGTCTCCGCCTTCGCGGTCAGCCTCGTCCGCACCGGTGGCTCGGGGTGCAATCCATTGCAGCAGGGCAGCAAACAGTTCGTCCGGGTCGATGGGTTTGGCCAGGTGGCCATTCATGCCCGCTTCCAGGCACAGGTCGCGGTCGCGGCTCATGGCGTTGGCCGTCATGGCCACCACGGGCAGCTGGGCCCAGGACGGGTTCTGGCGCAGGTGCCTGGTAGCGGTCAGGCCGTCCATCACGGGCATTTGCATGTCCATCAGCACCAGGTCATAAGGGGCTTGGGCGAGCATGTCCAGCGCCGCCTGTCCGTTCTGGGCCACGTCCACCACCAGGCCGGCGCCGCTCAGCAGCTCGGCGCCCACCTGCTGGTTCAGGTCGTTGTCATCCACCAGCAGCACCCGTGCGCCAGCAATGGCGGAAAGGTGCGCAGCGCGCCGGGGTGTTTGTGTGCCACGCCCGTCGGACGACCGGACCTGCCCGCCCAGCGCCTGCATGGCGGCATCAAAAAGTTGCGAGGGGCTGACGGGTTTGGACAGCATCAGCTGCAGCCCGGCGCGTTCCAGTTCGCTTTGCACATCGTCGCGGCCTGCTGCGGTCACGATGACCGTGAGTGGCGGGTGATGCAGGCGGGCAAGTGCGCGGTGGGTGTCAAACCCGTCCATGCCGGGCATCTTCCAGTCCACGAATGCGATCTCGCAGGGGCGACCAGCCTCTTCGGCGGCGCGGGCCTGGGCCACCGCTTCCTCGCCGGAAGAGGCCGTGGTGACGGCAAAGCTCATGCGGGCCAGCATCTCGCCCAGGATATGCCGGGCCTGCTCGCTGTCGTCCACTACCAAGACATGCCGCCCGCGCAGGTCGGGGGTGGGCAGCAGGGGGGCATGGCTGGGGTTGCCCAGCCCCAGACGGGCGGTAAACCAGAAGGTGCTGCCCACCCCAGGCTGGCTTTGTACTCCTACTTCGCCGCCCATCAAGCCGGCCAGCTTCTTGGAGATGGCCAGCCCCAGCCCGGTGCCACCGTATTTGCGCGTGGTAGATGTGTCGGCCTGTTCGAACGAGCGAAACAGCCGCGACTGCTGCTCGAGAGTCAGGCCGATGCCGGTATCCTGCACCTCAAAGCGCAGCAGGACTCCGGTGTTGTCGCGCGACGTTTCGGTGACGCGCACGATGATTTCGCCCTTGTCGGTGAATTTGACGGCGTTGTTGGCGTAGTTCACCAGGATCTGCCCCAGGCGCAACGGGTCGCCGCGCAGGTCGTCGGGCAGGGCCGGGTCCACATCGAACAGCAGCTCCAGACCCTTGTGCGCGCATTTGTCGCTGACCAGGTTGGCCACGTTGTCCAGCACGCCGCGCAGGTCAAAGTCCACGACCTCCACTTCGAGCTTGCCCGCCTCGATCTTGCTGAAGTCCAGGATGTCGTTGATCAGGCCGAGCAGATGCTGGCCGGAGCGCTGGATCTTTTCGACATAGTCACGCTGGCGCGGTGTGAGGTCGGTGCCCAGGGCCAGGTGGCTCATGCCGATCACCGCGTTCATGGGCGTGCGGATCTCGTGGCTCATGTTGGCCAGGAAATCCGACTTCATCTGCGAGGCGTCCTCCGCACGGGCGCGGGCAATCTCCAGCTCGTCCTCATGCTCGCGCAGGGCTGCGTTGACTTTTTGCAGCTCCACGGTGCGCTCGGCCACGCGCGCCTCCAGCACCTCTTCGTTGCGCTTGAGTGCATCGACCAGCTCGTTCTGCGCTTCCATGGCCTGGGCCGTCGCCTTTTCGCGCTGCAAGAATTGCCGCGCCATGGCAAAAGCGAGCAAAAACGTAAGCAGGGCCTGGAATGCAGTGAGCCCGGTGGTCAGCAAAGTCTGGTGTTTGACCTCGGCGTTGCGCGAGTCGCCCAGCAGGGCCGACACGCGCGACGCACTGAGCGACAGCTCTTGCACCGTTTCACGCAGGCCGTCCAGCTCGGTGCGCAGGCGCCGCATGTTGGTCTGGCTGGAGAGTGCATCCACACTGGCGCCAAAGTAGCTGTCGCCCTCTGCCACAAACCGCTGCAGGGCGGTCAGCGCATTGCTGTAGATGGGCTCGTCCTGCATCAGCGTGCGCGAGGTGCCGCTTTCCAAGGCGCTGAATCGGCTCAGGAACAGGTCATACCGCAGCTCCAGCCGGTCCATGGTGATGCTGGTGGGGTCCAGCTCGAACTGGTGCAGCGCATGGTCCAGCTTTTCATATTCCACATTGAGCTGCAAGAACGACCACAGCGCATTCACATCGCCGCGCCGCATGACGGCCTCCACGCTGCGGTACTGGCTGTACTGCACCGCCGCAATAGCGACATAGGCCAACACCAGCCCGGCAATGATGAGCCGCAGGATGTGTTGGCTGCGCAGCATAGATGGGGCAGGAAGCGGGGAGGGCGGCTACCGGATGTGCAGTGCGTTGAGCTGCCAGGCCGCCCGGTTGTAGTACAGCTCGCTGCGCAGCTCGGCCTTGGTATCAAACGGGTACACGATGAACAGCGGGCCTTTTTCGCGGATGGGCATGGGCCGGTTGTTCATCAGGCGCGCCACGATCACGTCATGCCGCGTGGCGTCGTCTGCCGGAATCTCGGTCTTGTAGTCATTCAGGGCCACGGCGGTGATCTTGGTGCCCTTGGCGCCCACCGCCGCCAGCACATCGCGCAGCAGGGGGCCAGTGAACGTGACAGCGCTGGGGTACCAGGGTGTTTGGGTGGAGAAGCTGTGCTGCGGCAGCTTCTCCAGCATCTTCATGTCGAACTGCGCCTGCTGACCCCGGTTGGTCTGGGTGATGGCGCCGTCGATGGTCAGGACGACGGGACCTGTGGGTGGCTCCAGCGCCTGCAAATTGGTCGTTGCCAGCAACGCCGCACCGACCACCCATGCCGTCCATGCCTTGGACAACGCCAATTTCAACCCATGACGACGATGAGATTGCATGGACACCCCCTCCTGTTTTGGTAACAGTCTCGCGGATAGATGGCCAAAATGTAAACCGATTTATCACCATCGGTTTGACGGATGGCCCGCCGGGGTGTCGAGCGCGCGACGGCGGCGGACGGATGGCAGGGCCGCTGCGTCAGGCTGCGGCGGGTGCGCTGGCGGCGGCCATGGTGTCCCAGGCCTTCAGGGCCTCGGCCGTGTACATGAGTGCCGGGCCGCCGCCCATGTAAACGCACACGGCCAGCATCTCTTCCAGCTCTGCGCGGGTGGCACCGAGCTTTTGCAGTGCCTTGACATGAAAACCGATGCACCCGGAGCAGCGCTGGGTGACGCCGATGGCCAGGGCAATCAGCTCCTTGTGCTTGCTGGTCAACGCCCCTTCCGCCATGGATGCCTGGGCGAGCTGCGCAAAGCCCCGCATGGCGTCGGGCTGCGCCTTGCGAAAGGTGGCCAGGTTTTCGTTGATGCCCTGAATCAGGCCGATGTGGTCAAACGTACTCATTGAATGGTTCCTTGCTTGGGCCGGGGAGGGTGCCGGGCTCTCTCTGTATCTCTGTGTGTGGGCGCCTGCCGGCGATTTATTTCTTCACGGGGCAGGTGTTGATGCCTAGCAGCGTGTAAGCCGGGCAGAAGCGAAACAGTCCGGTGGCCAATGGCACCACGCCCAGCCAACCCCACCAGCCCACCGTGCCAGTGGCAGCCAGCGCAATCAGGACCAGGCCTGCCAAGACGCGCAGTACACGGTCTGCGGTTCCTACGTTGATGTTCATGATGAGTTCCTTGCTCAAAGGTTGCGGCCCGGGAATAGGCCCTGCTTGCACAAGCGCGGTGAAAGCGAAATGCGCTCACCGCCCGGTCAATCGAATGAGGGGGATGCGGGCGCCGCGACGGGCTTGCCCGCAGCCACCCACGCGTCAAAGCCACCGGCGATGGACTGCACCTGCAGGTAGCCCATGTCCTGCATGGCGCGCGCAGCCAGCGCGGCCCGGCCACTGGTCTTGCAGTACAGCACCACCTTGAGGTCGCGTGCGCTGAGTTCGGGCGTGCTGCTGAGCCGGAACTCCAGCACCCCGCGAGAGGCGTGAATCGCGCCGGGGATATGTCCGGCCTGGTACTCGTCGGCCTCCCGCACATCGATCAGCACGTCGGCGGTTCGGATGGCTTCGTCGGCCTGGTTCAGCGGTACCTCTTGCACCAGGGCCTTGGCAGCGGTGACGAGGTCGTGGGCTGTTTTCATGTGTGCGTTCCTGCAGTGCGTATGGCGGTACGGATGTGGCGGTTGTGTCACAGCGCGTTGACAGGAATCTTGAGATAGGTCACGCCATTGGCTTCCGCTGGCGGCATTTCCCCTGCGCGGATGTTGACCTGCACCGAGGGCAGGATGAGCACGGGCATCTCCAGCGTCGCGTCGCGCTGGGTGCGCAGCGCTACAAAGGCGTCTTCGGTCACCCCGTCATGCACGTGGATGTTCTTGGCACGCTGGTCGGCGACGGTGGTTTGCCAGGCCACGGCGCGCCCTGCGGGTGGGTAGTCGTGGCACATGAACAGGCGGGTTTCATCCGGCAGGCTCAGCAGTTTGCGCACCGACTGGTATAGCGTGTGGGCATTGCCCCCGGGAAAGTCGCAGCGCGCTGTGCCCACGTCGGGCATGAAGAGGGTGTCTCCCACAAACACAGCGTCGCCCACCTGGTAGGCCATGCAGGCGGGCGTGTGACCGGGCACTGCCAGCGCCTGGGCCTCCAGCTGGCCGATGTGGAAGACCTCGTTGTCGTGCAGCAGCTGGTCGAACTGGCTGCCATCGGGGTGAAACCCGGGCTCCAGATGAAACACCTTCTTGAATACGTCCTGCACCTGGGTGATGGACGCACCAATGGCGATCTTTCCGCCCAACTTGTCGCGAAGGTAGTGCGCGGCCGACAGGTGGTCCGCGTGGGCATGGGTTTCCAGAATCCATTGCACCGTCAGCCCCTGACTTTGCACAAACTCCACGATCTTGTCGGCAGACCGCGTACGGGTGCGGCCCGACTTCGGGTCGTAGTCCAGCACGGAATCCACCACCGCGCAGTGGCCGCCAGACCGATCAAACACCACATAGCTCACCGTCCAGGTGGAGTCATCAAAGAAGGCTTCTATCTGGGGTTTCATTGAAGGGCTCCGTATTTAATTTCGATGTTAATAGTTTATTGACGTATAGATTGTAAGTCAATAGAATATCAATATCGAATTTGAAAAGGAGTGCGCGACCATGCACGCAGAAGCACAAATGGACCTGGAAACCTTGCGCAGGTCCGCCGACAGCGCTTGTCGCTTGATGAAGGTGTTGTCCAACCCCGACCGCCTGCTGCTGCTATGTCAGCTGACGCAGGGTGAAAAGCGTGTGGGTGAACTGGAAGAGTTGGTGGGCATCTCCCAGCCCACCTTGTCGCAGCAGCTGGGCGTATTGCGCGAGGAGGGCCTCGTCAACACGCGCCGTGACGGCAAAAACATCTATTACGAGATCGCCAGCCCCCAGGCCTTGGCGGTGATGAACGTGCTGTTTGAACAATTTTGTGGCCCCGCCCAGGAGAGCAAGCCATGCTGATCGACTGGACCCATTTCACTCCCTGGGCTGCGCTCGCTGGCGGCGTTTTGCTGGGCCTTGCCTCGGCGCTTTTTGTGCTCCTCAACGGACGCGTTCTGGGCATCAGCGGCATTGTGGGTGGGCTGTTGCGCCCCCGCGCTGGGGACATTGGTTGGCGCTTGGCTTTTGTGCTGGGCATGCTGGTAGCCCCCAGTCTCTATTGGCTGGTAGTCGGCCCCACACAGCCGCGCATTGATGCGAGCTGGGGCATGGTGGTGATCGCTGGCCTGCTGGTGGGTGTCGGTACCCGCTACGGATCGGGCTGCACCAGCGGCCACGGGGTGTGCGGACTCTCGCGCATGTCGCCCCGGTCCCTGGTGGCCACCCTGGCCTTCATGGGCGCTGGGTTTGTCACCGTCTTTCTCATCCGGCACGCGCTGGGCTGACCCAGCCTACATCGGAGCATTGATCGCTATGAAAAATCGCATTACAGAGTTCCTGATGGGTCTGATCTTCGGAATGGGCCTCATCGTCTCGGGCATGACCGACCCTGGCAAGGTGCTGGGCTTTCTGGACCTGGCTGGCTTGTGGGACCCGTCGCTGGCATTCGTAATGGGCGGCGCGATTGCGGTGGGCGTCTTTGCGTTCGCTGCGGCCAAGAAACGCACCACCAGTTTCCTGGGAGGCGCGATGCATCTGCCCACGTCGCGCGACATCGATCGCCGCCTGGTGGTCGGGAGCCTCATCTTTGGTGCGGGCTGGGGCATTGCAGGCTTTTGCCCGGGGCCCGCCATCGTTTCGGCGGGCGCGGGCCAGCCCAAAGCCATCGTGTTTGTGATGGCGATGCTGGCGGGCATGTGGCTGTTTGAACTGGCCGAACGCATGTCCCACCGCGCCCCACCTACCCAGACCGGAGCCCGCTGACATGCCGCTGCAGATCATTGCCCTGACCCCCGACTTCGCAGTGTCGCCCCAGCTGGCCACCACGGACTTTGCCTTTTTGGCCCAGCAGGGCTTCAAGACCATCATCAACAACCGGCCCGACGGGGAGGGCGGTGGCGCACAACCCACCAGCCCTGAAATGGAGCGCGCCGCCACGGTGGCCGGACTTCATTACGTGTACCTGCCTGTTGTGAGCGGTTCCATCACGCCGGAACAGGTAAGGGCCATGCACAAGGTCGTGATCTCCGCCCCCAAGCCCACGTTGGCGTATTGCCGTTCGGGTGCCAGGTCTGCCCAGTTGTTTGGACTGACGCAGACCCTGGATGCCGAGGCGTCCTGATCACCCGGGAGCCATCATGAACTTCATACCCGGCTGGGTCCGCAACTACCAGAAGTCCTGGCTCTCCGGGGACATGGTTGCCGGTGTGATCGTGACGGTGATGCTCATCCCGCAGAGCCTGGCCTACGCGCTGCTGGCGGGCTTGCCCCCCGAGGTCGGCTTGTACGCCAGCATCCTGCCCATCATTGCGTATGCCATGCTGGGGTCCAGCATGACGCTGGCTGTGGGCCCGGTGGCAGTCGCTTCGCTCATGACGGCGAGCGCCCTGCAGCCCCTGGCTGCCGCTGGCTCGCCCGACTACGTGGCGCTGGCCATGTTGCTGTCGCTGCTCTCCGGGGGCATGTTGCTGCTGTTTGGGGTGTTGCGGTTGGGTTTTCTGGCCCACTTTTTGAGTCATCCTGTGATCAGCGGTTTTATCTCTGGCTCGGCCGTGCTCATTGCTGTGGGGCAGGTCAAGCACCTGCTGGGCGTGAAGGCGGGCGGTACCGACGTCTTTGACACCGTGGTGCAGCTCGCGCACGCGGCGCCCGGAACCAACCTGGTCACGCTGGGCATTGGTGCGGGCAGCGTGTTGTTTCTCGTGCTGGCGCGCAAGTCTTTGTCCCCTTGGCTGGTCCGCCTGGGCGCCAGCCCTCGGTTGGCAGACATCGCATCCAAACTGGCGCCGATGCTGGCGGTGATGGTGTCCACTGCCTTGGTGGCCGCCATGCGCTGGGACCAGACGGCAGGGGTCAGCATTGTCGGCACGGTGCCCCAGGGCCTGCCACAGCTTGGGCTGCCGGCAGTTTCTATGGCGTCTGTGGGCTCGCTGTGGCTGCCTGCGCTGCTGATCTCGCTGGTGGGCTTTGTGGAAAGTGTGTCGGTAGCGCAATCGCTGGCGCTCAAGCGGCAGCAGCGCATTCAGCCCAACCGGGAGCTGCTGGGCTTGGGAGCGGCCAATGTCGCCAGTGCGCTGTCGGGCGGTTTCCCCGTCACGGGCGGCTTTGCGCGCTCGGTCGTCAATTTTGCCGCCGGAGCCAACACGCCCCTGGCAGGTGTCATTTCTGCCGTGCTGATGGGTGTGGTGATTGCCGCGCTGACCGGGCTGTTTCACTATCTGCCCCATGCCGTGCTGGCGGCAACCATCATCGTGGCGGTGGTGTCCCTGATTGACGTCGAGACACTGCGCGAGGCCTGGCATTACGACAAGGCGGATGCCATGGCCCTGCTGGCCACCGCAGGGGGAGTGATCGCTTTGGGCGTGGAAGTCGGCATCCTGATGGGGGTGGCGTTGTCGCTGGGCACTTTGGTGTGGCGCAGCAGCCATCCGCACATTGCGGTTGTGGGGCGCGTGCCTGGCACGGAGCATTTCCGCAACGTCGCCCGCCATGCAGTCACTACCGAACCCGGCCTGATTGCCGTGCGGGTCGACGAAAGCCTGTATTTCGCCAATTCGGACGCGTTGCTCGATAAGGTGGAGTCTCTGGTGGCGGCACAGCCTGACACGCACTATGTGCTGTTGGTGTGCTCGGCCATCAACCAGATCGACACCACAGCCTTGGGGGTGCTCACCGACCTGGAGCGCAGCCTGGCCCAGCGCGGCATGGCATTGCTGCTGGCAGAGGTCAAAGGGCCTGTGCTGGACCGCCTGCAGACCACGCCGCTGGGGCTGCGTTTGGAGGGCAGGGTGTTTCTGAGCACCCATGCAGCGTTCCAATTTGCAAACCGCGAGGCGACTGTCTCGCCCAACCCATCGCCATCGCTGGCCCGATAGCGTGCAGCGGGTGGACGGCGACTGACGGCACGGGTGCATTGAGCCCCATCCACAGCCCTTTTGCGCTTGGACTTTGCCTGTGTTCGCCATCGAACAGACCGTGCCCCGCCTGCTGCTTACATTCCGTCTCACATCCCTGCAGGGTGTGACGTAACGGGGGCGCAAGACGCTGCCACTCCACGTCCTGCGCGCAGGGTCCAGCAGTGGTCGGAACAAAAGGCGTTCTATGCACGTGAATCGAGAGAGCCGGCAGCTTGGTCCTGCCGAGCGCAGCGCTGCACCCCAAATTCCCCCGGCGCGGTGGCTGTGGTTTGCGACGGCATTTGCCACCCTGTTGGGCAGCGCCAGTACGTGGGCGGCCCCGATGACGCAGCCTCTTGAATCCATCGAAGCGCTGAGTCAGCGGTGGGTGCCTGGCCCTGTGGCATATGCGGTGCTGTCCACTATGGCGGCGCTGCTGGCCATGATCATCGTGGTGATGATGGTGTATGCCACTCGGCATGGAGTGCTCACACTGAACCGCCTGCTAGGGCACCAGCGCCATCCGTACCTGGACATCGATCAGGCGGACTGGCCGCTGATCACGGTGTTCATCGCTGCCCACAACGAAGAACAGGTGATCGCCGGATGCTTGCAGGCCCTGCTGGACACCAATTACCCGCTCGACCGGCTGAAGGTGGTGCCGGTCAACGACCGGTCTACCGATGGCACGCGCGCCATCATCGATGACTGGGTAGGCCGTTACCCGGGGCGAATCGTGCCGTTTCACCGTACCAAGGGCAAGCCAGGCAAGGCCGCAGCGCTCAAGGACGCCCTGCAGCATGCGCAGGGCGACATTGTGATCATCTTCGATGCCGACTATGTGCCCGGTCGTGGGCTGCTCAAGCAGCTAGTGGCGCCATTTTTCGACCCCGAGGTGGGGGCAGTGATGGGCCGTGTGGTGCCGGTCAATACGGGGGTGAACCTGCTCACACGCATGCTGGATCTGGAGCGAAGCGGCGGCTACCAGGTGGACCAGCAGGCCCGTATGAACCTTCGCCTGGTGCCCCAGTACGGCGGCACCGTGGGTGGCGTGCGCTGCTCGGCTGTGGCTGCGGTGGGCGGCTGGCACGACGATACGCTGGCCGAAGACACGGACATTACCTATCGGCTTTTGCTCAACGGCTGGAAGACTGTTTACACCAATAGGTCCGAGTGCTATGAGGAGGTGCCTCAGGACTGGCAGGTGCGCATCAAGCAGATCAAGCGCTGGGCCAAGGGGCACAACCAAGTGATGGTGCGCTATGGCTTGCGCTTTGCATTCAGTCCCTACCTGAGCTGGCGAGAACGCCTGGACGGGCTGCTGCTTTTGTGTGTTTTTGTGCTGCCGCCGTTGCTGCTGGTGGGTTGGCTGCTGGCGCTGGGCCTGTATTTTTTCAATGCCGGGGACATGCTGACGGGGCTGATCTCCTTGTTTGCGCTCATGGCCTATGGCACGCTGGGTAACTTCGCCGCGTTTTTTGAGATCGCCGTAGCGGTGCTGCTGGACGGCAAACGCAGGCGGTTGCGGCTGCTGCCGCTCAGCTTGCTGGGCTTCGTGATCAGCCTGTTTGCCATATCGTCATCGGTGTGGGGGCAGTTGATGGACAAGCTGCTGCGCCGCGACATGGTGTGGGACAAGACCGTGCGCTACCGGCAACCGAGCGTCGAACAATGAACACCGCCTTGTTCTACCTGGCCTTTGTATTGATCAGCTCGGGATTGATGGTGATTGCCTTTGGTCCCACCTGGCGCGAGTGGCGGCACCCCACCGATACCGAGGCATTGCAGGTGCTGCCGCACTACACCACCGACATCGATCATTTCGCTGACCGGTTCCGCGCGCTGGTGCAGGCCCACCAGGCGCAAGTGCCGGGTCCTTATGCCAACGAGTTTGATTTTGCGCCGGTGTCACTGGAGGGCGTGAACTGGGCCGGCATGCTGCGACCCCTGGTTTGCCTAGGCTCGGTCAAGCCGCAGACAGCGATCCAATGTGCTGCACCGCTGTTCGTGCATGGTGACTTCGAAGCACCGGCCCGCAGCCGCTTTGTGGGCCTGCTGGCGCAGGGCCGTATCCGGCTGGGTGCGGGTAGCGATGTGGGGCAGTGGGCACATGCCGACGCGTCCCTGCATCTGGCCCAGGGCTGTTCGGGGCTGCGGCGCCTGTCTTCATCGACCGCCGTGGAGCTGGAGGCCGATTGCTGTTTTGAGCGGATCCAGGCGCCACACATCCGCTTTGGTGGTGATGCGGCCCTGCAAGCTGAACGCGAGCATGCGCCTTTGATCGAGGCCAGCTTTGATCGGCTGGAGGGTGCGCTTCGCCAGAGCGAGCAGGTGACGCTCGTGCGCGGCGACTGTAAGCTGCCACGCATGCACCGGTATCACGGCTCGCTGGTGGTCACGGGGCGTTTGCTCATTGGGGCTGGCACCGTGATTGAAGGCGACGTGAAAGCCCGTGGAGGCATCGTCATGGGCGACCACGCGCGGGTGCAGGGCTCGCTATGCAGTGAAAAGCAGATCCAGCTCCTGGACCATGCCCAGGTGGCCGGACCCGTGGTGTCCGAATCGGGCATCCTGCTCGGCGCTGGGGTACAGGTGGGCTCGCCGCAGGCCCTCACCACCGTCAGCGCAGAAACCATCATGGCGGAGGCGGGTGCCCGGGCGCATGGCACCGTGTGGGCCCGCCAACTGGGCATTGTGTGGTCGGCGTGAACGCGGCGCACCCGCATTGCATGGCTGGTCGGTGGCCTGCACCCTCGCATTGTTCCATCTGCTAAAGCGCCACAGAGGGCTTCCCCTTGCCACATCCCACCGTTACTCCCCACAGCCGCCAAGACCGCGAGCTGGCTTTTAATGCTGCGCGCGGCCTGTTGGCGCAGGCCCAACAAACCCACAGGCACCAGTTGCCCCACCGCGCTCTCAGCCGCATCCGGCTCAACCCATGGCTGCTTTTGCAAATGGTGGGGCTGCCGGTGGTGTGGTTGTCTCTGATCTACGCATTGCGGGAGCCTCTGCACGGTTTTTGGCGCAGCTACCTGCTCACCTGGGCGCGGTGGCTGCATATGCCGCTGCAGCCAGCGGCAGTGTCATCACGCCAGGACCTGTTGGGGATAAGCTGGTTGCCAGGCGCGGGTGACCTGGGGCTGTCCATCACCACTGGTGCTGCCCTGGCTGCCGTGCTGACTGTGGTGGCCTGGGGGCTGGCACTGCGCCTGCGAGGGCGATGGCTTCCCGCGCAGTATCTAGTGCGGGTGCTGTGCGTGGTGCAGGCGCTGGCGCTGCTGTACTTCTGGTTTGCGCCGATGCCGTTCCCGCACTTGGTGCTGAACCATGTCATGGACCTGCTGGATGCTGGCTATCTGCTCATTCTGGCCATACCGGTGCTGATGGCGCTCGGCTACTACCCGCTGCAAATCAGCTGGCAGGCCAAGGTCGTGCATACCTTGCTTATCTTGTTGTTCTTTGGGGTCATGGTGCCGCAGCAAGCCATGGTGCACCTGCTGGTTCTGCAGCACTTGTCGGTGGTATTCATGCCCGTGCTGTACCTGTGTTTCGGGGCGCTTTTCGACATGATGGTGTTTGTGGCTCTGTATGCATGGGCGGCCAGCACGGCCCCCTTGTCCGCTACACATTAGGGCGCTCATTCCCCTGTCGGGTCTGTTCAGCCGTACCCTCTGCGGCGCTGCCAGGTTCACCTGTCTGTACGCCTGCGTACGCAGTGAAGAAATCGGAGGCATCTTCTGCAAAATAAGTACGCCACCCTTTACCCGGGGGTGTCGGCCTTCCTGGCAGTGCGCTTCTTTTTGCGCTGTTGCTCTCCAGATGTTGAAAGCGGTGTCCGGGCTTGCGTTCGGAGATCGTGCACATGCGGCGTCGTTCATTGCTAGAAAAGGTGCCAGCCTTGGGGGCTGGGTTGCTTTTGTGTTCGGCCAGCTGGGCGTCAGAAGCTCGCGCGCCCATCGATGCTGTAGCGGAGATCAAGGCGTTGCGCATCCTGTCGGGTCCCTATGCCGGTGGCTACGAGCTGGCGCCCAATGGACGCCTGAACTGGTACTTCGCCAACCTGGGATTGTTGCCCTTGGTGCCCATGCTCAGTGTGCCGGATCTGGAAACATACGTCCTCCCGTATCTGAATCTGTACCTAGCCAGCACCGATCCTGTCACCAGCACCATTGCGGATATTGAGTTCCCCTATGGCCGGGCCAACACCTCGGTGGTCAAGAAGGTGCTGGCTGACTCGGACGACGCCTATGCATCCACCTTTCTGTCTCTAGCGTCGCGCTATGTGGCGGCCAGTGGCAATTGGGCCTGGTGGGAGGCGCGCAAAGCGGCCCTCAAAAATATCGCTTACCGCAACCTTGCATTGACTGCCAAGCCTTCGGGGCTGACTGCAGTGTTTCAGGCGCCGCGCAGCCGGACCAACGCCAGCGGCTACCTCATGGACAACTGCGAAGGTTACCGAGGTCTGCGCGACTTTGCGGCGGTGCTGCGGTCGCGCAGCGAACTGTCTGAAGCCAACTACTATGACCTGCTGGCGACCAATACCGCAGAAGGCATTGCGCGCCAGCTCTACAAGGCCCCAGAGCAGTCATTTTTGGCCAGCGACGCCGCGCTGGCACCCAGCGCAGAGTTTTACCCTGGCACCACTTGTCAGGTGTACCCGCAGGCCTTTGGATTGCGCGAGCTGACCGGGCTGTTTGCAGCAGGGTGGAACTGTCTCAACACGCGCTCACCAGGCTGGGAAACCGGGCGCTATGACCCTTTCCCGTGGGCCATCCTCGGGTACGTTGCCGCGCTTCGAGGGCAGGGCAGCCAGGCGCGTACACAACTGGCGGCCATGGAAAAAACCTTTGCGGCCAACCGCAGCCTGGTCACCATCAACGAATTGGGTTTCTATCTGCGCACCAAAGCCGTGTTGGGCGGGAGCACGGCGGCATGAGGGCTGGCTTGCGTAAGCTCCATGTACGCCAGCAGACAGACAGAGATGGCGTCTCCTCCGAGAATTCAAAACGATCCCGTCCTGCTGTCAAGAAGCCGCACATCGACCAATCCCTCGCGAACCGACTGCTGGCCCTTTTGCGGCCTACAGAGCGGTCGCGCCTGCTGTCCGTTGCCGAGTGGGTCGAACTGGAAAGCCAGCAAGTATTGGGGCGAGCGGGTGAACGACTCAGCCATGTGTACTTTCCCACCAACAGCATGATCTCGTTGCTCTCCAACCTGGAGGGCGCGCGGCACTTTGAGGCCGGACAGATCGGCTTTGAGGGCATGTTGGGTGCCAGCGCAGGGCTGGGGGTGACGGCCTCGGCCTTTGATGCGGTGGTTTCGGGGGCAGGCCAGGCATGGCGAATCCAGCTGGATGCCTGGCGCAGCCATTGTTTGGCCAGCCGGACGCTGAGCCTGCTGACCACCCGCTATCTGTATGTCGAGCTATCGCAAATGGGCACGATGGTGGCCTGCGGGCACTTTCATTCGCTGGAGCAGCGTCTGGCGCGGTTTCTGCTGATGAGCGAAACGCGGCTGCGCACCCCCGACATCCAGATGACCCATGAGACGCTGGCGCACCTGCTGGGGGTACGCCGGGCCGGTGTGACGCTGGCGGCCGGCAAGCTGCAAGAGAGCGGCGTAATCCAGTACACGCGCGGGCATATCCTTGTGCTGGACCGGGAGGCATTGCTGGCGCAAAGCTGTGGGTGCTTTGACCAGGATCTGGAGACCTATGAACGGGTCATGTCAGGCGCTGTTGCTTAGACGCTGCAGGCTCGGACAACCTAGGGCAGTTCCCAAAACAGCGACAGCTTGGCGCCGTTGCGGGAATAGTAGGGGTTGCGGTAGCGCTCTAAGCCCGCAGTAATGCCCCACTGTGGGCCCAGCCACTGCCGCAGTGTGAGCTGTGACTGGCGACTGTCAAAGTTGACCAGAGATACCCCATTGCCAATGGCCTGGTAGCCCTCGGCCCCCCAGCCGTGGCGGGCGATGATCTGCGTGTGGTGCGCGCGCCCCCAGGTGGCCGCCACAAACTGCTGATGGGTACGCACGCCACCGGGGGAGCTGTTGTTGAAGCGTATTTCTGCCTGTACCACCCACGGCAGATCGAAATAGTAAGTGGACCCGAGGCTGACGTTGCGGTCGATGTGGCCGTCTGGCGCTCGGTAGTAACCTGCCCCTAGGGTGGCCACCCATTGGCGTGTGGGCAGCATCTTGCGGTTGATGAACCCGTCCACACGGTAGCGCGGCAGGTAAGCAACACCATCGCCTGCGCCCACCGACAGCATGGAGAACCAGTCTTCGTTCCAGGTCATGGTGTCGGACAGCCCGATGAACCGGCCCGACTCTCCAAACCGCCGCATGGTGGCGATTTCCATGCCGAGCAGCTGGTTGTTCACACCCCATTGGCCGCGCACGCCAGCTTCATGCCAGTTGCCATACCCGTTGGTGAGGGTGTGGCGGCTGGTGTAGGCCTCAATGCCCCGGACCGGGGCCGGCAGGTCTGCAACGTCTTGCGCATGGGCTGCAGGTAAGGCATGGGCCAGCAACCCCAGTGCCAGAACAAGGGACGGGACAGGGCGGTGGATGTAGTGGGTGTTCATGGTGACCGTGCGGGGGTGTGACGAGGACTGATGCAGTTAGTTGTGTCCACGGCGGCACTGATGGCCTTGGACTGCAGGATTTGCGCGGCGACTTCGTCCGTCACCGTCCAGTGGGCGCCGTGCCGATGGGGCAGGGCGGTACGAAGCCAACAGCGGGCAGAGGGGATGTCGCGTTGCTGCAGTGCCACCACAGCCACCAGACCCCAGGCAAAGTCGTCCTTCACCTGGGCCAGCCATTCGTTGCGGTGCTCAGCCATCCAGCGGCGGTAATGCGCGGGCGCCCCACCAGGGATCAGCGGAAAACGCACCAACAGCGGAAAGATCTGCGCCACGGCGTCGGGGTAGAAGGCATGTGCGGTCTCACGCTGTCCGGGCTGGGTGGAAACCAGGTAGCGCTTGCGCTGATCGTCCCAGAACACGGCCGCCAGAGTTTTGGTGAAGTTGGGGTGGCGCGCGTTTTGTGCCGCCTTGTGGGTGAGCGGGTAGGCCCACAGCTCCAGGTTGTCCATGAGCAACCCATGTTGGTACACCGGTGAGACCAGGTAAATTCCCTGGTTGGGGTCTACCAACTTGGCCAGCGCCGCACTGGTAGCCATGCGGCTGCGCACCCAACTGGCCTGGCTGCGTTGTGAGGCAGGCATGCTGTCCATGAACGCCAGCCACAGGCCGAGTACAGAGTCGTCGGCATCGGCGGTTTTACATGGGGCCCACACAGGGCCGTTGCGGCAAAAACGGTCAAAGGTCGCGTCGGGCTTTTGCCGCTGTACCAGCCAGGCGCCCCAGGCCTTGGCAGGCGTGGAAATATCCAGCCCATGGCTGTGAGCCAGCAGCAGTGCCTGCAAGGCAAAGTAGGGATCTACCGTGTCGCCCTGGTGCTGCACCGAGATGGCGCCCGAGGTATCGGCATACCCCTCCAGATCGAGCACAGCCGCCGACGTACAAAGTGGTGCTGCAAGAACGAAGCACGCCAGAGCGTTGCCTATCCAGCGCTTCAGGCCAGAGTGGGTCTGTGACAGATGAAGGCACTTGGGAGCTAGAGAGTCTGGTGTCAATGGGTGATCCGTGGCATGGAAAGCCATGGTCAGCGTATAGGCACAGAGCTGTCTGTTCGATACCGTACATAAGGCGGTGAGTTCGATAGCGCACAGACCGTCTCGGTCCAAGGCCCCACCGTCGGTGTTCGCCTTGGCCTGGGGTGCGGGTTATCTGGCGAATCTCATTCAACAGGACTACCCATGACTACGCAAAAAATGTTCGGAACCGACGGCGTGCGCGCCCAAGTGGGTATGGAACCCATGACTCCCCAGACCATCATGCGGCTGGCGCACGCCTGCGGCCAGCTGCTCAGCCGTCAGCACACGGGACTGAACCCGCGACCTGTGGTGGCAGTGGGCACCGACACGCGCGGGTCGGCCCCCATGTTTGAGGCGGCCTTGCAGGCGGGGTTTTCTGCGGCCGGTGTGGACACGGTGATGTGCGGCGAGTTGCCCACACCCGGCGTGGCCTACCTGACGCGCTTGCGCGGCTACCAGGCGGGTGTGGTGGTGAGTGCATCGCACAACCCTTGTGAGGACAACGGGGTAAAGTTCTTTTCGGCCACAGGTGACAAGCTGCCCGACGGCATGGAGGCCGAGATCGAACGCACCATGGCCCAGCCCATGGTCTGTTTGCCATCGTCTCGGTTGGGCCGCGTGTCCCTGCTGCCGGAGGCCTCCGATCTATACATCCAGTTTTGCCGGCAGGCATTGCCGGCAGGTCTGCACCTGCAGGGTATGAAGATCGTCATTGACGCCGCCCATGGCGCCTGCCACCGCATCGCCCCCGAGGTGTTCCGACAGTTGGGCGCGGAGGTGGTTGCGGTGGGCGCCTCGCCTGATGGGCAGAACATCAATGACAACGTGGGCGCCACGTCGCCCAAGCACCTGAGCGAGGCCGTGCTGGCTCACAAAGCAGATGTCGGCGTGGCGCTGGACGGCGATGGAGACCGGTTGGTGATGGTGGACAGCGAGGGCCGCATCTATGCGGGTGACGAGCTGCTGTACGTGCTGGCCGTGGATGCCCAGACCAACGATGGCTTGCAGGGTGGGGTGGTGGGCACGGTGATGAGCAACCAGGGGCTGGAGCAAGCGCTGCTGCGCCGTGGGCTGGACTTTGCAAGGTCTGCCGTGGGTGACCGGCATGTGCTGGAGCTGCTCAAGCAGCGGGGTTGGCGCTTGGGCGGCGAGGGCTCGGGCCACCTGATCGGGCTGGACTGGCACAGCACCGGAGACGGCGTGATGTCAGCCTTGCGGGTGGTTGCTGCCGTGAAGCGCTCGCAGCGCAGCTTGTCGCAGCTGTGCAGCGATCTGCGCATGAACGCTCAGTGCTTGGTCAATGTGCCCGTGACCCGTGGTGCGGGGATGGCCGACAACACCTGGATGCCCCACTTCCAGCTGCGGGCCGAAAAGTTGCTGGGCGACGATGGGCGGGTGCTCCTGCGTGCCTCGGGCACCGAGCCTGTTGTGCGGGTGCTAGTGGAGTGCCGTACTGCACTCAGGGCGCAGCGGATGGCCAGCCGGTTTGCCAAAGAGGTCAGCCAACTGCTGACCGCACCCGCGGCGCTGGATACAGTTACCGCCTGAACGGCCGCCGTCCCCGCACCATCCTGGATGGTGGTAGGGCCGCAAGCGCTGTCAGTCCACCGTGCAGAGCCGGTCTGCAATGTGCTGCGCGGTGTGGCCATCGCCAAACGGGCTGCTTTCCAGCTGCATGCTGCGGTACGCCCCATCGTCGCGCAGCAGGCGTGCCGCCTCAGTCACCATGCGGCGGATGTCTGTGCCAACCAGTACCGCACCACCAGCTTCCACCAGCTCCTGCCGCTCGGTGCTGTCGCGCGCAATCAGCACTGGCCGCCTCAGCGCAGAGGCTTCTTCCTGAATGCCGCCCGAGTCCGTCAGCGTGAAGTAACAGCGTTGCAGCAGGCTGATGAGGGCAGGGTAGTCCATGGGTTCGGTCAGACACACCCGTTTGCGCAGGTCGTCCGGCAATGCGTCGATCACCGGCCTCACCGCCTGACTGACGGCTGGGTTGGGGTGAAGCGGCCAGACCACAACCAGATCGCCATGGGCCGCCAGCAACTGCCCGATGGCAGTGGCGATATTGCGTATGGGGTCGCCCCAGTTCTCTCGGCGGTGGGCGGTCACCAACAGAAGCCGCTGGTTTATTTGCTGATCTAGAAACTCTGCGACCATTGCTGGTACCACTGAAGACAAACCGGACGACAAGACAGAAGGCGCGGACGATGCATTGGTCTGCAGGCGCTCCTGCGTCCAGCGCGCCGCGTCAATCACCGTATTGCCGACGACGGAGATACAGGCGTCTGCGATGCCTTCGCGCAAAAGGTTGTCCCGGGTCCGCGCCGTCGGTGCGAAGTGCCAGTGGGCGAGCCGTGCAATCAGCTCCCGGTTTTTTTCCTCCGGAAACGGCTCGCGTGTGCCTGTGCGCAAACCCGCCTCGATGTGGGCGACCGGCTTGTCGTTGTAGTAGCCGCTCAGCGCTCCGACCAGCGCAGACGTGGTGTCGCCCTGCACCAGCACCACATCGGGCTGGGTTTCGTCCACCAGCCTGTCCACTCCTTCCAGCAACAGCGCCGTGAGGTCGCCCAACCTCGGTGTGCGCCGCTCTAGTGCCAAGCGCAGGTCTGGCCCCATGTCAAAAAATCGGTAAAGCACCTCGGCCACCTCGGCGTGCTGCCCGGTGTGGAGCACCACCACGCGGTGGCCGCGCAGCTTTAGCTCGCGATGCAACGGTGCCATCTTGATGATCTCAGGGCGGGTGCCTAAACACGCAAGGTAAGTGGTCATGGGTTCTTTCAACGCAGCGGCGCTCGCGTTTTGGTGGGAGGCGTTGGAACCAGTCCAGACGGACTTTTCGGAAGGAAGACTTGGGAGAACGCCGCCACAGCAGGTGCCCCCAAAGCCGACGCATGGTGTGGCTCGGGGGCGTGGAGTGTCTGTTCGACACCGCACAGAGTGTGTATTTGGTAGTTAACATAATATACATCGTATCTAGTATCAATGATGTCATTCCAACGAAGCGCCAATGCGCCGTCGGCCCTGCATCCTGCTCAAGCCGCTACCATCACCGCCCATGAACCTTCCCACCCAAGCACCTTCTACATCGTCCATCCACTTCGGTCATCAGGGCCGCGTCTGCATCGTCACGGGTGGCGCCCAAGGCATTGGCGAGGCCTGTGTCCGCCGCTTTGCGGCCGAAGGCGCCAAGCCGGTGATCGTCGACGTGGACGATGCGCGTGGCCAGGCGCTGGCGCAGGAGCTGGGCGCGCTGTATGTGCGCTGCGATGTGGGCGATAAATCGCAAGTGGATGCACTGGTGGCCCAGACCCTGGCGGCCCATGGGCGCATCGACGTTTTGGTGAACAACGCGGGCATCTTTCGCGCGGCAGACTTTCTGGAGGTAACCGAGGCCGACTTTGACGCGGTGCTGCGGGTCAACCTCAAGGGCTCGTTCCTGGTCGGCCAGGCGGTGGCGCGGGCCATGGTGGTATCGGGAGGCGGTTCGATCGTGAACATGAGCTCGGTCAACGGTGTGCTGACCATTCCCAATATCTCCAGCTACAACGTGAGCAAAGGCGGCGTGAACCAGCTCACGCGGGTGATGGCGCTGGCATTGGCCGACAAGAACATCCGCGTGAACGCGGTGGCGCCGGGCACTATCGCCACCGAGCTGGCCGCCAAGGCCGTGCTGACCAGCGATGAGGCCAAGAACAAGATCATGAGCCGCACGCCCATGAAGCGGCTGGGCGAGCCGTCCGAGATTGCCGATGTGGTGGCCTGGCTGGCCAGCGATGCGGCCAGCTATGTGACCGGCGAGATTGTGACCGTGGACGGTGGGCGCATGACGCTCAACTACACCGTGCCGGTCTGACGCACTTCGGGCCACTCCTTTTTTGATAGCTGCCAGCGCATTATTCACTAGGGCTAGCGGCTATTTTCGTCACTTTCAAACCTGTGGCATGCGCTGCAGCAGCCGGGTGGTACTGCGCGGCCAGCCCACCGGACCGAACCAGGCGCCGCCAGCAATCGCCCAGGCGTTGACCAAGCCGTAAAGCACCAGCGCCGCCCCCTGCGCTGCAAACACGGCGGCCAGTCCACCGCCCCAGCGCAGCGCCAGCCAGCCGCCGGTGACGGCCACCGCCAGGCGCACGATGTTGCCGATCACCGGCCAGAGGAGGCGCCCTGCCCCTTGCGAGGCAAAGTACAGCACCAGGCCCAGGCCGAAGAAGCCGTACACGGGGCCGACGGTGCGCAGATACAGCGCACCCGCTTCCAGCATGGCAGGGTCGCTGTTGAACAGGGACAGCCACGCGTTGGGAAAGGCTGCCGCCCACAGGCCAATCGCCTCGGCCATCACAAACGCCATGGCCGCGCCAATCCAGGTGGCGCGCAAGGCGCGCTCGCGCTGGCCAGCGCCGATGCATGTGCCGACCATGGCCACCAGCGGCGCGCCCAGGCCAAACACCAACGGAACCAGCAGGTATTCCAGCCGCGATGCGGTGCCGTAGCCCGCGATGGCCGCTGTGCCAAAACCACCCACCAATGCGGTCGTGACGCCAATCGCCAGATTGGTGGCGACGGTAGACACCGTGCCCACCAGACCCACCCGCAGGATGTCTTTGAACAGCACCCAACGAAACCGGATGTGCGCAAGCGACGGCCGCAGCAGGCTGCGCGGCGACCACAGGTATGCGGCCAGCACTGCGCTGCCGATCAGGTAATACGCCATCAGCGCAATGGCGCCACCGGCAATGCCCAGGCCCGGCATGGGGCCCCAGCCAAAGATGAACAGTGGCGAAAGCGGCACTAGTACAAACGCGCCCAGCACCGTGACGTAGGCTGGCACAGCCATGTTGCCCGTGCCCCGGATCACTGCCGACAGCGTGTTGAACAGCCAGACCAGAAACGCGCCCGCAAACACCCAGTTGGAATAGACCAGTGCCGCATTCAGCGCGCCGCCCGTGCCACCCATGCGGGTGTAGAGCCAGCGCCCTCCTCCCACCACGCACACGGTAAAGACCAGCGAAAACACCGCCGCAATGGCCAGCGCATGCAGCACCAGCGCGTCGGCATCGTCCCGCCGCCGTGCGCCCAGGGCGCGTGCAATGGCCGAGGCAATGCCGCCGCCCATGGCGCCCGCCGAGGTCATCTGCATCAGCATGACGACCGGAAACACCAGCGCCATGCCCGCCAGCGCATCGGTGCCCAGCTGGCCGACAAAGTAGGTCTCAATCAGCCCGACGCCCGCCTGCGCCAGCATCACCAGCACGTTGGGCGCGGCCAGCCGCAGCAAGGTGGGCGCAATGGGCGCCTCCAGCAGCATGCGGGTGCGCGGGTTCAGGGCCTCGGTCACATCAGGCCCCTGCCCCACCGGCTGCAGGCCGGCGTGGCACCACGATGCGCACGGTAGACAGCTGCAACACATCGCCGTGCTGGTTGCGGGTCTCGCTGCGCACCGTGACCATGCCCCGGTCGGGCTTGGACTTGGAGGGCTGGATCTGCACGACTTCGCTCACCACATGCAGCACATCGGTGGCGCGAGTCGGCCGGGGCCAGCTCAGTTCGCCCCCCGCACCGATGATGCCGCCCGCAATTGGCAGCCCACTGGTCACTTGCAGACGCATGGTCACGGCCGCCGTGTGCCAGCCGCTGGCGGCCAGACCGCCAAACAGCGTCTCGCGCGCAGCGGCGTCGTCCAGGTGAAAGGGCTGCGGGTCGAACTGCGCGGCAAAGGTGGTGATCTGCGCTTCGTCCATGGCGTGTTCGCCGCTTTGGAACTGGTCGCCGACAGACAGGTCGTCCAGGTAGAGCGGGGACGTGGGGGCTGTCGAAACGTTGCTGGCAGGGGTCTGCGTCATGTCGATGGCTTTCGTGGAGAGAAGGTAGTTAGTCAGGCCGCCGTGGCGGCGGGGCGCGCCACGCGCGCTTCTCGGATCGGCAGGTTGACCAGCGCTGCTCCTACGGCCAGCACGATGTCGATGTACCAGACCCAGTCATAGCTGCCGGTGGCCTGGAACACGCTGCCGCCCAGGTAGGCACCCAGGAATCCGCCAATCTGGTGCGACAGCATCACGATGCCGAACAGCATTGCCATGTTGGCCGTGCCAAACATCTTGGCGACCAGTCCGGCCGTGGGTGGTACGGTGGACAGGAAGGTGATGCCCATGACGGCGGCGAAGACCAGCACCACGGCCGGCGTCTTGGGAGCAAACAGGAAAATCAGTACCGCCAGACCTCGCGTGGCGTACAGCAGCGACAGCAGCGACTTCATGCGCCAGCGCCCTACCGCCCAGCCCATGGCCAGGCTGCCCACAATGTTGAACAGCCCGATCACCCCCAGCGACCAGCCCCCTACTTCGGGCGCCAACCCGCACGCTGCAATCACGCCGGGCAAGTGCGTGGCCAGGAACGCCACGTGAAAGCCGCACACCAGAAAGCCTGCCGCCAGATACCGGTAGCTCGGTGTGGCCAGGGCCTGGGCAATGGCCTCGCGCGCGGTCAATGCCTTCTGGCCGGATACCGCAGCAGCCTGTGCCGCCAGAGCATTGGAGTTACCCTTAAGCACCCACACCGCCGGCAGCGCCAGCAGCACCAGCACGCCCAGCCACTGCATCGCACTGGCCCAGCCCACGGCGGCGGTCAGGCTGATGGCGATGGGCGCCATCAAAAACTGCCCGAACGAGCCGCCCGCGTTGACGATGCCGCTGGCCAGCCCGCGCTTTTGAACAGGCACCAGCCGGGCAGTGGCCGCCATCAGCACAGACGGCCCAGCCATGCCTGCGCCGCCTGCGGCCAACACGCCAATCGCAAAAATCAACCCGGCCGTGGTGGTCATATACGGCGTGATGAAGGTGCCCAGCGCCACCAGCGCCACACCGATCAGGATCACGCGACCCGTGCCGATGCGGTCGGCCACAGCCCCGGCAAACGGCTGGGTCAGCCCCCACCACAGTTGGCCAAACGCAAACGCCAGGCTGATGCTGCCGATGCCCAGGCCCGTGGAGGTGTTGAGTGCGGACAGGAACAGGCCCATGGTCTGGCGCGTGCCCATGGTCAGTGCAAAGGCGCCTGCGGCCGCCAGCAGCACCAGCCACAGGGCCAGCGGTGCGGCGGGCTTGGTTGCCGTCGCCTGCGGGGTGTGGTTATTCGTCATGCGCAGTCTCCTGCGCTGGCAGTGCAGCCAGCAAATCGAGCGAGTCGTCCACCAACGCGTGCAAGGCCATCACGCGTTCCACGCCCAGTGCCTCGTTCAGCGCCAGTTGTGCGGCCTTCCAGTGGCGTTGCGCTTCCGCGCGCTTGTCGCGGCCTGCGTCGGTGATGTGCACCAGGCGGCTGCGTGCGTCCGTACCCGCCTTCAGCGTGACCCAGCCCGCATCCACCAACGGACGCAGATTGCGGGTCAGCGTGGACGCATCCATCTTCATCTCCGTGGCCAGATCACCGGGGCGAATCGGGCCCAGCTTGAGCACATGCGACAGCAGCGAATACTGCGTGGTCTTGAGTCCACATTTCGCCATTTCGGCGTCGTAGTGGTTGGCCACGCGGCGCATCAGCTGGCGCAGCTTGAAGTTGGTGCAGCCCTGCGGCAGCACAGGGGCCAGGGTGGATGGGTTGGCTTGCATGGATTTGATTGTATCTGCAATAATTGCATATGCAACTCATGCATTTCAACCCCGCTACAAACCAGGACACCCCATGACACAGCACAACCACCTTGAACACTGGCTGGCACAGGAGCGCGACATCCTGGCCACGCTGGATGCAGGCCCCGGCCCGGGCGTGGCCCGCCGCGAGCAGATCGCCCACCTGAACGGCCTGCAGCAGATGCAGGCCATGCTGCGCGGCGAGCTGCCCTACGCGGCCATTGCCAAGACGCTGGACTTCTTGATCGTCGAAGTGGGAGAAGGTACGGCCATCTTCCAGGGCACACCCCGCGCAGAGCACCTGAACCCCATGGGCACGGTGCATGGCGGCTGGTTTGCCACCCTGCTCGACTCCGCGCTGGGCTGTGCCGTGCACACGCGCATGGAGCCCGGGCGCGGCTACACCACGGCCGAGCTGGGCATCAACCTGGTCAAGGCCATCACGCCCAAGGTACAGCGCGTGCGCGCCGAAGGCCGGGTGATCCACAGCGGGCGCCAGCTGGCCACGGCCGAGGCGCGCCTGGTGGGGCCGGACCGCACGCTGTATGCCCACGCCACCACCACCTGCCTGGTTTTCGATCTGCCTGCACAATCGAAGGGATGAAATTCCTCCACACGATGCTGCGCGTTGGCAACCTTCAACGCTCGATTGATTTCTACACCCAGGTGCTGGGCATGCAACTGCTGCGCCAGTCCGAGAACCCCGAGTACAAATACTCGCTGGCCTTTCTGGGCTTCGAGGGCGGCAACCCCGGCCAGGCCGAGATCGAGTTGACCTACAACTGGGGCGTGGAAAGCTACGACATGGGCACGGCGTACGGCCACATCGCGCTGGGCGTGCTCGATGCGTATGCCGCGTGCGAAAAGATCAAGGCCTCGGGCGGCAACGTGACGCGCGAAGCAGGTCCGGTCAAGGGCGGCACCACGGTGATCGCGTTTGTGACCGACCCCGATGGCTACAAGATCGAGTTGATCCAGCGCGCCGAGGGCGCAGGCGGCCAGGGTCTGCGGTAATATTTGCTATCAAATAGATAGCTATTGACGCATATTCCACTAACGCATGCGGCCATTTGGCCCAAAAAAACCCGGCAGCGCCGGGTTTTTTGTTGGAGAAGCAGGCGGCGCTTACAGGGCGCCCAGCGTCACTTCCACGCGGCGGGCTTCGGCGTTGCTGCCGGTCGCGGTGGTTTCTTCTGGCTTCTTCAGCTCCACCTTGTCTTCGGCCACGCCCAGGGCCTTGAGCGCTTCGGCCACGGCCACTGCGCGCTGTTTGGCCAGTTCTGCATTCAGTGCAGCGTCGCCCGTGGCATCGTGGAAGCCGGAAATGACGGCCTTCTTGCCCTCAGCCACACCCTTGACCACGTCGGCCAGGGCTTCGTTGGCACCCACGGCCAGCTCGGCCTTGGCGGTGGCAAAGTAGAACTTCACCACGCCGTTTTCCACGCGCACGCTGGCAATATCTTCTTCCACGGCTACGGCGGGTGCTGCGGGCGTGTTGCTGGCCGCAACGGCGGCAGGCCGGACCGGTGCCTTGGCGCCCAGACGCTTGACCACCACGGTGCCCACCACCACGGAGATCACCAACGCAATCAGTGCAAACAGAAAACCGAGGGCAAAACGTTGTTGGCTATCGTCGTCAGAGCTGGACATGGAAGATCCCTGTAGTGATGAATAAAGTGGTTGGACGGCCAATGCAGGCGTTGCGAAAACAAGGCCCCGGCCGCTTGCAGCAAAGCTTTCGATTGTAGAGTGAAGGCATGACGAATCTGCCCGCCCCACTGCGAGACCCGGCGCCGATGCTGGAGCGTGCCCTCCAGGAATGGGGTGGCCATCAGGACCTGTGGATTTTTGGCTATGGGTCGCTCATCTGGCGACCGGATTTTGACTACGTCGAGCGGCGCCCGGCCAAGGTCCACGGCTGGCACCGGGCGCTCAAGATGTGGAGCCGTATCAACCGCGGCACGCCCGAGTGCCCGGGGCTGGTGTTCGGCATGCTGTCGGGCGGAAGCTGCCGGGGCATGGTGTTTCGCGTGGACAAGGCGTACGCACGGCAGGTGATGATCAACCTGTGGCAGCGCGAGATGGTCACCGCTGTCTACGACCCGCGCTGGCTGGTGTGCCACACGCCCCATGGCCCGGTGCGGGCGCTGGCCTTTACCCTGTCGCGCAAAAGTCCCAACCACACGGGCGAGTTACCCGACCACGAATACTGCCGCATTTTCGAGCAGGCCTGTGGACGCTACGGCACCACCCGCGACTACGCCCAGGCCACCTATGACGAGTTGCGCAAGCACGGCATCCACGACAGGGCTTTGGCTCGGTTGATCGCCTTGGCCCAAAAAGAGGCATAGTGCACTCTTTTGCTGCATACATAGGGTGCTGGCTGGCCGATGGCCCCCTGGCAACTGGTTCAATACCGCGTTCTTTCAACGTATCAAGGAGTTTGAGTCATGAACACTCGTTTTGCTTTTGTGCTTTCATCCGTCGCGTCCTTCGCTCTGGTGGGCTGTGCTGCGTATTCGTCGGGCCCCAGCGCGACCGCAAAACTTGAGCCCACCCGCGGCAACACCGCCGCCGGAACGGTGACCTTTGTGCAATCGGGCGACGTGGTGAAGGTATCGGGCAGCATCAGCGGTCTGAAGCCAGGCGCGGAACATGGCTTCCATGTGCACGAAAAAGGCGACTGCAGCAGCGGTGATGGTATGAGCACTGGCGGCCATTTCAACCCTGGCGGCAAGCCGCATGGCAGCCACGGTGCCGGCGATCACCACACGGGTGATCTACCCAGCCTCAAGGCCGATGCCAACGGTGTTGCCACCTTCAACTTCGAGTCGAAAACCATTCGCGTGGGTTCCACCGACAACAACATCGTCGGCAAGGGCTTGATCGTTCACCGCGACCCCGACGACTACAAGACCCAACCCACCGGCAACGCAGGACCACGCCTGGCTTGCGCGGTGATTGCTTCCAAATAAAGCGGCCTTCGTCGCCGTTACCCGCGCGCCGCCAGCAACTGCGCGGCGCGCTCCAGGTCTTGCACGGTGTCTATGTCGGTCACTGTGCCTTCATCATCCACCTCCACCTGCCGTACCCTGCCCTGCTGCGCCTGCGCGCGCACCACACGGGCGGCGCCCTGCTCGCCGGTCAGCGCCAACAGGCTGGACAAGCATGCGGCCGAAAACCCAACTGGGTGACCGAGCTCGCCCTGGTACACAGGCATAACTACGGTGCAGTCGGCAAGGGCCTCAGCAATGGTGCGCAGGGTGTCAGGACGGATCAGTGGCAAGTCTCCGGGCAAAACCATCCAGCCTGGCGCATCAGCCGTAGCGCCTACCGCAGCGGCAATGGAATCCCCCATGCCTGGGTGGCCTGCATCTTCCACGTGCCATGGTAAACCACTGGCGCGAACAGCTGACAACGTGTGCTGCAGCACAGTTTTACCGGCCAAAGAGGCATGCAACTTGTGAATGCTTCCACCCGATTTTTGGAAGCGCTCGCCCCGGCCGGAAGCGAGAACGAGGACGGTAGGTATGTGCTGGAGCATGGCGGAAGTCAACGTCGCAATCGTACTATTTCATGATGCAACCATGTTCCCATTCCAACATTTTTCGCGCCTGCGGGATGAAACCCTGATGTTCTCCTTCAGTCGATAAAAAGGAGGAATTCCTCGGGCCAGCTCGACGCATTCGCGCGTTAAACAGTGGTTGCCAAAATGTCAATTCACCCGTTTAGCGGATTGACAAAAGTTAGGCCCCTGGATGGAATGCTCCCCGGAATCAGTGACCTGTATGACTGAGCCGGAGAATGTGTTCATGGTACTTCCCTCAACTGTTCGATTTTTCGCCACTTTGCTGGTATTGCTTGCTTGCCTGTACACAGAGGCTCGCGCCCAGCCCGCGGGGCCGGATAACGCTTTGGCGTTTGATGGCGTGGATGACTATGTCAGCATGTCCGTGCCGGCGCCATTTCAAAACCCTGCCAGCAGCGATTTCACAATCTTGACCTGGGTCCGTCTAGGCGGCACTTCCAGCTTCCAGCGAATTCTCTTTGCGCAGCAAAATAGTTCCAACTACGTCTCGATCGCGCGCAATACCGGTGAAACGATCTATGCTTATGTTGTTGCCAACGGCTTGACCCGCTCCGTCGCAACCGTCAACCCCATAGGGGCTTCGGGCAGTTGGGTTCACGTGGCGGTGGTGTGGAAATCTACGGACCAGTCTCTTTCTGTCTTTGTGAACGGGGTGCAGGCTCCGGGAGTTAGCGGAGGATCGAGTTCCACAGGCATCGACGGCCAAATGGCGTTGGGATCGCGTTCAGGGGGAGCGCAATATTTCGCAGGCAGCCTGGACCGGATGGCCATATACAGTTCTGCGCTGTCCGAGACACAGATTCTGCGTGCTGGCACGCAGTGCATTTACCCACCTAGCGCCTCGCATTCCTATTCCTTTGACGCAGGTGCGGCCAATGGTAACAATGTCGGTGTCACCACTTTGACAGATGGCGTAGGCTCAGCACCAGGAACACTCAATAACTTTGCCTTGACCGGCACGGTATCTAATTGGGTCGATTCCAATGTCAGTTCACTGTGTCTTCCTCCCACATACATCGTGGGCGGTTCGGTATCAGGACTTGCCGGTACTGGCTTGAAACTGCAACTCAACGGAGCCAACGACTTATTGATCACCGGCAATGGCGCATTCCAGTTTCCTGCCATGGCAGATGGAGCGAGCTATTCCGTGACTGTGGCATCGCAGCCGACAACGCCAGCACAGTTTTGTTCTGTCATCAATGGATCTGGAACGTTGTCTGGTGGCGATGTTTCCTCGCTGCAAGTGACCTGCGCGACTGCAGCACCCTCGGCTCCACCCACCAACGCCGTGGCGACGCCTGGCAACGCGCAAGCTACAGTTTCTTGGTCGGCCCCCAGCGACGACGGAGGAGCGCCCATTACTGCGTATTTAGTCACCGGATTACCTGGCGGAACATGTTCGGTGAGCGGGGCACCGCCCGCCACAACGTGCAACGTCCCGAATTTAAACAACGGAACGGCCTATACCTTTTCCGTTGTGGCGACCAACGCTGTGGGAAATAGCCAGCCATCTGTGCAGAGCAATTCGGTCACCCCTAGAGCAGACTTGGTTTTTGTAGGCGGCACTTCGGGGACGATTCCTTTGGCTCAAGCTACGGTAGGACAGGTTTATAACGTCCCAATTGGCATTTCTGGCGGCCTCCCGCCGTTTGCGTTCAGTGTCAGCGGTGGCCTGCCCGACGGATTAAGTCTCAATTCGACAACCGGCGTGATCTCAGGCACACCCACTACGGCAGGGACATCGATTTTCTCCGTTACCGTGACCGACAACAGCGCAACACAAACGTTGGCCAGTCAGACTAAGGCCACCATCACCCAAAGTTTTAGCATAGCCGTTGCGGCCCCCGTGGCAACGTCTGTCCCGACATTGGGCCAATGGGCGCTAATGCTCGTTGCTTGCTGCATTGCAACGTTGGGGATGGGGCAAAGCGAAAATGACCGAATGGCTGAACAGTGAGCACGACCTCACGATGCCAACCCCCTGCAGGGTGGTTTGGCTTTGTCGGACGAGTGGTGTCAGGTTCTAGCGGGCCTGTGCAGCCGCTTTGAGCCGAGTACACCCCGAATGCCTACGGTTTTTCAAGTGACGGTTGCGACGGTGCAGTTCAGAACGCGCCACTCGCCACCGTGAAATCCGCATGCTGCGCTGCCAGCCCGTGCAGCATGCTCACCAGCGGCCGCAGGTCATCACGCCGACTGTGCAACGCATAGCCGAGCGACCCCAGCGGCACAGGGCTGGGCAACACCTGCAACACCTCCCTGGCGTGCAGGGCTTGCGCCCAGCCCTCGGGCAGCAGGCCAATGCCGCTGCCCTGTGCCAGCAAGCCCACGATGGCGCCCCAGTGGTTGCACACCAATCTGCGCGCGGGGCATGCATCGGCCTGCCGAAGCCAGTCGTCGATGAGATGGGTCACCCCAGAGCCTTGCGGCAGCGTTACCAGCGGGTGCGACTGCATGGCATCGGCATCCATCTGGCGCAGGCCGCGCGCCACACCAGGGCCCGCACACCAGGCAAAGCGCGCATGCGCCAGCGGCACCGAGGTCAGCGCGCTGCGGCTGGCGGGGCCGGCGATCACGGCCACATCCAGCTCGCCTTTGTCCAACCGCTCTGCCAGGGCTGCACCCACATCCACGTGCACTGACACCTCCAGTGCCGGGTGCGCCGCCGCCAGGGCTTCCACCAGGCGCGGCAGCCAGGTGATCGCCGTCAGCTCGCCCACCCCCAGGCGGCAGGGACCGCGCAGGCCGGCGGTGCTACCCATGTCCTGCTGCAAACTGTCTGCCTGCTGCAGCAACGCGCCCGCCAGGGGCAGCAGTCGCGTGCCCGACTCCGTCAAAGCCGCGCGGTGCCCGGCGCGGTCAAAGAGCAACTGGCCCAGCGATGCCTCCAGTTCGGCGATCCGTTTGGACAGGGAGGACACCGACAGGTGCACCCGCTCCGCCGCCATGGCAAAACTGCTGCAGGTGGCTGCCCAGTAGAAGGCTTCGAGCTGCTTGAGGGTCATGTCGAGAATATATTTTCAATTTGGCGAACAAATAATTAGCAATAAATTCGCTTTCTTGATTATTGCGGTTTCAGGACACTGCTTTCCAGCCCTTGTTTGCTCTTGCCTGGAATCACGCTATGCCCACCCCGTCCACCACGCCCCAACAGCCCGCCACCAATGCCTGGAGCGCCTTCAACGGAACGCATCGCAGTGGCCGCACGGCCCATCTGCTGTCGCTGGACGACTTTGAAGCCGCTGCCCGTCGCGTGCTACCCCGCCCTATCTTTGGCTACGTGGCCGGGGCGGCGGAAGACAACCTGGCCCTGGACGACAACCGCCAGGCGTTCCGAGAGATCGCCCTCGTCCCCCGCGTGCTGCGCAACGTGGCCCAACGCGACCAGGGCGTAACCCTGTTTGGCCAGCGCTACGCCAGCCCCTTCGGGATCGCGCCCATGGGTATCGCGGCGCTATCGGCCTACCGGGGCGACATCGTGCTCGCCCGTGCGGCGGCAGCGGCGGGCATCCCGGCTGTGCAAAGCGGCAGCTCGCTCATCCGGCTGGAAGAAGTGATGGCCGCCGCCCCCGGCACCTGGTTCCAGGCCTACCTGCCCGGCACCCCCGAACGCATCGATGCCTTGCTGTGGCGCGTGATCGCGGCCGGTGTGCAGACGCTGGTAGTGACGGTGGACATCCCCGTGGCGGGCAACCGCCAGAACAACATCCGCGCGGGCTTCTCCACCCCGCTGCGCCCCAGCCTTCGCCTGGCGTGGGACGGCATGGTGCGCCCGCGCTGGCTGGCAGGCACACTGCTGCGCACGCTGGCACACCACGGCATGCCGCATTTTGAAAACTCGTTTGCCGAGCGCGGCGCGCCCATCCTGTCCTCACGTGTACAGCGCGACTTTGCCGCGCGTGACCACTTTGACTGGAGCCACATCGCCCACATCCGCCGCCAGTGGCGCGGCCCGCTGGTGGTCAAGGGCATCCTCAGCCCGCAGGACGCCGCCCTCGCCCGCCAGCACGGGGTGGACGGGATCATCGTCAGCAACCACGGCGGTCGCCAGCTCGATGGCGCCGTGGCCCCGCTGCGAGTGCTGCCCGCCATTGCCGAGCAGGCTGGCAGCGGCATGACCGTAATGTTGGACGGCGGCATCCGCCGGGGCACCGACGTGATCAAGGCCCTGGCGCTGGGCGCGCAGGCAGTGTTTGTGGGGCGGCCCTTCAACTACGCAGCAGCAGTGGACGGCGAGGCAGGCGTTACAGCGGCCATCGATCTATTGCGCGCCGAGGTGGACCGCAACTTGGCAATGCTGGGCGCCACCTCCTGCGCAGCGCTGGGGCCAGAGCATCTCATGGACCGCCGAGCACCGTAGAGGACTGCGGCGCACGCTTCACTGCGGGTGCCTGATCAAGCTGGGGAGCAAAGTGCAATCAGCGCAGTTTGAAATGAAGTGATGGCAGCGCCGCCAACGCTCCTCTGTCGATCACTTCAAAATTCATAGCTGCCAGCGCTTATCCACAAAGCGCTAGTAGCACTTTTCATTCAATAGGGTTGGTCTGCAGCGTCACGGACAGCCTCAGGCTGATTTCGAACTTTCACTCGACCACCATTGGCAGGCAGTTTTTGACCCGAACCGTTCCGTTTGCCGCGCACTATGGAACTGCCATGGGGGGCCCTTCAGTTAAAGTCCTCGCCCCGCGGGTGATTTTTGGCCGCTTCGTGCACCCCAGTGACTGGGTTTGAAAACAAAATCTGCGACTTTGGGTGGCACCAGGGATCCTCTGAACAAATCACCGCGCCGTGCGCATCTGCGGACTCGGGCGGTCTGCCGCGTTGCAAATGCTCGCAATAGCTACGGCTATTGCTGCGCTTTGCGCCTTGCAGCCCATCCCGATCCACAGCGCACACTTACCGCTCGATTCATGCAGAGGATCCCCAGCTGATTCGGCCAAGCAAACTGCAACTCGCGGAGATAAAAAAATATGCTGCTAATCGATATAGCCGTCGAGCACACTTTGGTGTCTAAAAAGGATGGCGTTCGTCAGGCTTTCTTGCTGCATCCTTTCACTGATACACAGCGCGATTCACTGGGCAAATTCGAGCTCGTTCGCGACGTCAGCCAGCCCGGACTCAAAGACGTGAAACGCTCCACCTTCGTATCGTTTCACCAATTGGCGGAGCTGTATGCAAAAGGCCTGCTCGAAGAATTCGGGTTTTCCGTTCGCATGTGTCCGGGTAAAGGCACCTACCCTGCCAAGCTTCCAGCCAAAAAGATACTGCCCACCAGCATCAAGCCAGGCTCTTCGTTCGATCTGGCGGTGCAAAAGGTGGATATTTCCAAACCGGCCACGCGCGAATTGAAAACGGCCTTGCTTCGCACCAACGTCCAAATTTAAGCGTGACGGCGCTGATTGATAAGGGAGCCGATGTGAATCCAACCATTGCGCATGCTGAACTGATTGCCACATTCAAGCGGGCCGAGGCAGATGCCGCTCACAAGTTCGGACTGATCCAAGCGGCTGCGAACAAGGGCCCCAAGGCGATACAAGCCGCCACAGAAACAGCGGCAAAGGCGGCAAAACGCAGGGACTCTTTTGCGAAAAAGCTGGGCGATCTGGGGGTGAATCTAAAGTATTGAACGCCGCCACGCACATGGCGCAACACCCACCATTGGCGACCGCGCACAACAGGCGATGATTGTCAAAACAATCTCCGCAATCTAAAAGCAGAATTGGCCACGGGTCCTGCCCCGATTTGCATGCTTTCCAAGCACGGCAATTGAAGCGTCTTCATTTTCTGGATTACAAAGGTGTTGAGAGAGATCGGATACCGCTGTAGGCTGATTGCGGACATAGGGCGTCCGCACGCGAATGAGTACTTTCGGCTAAGAGCAGACGTTCACCCATTCATTTAGGAGAAGGCATGGAGCGTTGGCAAGTTATGGAGCGTAGAGTTCTTATTGCAGTAGGCATCGTCTTGATCTCTCTCTCTGCCTGGCTTTTGATGGATGGGGAGAGAGCGTTCTTCGCAATACTGCTGGCTCCCATTATTTTCTGGGTCTTCTGGCAGGCGTTCTTTGAAGACAAGTTAGACTCTAACGAGCCTGTCTCTGGTGCAGAGCGCCTTATGTACGTGACATATCTTTGGGCGAGGCGCCTGCTGATTGGGGGCATTGCATTGGTACTTGCCGCGATGGCCTTCAAGTTGGCGCGAGATGGTATGGGTCTCGCGGCGATTCTTCTCCCCGCAGGGCTTTCCCTGTTTGCAGGCTGGGTTTCCATCTTTGGCGCCGGAAGGGCGAAATCGATGTCCGACGATCTGCAAATCCACCGCCAACGTCACAAGCGCTATCGGAAGCCCTAATGTCGGCTTAGGGCCCAAAGCAGCCGGTGGACGAAACTACTCCAAAGCTGCCGGCCAAACCGCGCTGTCTAAGTTGCCCGGTGCCTGCCTACTGGCAAGCTATAGTTTGCTAAGTTGATGCCTGCCGGGTTCGTCGGAAATTTCATACCTGTGCTTTTGAACAGCGCACTGACCGCAAGCCCAATCTGCAAGCTATTTTCAGGAGGAATCAGTGTCCAGAATATCCCGCAGGTTTTGCAGGATACATCACGTTAGACAGCCGCGGATAGATTGCCGTCCACGCCACATTAGCCGTGAGCATCCCCTCTCTTGCCACGCAATTCATTCCCTTCGATTGGCATGACTTTCTCTCGCCTAACTATTTTTCTTGCTGCGCTTCTGATGACCCTGAAGCTGCACGCCTCGTCACCGCCATGCAGGTTCACTTACGGATCAGCTTTTCTGGACACTGTGGCGGAGGGAGACGTTTCACTGGTAGAGGAGCAAGTCAGGCAATTGGGCACTCTCCCTCCTAGCTTGGGGGCGGAAGCTCTAGCGGTCTCGATCAAGCCAATTTCAAGCCGCTGCCAAGAGCAGCATACCAATCAAGCCATGTTCGAGTTGCTTGTGAAACTGGGCGCGGATGTAAATAGGCCTTCCAAAGGCGAGCGTGGCTGGGGAACGAGTCTGATGCATGCTATCGATGCCGGACAGATGGCGGGCATCAAATTGGCGCTTCAGGCGGGCGCTCGGGTCAATGTGGAGTTTGACGAACGAACGCCGCTCATACTCGCTATCCGAGCCCACAATACAACGCTCGTGCGAATGTTGCTGGATCACGGCGCTAGCGCAAATTTCGCTTTGGGCCGGTTCACGCCGCTAGCTGCCGCTGCGCGGCACCCCGGACAGGGAAACGAAGTCCTGAAACTCCTCCTGAAGCATGGGGCCAAGATTTCACGCCACCGCACTTCGCAAAGTGAGCAATTTTCACCGTTGGAGGAGTTGATCTTCTATGACGGTAAACCTGACGATGCTGATGAAGCCGTCGCTCTGCTTCTCAAAGCGGGCGACAAGATAAATGGTGACGGTCGCGACTCGTACGTCACGCCGCTATCCGTTGCCATGGATTCTTCGTCGACAAAACTGGCTATTGTGGAAGCGCTGCTTCGCAGAGGAGCAAACCCCAATGGGAGCGCGCTGTACCGCCTAGCTACCCGACGGGACTATGAAAACATCGAACTCAAGCGCAAGCAGCTACTCGGCGTGCTGTACCAATATGGGGCTCGCGCGGAAAAGGCGAAGATCGCGGGCTATCCCCCGATAAGAGAGTTTGTGCTGATGAACCACAATGATGACGTAGGCCAAGCGTTTCTACGTGAACTCGATGCGATCACAGTCGAATATCGATTGCGCGAAAACTCCGCGTCAATACGTCGGTAGAACATGGTGCATGCCTAACTGTTCGTTGCAGCCGACCGCCTTCGGCGTCGACTGAATTTCGACGTTGAGCGTCCGCTTTCGCTAGCCGCCACCGACTGCTTCTGGCCGAATTCTGCCCGACGGCGAAGGACGCTATCAGGCCCACGGCAGACACCAAAGCACCTCCAGATAGTGAGAACTAGATTGCAATTCAATCGTGCTGCTCTCTATGGCCCGTCCTAACGCAACTGATCAAGTTGTTCGCGCATTTCTCGAAGCTCACGGATGGCCTCTGCTATGGAGCGAGAAGAGTTGGGTGCCCCCTTGCCATAGAACTTGTTTTGGGTCTCTTCATACGCGGCAAGCAAGGTGTGAATCTCCGCGCACAGCAACTTAACTCCTTGACCCGTCGCCCCTACTTCGATGTCACACATAGCGGCGGCCAAGACTTTATCCAAGTGATGTAGATATCCCGCTCCTAAAACAATCGAGGGGCCATCCTGGCCGCGAATCGAGACGATTGCACCATCCTCGCCCTGATCTAGTACTGCGAGTTCTTCATATTGCTGCAGCATTGAAACCTCCTTGATCCACGACCCGCGAGCATTACGTGAAATGAGTCGTCTGAGCGACAGCTCCTGGCCGAAAGCTGCGTGCCAAAACACAACCAGAGCAATGCTATGGTCGGACACCGACCTGAAGCAGATGGATGGGTCGTAAAAAAAGCGCCGGGCTTTCCCAAACCCGGCGCTCTTATTCCAACAAGCTTTATCAAGCCAGCTTGAACGGCAGCTCGCGTGGCGTCTTGCCCGTGATCTGCGCGATGGCATTGGCAAACGCCGGTGCCAGCGGTGGCAGGCCAGGTTCGCCCATGCCCTTCGGCGGATCGGCGCTGGGCACGATGTGCACCGTCACCTGCGGCATGTCGGTGATGCGGGGCACGGCGTAGTCGCCGAAGTTGCTCTGCTCCACCACACCGTCCTTGAGCGTGATGGCTGCGCCGGGCAGGCAGGTGCCCAGGCCCATCAGCGCGGCGCCTTGTACCTGGGCTTCCACGCTTTTGGGGTTGACCACCAGGTTGCAATGCACGCCGGCCGTGATGCTGTGCAGCTTGGGCGTGCCGTCTTTGACGGAGGCCTCGACCACATAGGCCACCACCGACTCGAACGACTCGTGCACCGCCACGCCCCAGGCGCGGCCGGCGGCCAGCTTCTTCTTGCCGTAGCCCGACTGGGCGACGGCCAGCTGCAGCGCCGCCTTGTGGCGCGGGTGCTTGTCGCCCATCAGGGCCAGGCGGTACGCCACAGGGTCCTGCTTGGTGGTACGGGCCACTTCGTCGATCAGAGTCTCCATGGCGTAGGCCGTGTGGGTAGAACCCACGCTACGCCACCACAGCACCGGCACGTTCACGTCCGGGTGGTGCACCGACAGCTTCATGGGCACGTCGTAGGGCTCTTTCATGCCTTCGATGGCCGTGGCGTCAATGCCGTTCTTGATCATGAAGGCCTCGAACGGCGAGCCCTTGGTGATGGACTGGCCGACGATGGTGTGGTCCCACGCCAGGATCTTGCCCTTGGCGTCAAAGCCGATCTCGGCGCGGTGCACGTGCATGGGGCGGTAGAAGCCGCCCTTGATGTCGTCTTCGCGGCTCCACAGCGTGCGCACGGGCGCGTTGATACCGACGGTGTGGGCCGCCTTGGCCACGCCGCAGGCCTCCACCACGTAGTCGCTGGTGGGGATGGCGCGGCGGCCAAAGCCGCCACCGGCCATCTGCGTGTTGACCTTCACGTTCTGCGGCTGCAGGCCCAGTGTCTTGGCGGCGGCCATCGCGTCCAGGCCGGGCATCTGGGTGCCCATCCACAGTTCGGCCTTGTCGCCGTCCAGCTTCACGGTGCAGTTGAGCGGCTCCATGGGCGCGTGCGCCAGGTACGGGAAGACGAACTCGGCACTGATCTTGTGGGGTGCGCCCGCCAGCGGCGCCATGTCGGCCTGCATGGCCACATTGCCTGGCTTGGCGGCCAGTTCGCGGTACTGCGCCAGCAGCGCGGCGGTGTCGGGCTTGGTGACCGCGCTGGTGTCCCACTCCACCTTGAGGGCGTCGCGCCCCTGCTTGGCGGGCCAGTAGCCGTCGGCCACGATGGCAACGCCCTCGCCGCCCCGGTCGGTGGGCACGCGAAGCACGGCCTTCACGCCCTTGATGGCTTTGGCGGCGCTGTCGTCCAGGGACTTCACCTTGGCGCCAAACACGGGCGGGCGGGCCACCACGGCCGTCAACATGCCGGGCAGGCGCACGTCAATGCCGTAGTCCTGCTGGCCGCTCGACTTGGCCTTGGCATCCAGGCGCCCGGTGGGCTTGCCGATCAGGCGGAATTGCTTGGGGTCCTTGAGTGCGACCTTTTCAGGCACGGGCTGCTTCATGGCGGCTTCGGCCAGTGCACCGTAGCCCAGCTTCTTGCCACCGGGGCCGACCACAAAGCCGTTGCTGGTGCGCAGGGCCGACGCGTCCACGCCCCACTGGGCGGCCGCCGCCGAAACCAGCATGGCCCGGGTGCGCGCGCCCAGCTCGCGGTACTGGGTATACGAGTTCTTGATGGAGTTGGAGCCACCGGTGAGGTGCATTCCAAATGCGGGGTCGGCGTAGGCCGGGTTGGCGTCGCCGTGCACGCTGCGCACCTTGCTCCAGTCGGCATCCAGCTCCTCGGCCAGGATCATGGGCAGGCCGGTTTGCACGCCCTGGCCAAAGTCCAGGCGATTGATGGTGACGGTGACGGTGCCATCGGCATCGATGCGCACAAAGGCAGAGGGCTGTTCGTGCGGCTTGAGGCCAGCGGGGGCCGCAGAGGCTGCGCCCTGAGCAGCAGACACCAGGGGAAACGCGCCCAGCGCAAAGCCCGAGGCAGCCGACACCTTGAGGAAGGTGCGGCGAGCCACACCTTCCGACGCATCAAAAGCTCCTGAATTCATAGCGCCCTGCGCTTTATCCACTATCGCTTGGAGGTGTTTTGGCATGAAATGTTGTGCCTGGCCCTGCAGGGCATGGGGTTCGAAGTGCATGGAGGTCTCCTTCAATCAGGCCAGGGTCTTGGCAGCGTCGTGGATGGCGGCGCGGATGCGCACGTAGGTGCCGCAGCGGCACACGTTGCCGGCCATGGCAGCGTCGATGTCGGCGTCGGAGGGCTTCTTCTTGCCCTTGAGCAGCGCGGTGGCGCTCATGATCTGGCCGCTCTGGCAGTAGCCGCACTGGGCCACGTCGTGCTTGACCCAGGCGGCGTGCACGGCCTTGCCCACCTTGTCGTCGGCGGCAATGGCTTCAATGGTGGTGATCTTCTGGCCTGCCGCCGCCGAGATGGGCGTGATGCAGGACCGCACCGGCGCGCCGTTCAGGTGCACGGTGCACGCACCGCACAGCGCCTGGCCGCAGCCAAACTTGGTGCCGGTCATGCCCAGCGTGTCGCGCAGGGCCCAGAGGATGGGGGTGGATTCGTCGGCATCCACGGCCGTGTCTTTGCCGTTGATATTGAGGGTGGGCATCGTGGGACTCCTTGGGATGAAGGTCAGCGCTCAAAAGCACAGCGCAATCGGTAGGGCGGCGCGGGCAGACATCAAGCCGCTTTGTTGTTTTAAGAGAATAACTATTCGATTAAACCGCAAAATTCGAGTTTCTGCAGCAGCACGATTTACGCCTTGATGGCGTCCCAGCACAGGCCAAACGCCATTTGGTGCACAGCCTCGTCATCGGGCAGCACCTGGGTGCGGATCAGGTTGCCGGTCTCGCGCACCGAGCCCACCAGGCTGGCCGTGAGCAGCGGAATGGGCACGGCCTTGAGGATCTCCTGCTGCTGGCCTTCTTCCATCAGCGCAAAAAAGCCCGCCATCAGCCGGGTCGAAAATTCGCGGTTGCCCTGGGTGAACCAGGGCGAGTTGTAGTACTGCTCCTGGAACACCACCTCGGCGTATTGGTCCAGCCGATGGCGCAGCAGATTACCCCAGGCGCGGCGCACCCGTGCGCGGTAGGGCATGCCAGGTTCTATCCCACTCATGATGCGCGCGGCCGTCACGGTCTTGGCATCCTGGTACAGCTGGCTGATCAGTTCGTCCTTGGACGGGTAGTACACGTACAGCGTGCTCGTGGCCACACCCGCTGCCCGGGCAATGTCGGCCAGGGTCAGGCCGCTCAGGCCGCGCTGGGCCACCAGTTCAAAGGTGGCCTGGGCAATGGCGCGCTGTTTCTCGTCATCTTTGGGTTTCATCGGAACCAGGAATATAAACGAACACAAATTCGACCACTATCAAAACCCACTGCACATGTCCTGGCGCAAAGCGACATCGTACGGGGGATGCACAATCGTGGCCATGACCACGAACTCCATCGCCGACCTCCGCAAGAGCTACGAGCGCGCTGAACTCAACGAAGACGCCTCGCACGCCGCCCCCCTGCAGCAGTTTGACCAGTGGCTCAAAGAAGCCATCAGCGCCCAGGTGCCCGAGCCCAACGCCATGACCCTGGCCACCGTGGGCAGCGACCTGCGACCCAGCACACGCATCGTGCTCATCAAGGGTTATGACGAGCGCGGCATTGTCTGGTTTACCAACTACGACAGCCGCAAGGGCCGCCAGATTGCGGGCAACCCGTTTGCAGCGCTGCAGTTTCACTGGGTGGAGCTGGAGCGTGTGGTGCGTATCGAAGGCGTGGTGGAGAAGGTCAGCGACGAGGAAAGCGACGAATACTTCAGCAGCCGCCCCCTGGATTCGCGCATCGGCGCCTGGGCCAGCCCCCAAAGCCAGGTCATTGCAGGCCGCAGCGTGCTGGTGGCCAACGCGGCCAAATACGGGGCGCAATTCATGCTTAAGCCACCCCGCCCTCCACACTGGGGCGGCTACCGCCTCAAGCCCGACCAGTGGGAGTTCTGGCAGGGGCGCAAGAGCCGCCTGCATGACCGGCTGCGCTACCGGCTGGACGCGGGCGAATGGGTGCGGGAGCGGCTGGCGCCCTGACCTGAACTAGGGTCCTGGGCCGTTAGCTCAGCCCGCCACCCAGCGCGTCACAGCCACAATCACCACTGGCATCGTCACCAGCCCCAGCGCGGTAGACACCGCCACGCTGGCGGTCACCTCTTCTTCTGCCACGCGGTAGCGCTGGGAGAACAAGAAAACGTTGGCTCCCACGGGCAGCGATGCTGCCACGATCATCACGGCCAGCGGCATGCCCGACAGGCCCAGCGCCCAGCCCATGCTGGCCAGCACCAGCGGGTGCACCACACATTTCACCAGCGCAATGCGCAGCGCAGCCTTGAACTGGTGGCCAACCTTGGTGAACGCCAGCGTCACCCCCACCAGCAGCAGCGCAATCGGCCCCAGCGCCTGGCCCAGCAGCTGCAGGGGCTTGCCCACCACCTCGGGCACCACCAGTCCCGTTTGTGCAAACAGCAGACCCGCAATGATGGGCAGCGGCACGGGGTGCACGATGCCGTTGCGGATGGCCTGCAGCACGGTGCGCCACATGGGCTGCTGCACGCCGCCCGGGCGCCCGGCGTGTTCGCGCGCGGCCGCCAGTTCGAACACCACCGTGGCCGCAGTCAGCAGGATGAGCGAATGCACCGAGATCAGGGTGAACAGCGTGACCAGCCCCGCATCGCCAAACACCAGGCCCACCAGCGGCACGCCGATCATCAGCGTGTTGCTGAAGGTGTTGGCCAGCGCCCGGGCGGCGCCCAGCGTGTTGAAGCCCTGCACCGCCAGCGTGGCGGCGTAGACCACGCCAAACGCCACAAAGTAGATGCCCACGGGGCCGAAGTTGAGGTCTTCGATGTGCACCGTGCTCATGGTGCGAAACAGCAGCGCGGGCGTGAGCACCATGAACACCAGGTTGGCCAGGTCCTTGACGGACTCGGCACGAATCCAGCCACGCCGCCCCACATAAAAGCCGATGGCGATGAACAGGATGACGGGGATCAGCGAGGTGAAGACAGGAGAGTTCACGGAGAAAAGCGCGCCAGGTCGGCAAAGGTGGGCGCCGATTGTCTCCCATGATCCCTGCCGACTCGGCGTGCTGCGCCCACCGCACACCCGCGTTTTGCTACATATTCAATAGCTATTAGCGCATATTCCAGTAGCGCTTGACGCCGATTTCATTCAATTCCCCGGCCTGGGCCCGCTGGGGGCGTATCTGCCGCGGCGCGGGGCGCATCCTCCGACAGCAGGGCCAGCAGCCCTTGCAGCCCCTCCACCCGGTGGTCGGCCAGAGGCCAGGGTTCGACCCCCGGCCGCACCGTCTGGACGGTGGTGGCCCCCAGGGCGCGCCCGGCCGACAGTTCGGACAAGGGGTTGTCGCCCACCACCAGCATCTGGCGGGGCGCGCAGCCCTCGCGGGCCAGGATCTGCTCAAAAATGGCCTGCTTGCCATGCGCGGCGTCGGTGGGTGGTGCGTCAATCGCGTCGATGAGCACCTGTTCGAACCACGGGCGGATTCCCAGCGCATCGATCTTGCTGTCCTGCAGGCGCCGAAAGCCGCTGGTGACCAGGTAGCGCCGCAGCGGGATGCGGGGCAGCAGTTCGATGTCGGCGTAGCCTCGCAACGGCGCCTTCGCCTCCATCTGGCTGAACTGCTGCCACCCCGCCGCGCGCATCGCGGGCGTGAAATGGTGGCGCTCAGCCACCAGGTCGAACGCGGTGAACCAGCAGGCCTGCAGCGCTTGCTCAAGGGCGTCCGGGCTCAACGCGCCCTGGTTGGCTTGCCGCACAGCCTCGAAAGCGGGCTCGAACAAGGGCCCCACCGCCCGGGCATCCATCAGGCAGTTGTCCAGATCAAAAACAGCAACGGTGTAGTCCAAGGGCATCGCTCATCAAAAAAGTATCAGTGAACGGCGTGGCGCGTGACGGGCAAACGCCGCCCGCCTCATCCGGCCACGACGGACACCCCGTGGTCTGCCAGCGTCAGGCTGACCGGGGCCCCCACATCCAGCGGCAACTCCACCAGGGGCGACACCACAAAAATGGCGCCCAGGGCGCTGGCAAAGGTGTATTCCATGACGCTGCCCAGATAGGTGCAGCGGGTGACCCGCGCGGCCAGGCCCGCCGATGTGGCCGGGCCGATCACCCAGGCCTCAGGCCGCACGGCGATCTTGACCGGGCCTGCGGACAGTGCGGCGGGTGACGGCACACGCAGCGGGCCCAGCTGCGCATACCCGGTGGCTGCATTGCTGCCCGGGCTGGGCGCGTGGTTCTGGGCCGCGAACAGCATGGCCTCGCCCATGAAGCCGGCCACAAACTCGGAGGTCGGTTGCTCGTACAGCGCGCTGGGCACGCCGCTTTGGGCGATGGCGCCCCGGTCCATCACCACGATCTGGTCGCTGACGGCCAGGGCCTCGGACTGGTCGTGGGTGACATAGGCCACGGTGAGCTTCAGGCGCTGTTGCAGGGCCCGGATTTCCTCGCGCATGGAACGGCGCAGGCGGGCGTCCAGGTTGGACAGGGGTTCGTCAAACAGCAGCACGGCAGGCTCCAGCGCCAGCGCGCGGGCCAGGGCCACGCGCTGCTGCTGCCCGCCCGACAGCTCGTGCGGCCTGCGCTGGTCCAGGCCGTGCAGGCCCACGGTGTCGAGCATGGCACGCGCCTTGTCGCGCACCTGCTGTTTGCCCAGGCCCGACAAATGCAGGCCGTAGACCACGTTGTCGAAGACATTCATGTGCGGAAACAGCGCGTAGTTCTGGAACACCAGGCTCACGTTGCGCTGCGCCGGGCCGAGGGGGGTCACGTCCTGCCCGTCGATGAAGATGCGGCCCGATGTGGGAGATTCGAGCCCGGCAATCAGGCGCAGCGTGGTCGTCTTGCCGCAGCCCGACGGCCCAAGGATGGTGGTGAGCGTGCCGCGCGGCACGCTGAAGCTGATGTGGTCCACCACCAGCGGGGCGCCGGGTGACGAGCCGTACCGCTTGCTGACATCCCGGAACTCGATGCCATGCGCGGCAGGTGTCTCAGAGGGGGCCGTCACGGGCATCTCACTCTTCCCAGGCCACCACGGCATCCACGCCGATGACATGCCCCGCGTCCATGCGGTTGAACAGCGTGACCTGGGCGCCCATCGCCTCGGCAATCTGCCGGCAGATGGACAACCCCAGCCCCACCCCGCCCTTCCCCGCCGAAAACGGCTGGAACAGTCGCTGCCGCACGGCGTCGTCGATGCCGGGGCCCTCGTCCCACACCAGCACCTCGCGCCGCCCGGTGCTGTCGCGCAGCAGCACACCCAGCCGCCCATGGGTGGGCGTGTGGTGGATGGCGTTGGCCAGCAGGTTGCGCATCAGCTCGCCCAGCAGCGCTGCGTCGCCGGGTGCCCACAGCGTGTCAGGGCCCTCCAGCGCAAAGTCGAGCCGTTTGGCCGCAATCAGCGGTGCCAGCTCCATCACGGCCTCGCGGGCAATCGCGTTCAGGTCCACGATGGGCAGCTCGCCCATGCGCTTGAGCTGCTCCACCTTGCTCAGGCTAAGCAACTGGTTGGCCAGGCCCGAGGCGCGGTCCACGGTATGCAGCATCTGCTGCAGCGCATCGCCCACCAGCATGTCACCCGCCATGGCGGCCTGCAGCTGGGTGCGCAGCACGGCCATGGGGGTGCGCAGCTGGTGGGTGGCATCCGCCAGAAAGCGCCGCTGCTCCTCGATCCAGCGGCTCTGACTGTGTTGGAGCTCGGCAAAATGCTGCACGGCCGGAGCGAGTTCCGACGGGCCTTCGTAGATGCGGCCTGCGGTGCCCACAACGTCGCCGCTGGGCGGCCGCATCAGCGACACATCCGCATGCCGCAACCAGCCCGATGCCGCCCGCGCCAGCAGCACCGCCACGGCGGTCATCGCCAGCGCCGGCAGAACCACCCACCACAGGCCCGAGCCACCGCCCAGCAGGCGGCGCGCACCCGGCAGGCGCTCACCCAGGGGGCGTGCCGCCTGGCGCACCACGGGCGCAGCCACGGCTTGCCCCTCCTTCACCCCGGTGGGCTGGTACAGGGTCACGGCCACCCGCACGAGTTGGTCCCCGACCTGCGCCAGGTAGAAGTGCACGGCACCGGGGTCACGCACCACCTCGGTGGGAGGCACGCGCGGCAGATCGGCGCTGCCAGCCAGGCGTTCGCCGTCCAGATTGCTCTCGCGGTACCAGACACCGGGCACTGGTTGGGCAGGCAGGGATGCGGCAGGCTCTGCTGACAGATCTGCAGGCCAGTGCGCCAGCGCCTGGCGCAGGGCCTCATCTTGCGCGGTGGCGTCATGCTGCGCCTGATAGGCCCATTGCACCACGCAGATCAAGGCCACCAGCCCCCACAGCGGCGCCAGCCAGCCCACCAGCAGCACCCGCTGCAATGAGCCGCCCCGCGGCCGCCAGGGCCGCCGCTGCCACCACCGCAGCGTCACCGGGCCACCCCGCCCTTATCGGACTTGTCGGCTTTGTCCGTCTTGTGGGCGGCCATGCTGTCGGCATCGCACAGCAGGTAGCCCACGCCGCGCAAGGTCACGATCTCGGCGTTGGTGCCCACCAGCTTCTTGCGCAGCCTGTGCACCACCACTTCCACCGCGTCGGCTTGCACCTGCTCGTCCGTGTTGGCAAACACCTGGGTGCGCAGCTCTTCCTTGCTGACCACACGGTCCACGCGCGACATCAGTAGCCGCAGCAGCTCGGACTCCCGCTGCGACAGCTCCAGCGGCAAGGCATCGTTGTAGAACACACCACTGCCCGGCTCGCGGTACAGCGCCCCGCAGCGCAACTGCCCGTCGCGCCCCACGCGGCGCGTCAGGGCCCGCAGCCGCGCCACCAGCTCATCCAGGTCAAAGGGCTTGGCCAGGTAGTCATCGGCCCCGGCCTCCAGTCCTGCCACCCGGTCCGTGACGGCAGCGCGGGCGGTCAACGCCAGTACCGGTGTGGTGCTGCCGCCATCGCGCAGGCGCCGCAGCACCTCCAGCCCGTCCAGGCCCGGCAGCGACAGGTCGAGTGTGATCACGTCAAACGCGGTGCGCCGCGCAGCCGCCAGGGCCTCCTTGCCATCGGCGCAGCACAACACCTCGAACCCACGGGCAACCAGACTGCGGCTCAGGGCCCCGGCCAGATCAAAATCGTCTTCGACCAACAGCAGTTTCATCCCCCGATCATGCCGCCTGTGGCGGGCTGGGGCCACTGTGCTTCTACGGACAGGCGATGAAAGCGAAGCGAAAGGCGGTGCACACCCCTCCACGGCTGTGCGCTGTACAGTAATGCGCAGTATTTTCGAAACCGCCTCCATGAGATACCTCCGGAACCAGACAGCGCTGCCAGGCCTTCATCAAAGGACCTTGCAGCTGGTGGCAACCGCACTGGCCCTGTGCACGGTGCTGCCGGCCCAGGCCTCGCAGTCCCTGCGCTGCAATGGATCACTGGTGGGCAAAGGCGACTCTCCCGTGACGCTGCTGCAAAAATGTGGTGACCCCATCTACCGCCAGGGCGTGTGCGTTTCCATGCTGCAGCTGGGCTGGGTGGTGACGCCCTACCGCCCGGGCAGTCCCGCAGCGGTGCTGGCCAACCAGTGTGTGCCCATGGAAGAGTGGACGTACGACCGGGGGCCGGGCACCTTCCTGGGGGTGGTTCGCATCTACAACGGCACGATCGAATCCGTGCGCGACGGCGATCGCAGCAGGTAGCGGGGCCCGCTGGCCCGCCTGTCCAATGCGCTGGAAGGCCCTCAACCCTCAGGAAGCCGCGGCGATGACGATGCTGGATTCGTCAACAACCGCCGTGGCTTGCTGGCCCGCTCGAACCTTGGCTCCTTCAGCGGCAAAGCCCACCAGCTGGATGCCGCTGGGCAGCTGCAGCACCACCTCGGGGGCGGCGCCGCGAGCGACGCTCCGCACCACCCCGGCCATGGCATTGCCTGCGGGACTGCCAGGGGCCGGGGCCACCTGAACCGCCGTCGCCTTGCACAGCGCCAGCACACCAACCCCTGCCTTCAAACCCAGCAACTGGGCGCTGACCCGCGTGATGGACGCATGCAGCGCCTGCCCATCCGCCAGCAGCAGCTGCACACGCACCTGCCCTCCCACGGCCCGCACCTTGCCCACGGTGCAAGGAAACTGGTTGCGCATGCTGGTGCGCAGCGCCAGTGCGGCGCGGCCGGTCGCTGCGTCGTCGTCGCTCTTCAATCGGCCCAGTACCTGCTGGCGTGCATCCGCCAGCGCATGGGCCGCCTGCAGTACCCGCTGGCCGGCTGGGGTGAGCGCGGCCCCGCCGCCGCCGCTGCCGCCCACCACCTTCTCCACCAGCGGCACCCCGGCCAGGTTGGTCAGCGTCTCCAGTGCCTGCCAGGCGGCCTTGTAGCTCACGCCCGCGCCCCGCGCCGCCTCGGAAATGGAGCCCACCTCGCCAATGCGGCGCAGGATGTCGATGCGCTTGTCCGTGGCCTCGTGGCCCAGCACCTCGGCCAGTGGCAGTGAAGAATTGCTCATGCGGGCATGTTAACTGGGTGGTACAGACGCTTGAGGCATCGCTGTTCATCAATGGAATAGCGCAGTAGCTGACATGCTACAGTCCCGCTATTCCAATGAAGAATAGCGAGATTGTCGTGAAGCGTTTCCTGTTGTCCCTGGCCGCCTCGTTGGCGGTGGCGGTTTCGGCCCAAGCGGGTGAGGTGTCGGTGGCCGTGGCCGCCAACTTCACAGCCCCGATGCAAAAGATGGCCCGCCTGTTCGAGCAGGACACCGGCCACAAAGCCACGCTGGCTTTTGGCTCCACCGGGCGGTTCTATGCGCAGATCAAGAACGGTGCGCCGTTTGACCTGCTGCTGTCAGCCGATGATGAAACCCCAGCCAGGCTCGCCAAGGAAGGCTTGGCGGTCGATGCCAGCCGCTTCACCTACGCCATTGGCAAGCTGGCCCTTTGGAGCAAGCAGCCCAGCCTGGTAGATGCACAGGGCCAGGTGCTCAAATCCGGCACCTTCGAAAAAATCGCGCTGGCCGACCCCAAGCTCGCCCCTTACGGAGCCGCCGCAGTGGAGGTAATGACCCAAATGGGCGTGCTGAACACCCTGCGGCCCAAGTTTGTGCAGGGCGAGAACATTGCCCAGACCCACCAGTTCGTTGCCACCCAGAATGCCCAGCTTGGCTTTGTCGCCCTGTCGCAGGTGATGGCCGATGGCCGCCTGGTGGAGGGCTCGGTGTGGGCCGTCCCTGCAGCGCTCTACACCCCGCTGCGCCAGGACGCCGTGCTGCTGACCAAGGGCCAGGGTAACGCCGCAGCGGCGGCATTGATGCAATACCTTAAGGGCGACAAGGCGCGGGCGGTCATCCGCGGCTTTGGCTACGAGCACTGAGATACTCACACCCCATCCACGCCACCGCCCTTTTCCTTTATGCCCCTGGGCCCTGAAGCGCTGCAAGCCATCTGGCTGACCCTGCAGCTTGCCACCCTCACCACCCTCGTGTTGTTGCTGATCGCCACGCCATTGGCCTGGTGGCTGTCGCAAACGCAGTCCTGGTGGAAGGGGCCGGTGAGCGCCCTTGTGATATTGCCCGTGGTGTTGCCGCCAACGGTCCTTGGGTTTTACCTGCTGATGCTCATGGGGCCTGCGGGGCCGCTGGGTCAGTTCACGCAGGCGATGGGCTGGGGCCTGCTGTCGTTCACCTTCACGGGGCTGGTGATCGGGTCGGTGGTGTTCTCCATGCCGTTTGCAGTGCAGCCCCTGCTGCATGCCTTTGAGTCGATGGGCCGCCGCCCCATGGAAGTTGCCGCCACCCTGCGGGCCAGCCCGGTGGATGCGTTTTTCACAGTAGCGTTGCCGCAGGCCCGCACCGGCCTGCTCACGGCGGCCATCCTGAGTTTTGCCCACACCGTGGGCGAGTTTGGCGTGGTGCTGATGATTGGCGGCAACATCCCCGGCAAGACGCACGTGGTCTCCATCCAGATCTACGGCCATGTGGAAGCCATGGAATACGCCCAGGCGCACTGGCTGGCGGGAGGCATGGTGCTGTTCTCGTTTGCGGTTTTGCTGTGCCTGGCGCTGCTCAAGTCCCGTGGATCGCGGGTGCTGCCATGAGTGCGCCCGGCGACCTGCGCATCCGGCTCACTCTGCCGCGTGCCGACTTTGAACTGGCCGTGGACCTGCGCTTGCCCGGCAGCGGCATCACGGTGCTGTTTGGCGCCTCGGGCTCAGGCAAGACCAGCGTGCTGCGCTGCGTGGCGGGGCTGGAGCGCGCGCACCCCGGCCTGGTGGTGGTGGCTGGCGAGGTGTGGCAGGACGATGCCACCCAGGTGTTTCTGCCCACCCACCAGCGGGCGCTGGGCTACGTGTTCCAGGAGGCCAGCCTGTTCGAGCACCTGGACGTGCTGGGCAACCTGCGGTATGGCCTGAAGCGCGCCCGGTCTGCGCAGGCCGAGGCCACGCTGCAGACGGCCATCGAATTGCTGGGCATCGGCCGTCTGTTGCAGCGCCGGCCCGGCCAGCTCTCGGGCGGCGAGCGCCAGCGGGTGGCCATTGCCCGTGCCTTGGCAACTTCCCCCCGCCTGCTGCTGCTGGACGAGCCCATGGCCGCACTCGACCTGGCGCGGCGCCAGGAGATCATGCCCTGGCTGGAGCGCCTGCGCGATGAGCTGCACATCCCCATGCTGTATGTCACGCACTCTGCCGACGAACTGGCACGGCTGGCCGACCACCTGGTGGTGCTGGAGGGCGGCCAGGTCAGGGCCGCCGGGCCAGTGGACCAGGTGCTGTCGTCGGTGCACCTGCCCATGGTGCTGGGCGACGACGCGGGCGCGCTGCTGCGCGGCCAGGTGTTGGAGCGGGACACGGCCTGGCACCTGGCGCGCGTGGGTTTTGCCGGTGGCGCCATGTGGCTGCGCGACAGCGGCCTGCCGGTGGGCCAGGCGGTGCGGCTGCGGGTGCTGGCCCGCGACGTGAGCCTGACGGTGCGGGAGCCCATGCAGACCAGCATCCAGAACCACCTGCCCTGCGAGATCGACTCGGTCGCGCCCGACGCCCACCCCTCGCAGGCGCTGGTGCGGCTGCGCTGTGGGGAGTCTTTTCTGCTCGCGCGGGTCACCCGCCGGTCCCTGCATGCGCTGGGGGTGGTACCCGGCAGCCCGGTGTGGGCCCAGGTCAAATCGGTGGCGATTGTTCCTTGAGGCGACCACCTGCTGCCCTGTAGCCCGGATCCGCACGCCATCGCCGGTCTTGGCCACGACGCCTTATGGGGCCACGCACACGCCCAATGACTGACTTTTGGCCTGGTACATGGCGGTGTCTGCCGCGCGCAGGTAGTCGTCGACCGTCGCCAGCCTGGATGCGCTGGTGGCCAAGCCAACACTCGCGCCACTGATCACGGTGTGTTCGCCGATCACATAGGGTGCGGCAAGGGCGGCGGCGATCTGCTCTGCCCGTTGGCTGGCTTCAGCGGGGTCAATGGACTCCAGCAGCACATTGAACTCGTCGCCACTCATGCGGGCGACCAGATCCACCGCCCGCACGCAGGATTCGAGCCGCCGCGCTACCTGTTGCAAGAGCTGGTCGCCCACATGGTGTCCGTAGCAGTCATTGACGGCCTTGAACCCGTTAAGGTCCAGCAGCAGCACGGCAAACATCGTGGCCCCACCGCGTATTGGCTCCCCATCACCGTTCACCCCGTCGTTCTGGTGCAGTGCGATGAGTTGCGCGAGGCGATCGCGGAACAACGGCCGACCGGGCAAGTTGGTCAGCGCGTCGTAGGAGCTGCCACGCTCGGCCAGATCACTCAACGATCCCGCCATGCGCACGGGAACACCGTCTTCAAACTCGGCGAGCCCGCGCCAATTGACCCACACCAGCCGCCCCGCCCCGTGGAACGCACGGAAGTCCACCGAAAAGTTCGCGCTGTTTCCGGACAGGTGCCTGCGGTAGGCCTCCTGCACGCGAGCGCGATCCTCGCGATCAATCAGTTGCTCGAGAAAGCGCCAGCCTCCGTCGTACACATGATCGCGGCTACCCAGCCCGACGATCTGGAGAAAGCGCCCGGACACATGCAGGGCGTCCGTTCGCAAGTCCCAATACCAGATGCCGTCATTGGATCCGCGGGTCGCCAGCGAATAGCGGTTTTCGGAGCGCAACAGATCGAGTTCGGTGTTCTTCTGCTGGGTGACATCGATCATCAGGCCGATCATGCGGTTCGGGCGACCGGGCTCGACCACCGCGCGGCACAGGTCACGCACCCACACGACCTTGCCCGACTTGGCAATCAGCCGGTAGCTCATTTCGTAGGCATGGCTGTGCGTGGCGTTGTAGGCAGCATCGTCGATCACCAAGGCCTCGTCCAGATCATCGGGATGCACATGCGCCCTCCAGAAGCCCGGGTCAGCCCGCCACTCCTCGACGGAGTAGCCGAACAAGCGTTCGACCTGTGGGCTCAGAAAGGTATTGCCCACCCCGATTTCAGCCTCCCACACCACGCCATCAATGGTTTCCAGCAAGCGCAGAAAGCGCTGGCGAACTTCCACCAGCACCTGCTCGGTGACCTCGGTGATCTCGATCAGGACACCCTGGCGGCTGATCACCCGCTCTGCCGCATCCGTCTCCGGGTGGAACTGCAAACGCACCCAGCGGTAGTCCGCGTCGGCAAAGCGCAAGCGGAACACCGGCATGCCAGAGCGCATGGTGCCGATGTCGTCGGGATGCACGAACTCCAGCAAAGACCTGCCAAGCGCCGCTGCCACCGAGTGGCCAGTGAGCTTGTGCCACGCCGGGTTCAGGTACGTGATCTCCCACAGCGCATCGGTCTGCACCACCGCCTCAGGAAGCAGTTGCAACAGGTTTGCGGACGGCGTGGGAGTGGTGGGCATGCAGGGCTATTGCAAATGGATCAGATTCATGCGGGGCCGCGCTGAACAAGTCCTTCGCGCGTCGCGCGACCCGGCGTTGGGCGGCCTGCTGCGGTGCCAATCCCATTTCCGAATCGGTTGCGCGCCATCACCGGGACTGAGGCAGCGTCGCCTTGACGGATCGAAAAATCAACCACGTCAAAGCGAGTATGGCATGCATCCAAGTCACCTTTGGACTCGGTGATTTGGGTGGTTTGGGGCCGGGAGGTGTGCAAGCCAGCAACGCCCTCCCCCGCCGCTGGCTCGCTCACATCACGACGGCATCACCCGTCAGAACGCCACCTTCACCCCCACCGTCAGATTGCGCCCCATCAGCGGCGCTGCGTTCTTGATGAACGAGGTGTGCGCGTACGCCAGGCGGTCCGTCAGGTTGTTGGCCTTCAGGTACACCTGCCAGGGGGTGCCGCTGCTGAACTGGCTGTTGTAGCTCACACCCAGGTTCAGCATGCCGTAGCCGGGCGTGGCGGTTTCAAAGTCGGCCACGCGGTTCTGGCGGGCCACCTGCACCCATTCCACCTGGCCTTCCCAGGCCTGCCAGTTGGCGTCCAGCCGCACACCGGCGCGGGTGGCCGGGATGCGCGGCAGCAATCCACCACCGTCCAGCCTGGCGCGCACGGTGTCGCCAAACAGGGTGATGCCCAGATTGCGTGTGAGGCGCTGGCGTACTTGGCCTTCGATGCCGGTGAAGGTGGCGTCGGCCTGGCTGTACTGCAGCAGTTGCAGGCCGTCCAGCGCGTCGAGCGTGCGGCCATAGATGTAGTTCTGGATGCGGTTGCGGAACACGCTCACGCCGAAGGTGGTGTCGCCGCTGGTCTTCTTCAGGCTCACATCGATGTTCTGCGAGATTTCCGAGCGCAGGTCGGCATTGCCCCGTTCGTACGTGCTGGTGGCCATGTGCAGGCCCTGGGCGTACAGCTCTTCGGCCGACGGGGCGCGGCTGGCGCGGGTGAACGAGGTGCCCACCTGGTAGCCCGGCGTGAACTTCCACACCGCGCCCAGCGACGCCGAGGTGCCGTTGTGGCTGCGCTCGATGCCGCTGGTCTGGGCCTCGGCCGTCTGGCGGTCGTGGCGCAGGGCGGCTTCAAAGCGCCAGTCGCTCCAGCGGTACTCCTCCAGCACGAAGAGGCCTGTCTTGCGGGTCACGGTGGGCTGCACATAGGCCTCCTCGCCCTCGGCGCTGAACTTGCGCTGCGAGGTCTGCAGGCCGATCACGCCCTTGAAGCCGCCGATGGGCTCGTGCTGCAGCTCGACACGCGTGTCGTAGGCCTTGTTCTTGAAGGTGGTGCTGATGGCGCCGTCTTCGACCTCGTCGTGTTTGTAGTCGGTGACACCCGCACGCAGCCGCAGTGCCGAGAAGCCCGCAAACGGGTTGCGCAGCTCGCCCCGCACGTCAAAGCGCTCGCTGCGCAGGTCGACCACCGGTACATCGCCTGCGGCGGCGTCGTGGTCATGGCCGTCGGCTTCGTCGTCAGCGTGGGCGCCGCAGTGCAGGTGGTCGCCATGGGTGTGGCAGCCGTCAAAGCTGTGGTTGTGGCCGGGCAGACCGTACTTGGCGGTCTGGCGGGTGTAGGCCGCCCCCAGGTAGCCCTGGTCGCCCACCCACGACAGGCCCACGCTGCCGGTGTCCGTGCGGTTGAAGCTGCCCAGCACCTTGCTGCCGCCCGACCAGCCCTTACCCACCCGGTAGTCGCCCGCATCCCGAGCCACACCTTCCACATGCAGGGCCAGGTTGCCCGCACCGCCGGTCAGCGAGAAGGCCCCGGCGCCCTCGCCCGCCCCCGAGTTGGCGCGCAGCTCGGCGCTGCCTTCGTAGCCCTTTTGCGGAATGGCGGTGGGCACTTTGCCGTCCAGCACGTTGACCACGCCGCCCACGGCGCCGTTGCCATAGACCAGGGCCGAGGGGCCGCGCAGCACCTCGATCTGCGTGGCCAGGAGCGGCTCGGACACCACGGCGTGGTCGGGGCTGATGGTGGAGGCGTCGTGCAACTCGGCGCCATCGCTCAGCACCTTGACGCGCGGGCCGTCCATGCCGCGGATGATGGGCCGGCTGGCGCCCGCACCAAAGTGGCTGCTGGTGATGCCGGGCTCGCTGTTCAGCGTTTCGCCCAGTGTGGCCTCGCGGCGGCGCACCAGTTCATCCCCTTCCAGCACAGTGGCGGGGGTGGTCATGTCGCTGGCGCCCAGTTGCAGGCCGCTGGCCGACACGGTGACAGCGGGCAGGCTGGGTGCAGCGTCAGCCGCCGCAGCGGGCGCGGGTGCAGTCTGCGCCAGGGTGGCAACGCTGGTGCCAGACAGCGCCAGCAGGGCCGCCAGGGCCACAGGGTGGAGCGCCGGGCGCGCACGGCGGGAAGCAAAGCGGTGGGTAGAAAAGGTGTGGGTCATGGTGGTGGCCTGCAACAAGGCATGCGCGGCGCTGGCGGTGCCAACGCACCTGCGCATGCCGACCCGCGCTCAGGGCGCGGGTTGATGAATAAAAACCGCTGCAAGCGCTAGTGAAATATGCGCTAGCAGCTATGAAAACAGGAGTAAAAATGGGCGGCGCGCCGTGGTACGGCCGCTGGCAGCTGCCAAATCGGCCTGCATACAGCGGCTTGCATACCGCGCCCTGCGCCAGCAGCACAACACCGCCGCGTTGCCCTGCAAGGCACACAGCGGGGACGCCGGCTGAGAAGGTGGGGCTGGAGGTGCGCAGCGTGTCAGGCGGCCGGTGGGCCGCGCGCGTGGAACAGCGCAATGTGGGGTGTGCTCGCCCGCCCTGCCGCATGCACGGCCGGCGGCAGCGGCGCATCGGCCGCAGGCAGCGCCAGCGGGGCGGCATGCAATGCGTCGCCCAGCGCCAGCTGGTCGAGCAACAGGCAGTCCACCGGCGCGTGGTGGGCCAGCAGATAGGGCAGCCACAGACCGTGGCCGGGTGTGGCGGCGGGGCGCGCAGTGGGGGCCGGGTCCCACGCCGGCTGCCCGGGCAACGAAGAGGGCGCGGCCAGCAGCCCGGCATGGGCCTGGTCCAGCGCGCCCCCATGCACCACCTGGTGCAGCCGCCCCAGCGTGGGCACGACCACCAGGGCCAGCAGCAGCCACGCCAACGCCACGCGCCTCACCACCGCGCTGCGCAGGGCGGCGGACGGCAGGTGCAAAGGGCGAAGGAAGGCGCGGGTCACGTCAGGCAAAAAGGGAAAGGATTGCGGCAGAGGCTGCAGCGGCAAAAGCCGTGGATTATTTCACCGGCACCGCGTCCACCACGCGGTAGTACAGGCCATATTGATCATTGGGGAGCACGGTGAACTTGCCTTCCACCACCACGGGCTCCAGCGAATAGCGCACAGGTGTCTTGGCCTTGACCTCGACCATGCTCTCGGGCCCGCCCGGCGTGCAGAACGAGCAGGTCAGCGGCACGGAGGTGAGGATGAAGTGCGTCTGCGTCGGCTTGGCGTCCAGCGGCACCATGAAGCCCTGAATGCGCTGCGTGGTCTTGTCCATGCCCTTCTGGGCGTCGTTGAACACGGGCAGGATGCCGTCCTTGGTGGTCTTTTTGCTCAGGTCGGTCAGCACCGACCAGGGCACCACGTCGTTGCGCTGGGGCAGCGGGGCAATCGGGCTGTTGGGGCTGTGGTAGCCCGCACCCGACCCCGATGGCACGACGGTGCCAGCGCCCGCAGGCAGGGGTGACGACAGCACTGGCGCTGCGGCCGCGCCTTCCTTGGCGCGCTCAAAAGCGCCCGGCGCGGGCTTGGTGGCAGCGCCTTGCTGCGCATGTGCACCGCCTGCCAGAGCCAGCGCGGCGGCCAGACAAGCCACGCGAGCCATCAGGCCGGGGATGGGCAAGGGTTTCAAGGTGCAGGACATGGCGGGGACTCCGGGCGAACAAGCATCAAAAAAACAGGCGCTCAGTGTGCGTGTTTCATGCCGCAGTATTTTCCAATGGCCAGGTTCTTGCACGCCGCCTGCAGGTCTTTCTGGCACTGGTCGTGGCCCTTGCCGGACTCCAGGCACTTGGCGGCGGCCTCGTGGGCGGCAGCCATGGCACGGTGGCGGGCGACGTCTTCCTGGGTGTCCCTGTCGTTGTGGGCTTGCGAGTGGGCCAGGGCACCGGCGAGCAGCATGGGCGCCAGGGCGAGAGCAGCGAAAAGTTTTTTCATGGAAAGACTTTCAGGTTGAGTGGCTAGAGGGTTTATGGAGGTCAGAACTCGGGGGCCGCATCAGGGCTGGCTCAACAAGTCGGCCACATCGGTGCGGTAGGCCTGCATGGCCGGCAGCAGCGCCGCCAAGGCCGCCACACCTGCGGCCAGCAACGGCACCCCGGCTTCGGCGGGCAGCCAGATCCAGCCCGTCACCGGCAGCAAGCCCTGCGCCTGCAATGCCCAGCCCAAGGCCTGCGCCAGGCCGTGGCCCAGCAGCACCCCCAGGATGGACGCGAGCGCGGCCAGCCACAGCGCCTCCCACAGCACCAGCCCGGCCACCCGGCCCGGCGGCGCGCCCAGCATGCGCAGCATGGCCAGGTCGGCGCGGCGCTCGCGCACGGCATTCCACAGCGCGATGAACACGCTGAGCGCGGCCACGGCCAGCAGCACGCCGCCAAAGGCGCGCAGCACATCGGCACCCACGCCCAGCAGGCGCAGCAGGCGCGTGACCTCGATGGCAGGCGCCGCCGCCTGCATCGAGGTGCCGCCGTTGATCAGGCGTGGCAGCGTGATGGCCGCCATGGGCGTGCGGTAGCGCACCAGGGCTACGGTCACCTCACGCTCTTCCTTCATGATTTCCAGGTCTTCGGCATCGTTGGCCGTGGCGGTCTCGTGCACCATCCAGACGGATTCGGTGCTGGTCAGGATCAATCGGTCCAGCACACAGCCGCAGGGCGCCAGCACCCCGCTCACACGGTAGGGGTGGTTGCCATGGGCGTGCCCTCCTCCACCCAGGCCGTGGCTGCCAATGAAGGTGGCCCCCACCAGCGGCGCGCCTTGATGGCTGGCTTTGACAATGCCCCGCGCCACGCTGGCGCCCAGAACCGCGTCCATGGGCTGCTGCCACAGCGCGCCATCGGCGAACTGGGCCTCATAGTGCGCCACGTAGTCAGGCGTGGTGCCCACGATGCGAAAGCCCTGGTAGCTGTCGCCCAGGCTCAGCGGGATGACCTGCGCCACCAGCGGGTTCTTCTGCAGCGCCTGCACCTCTTGCAGCGGGATGTTGCCCGTGGGCACGTCGATGTGGAACACGCCCGCCAGGATCAGCTGCAGCGGGCTGCCCTTGGCACCCACCACCAGGTCGATGCCACTCAGGTCGCGTTCAAACGCCTTGTCGAGCTGCGTGGCCACCAGCAGCACCAAAGTGATGGCGGCCAGGCCCAGCGTGAGCACCAGCAGGTTGAGCACGGCGGCCAGCGGTCGGGACCACAGGTAGCGCCAGGACAGGCGGGCGAGTTTGAATACTCCTGAATTCATAGCTGCTCAGGCATATTCAACCGGCGCTCCGTGCCGATTTCATTCAAATTGAGGGTCTGGACACCTGCCAGGGCGGACACCACACGCTGGTCGTGCGTGGCAATCACCAGGCTGGCATCGCAGGCAGCGGCGCTGTGCTGCAGCAGGGCCAATGCATCGGCCGCCGTCTCGTCGTCCAGACTGGCCGTGGGCTCGTCAGCCAGCAGCACCTGTGGCGCCAGCAGCACGGCCCGCGCCAGCGCCACGCGCTGCGCCTGCCCGCCGGAGAGCTGGTGCGGCTTGCGCGCGGCCAGCGCTGCCACACCCACTTGGGCGAGTGCGCGGTGGATGGCCGCATCGTCACGCGGCAGCCCGGCCGCAAAGTACGCCAGCGCCAGGTTGTCCGCCACGGTGAGTGCGCTGCTGAGGTACAGCTTTTGCGGCAAGAAGCCAATAGCGCGCGAGCGCCAGGCATCGATCTCGGCCCCACGCTGCGTGCCCAGCTGGGTGCCCGCCACAAACAGGTCGCCGCCACTGGCACCGCGCAGCCCCGCCATCAGCGCCAGCCAGGTGGACTTGCCGGTGCCCGAGCGCCCGCGCAGCAGCAGCGTGCCGCCTTGGCGCAGGTCCACATCCGGAAAGCGCAGCGGCGCGGCGCCTCCCGTGGCATAGGTGTAGGAAAGCCCCCGGGTGCGGATCATGCGGCAGCGCCCTCGGCCGGGTGCGCACAGTCGGCACAGCGTCCGTGCACGGCAACGTCCACTGCCAGACTCTCATGCCCCGCAGTGGCCAGCGCCTGCAACACCTGCTGGAGCGCCTTTTGCACCTTGGCAGAACCCTGCGACAGGCGGAACTGGCGGTGGCAGTCGTCGCATTCAAACCGCGGTGCCGCGCCCTCCTCCCCCTGTGGGGCCAACGCGTAGCGCGTCACGCGGCCGGCATCGATCTGTTTGTGCAGCAGCCCTGCGGCAGCAAAACGGTCAAGCATGCGGTAGACCGTAACCTTGTTAACCGCAACGCCCGCTGCAGCCAGGGCCGACTCGACCTCGGGCTCTGACAGGGCCGCATCCGGCCGGGCTTCGTAAACTGCCGCCAACGCCCGTGTGGCGCGGGTGGCGCGCATTCCGGCTGGGAGGGACCAGGGCTGGATGCCGTGTGCGTGTGGAAGAGGCGGTGCAGACATAGGTGGTGCGGATGAACGGCGCATAACGCAATCGGGTTGCATTATGCCCGCCTGTAGCCCCGCTCTGAACGAATTTGCTCCCTCCAGGCATTGAACCCAAAGCGCAAGATCCGGACCCCGCCCCTTTTGGCAGCTGCTAGCGCGTCAGCGTCAGCCCTTCAAATACCGCGCAAACGTCTTCCTGAACTTCTCCACCTTCGGCCCCACCACAAACGCGCAGTACCCTGCATTGGGGTGGTTGGCAAAGTAGTCCTGGTGGTAGGCCTCGGCCGTGCTGTAGTTCTGCAGCGGCTTCACCTCGGTGGTGATGGGTGCGCCAAACAGCTTGTCTTGCGACATCTGGCGGATCATGGCGTTGGCGATCTCGCCGTGCTCGGGGTTGTCGTAGTAGATGCCGCTGCGGTACTGCGTGCCCACATCATTGCCCTGGCGGTTGAGCGTGGTCGGGTCGTGGGTGTGGAAGAAGATTTCCAGGATCTCCTCCAGGCTGATCTCGTCGGCATCGAACGTCAGTCGCACCACCTCGGCGTGGCCGGTGCCGCCCTGGCAGATCTGCTCATAGCTGGGGTTGATGGTGTGGCCGTTGGTGTAGCCGCTTTCCACATCGGTGATGCCGCGCACGCGGTCGAACACGGCTTCGGTGCACCAGAAGCAGCCGCCGCCCAGGGTGATGGTTTGTTGGTTGTGGGCCATGTGGGTCTCCATGCGGTGAAGTCAGACGAAAAGATCCACGGCATGGTACGCGGCATTGCCCGGCGCAGCCCGGGCAGGGGATTTGCCGGGCACACGTCGGGTCAGGCTACTCGTACTGGCGACCCTGCGCCATCAGCTCGGGCGTGCCAATCAGCGCATTCAGGCCGTCAAAGTCCATCATCCGGTCCTTGAAGGGCGCCGTGGTCTGGTGCGTGTGCAGGCTGGCGTAGTAGCCCTGCAGCGTGTGCGCCACGGCGCGGGCGGTGCCGCCGGGAAAGATCACGATGCGAAAGCCGCGCTGCTGCAGCTCGGCCGCGCTCTGGATCGGTGTCTTGCCGCCTTCGACCATGTTGGCCAGCAGCGGGATGCGGTGGGCAAAGCGCTGGCAGGCCGCGTCCATCTGCTCGGGAGTACGCAGGGCTTCGATGAAAAGCGCATCCACACCACATTCCAGGTACGCCTCGGCGCGGTTGAAGGCGGCGTCGATGCCCTCGACGGCCAGCGCGTCGGTGCGGGCCAGGATCAGCGTGTGGGCGTTGCGGCGCGCGTCCAGCGCGGCCTTGAGCTTGCCGCACATTTCGCCCACCGGCACCACCGTCTTGCCGTCCAGATGCCCGCAACGCTTGGGAAAGCCCTGGTCCTCGATCTGCACCATGGCCGCGCCCGCACGCTCAAAGCCGCGCACGGTGCGCTGGGTGTTGAGTGCGTTGCCAAAGCCGGTGTCGGCATCGACGATGACCGGCGTGCGCACGCGCTCGGTGATGCGTGCCAGGGTGTCTTCCACCTCGGTGTAGGTGGTCAGGCCCACGTCGGAGCGGCCCAGGCGCGTGTAGGCAATCGATGCGCCTGAGAGGTACAGCGCCTCGAAGCCCGCCTGCTCGGCCACCAGGGCGCTCAGGGCGTCGTAGACGCCGGGGGCCAGGATGGCGCGGGGTTCATGGAGGCGTTCTTTGAACGATGAAGGGGTCATGTCTTCAAACTTTCTGACGGTTCAGCCCGGCCGCCGTGTTCGCAGCGATGTAGCCACCGGCCACGGCGCTGAGCAGGCCGTTGCCGGAGAGATAACCCCACACCGCATCGCCCGACACGCCACGGGCCGCGCCGCCTGCGGCCAAAAGATTGGGAAATGGCTGGCCGGTCTGCCTCAGCACGCGGCACTGGGCGTCGATGTCCAGCCCGCCCTGGGTATGGAACAGCGCGCCGGTGACCTCGACTGCGCAGAACGGCGCCTGCAATGGGCGGGCAAACACACGTCTGTTGTGGTCGTTCTGGCCGCTAGCGCTAGTGGTACTTGCCAGGGTTGCTATCAATTTTGATTCGTCACAACCGATAACCGCTGCCAGCGCCTGCACGCTCTCGCAGTGTTTGACGGCACCAGCGGCCTCGGCATCGACAAAGTCCGGAAAGCTGCGCGCCAATGCGAGGATGGGCGCATCGAACACATTCCACGCCACGCCGCCCGGTTGCGCCAGCACATGCACCGACGCCTCGGAGTAGCCCTGCGTCTCGTCGTGAAAGCGCTCGCCCAGCGCATTGACCTGGATGCCGCCTTCCATCATCAGCGCCCACGAGATCAGCGCGCCCTGCGGAATGGCCCAGGAGCCGTGGCCCTGGTAGCCGCCCAGGTCTGCCAGCCGTGCGCCCAGCGCCTGGCCCCAGGCGATGGCGCTACCGTCGTTGCCTGTGTGGCCGGCGAAGAGGGCGTCGCGCATCTCGGGCAGCAGCTCGCGCACCATGGACGGGTTGCCGCCAAAGCCGTTGCAGGCCAGGATGAGTGCGTCGCAGGCCAGGTGCTCCAGGGTGCCATCAGGCCGCTCGTAGCCCACGCCGATCACGCGCTGCTGGGCATTGACCCACAGCTCGCGCACGGTGGCTTCGGTGATCAGCGGGATGTCGACCGCCGTCACCGCGTTGGCCAGGCGGCCCATCAGGCCCACGCCGGTTTTCTCGGGCGTGGCGTGCATGCGGCGCACGCTGTGGCCGGGGTACAAAAATCCATCGAGCACCTGCCACTGCAGGCCATGGCGCGCTTGCAGTGCATCGAGCGCCGGGCCGATGGCCTGGGCATAGGCCTGCACCAAATGGGGCGCTGCCCTGCCCTTGGCCTTGGCACTGATGTCGGCGGCAAACCGCTCCGGGCTGTCATCAATGCCCGCCGCGCGCTGCGCCTGCGTGCCGGGCGCGGGGATAAAGCCGGATGAGAGGGCCGAAGAGCCCAGCGGGGTGGCATCGCGCTCCAGCACCGCGCAGTCCACACCGGCGTCGTGCAGCATCAGCGCCGCCGTGAGGCCACAGGCACCGCCGCCCACGATGAGCGCCGGCACATGCGCGTCCTGCGCCACGGTGCCGGGTAGGTGCTCGGCATGGCAGATGCGGGGTGTGCTCATGGGCGCATTCATGCGGAAGGGGCGGCCACAGCGGCAGCAAAGTCGGCGCAGGTCAGCACCTGGGCCACGTTGGCCATGTCGGCCACCGAGGTGTCGTGCACTGCCTGCTTGAAGGCCGCGCAGCCGTCGGACAGCACCAGGGTTTGGTAGTCGCGCATGTGCGCATCGCGCACCGTGCTGGCCACGCCCCCGTTGGTGACAATGCCGCACACCGCCACGGTGGTGATGCCCGCGCGGCGCAGCACCCAGTCGAGCTGGGTGTTGAAGAAGGCCGAATACGCCACCTTGCACACCGACACATCCACCCACGGTGCGATCTCGGCCACATGCGCCTGGCCTGTGCTGCCGGGCGCAAAGTCGCCGCGCCGTAGAAACGGGCGCAAGGCCTTGAGGTGCGGCGACACCATGGGCTCACCTTGCGCGTCAGGCCACAGGGTGAACTGGCTGCCCACCACCATGCCGCCCGCCGCCTTGAGTGCCTTGGCCACCGCTGCCACCCGGGGTGGCAAGGCCTGGGCGGCTGCGCTCACCGCGCCACCGCGCGCGTAGGCGCCGTCCGGGGCCAAAAAGTCGTTTTGCAGGTCGATGATGACCAGCGCGGCGTGGTGCGGGTTGATGCTCGGGTTAGTTGCGCCGTGGCTCATGCTGCGCCCTCCCCGTCGGCCCGCACCAGCAGATTGCCCAGCGGGTCCACCGTGGCGCTGAAGCTAGGCTCCAGCCACACCGTGGTGTCGGGCTGCTCCAGGATGGCCGGGCCGTCGACGCGGGTGCCAACGGGCAGGTCCAGCCGTGCGTGGCGCACGGCGTCCCACCAGCGGCCAGCGTGGAACACACGCTGCACGCCCAGCGACGGGTTCACGGTAGTGGTCTGCGGTGCCAGCACCGTCAGGTCGAACTTGGGGCGCACGCCCACGCGGGCGTAGCGCAGGTTCATCACCCGCACGGCAATGCCGTCAAGCACACGGCCAAAAGCGGCGCGGTAGGCGGTTTCGAACGCGGCACGGATGCCATCGTGGCTCAGCGCGTCGGCTGCTACTGGCACCTGCACGGTGTGGGTCTGCCCGGCGTAGAGCATGTCGAGCGCAATGATTTCCTGCACTTCCACAAACTTCACGCCCGCTGAATCCAGGCGCTGCTGGCAGGTGGCTGCGAGTGTGGCCACGCGCTGGCGCAGGTCGGCCACGTCCAGGTCGACCAGGGGTTTGTTCAGCGTCTGCACCGCGTCGTGGCGCATGTCAGCCATCACACAGCCCAGGGCGGAGGTGACGCCGGGGTAGCGCGGCACGATGCCCGTGCCCACGCCCACCTCGCGCATCATGGCGCACACATGCAGTGCGCCGCCGCCGCCAAAGGGCATGTAGGCAAACTGGCGCGGGTCGTGCCCGCGCTCGATGGACACCACGCGCACAGCGCCCGCCATCTTGGCGTTGGCCACCGTGAGGATGGCTTCGGCGGCTGCCATCACATCCAGGCCCAGGGGTCGGGCCACATGGGTCTCGATGGCGTCGCGCGACTTTTGCGCGTCCATGGCGGCCAGCAGGCCACCGCCCAGGGGCCGGTCGGCGGCGATACGGCCCAGCAGCACGTTGGCATCGGTGACCGTGGGCCGGGTGTTGCCCCGGCCATAGCAGGCCGGGCCGGGGATGCTACCGGCCGACTCGGGGCCCACCTGCAGCATGCCGCTGGCGTCCACCGAGGCAATCGAGCCACCACCCGCGCCAATGGTCTCAATCTGGATCATGGGCGAGCGCACCACCATGCCAAATTCAATGGCCGTCTGTGCGGCCAACGCCGCCTCGCCCTTGGCCACCAGCGACACGTCGAACGAGGTGCCGCCCATGTCGCCCGTGATCACATCGGGGAAACCTGCCGCACGCGCAATCGCCGCGCAGGCAATCACGCCCGCCGCCGGGCCCGAGAGCGCGGTGCGCACGGGCACATCGCAAGCCGTCTGGCGCGACATCACGCCGCCGTTGCTTTGCACGATGAGCAGCTCGCCGCCAAAGCCCTGCGTGCGCAGGTCGCCCTCCAGCCGCTCCAGGTAGCTGCCCACCACGGGCTGGAGGGCAGCGTTGAGCGTGGCGGTGGAGCAGCGCTCGAACTCGCGGATTTCGGGCAGCACCTCGCTGGCGGCCGTCACATGTGGGTTGGGCCACACGCTGCGCACGGCGGCCACGGCGGCCTGCTCGTTGGTGGGGTTGGCGTAGGTGTTGATGAAGAACACGCAGACGGCCTCGCAGCCTGCCTCCAGCAGCGCGCGCGCCTGGGCCTTGACCTGTTCGATGTCCACGGGCGTGTGCACCGTGCCATCGGCCAACACACGCTCGTCCACCTCCAGGCGCAGGTTGCGCGGCACGATGGGCTCGAAGCTGCCGCGCAGGCCCCAGGTCTGCGGCCGGTCGCGGCGGCGCATCTCCAGCACATCGCGAAAGCCGCGGGTGGTGATGATGCCGGTGCGTGCCACCTTGCGCTCCAGCAGCGCATTGGTACCCACGGTGGTGCCGTGCACGATGGTGGCGATCTGCGCGGCCGAGTCGGCCACGCGCGCCACGCCGTTCATGAAACCGCGCGCCTCCTCGCCCCGGGTGCTGGGCACCTTGACGATGCGGGCGCTGCCATCGCGCTCGTCCAGTACAAACAGGTCGGTGAACGTGCCGCCCACGTCCACACCCACCACATACGAAGCCTGATCCGAAACCTTGCCGCTGCTCATGCCTTGCCTTTCGCTGTGGCGGGGGCAGTGACGTAGCCCATCGCCAAATCCTTATCACGCGCTGCTGCGGCCCGTGCGGCCGGTACACCGTAGCCACCGCCACCGGGGGTTTCCAGCCGCACGCGCTCGCCCTGCTTGAGGCGGATGCCGATCATCTTGGAGCGCATGGGTGGCTGCTTCCATTCACTATTGTTTTCATAGCTGAAGACGTTCATGGAACCAGCTCCACCGCCCGAAATGCCCTGGGGTGCGGCCTTGCCGCGCTCGCCAAAGATGAACACCTCGGCGTCCTGCTCCAGCAGCTCGATTTCATAGATCGCACCCAGGCCGCCCCGGTGCTCACCATCGCCGCCCGAATCGGGGCGCAGCGCCCATTGCGTGAAGCGCACGGGGTACGCAGCCTCCAGAATTTCGAGCGGCGGGATGGTGGCGGTGGAAATCGGCGCGTTGCCATGGCTCAGGCCATCGCCATCGCTGTGCCCGCCGTGGCCGCCGCCAAAAAAGCTGAACATGACCCAGCGCTGGCCCTTGCGCGCGGCGTCGGTGCGCAGCCCGGCGATGGACAGCGCGTTGATCGTGCCGTAGGCCTGGGCCATGGCGCGCTTGGGGTCGGCCTGCGCTGTGGCGCTGAAGATCACGTCGATCATGCGCAGGATGGTCTCGGTGTAGCCACCCACCGGGCGTGGCCGTGCGGCGCTGATGACCAGCCCCTCGGGCAATACAAAGTCCACCGCGTCCAGCACACCGGCATTGGCAGGCACATCAGGGAAAAGATGCTTGAGCGCCACGTAGCACGCCGCAATCGCCGTGGCGCGCGAGATATTGACCGGCCCCGCGCACTGCGGCGAGGTGCGCGAGAAGTCGAGCGTGAGGCGCTCGCCCTGCACCGTCATGTCGAGGGCGATGGTCAGCGGCTCGTCCTTGACGCCGTCGTTGTCCAGGATGTCGCTGAAGCTATAGCGCCCGTCGGGCAGCGCCGCGATGTGCGATTGCATGAGCTTGACGGCGCGCGTGCGCAGCTCGCCCATGGCCTGTTGCACCAGGGCGTCACCGTATTGGTCCAGCAGGTCGTGCAGGCGCCGCTCGCCCAGGTCCAGCGCGGCCAGCTGACCGTTCAGGTCGCCCCACAGGCTGTCGGGCAGGCGGGTGTTGGCCTTGAGGATGGCGAGCACGTCGTCGTCGAACACGCCGCCGCGCACGATGCGCACGGGCGGGATCTGCACGGCCTCCTGCCAGCATTCGGTGGCGGCCGGGTTGTAGTTGCCGGGCACGTTGCCGCCCACATCGTGCCAGTGCGCGGCCGATGCCAGAAAGCAGTACAGCTTGCCACCGCGAAAGAAGGGCCGCACCAGCTTGAAGTCGTTGGCGTGTGTGCCACCCTCGTAGGGGTCGTTGAACAGCCAGGTGTCGCCCGCCGTGATGCCACCGCGCTCGCCCGCTGCCCGCATGGCAGCGCGCACGGCGAAAGCCATCGCCCCCACAAACACCGGCAGGCCCGATTTGCCCTGCACCAGCGTGTCGCCACTGACGGCGTCGTACAGGCCGTGGCAGGCATCGTGCGCCTCGGCGATGATGGGGTTGAACGCGCTGCGGTACAGCGTGGCGTCCATCTCGTCCGCGATCTGCTCCAGGCGGCCGCGCAAGACGGCCAGGGTGACGGGGTCCATAGCGGGCGGTGCGGTGGTGGTGGTGTGTTCAGCCATTGAGGGCCTCCTTGCCGAAGCGGGTGCGCAGCTGGTTCAGCAGACCGCCAGCGCGCACCATGTCCATGAGAAACGGGGGAATCGGGTCGCAGGCCAGCGCGCGGCCCTGGGGGGGGATGACAGCGGGCGCTTGCCAGTCGAGCGTGACGGCATCGCCGTCACCCAGCGCACCCAGTGCATCGGCCTCGGCGCACGTCAGCAGCAGCAGGCCCAGGTTGAAGGCGTTGCGAAAATACAGGCCGCTGAACGAAGGTGCGACGACCGCCACAATGCCCAGCCGCACCAGCACGGCGGCCGCCTGCTCGCGCGAGGAGCCAATGCCGAAGTTGGGCCCGGCCACGATCACGTCGCCCTTGCGCACGCCGCCCACGAAGTCGGGCCGCACCGATTCGAGGCAGTGGCGCGCCAGCACGTCCAGGCCGTGCTTCATGGCATGCCCGGGGGCGAGTACATCGGTGTCGATGTCAGCGCCCAGTTTCCAGACCCTGTGGGTGTTTTTCATACCAGTACCTCGCGGGGGTCGGTGATGCAACCGCGCACGGCCGATGCCGCCACGGTGTACGGCGACGCCAGATACACCTGCGCGGTGGCCGAGCCCATGCGGCCCTTGAAGTTGCGGGCGGTGCTGGAGATGACGGTGGTGTTATCGCCCACCGTGTCGCCATAGCCTGCGCAGGCACCGCAAGTGGTAGGGAACAGTTCGGCCCCCGCGTCCTGCAGCACCTGCAGAACGCCCTCTTCGCGCGCAGCGGCCTGGTCCTGCTGGCTGGCAGGGGCCACCATCAGGCGCACTCCACTGGCCACACGTTTGCCACGCAGCACCGAGGCGGCAGCGCGCAGGTCGTCCAGCTTGGCGCCCGTGCAGGCGCCGATGTAGGCCACGTCGATGCCCTGCCCTGCGTGCTGCGCCACGGGGGCGGCGTTGGCCGGGCTGTGGGGCGCGGCGACCTGCGGCGTGAGCGTGGTGGCGTCGAAGGTGTGGCGCGTGAGGGCTGCGCCTTCATCCGTGCGCCAGGCATCCAGCCCCTGAAGGTCTGCGTCGGGCACGCCCGCCGCCCGCAACCACTCGCGTGTGGTGGCGTCGGGGGCAATCAGACCGGCCTGGGCGCCCAGCTCGGCGCTCATGTTCGAGAGCGTCATGCGCTCCTGCATGCCCAGCGCCTGCACGGCGGGGCCGGCAAACTCCACGGCCTGGTACTGGCCGCCGTTCATGCCAAAGCGGCCAATCATGTGCAGCATCATGTCCTTGGCGGTCACACCGGGGGCCAGCTGTCCGCTCCAATGCATCTGCAAGGTGTGGGGCACGCGCAGCCAGATTTCGCCGGTCACCACCACGCCCAGCATTTCGGTGCTGCCGATGCCAAACATGTAGGCACCAAAGGCACCGCCTGTGGGCGAATGCGAGTCGCCGCCCACGCAGAACATGCCGGGCCGGATGTGGCCGTGCTGGGGCACCACCACATGGCAGATGCCCTGGCCGTCATACACATGGGGCAAAGCCTGCTCGCGCGCCCAGTCGCGGGCGATGCGCACGATGCGGCGGGATTCTTCGTCGCGCTCGGGCAGGTAGTGGTCCATGACAAGGACCACGCGCGATTTGTCCCAGATCTGCGCGCCCAGTTCGTCGAGCATGGGCTTGAGGCGCCGGGGGCCGGACGAGTCGTGGAACATGGCCAGATCCACCCGGCAGTTCACGATTTCACCGGGTGTGACGCTGGCGCGGCCGCTGGCGCGGGCCACCAGCTTCTGGGCCAGGGTGCTGGCCACAACATCAGGGGTGGCGGTCATTCGGGTTTGGCTCCGGCAAACTTCACCACCTTGGCCCAGCGCGGGATTTCGGCCTGCACAAAACGCGCAAACTCGTCCGGGCTGTTGCCCACGGGCACGGCGCCCTCCAGCTCCAGGCGCTTTTTCACGTCGGGGGTAGCAATGGCCTGGCGTGCGGCATCGCTCAGGCGCTTGGCCAGCTCGGGGTTCATCTGCCCCGGGCCAAACAGGCCAAACCAGGCGCTGGATTCGTAGCCCGGCAGCACCTCGGCAATCGCAGGCACATCCGGAAAGGCGGGCAGGCGCTTGGCACTGGTCACGCCCAACGCCTTGAGCTTGCCCGCGCGGATCTGCGCCTGTGCATTGCCGACGGCGGCGAACATCAGGTCGACCTGCCCGGCCAGCACATCCTGCAACGCGGGCGCAGTGCCCCGGTACGGAATGTTGACGATGTAGGCGCCCGACTGCATCTTGAAGGCATCGCCCGCCAGATGCAGCGATGAACCCACCGCGCCAATCGCAAAGTTGAGCTTGCCAGGCTTGGCCTTGGCCAGTGCGATCAGCTCACGCACATCTTTGGCAGGCAGCGAGGGGTGGGCCACCAGCACCGAGGGCGAGGTGGCCACACAGGTCAGCGGGGTGAAGTCCTTGACAGGGTCGAACGGCAGCGACGGGTAGAGGCTGGCGTTGATGGCATGGCTGGTGAAGCTCATGAGCAGCGTGTTGCCATCGGGTGCGGCTTTGGCCACCGCATCGGCCGCGATGTTGCCGCCCGCACCGGGCCGGTTCTCGACAATCACGGTGCGGCCCAGCAGGCGGCCCATTTCGATGGACAGGGTGCGCGCCAGGGTGTCGGTGGAGCCGCCGGCCGGGGCGCCGACCAGGATGCGGATGGGTGTGGACTGGGCAAAGGCCCGCACACCCATCAGCATGGCCGGCACAGGGGCAAAAGCTTGGAGGATTCTGCGGCGTTGGATCATGGTGTGGTGTCTCCTTCTACGGTCACAGCGCAGGCATCACCCTGCCTTGGTCAAACGGGATGGCATGGGCGAGGAGCATGGGATTCAAAGGCCCAGATAGGCGCGACGCAGGTCGTCGCTGCGCAGCAGTTCGTCGGGCGCGCCGGAAAAGCGGATGCTGCCGTTTTCCATCACGTAGGCACGGTCCGCAATCTCCAGCGACTGGCCCACGTTCTGCTCGACCAGCAACACCGCCAGCCCGGTGGCACGCAGCTGGCGAATCAGGCCGAACATCTCCTCGACCAGCAGGGGCGACAGGCCCAGCGAGGGCTCGTCCAGGATCAGCAGGCGGGGTTCGGCCATCAGGCCCCGGCCAATGGCCAGCATCTGCTGCTCGCCGCCGCTCATGGTGCCCGCGAGCTGGGTGGTGCGCTCCTTCAGGCGTGGAAAGGTGGCAAACACCTTGTCGATGTTGTCGGCCCGGCGCTCCCGTGCGCGGGTGAAGCTGCCCAGCGCGAGGTTTTCGAGCACGCTGAGGTTCGGGAAAATTTTGCGCCCTTCGGGTACCTGGATCAGCCCGGCCTTGACGACCTCGGTGTAGTGCGCGCCGCTCAGGTCCGCACCGCCAAAAGCGACAGTACCGTCCCAGGCCTTGTAAATGCCACACACGACGTTGTTGAAGGTGGATTTGCCCGCGCCGTTGCTGCCCAGCAGGGCCACGGTCTCGCCAGGCTGGACCTGAAGGTCCACGCCCCGCAGGACCTCGACGCGGCCGTAGCCGCCGCGCAAGCCCGCCACGCTGAGCAAGGGGCTGGATGCGGACGATGGGACGGCGCTGCTCATGCGGCCTCCTTCGCTGCAGCGGCACGCAGGCGCGCCGCCGTGCCGTGGCCCAGGTAGGCCTCGATCACGCGCTCGTCGGACGTCACCACGCCCGGGCTGCCCTCGGCAATCAACTGGCCCTGCGCCAGCACCCACACATGCTCGGCCAGGTTCATCACGGCCTGCATCACGTGCTCGATCATCAACACGGTCACGCCACCATCGGCAATGCCGCGCACCACGGGAATCATCTCGGCAATCTCCTGGGGGTTGAGGCCCGCCAGCACTTCATCGAGCAGCAGCAGGCGCGGTTGTGTCGCCAGCGCGCGCGCCAGCTCCAGCCGCTTGCGGCCCGCCACTGTGAGGTCGGCTGCAGGCTTGTCCAGCTGGGGCGAAAGGCCCACGCGGGCCGCTACGTCGCTGGCCAGCGCCAGCGCCGCGCGGCGGTTTGGCTCCTTCAGGTGAGCGCCCACGGCAATGTTTTCACGCACGGTTTGTGCCGCAAACGGCTGCACGATCTGGAAGGTGCGCGTCATGCCCAGCCGGGCATTGAGATGGGGCGCCTGGGCGGTGATGTCCTGGCCTGCGAAGCGCACCGTGCCTGCGTCGGGCCGTACAAAGCCCGACATCAGGGCAAACAGCGTGGTCTTGCCTGCGCCATTGGGGCCAATCAGCGCCGTTAACGAACCTTCTGGCACCGCCAGGCTCACGTTTTGCACGGCTTTCAGGCCGCCGAAGGATTTGCTCAGGCCACTGAGCTGCAACAGGTCATTGGCCATGGCGGCCTCCCGAACGTTTCCACACCGCCACCACCGACTGCCCAATGCCTGCGATACCACGCGGCAGGAACATCACGATGAGCACCAGCACCACGCCGTAGATCACCATGTTGATGCCCGGCAGCTGCCCGAACAGGTTGCGCGTGATGTCGGCCAGGATGTGCAGCACCAGGGCGCCCAGCACGGGCCCCCAAACGGTGCCGATGCCGCCCACGATGGCGGCCACCAGGGCTTCCACCGACGTGACGGAGCCGTAGGCAATGCCCGGGTCGATGTACTGGAACACCTGCACATAAAACGCACCGGCTGCGCCCATGAAACCGCCCGACAGTGCGATGGCGCCCATCTTCACGTTGAAAGGATTCACGCCAATGGCGCGCGCCGCGTCTTCGTTGTCGCGCACGGCCTGCAACCAGGCGCCAAAGCGCGAGTTCTTGAGCCACCAGCTCACCAGCAGCGCCAGCGTGACCAGCGCCAGGATGAGAAACACATAGCCCTTGCGCGATCCGAACTGCATGTTGCCCAGCGACTCCTTGAGCGGCAGCATCAGGCCCACACCCGCCCCGGTGAACGGCACCGACAGCGCCAGGATGCGGAACACCTCGGCAAAGGCCAGCGTGACCAGCGCAAAGTACGAACCCTTGAGCCCGTAGCGGAACGACAGCCCGCCCACAAACAACCCCACCAGCGCACTGCCCGCCACGGCCATGGGCAAAGCCACCCAGGGGTTGATGCCGCCTTGCATCTGCGCAATGGCCTGGATGTACGCCCCCGTGCCAAAGAACAGTGCATGGCCAAACGAGAACTGCCCGCCAAAGCCGCCCAGAATGTTCCAGGCCTGGGCCAGCAAGGCAGCGTAGAGCGCCATCATCACGAAGTTGAGCAGCACGCCCGAGTCCGATACGCCCGTCACGGCCGCCACGATGGCCGCGAACACTCCAATGGTCCAGAGTTGCTTCATGCCTTGGCTCCAAACAAGCCCTGCGGGCGGAACAGCAACACCGCGATGAAGATGGCAAAGATGCCGATCTGCCCCAGCGATTCGCCCAGATACAGGCCGCCCAGCGACTCCACCACCCCAATCAGCAGCCCTCCCACCAGCGCGCCACTAAAGCTGCCCATGCCGCCCAACACCACGATGGTGAAAGCCACCAGCACAAAGCCGCTGCCCACCTGCGGATTCACGTAGTAGGCCGGCAGCAGAAAACACGCGGCCGCCCCCAGGCAAGCCAGGCCGATGCCAAAGCTCATCGCGTACACATGGTCCACGTTGATGCCCATGAGCTTGGCGCCATGCTTTTCCTTGGCCACGGCACGGATCGCGCGGCCCAGGTCCGTCTTGCCGACGATCCAGAGCAACACACCCGACACCACCAGCGCCCCGGCAAAGGCCACCAGCTTCGGGAGCGCAATCATGGCGGGGCCTACTGCCACGGTGGTCAGCGTGTAGGCCGTTTCGATGGTGCGCGTGTCGGACTTGAAGAACAGCAGGGCGAGGTTCTCCATCACGATGGAGATGCCCAGCGTGACCAGCAGGATGTTCTCGTCCTTGCCGTGGCTGGCGCGGTTGATCACGAGGCGCTGCAGGCCATAGCCCAGGGCGAACATGCCAGGCACCAGGATGGGCAGCGCCAGGTAGGGGTCGAGCCCGAAGTGCTGCTTGAGCAGGTACACGGCGTACAGCGCCAACATCAGCGACGCGCCATGCGCGAAGTTGATGATGTGCAGCACGCCGTAGATCAGCGTGAGCCCGAGCGCAATCAGGGCATAGACCGCGCCCGTCGTCAGGCCGTTCAGGAGGGAGGGAAAGAGGATGCTGAGCTCGAACATGGGTGTGGAGTCCGGCGTTCAGGCAAAGGCGCGGCCTGGCGCTCCGCGTGGGAGCGCCCCGCAGCCCCTGCATTCAGGGCCGAAAAGTGGTGGGTGTCAGGCCTTCAGCGGGAAGAGCGGGTCCGCTTCGCGGTAGTCACGCGGGATGATGACCTTGATGTCCTTGTTCAGCACCTGGGTCATGAGCGGCTGGGCACCCTGGTTCTGTCCATTGACGAATTTGGTCGGGCCGTACGGCATGATGTGATCGGCAAAGGTGCTCTTTTCCAGTGCGTCGATGAGGGCGGCACGGTCCATTGACTTGGCGCGCTCCAGCGCATCGGCCAGCAGCCACATCGAGGTGTAGGTCATGAACAGCTCGTAGCTGAAGAACAGGCCCTTGGCCTCGACCCGCTTCTTCAGGTCCTGCGCGCGCTTGTCCTTGGGATTGAACCAGTGGTTGCAGTCGATGATGCCGTTGGCAGCGTCCGGAAACTCCTTGACGAACTTGTAGCTCGACGCGGCGCCGCCCAGCACCGAGTAGATGGCCTTGGGCGTGACCTTTTGTTGCTGCATGGTGCGCACCAGCAGCGCGTACTCGTTGTAATAGTTGGCGGGGATGACGATGTCGGGGTTGATCGCCTTCATGCGCAGCACGATGTTGTTGAAGTCGCGCGTGGGGTTGGCGTGCTTGACGACTTCCTTGACCTCGTAGCCGTATCCGGGCAGCTCCCGCGCCAGCAGCTGCGCAGTGCCGGTGCCAAACAGCGATTCTTCATGGATGATCATCACTGTTTTGGCGGGCTTGCCTGCCGCCGTGTTCAGCACATGCAGGTTGGCCACGGCGGTCTCGGCGCATTTCTTGTAGCCGGGGCCAAAGCGGAAGGTGTTCTTGAGGCCGCGCTCCACAATCTGGTCGGCCACGCCCACATCCACGATGTGCGGCAGGTTGTACTTGGCGGCGGCCTGCGTAGTGGCCAGGCAGATGGCCGAGGCAAAAGCCCCCACCACGGCCGACACGCCCGCTTCATTCATCTTCTCTACCTCGGCGGCACCGGCCTGAGGCTGTGACTGCGCATCGCCCAGCAGGGCTTCGAGCTTGGCGCCGCCCAGAGCCTTGATGCCACCAGCCTTGTTGATGTCTTCAATGGCCATCATCGCGCCTTCGCGGCATTGCTGGCCCGAATAGGCCAGTGCGCCGGTCACCGGGTGCAGCACCCCCACCTTGACGGACTTGGCCTGCGCCCCGCCCACCAGTGGGAAGGCCAGCGCCGACGCGGCGGCAGCCGACTGGGACATGAAATGGCGGCGAGTATTCATGGGCATTCTCCTGGCAGGTGGGTCGGGTTGAGGTTGGAGGAACGGATTCAGTGGAACTGGGCCGACAGCTCTTTGCTGACCCAGACCTTGGCGTCGATGCTGCCCACACGGGACAGCTGCATTTCGTATTCGTAGCGGTCCGGCCGGTAGAGGCCGTGCAGCCACTGCACAGGGCGCTCCTGGTCGTCATAGATGAGACGGCGCACAGCCAGCAGTGCCGAGCCCACCGAGACATCCAGGTGCCGGGCCACGACAGCGTCAGCCAGCTTGGCCGAGATGGTCTGGTGCGCGCGGCCCACCTTGACGCCCGACTCTTCGAGCAGCACCAGGATGGGCTTGCGCGCCAGCTCGCGCCGTCCGAACTGGCGGGCAATGTCGGCGGGCACATAGGTGGTGATGTGCGACAGCGGCCCCTCTTTGGTGCTCCGCACCCGGACCGCCTTTTGCACGGCGTCGCCCACTGCAATATTCAGTGCACCGGCCACGGCACGCGATGCTGTGACCGTATCCACATCCAGCACCTTGACGGAGGTGCGCAGGCCCATGCTGACCAGGTTCTCCAGCAGACCCGTGAGATGCGCACGGCTGCTCTCGCCCTCGCCGCCCGCGCCGTTGGCGGTGGCTGGGGCGGGTGGCACAGGGCGGGTGCCCCGGCCGGGCTCGCGGGAGATCATGCCCTCGCCTTCCAGCAGCTCCAGCGCGCGGCGCACCGTGACACGCGCCACCGCGAACTGCCGCATCAGCACCAGTTCGCCCGGCAGACCATCGGCAAACCGCCCCTCTTGCAACTGCTCGCGCAGCACCAGATAGATTTGGTGGTACTTGGGGAGCGGCAGATTGTTGGACGGCATGGAGGTCATATTAGGAATAGTTCTAATGTCCTGTCAATAAGACATTTAGGAGCGAAATTTGTCTTGCTGCAGACATTTGCGGCACCGGTGCACTGCACCGAGCGCACGCAACCACCGTGCCAGCAAGGAGAGATGTGCACCGCAGCAATGCGAAACGGCGCGCTTTTTGGCGGCATGTGACAAGGCCGCATTGACTCGCCCACAGGCACTGGCTACATTACTAACCAGTCAGTCATTAAAAATAGCCGGTTTGACCACTCCCCCTCCACACTCCTCTGCCACGACCAGCACCAAACGCGAGCGCCGCAAGGAAGCCCGCCCGGGAGAGCTGCTGGAGGCTGCGCTCGACCTGTTTGTCGAGAAGGGGTTTGCCGCCACACGGGTGGATGAGGTGGCGGCGCGCGCCGGGGTATCCAAGGGCACGCTGTTTCTGTACTTCCCCAGCAAGGAAGAGCTCTTCAAGGCGGTGGTGCGCGAAAACATCGCCGGCCGCTTTGCCGAGTGGAACAGCGAGCTGGAGACCTTTGTGGGAACCACCAGCGAGGTCCTGCGCTATTGCTACCAGGTCTGGTGGGAACGCATCGGGTGCACCAAGGCCTCAGGCATTACCAAGCTCATGCTCAGCGAGGCGCAGAACTTCCCCGAGATTGCGCAGTTCTACCAGCACGAAGTCATCCTGCCCGGCCAGGCGCTGATTCGCCGCATCCTGGAGCGTGGCATTGCGCGGGGCGAATTCCGCCCCGTGAACCTCGACTACGCCGTGTACCTGGTGCTGGCCCCCATGATCTTCCTCATGATGTGGAAGCACTCAGTGGGCGCCTGCGTGCCTGATGCCCAGGAGCTGACACCTGAGCAATACATCGAGACGCAGATCGACAACATCCTGCACGGCCTGTGTGTGCGCCCGGAGGCGCCTGCAGCTTCCGGCGCGGCAGGCATATCGCCGTCTGACAAGCCGTCCCCTCCCCCTTCTTTCACGCGCTCGCGCACACCCTGACCATGAAACGCTGGATTCCCTGGATGGCTGCGGCCGTCGTTGTCGTGCTGCTCGGTGGCGGTGTCTGGCGTGCCATGGCGGCGCGGCAGGCGCAGCAGAAGGCTTTGGCCGAGGCGTCCACACAACGGGCCGAGGCACCGCTGCAGCTGGCGGCCGACGAAGTGATCACCGTGCAATCGTCCCAACTCTCGCTGGGGGTACCGGTATCAGGATCGTTGCGTGCCGTGGACTCGGCCATGGTCAAGGCACGCGTGGCCGGCGAGCTGCTGGGCCTGACTTTGCGCGAGGGCGACAGCGTCAAGGCGGGACAGGAAGTGGCACGCATCGACCCGACCGAAGCCCGTGCACGCCTGCGCCAGGCCCAGCAGCAGGCCGATGCAGCCAAATCGCAGGTGGACATCAACCAGCGGCAGTACAACAACAACCGTGCACTGGTAGACCAGGGCTTTATCTCTGCCACGGCGCTGGTCACCTCGCAGGCCAGCCTGGAAGCGGCCCAGTCCAGCTACCAGGCCGCCGTATCGGCCGCCGATGTCGCCCGCAAGGCGCTGGAAGACACTGTCCTCAAAAGCCCCATCAGCGGCCTGGTGGCGCAGCGGCTGGCCCAGCCGGGAGAGCGGGTGCCCATCGACGCCCGCATCATCGAAGTGGTGGACCTCTCCCGCCTGGAACTCGAAGCCCTGCTCACCCCGGCTGACTCCGTCGGCGTGCGTGTGGGTCAGAAGGCCCAGCTCACGGTCGAAGGTGCCTCGGCGCCGGTACAAGCCACCGTCGTGCGCATCAACCCCAGCGCCCAGGCGGGCAGCCGCACCGTGCCAGTCTATTTGCGGGTGGACCAGGCACCCCACAACGCCAGCCTGCGCCAGGGCCTGTTTGTGCAAGGCCTTCTGGCCACGGGCAGTGCGCAGGTACTGACCGTTCCATTGGATGCCGTGCGCACCGACAAACCGGCACCCTACCTCCAGACGATCAAGGAGGGCCGCGTGGCCTATGCGCCGGTACAGACGGGCGCGCGCGCCGTGGTCAATGGGCAGACCCTGGTCGCGGTGGACGGCGTACCCGTGGGCACGACGGTCATTGCAGGCCGCATGGGTTCGCTGCGCGAGGGCACGCCCGTGGCGGCGGCAACTGCTGCGCCGCAAGCCGCTCCCGCCTCGCGCACTGCGCCCTGACCAGCTGACGCGCCATGTGGTTCACCAAAGTCAGTCTTAAAAACCCCGTGTTCGCCACGATGGTGATGCTCGCCATCGTCGTGCTGGGCCTGTTCTCGTACCAGCGCCTCAAGGTCGATCAGTTTCCCAACATCGACTTCCCGGTGGTGGTGGTCACCGTGGACTACCCCGGTGCGTCGCCTGAAATCGTCGAGAGCGAGGTCACCAAGAAGATCGAGGAAGGTGTCAACTCGATTGCGGGCATCAACGCCCTCACCTCGCGCAGCTATGAGGGCACGGCGGTTGTCATCATCGAGTTCCAGCTCCACATCGACGGCCGCAAGGCCGCCGAGGATGTGCGCGAAAAGGTCGCCACCGTGCGCCCCTTGCTGCGCACCGAGGTCAAGGAGCCACGCGTGCTGCGTTTTGACCCCGCCAGCCGCGCCGTATGGTCGCTGGCCGTGTTGCCCGACGAAAAATCGGGTCGCAGCGCGGTGGAACTGACCACCTGGGCCGAGCAGATCCTGAAGAAGCGCTTGGAAAACGTGCGCGGCGTGGGCGCGGTGAACCTGGTGGGTGCTACCAAGCGCGAAATCAACATCTACCTCAACCCGCAGGCCCTGGAAGCCTTTGGCGTGACCCCCGACCAGGTGGCCAATGCCGTGCGCAACGAGAACCAGGACCTTCCCGTGGGTGCGATCCGCTCGCTGGCGCAGGAGCGCGTGGTGCAGATCGACGCGCGCATGGAGCGGCCCGAGGATTTCGGCAAGATCATCGTGGCCCGCAAGAACGGGGCGCCGGTGCGCCTGGACCAGGTGGCCCGCGTGAACGACGGCGCGCAGGAAGTGGAAAGCCTGGCGCTCTACAACGGCCAGCGCACGCTGCTGCTGTCGGTGCAAAAATCGCAGGGCGAGAACACCATTGAGGTGGTCGATGGCCTGAACGCCGCCGTGGTGGAACTGAAGAACCAGCTGCCACCCGGGGTGCGGCTCGAAACCATTGGCGATAGCGCCCGCCCGATCCGCGTGGCGGTCAACAATGTGCGACAGACGCTGATCGAGGGGGCCATCCTCACGGTGCTCATCGTCTTTCTGTTCCTGAACTCCTGGCGCTCCACTGTGATCACCGGGTTGACGCTGCCCATCGCGCTGATCGGCACGTTCCTGTTCATGAACATGTTTGGCTTCACCATCAACATGATCACGCTCATGGCACTGAGCCTGTGCGTGGGGCTGCTGATCGACGACGCCATCGTGGTGCGCGAGAACATCGTGCGCCACGTGCAGATGGGCAAAGGCGCCTACGCGGCTGCCATGGACGGCACGCAGGAGATCGGCCTGGCGGTGCTGGCCACCACGCTGTCCATCGTGGCAGTGTTCATGCCCATCGGCTTCATGGGCGGGATCATCGGCAAGTTTTTCCACGAGTTCGGCATCACCATCGTCGCGGCGGTGATGATTTCGATGTTTGTGAGCTTCACGCTCGACCCGATGCTGTCGAGCATCTGGCACGACCCGAGCATTCATGCGCACGGCCAAAAGACGGCGCCCGTCACCTTCTACGACAAGACCATTGGCCGCGTCACCGGCTGGTTTGACCGCGCCACCGATGCGCTGGCAGAGGGCTATCAGCACATCCTGCGGTGGTCGCTGGTGCACAAGCTGGCCACCATGGTCATCGCCCTGGCGGTGTTCGTGCTGAGCGTGGTCATGGTGCCGCTGCTGGGCACCGAGTTTGTGCCCAAGGCCGATTTTTCAGAGACCTCCCTCAATTTCTACACCCCCGTGGGTTCGTCGCTCGAGGCCACCGAGGCCAAGGCCAGGCAGGTGGAAGGCATCCTGCGCGAGATGCCCGAAGTGCGCTACACACTGGCCACCATCAACACCGGCAACGCCCAGGGCAAGATGTACGCCAGCATCTACGTGCGGCTGGTAGACCGCAAGGACCGCAGCCGCAGCGTGGACCAGATGTCCGACGTGCTGCGCGAGCGCCTCAAGACCGTGCCCGGCATCACCGTGACCCATGTGGGCCTGCTGGACGCGGTGGGCGGCCAGAAGCAGGTGGAGTTCTCGCTGCAGGGGCCCGACCTGCGCGAACTGGAGCGCCTGACCAAAATCGTCACCGAGAAGATCCGCGGCATCCCCGGCCTCGTGGACCTTGACACCAGCGCCAAGCCTGACAAGCCCGTGATTGCGCTGGATGTGAAGCGTGAAGTGGCGTCGGACCTGGGCCTGTCGGTGGCGCCCATGGCGGCCTCGCTGCGCACGCTGGTGGCAGGCACCACGGTGGGCAACTGGCGTGCGCCCGACGACCAGACCTATGACGTGAATGTGCGCCTGGCCCCCGAGGCGCGCACCACCCCGGCCGACCTGGAGCGCCTGCCCTTTGCCCTGGCCGCCACCGACGGTACGACCCGCATCGTGCGCCTGAACCAGGTCGCCAGCGTCACAGAATCCACCGGCGCCAACCAGATCAACCGCCGCGACCTGACCCGCGAAGTGGCGGTGAACGCCAACGTGTCCCAACGCTCGGCCGGTGAAGTGTCGAACGACATCAAGAAGGCGCTGGAGACCGTGACCTTCCCGCCGGGTTACCGCTACCAGTTTGGCGGCTCCACCAAGAACATGGCCGAATCGTTTGGCTATGCCATCTCGGCACTGGCCATGGCCATCATCTTCATCTACATGATCCTGGCGAGCCAGTTCAAGAGCTTTTTGCAGCCGCTGGCGCTCATGACCTCGCTGCCACTCACGCTGATCGGTGTGGTGCTGGCGCTGCTGATGTTCCGCTCCACGCTGTCGATGTTCTCCATCATCGGCGTGGTCATGCTGATGGGGCTGGTGACCAAGAACGCCATCCTGCTGGTGGACTTTGCGATCCGTGCCCGCGAGGAACACGTGAATGACCAGGGCCAGACCGTGCCCGGCCTGCCCCGCGCTGACGCGCTGCTGCTGGCCGCCCGGGTGCGGCTGCGCCCCATCCTCATGACCACGCTGGCCATGATTTTTGGCATGGTGCCATTGGCGTTCGCGTTGTCCGAAGGGTCAGAGCAGCGCGCGCCCATGGGCCAGGCCGTGATCGGCGGGGTCATTACCTCTTCTCTCTTGACCCTGGTGGTGGTGCCAGTGGTGTATTGCTACATGGACGACTTGGCCCAGTGGGCGCTTCGCAAGATGGGACGCGCCCCGGCAGCGCCTAAAATCGAAGGTTTGTCCTGATCGCCCCGATCGGCCTTGCATCTGCCCCACGGAGAAATCCCATGAACCTGCCCCTGAACACGTCCGCCAACATCAGCGATCCCATCGCCCAGGCCCGCTACAACATGATCGAGCAGCAGATCCGCCCCTGGAATGTGCTCGACGCCGACGTGCTGGACCTGCTGGCCGTGGTGCGCCGCGAAGACTTTGTCCCCCCTGCCTACCGCAGCCTGGCCTTCATGGACATTGAAGTGCCCTTGCTGGGCAACGACGCTGAAGAAGCCGTGCGCAAAGGCCACAGCATGCTGCAACCCCGCGTGGAAGCGCGCGTCCTGCAAGACCTGCGGATTTTGCCCACTGACCGTGTGCTCGAAATCGGCGCCGGCTCGGGCTACATGGCCGCCCTGCTGGCCGCCCGCGCCGAGCGTGTGGTGTCCCTCGAAATCCACCCCGAGCTGGCCGAAATGGCCCGCGAGAACCTGCGCGACGCGGGCGTGCAGAACGCCGACGTTCGCCAGGCCGATGGAGCCCGCGATGCCATCCCTGACGGCCCGTTTGACGTGATTGTGCTCAGCGGCTCCGTGGCCGAGGTGCCCAGCCACCTGCTGTCCCTGCTGCGCGATGGGGGCCGCCTGGGCGCCATCGTGGGTGGCGAGCCCGTGATGCGTTTCACCCTGACCCGCCGCACCGGCGACCGCTTTGAGACCACATCGCCGTGGGACACCATCGCGCCGCGCCTGGTGAACTTCCCCGAGCCCTCTGGCTTCACGTTCTGACCCCCTGCCCTTCGGTTGCCTTCGGAGTTTTGCATGATCGATCACGTCCGCCCCGCCCAGCTGTCTGCCTGGTTTGCCGCAGCACCTGAAGGCAGCCAGCCCCTGGTGCTGGACGTGCGTGAGCCTTGGGAGCTGCAGACCGCCAGCGTGCGCGCCGACGGGTTTGAGCTGGTGGCCATCCCCATGGGCGAGTTGCCCGCGCGGCTGGCCGAGCTGGAGCCCGCCCGCCAGGCGCAACGCCCTATTGCCTGCCTATGCCACCACGGCGCCCGCAGCCTGCGCGTGGCCTCGTTCTTGCAGCACCACGGGTTCGAGCATCTGGCCAACATCACCGGCGGTATTGACGCCTGGTCGCACGAAAGCGATCCGGCGGTGCCGCGCTACTGACGCCCTTTGTGGTTGATGGACCGTTGTTGATGGACCGCACTTGCCGCACCCATGCCCCAGTGCTGCCCGCCGCTGCCCACCCCGATTCGATTCGCAGACTCTTCCGAAGGACCCCCAATGACACCGTTTAGGCCCCTGTCCCTGTCCATCCTGTCCCTGGCGCTGGGCGCAGCGCTGTGTGCGCCAGCCCAGGCCCAAAGCCTGCTGCAACTGGTGGAATCGGCCCGCACCTATGACACGGCCTGGCAGTCGGCGCGTGCGCAACTGGACGCCGCAGCCCGCAAGGCCGACCAGGCCCGCGCCGGCCTGCTGCCGTCCGCCGCACTCACCGGGGGCCTCACCCGCTCCAACGTGGAGCTGAGTAAACCCAAGATCGAGAACACCGGTACGGCACAGACCGTGGGGGTCAATGCCTCCCAGCCGCTGTACCGGCCTGCCAATCGCATCACGCTGGAACAAGGCCAACGCGGCGTGGATGTGGCCCAGGCCCAGCTGGATGCCGCCACCCAAGACCTGCTGGTGCGGGTGAGCCAGGCCTACTTCGACGTGCTGGCTGCACAAGACACGCTGACCTTTGTGCAGGCCCAGAAGGCCGCCGTGTCCGAGCAACTGGCCGCCGCCAAGCGCAATTTCGAGGTCGGTACCACCACGGTGACCGATTCGCGTGAAGCCCAGGCCCGTTACGACCTGGTGATTGCCCAGGAGATCGCCGCCGAGAACGATCTGCGCGTCAAGCGCCTGGCGCTGGACCAGCTGGTCGGCATCGCCGGCACCAAGCCGCAGCCCCTGGCACTGCCGGTGCAACTGCCTGGCGTAGTGCCGGACAACCTTGCCACCTGGGTGGACACCGCCCGCGACCAGCAGCCCGGCGTGCGCCAGGCCGCCATTGCGCTGGACATTGCGCGGCTGGAGACCAAAAAAGCCGAAACCGGCCACCTGCCCACGGTGGACCTGCAGGCGGGCTACAACGTCACGCGCAACCTGCACGGCACCATCACCTCGCCCGGCGTCACGGCCCGCAGCAATGCCGCCAGCGTGGGCGTGGCGCTGAACTTGCCCCTGTTTGCAGGCTTTGCCGTGCAAAACCGCGTGAAGGAAACCCTGGCCCTCGAAACCAAGGCCGAGGCCGACCTCGAAACCGCCCGCCGCAACGTGGCCCAGGCCACGCGCGCGGCGTTCTACGGCGTGCAGTCCGGCCAGGGCCAGGTGCAGGCCCTGGAAGCGGCCGAAGCCTCCAGCCAGAGCGCGCTGGACGCCAACAAGCTGGGCTACCAGGTGGGTGTGCGCATCAACATCGACGTGCTCAACGCCCAAAGCCAGCTCTACCAGACCAAGCGTGACCTGGCCCAGGCCCGCTACAACGTGCTGCTGGGCGGGCTCAAGCTGCGCCAGGCGGCAGGCACGCTGTCGCAGCAGGACATCGAAGCGGTCAACGCACTGCTGGCCAAGTAATGGGTCCTTGCACCCCGCGCCGGGGTGCATCCCGTGCATGAATTGCTGAGGCCTAGTGCAGGCCGCCCTCAGGCTGCACCAGTGCCACAATCGCACGCGCCGTGGCCTGCGCAGCCCCTCGGTGCGTGGCCGCGAACCGGGTGGCCCGCTCGCTGGCCTGTTCGTGGGCGCGGGCGTCCCCCGCCAGCGCTGCAGCCTGTGCCATTCCTTGTGCCAGGTCGGGCACCCGCTGGGCTGCCCCCGCCGCGCACGCCAGTTCGGCTGCCTCGGCAAAGTTGAAGGTGTGCGGGCCCAGCACCACGGGGCAACCGCAGGCAGCGGCCTCGATCAGGTTCTGGCCGCCCAGTGGGGCGAAGCTCCCGCCCAGCAAAGCCACATCGGCCAGGCCGTAATACAACGCCATTTCGCCGATCGAGTCCCCCAGCCACACGTCAGCGGCCGCAGGTGCCGCCGCCCAGGTGCTGCGGCGCGACACCGACAGGCCGGCCCGCTGCAGCAGCTGGTGGACCTCGTCAAACCGCTGCGGGTGGCGCGGCACGATGAGCCATTGCACGGGGGGGAAATCGTCGCCAGATGCTTCACTATTGATAGCTGCCAAGGCCTGATCCACTAGCGCTTGGGGCGATTTTTGCCGTATTTTCTGGATCTGCTCCAGCCACATGGCCTCCTCGCCCTCGCGGCTGCTGGCCAGCAAGACCACCGGGCGGCCAGTGCGCGCGCGCCACTCGCGGCCCCGCTCCAGCAGCTGTGCGTCGGGCACCACGTCAAACTTGAGGTTGCCCAGCACACCACGCACCGGCGCGCCCATGGCCGCGAGCCGCGTGGCGTCTTCCTGCGTCTGGGCCCAGACTGCCGTTAATCCGCCATACGCAGGCCGCGCCAGGGCTGACAGGCGCTGCGCCTTGCGCAGCGATATCTCGTTGAAGCGCGCATTGGCCAGCACCAGCGGAATGCGCCGCTGCCGGCAGCCCGCCACCAGGTTGGGCCACACCTCGGTTTCCATCAGGATGCCGATGGCCGGGCGGAACTTGCGCAAAAACCGACCCACGGCGCCCGGCGTGTCCCAGGGCTGCCACACCTGCACATCGCCCGGCAGCAGCAGCTTTTCGCCCTCGGCCCGCCCTGTGGCGGTGCCGTGGGTGAGCAACAGGCGCATGCCCGGCAGCTGTTCACGCAACTGGGCCAGCAAGATGGCGGCGGCCCGGGTTTCGCCCAGCGACACGGCATGCACCCACACAAACCGCCCCAGCGGGTCGGTGCTGCTGTGGGGCATCAGGCTGTCGATGGGTGCCGGGTAGCGGCCAAAGCGCTCTCCCACCGCGTAGGCGTAACCCGGCTCGGCTACTGCACGGCGGCGCAGCTTGCGGCGCAGCAGCGGCTGCGCGCTCCAGGTCAGCAGCGAATACAGGGCCCGCGCGGCGTTCATGCGGGCACAGACAGGCTCAGCACACCACCCGCCCAGCCGCTGTCGCTGCGCTGTGCCCAGACGATGCAGGGCGCGTCACCGGGCGCCGCCACCACACAGCGGCCACCGGGCGCCCAGAAGGCGCTGCGCCCCGCACTCACGTAGCCACCGGACGTGCCGCTGTAGTTGGCGGCAAGCACCGCCATGTCGTGGTCGCGCGCGTAGCCTTCCAGCATGGCCGATTCGGCCGCATAGGCCTTTTCAGAGATCAGCACGCCCGCCGCATACAGGGCCGCGCCTGCCCCGCGGGCCGCCTGGGCATGCTCGGGATGGGTGATGTCGGCGCACACAGCCAGTGCCGTGGGCTCGCCGGCCACCAGTTGCACCTGCGCGTCGTCCATGCCCACGCTGGCAAATTGCTCTTCGCTGTCGTGCAGATGGCGCTTGCGGTACAGCGCTACGCTGCCGTCCGGCCCCAGCAGCCAGGCACCAATGGCGGGCAATGCGCCCTGCTGCGCAGGCTCAGCCGGAGCACCCACCACCAGGGCCATGCCATGGCTTTGGGCGGCCTGGCGCAAGGCCAGCAGCACAGGGTGGTCGGCCGTCAGTACATGGTCTGCCATGAGCGCGGGCTCGTAGCCCATGAGCGACAGCTCCGGGAACTGCAGCAGTTGCACGCCCTGGTGGGCGGCAGCCCGCACGCAGGCCAGGTGCGTTTGCAGGTTGCGCTCCAAGTCGCCCGGCGCCGACGGCGTCTGGGCGGCAGCGACACACAGGGGGGTGGAGAGCGACAGCATCGGGCGTGCGGCAGGCAATATCAGTGGCTGGCTGCGCCCACATGGGCGTCGGGCTTGACCCGGTGCAGCAGCGCCAGCATGGCGGCCTCGATGCGTGCCAGGGCTTCGGGCGTGTGGCCCTCAAAGCGCAGCACCAGCACGGGGGTGGTGTTGCTGGCGCGGATCAGGCCAAAGCCATCGGGCCAGTCCACGCGCAAGCCGTCGATGCTGCTGATGGCGGCGGGCGCGGCAAAGGTTTCTGCGGCCAGGGCCTGCAGCTCGGCCGTCAGGCGGTGCGGCTCGCCCTCGGCACAGGCCACGTTCAGCTCGGGGGTCGAAAAGCTGGTGGGCAGCGCGTTCAGCACGGCGCTCGGGTCGCTGCTGCGGCTCAGGATCTCCAGCAGGCGGCAGCCGGCATAGGTACCGTCGTCAAAGCCGTACCAGCGCTCCTTGAAGAAGATGTGGCCGCTCATCTCGCCACCCAGGGGAGAGTTCGTCTCCTTCATGCGCGCCTTGATCAGCGAGTGGCCGGTCTTGAACATCACCGGCACGCCACCGGCCGCTGCAATGGCGGGGGCCAGGCGCTGGGTGCACTTCACGTCAAAGATGATCTCGCCGCCGGGCACGCGCGAAAGCACGTCTTGCGCAAACAACATCATCTGGCGGTCGGGGAAGATGTTGGTGCCGTCCTTGGTCACAATGCCCAGGCGGTCGCCGTCGCCGTCAAAGGCCAGGCCCAGTTCGGCATCGCTGGCCTTCAGGGCGTCGATCAGGTCACGCAGGTTTTCAGGTTTGCTCGGGTCGGGGTGGTGGTTGGGGAAGTTGCCGTCCACCTCCGAGAACAGCTCAATCACCTCGCAGCCCAGCGCACGGAAGATGGCCGGGGCCGACGCGCCAGCAATGCCGTTGCCGCAGTCCACCACGATCTTGAGCGGCCGGGCCAGCTTCACGTCACCCACAATGCGTTCGCGGTATGCGGGCAGCACATCCACGTGGCGGACCGAGCCACCGGCCACCAGCTGCCAGCTTTCCTGCTCCATGGTGCGGCGCAGGCCCTGGATCTCATCACCATAGATGGCGCGGCCGTTCAGCACCATCTTGAAGCCGTTGTAGTCCTTGGGGTTGTGGCTGCCGGTGACCTGGATACCACTGGAGCACAGCGTGCTGGCCGCAAAGTAGAGCAGCGGCGTGGTGACCAGGCCCACGTCGATCACCTCGATGCCCGCCTCCACCAGCCCCCGGATCAGCGCCGCCGACATGGCCGGGCCGGACAGGCGCCCATCCCGCCCCACCGCCACGGTGGTCTGCCCTTCCGCGCGTGCTGCGGTGCCAAAGGCCCGGCCCAGGCCCAGGGCCACGTCTTCGTTCAGGGTGGACGGCACGATGCCGCGGATGTCATAGGCTTTGAAGATGGCGGGGGTCGGTTGCACGCAGGGGGGCCTTTCGTGATGGGGTTGAAAAGTCCGCTGCATTGTAGGCGGCGGCCCTGGGGGTGTTTGTCAGTCGATGCCTCAGGCGTGCGCCCTGCCCTTGCCAAAGGCACAGGTCCGAAAACGGCCAGTGGTACGAATCCAGGCTCCTATGATCTGGCCCATGACCCCGACCGCCCCCCCCTCGTACACCGCCACGGATGTGGCATCCGACGAAGGCCGCTACCTGGCGCTGCAGGCGCGCGACGCGCGGTTTGACGGGCATTTTTTCACCGGAGTGACCTCCACCGGCATCTACTGCCGCCCCGTCTGCGCCGTGCGCACACCCCGGCGCGAGAACTGCCGGTTTTTTGCGCTGGCGGCGCAGGCCGAAAGCGCCGGGTTTCGCCCCTGCCTGCGCTGCCGGCCGGAGCTGGCCCCCCAGGCGATGGTGTGGTCGGTGCAGGACGCCAGCGGCATTCTGGTGCAGCAAGCCGTGCGCCTGCTGGACGCGCCCGACCTCTGGCCCACACCGGCCGCACCCGGCGAGGGCAGCGCCACCGTGGCCCGCCTGGCCGAGCGACTGGGCGTGAGCGACCGGCATCTGCGCCGCATTTTTGAGGCGGCCCTGGGCGTTTCGCCGCTGCAATATCTGCAGACACGGCGGTTGCTCACGGCCAAGCAGCTGCTCACCGACACCGCCATGCCCGTGACGCAGGTCGCACTGGCCAGCGGGTTCGCCAGCGTGCGCCGCTTCAATGCCGCCTTTGTGGGGCACTACGGGCTTAACCCCACCCAGCTGCGGCGCAACGGCGGTGGCAGCGCCGCATCGGGCGCGGGGCGCACCAGCGCCGTGCGCCTGGCGTGGCGCCCGCCACTGGACGTGGCGGCGTTGCTGGCCTTTTTTGAAAAGCGGCAGTTCCATGGCGTGGAGTGCGTGGTGCATGGTGCGGACGGCCCCGGCCTGCGCCGCACCGTGCGGCTGGCCAGGACCTGCACCGGCCTGCCGCAGGAGACCACCGGCTGGCTGAGTGCCCGTTTTGACCTGGCGCGCCACCAGGTGCTGCTGCAGACCAGCGACAGCCTGTACCCCGTGCTGCCGCTCGTCATCCGCCGCGTGCGCGCCATGCTCGACCTGGACGCCGACCCCGCGGCCATCAACGCCGTGCTGCACCCGCACTTTCCGGAGGGTGATGGCCTGCGTGTGCCCGGAGCGTTTGACGGCTTTGAGCTGGCCGTGCGCGCCGTGCTGGGCCAGCAGATCACCGTGGCGGCCGCGCGCACGCTGGGCCAGCGGCTGGTGGAGCGGCTGGGTGAACCGATCGCCACGCCCTGGCCCGGGCTGCACCGGCTGTTTCCCACCGCAGCCACCCTGGCCCGCGCCGATGGCGACACGCTGGGCCAGCTGGGCATCGTGCGCCAGCGTCAAGCGGCCATCGTGGCACTGGCCCGCGCGGTGGACAGCGGCAGCCTGCCCCTGCACGCGGGCGCCGACGTGCCCAGCACCACCGCCGCCCTGTGCGCCCTGCCCGGCATTGGTGACTGGACGGCGCAGTACATCGCCATGCGGGTGCTGCGCTGGCCCGACGCCTTCCCGGCGGGGGACGTAGCGCTGCACAAGGCGCTGGGGGTGCAGCAGCACAAGAACCCCGCACGCGCCGCGCAAGAGGCCTCGCAGGCCTGGCGACCCTGGCGCAGCTACGCGGTGCTGCGCGCCTGGGCTGCCGGTGGCAGCAGTGCCGGAGCGGCTCAGCCTACAGATGCTCAGAAACTATCAAAACAGTAGCAAACAAGGCAATAAACACTGGCGCATAGTGCCAATTTCGACCCAAAACGGCCTCTCCCACTCTTTCAAGACCTCTCAGCATGCAGTTCCACTCTTTCACCGTGCAGGCACGGGCCGACACCCCGCTGGGGCCCGTGCGGCTGGCCGCATCCCCCACCGGCTTGTCGGGCGTCTGGTTTGAAGGCCAGCGCCACGAGCCCACCTCTCACCTGCACGGCACTAACGCCTGGGCAATGGGGCCGGGCCATCACCCTGTGCTGCAAGAAGCCGTCCACCAGCTGCAGCAATACCTGGGCGGGCAGCGCCAGCATTTCGACCTGCCGCTGGACCTGTCGGGGGGCACGGCATTCCAGCAATCGGTGTGGCGCGCGCTGCTGCAGATTGGCCGGGGCCAGACCATCAGCTACGGCATGCTGGGCCGCCAGCTGGGCAACCCCAGCGCCGTGCGGGCCGTGGGTGCCGCCGTGGGTCGCAACCCGCTGAGCGTGGTGGTGCCCTGCCACCGTGTGCTGGGTGCCGACGGCAGTCTGACGGGCTATGCAGGCGGCCTCGATCGCAAGAGGGCTTTGCTGACGCTGGAGAATGCACCCCTTTTGGCCGCCGCAGCCCACCCCATGAAAGCCACCGCATGAACAGCCCCGCCACCCGGCCCGTCTCCACCTGGATAGGCGAATTCATCCTGCTGGCCGCACTCTGGGGCGCGTCGTTCCTGTTCATGCGCCTGGGTGCGTCGGACTTTGGTCCCCTGCCCACCGCCGGCCTGCGGGTGGCGTTGGCCACGGTGTTCCTGTGGCCCATCATGCTGCGCCAGGGCCACTGGCCTGCGCTGCGCCAGCACTGGCGGCCCATCCTGTTTGCGGGGGTCATCAATTCGGCGATTCCGTTCTCGCTGTTTTCCTGGGCGGTGCTGCACATCGCCACGGGCCTGACCTCGATCCTCAACGCCACGGTGCCGCTGTTTGGTGCGCTGATCGCCTGGATGTGGCTGGGTGACCGCATCAACCGCCTGCGCTGGGTGGGGCTGGCCCTGGGTTTTGTGGGCGTGGCCCTGCTGGCCTGGCGCGCACCTGCCGGCACCGGGTTCAAGACCGACCACGCCCACTGGGCGATTGCGGCCTGCCTGCTCGCGTCGGCGTTCTATGGCGTGTCGGCCAGTTTTGCGCGGCGCCACCTCACGGGGCTGCCGCCGCTGGCCACGGCCGCCGGCAGCCAGCTGGGCGCCGCGCTGGGCCTGGCCTTGCCCACGCTGTGGCTGTGGCCGGCGCAGATGCCCGGTGTACGCGCCTGGGCGGCCATCCTGGCCATTGCCGTGCTGTGCACCGGCATTGCCTACATCCTGTACTTTCGCCTGATCGAGCACGCGGGCCCCAGCCGCGCGCTGGCCGTGACCTTCATCACCCCGGTGTTCGCCGTGCTGTATGGCACGCTGTTCCTGGGCGAGACCATCACGCCGTGGATGGTGGGCTGCGCGCTGGTGATCGTGTGCGGCACTTTGTTGTCAACCGGACTTATCAGGACGCTGCGGCCCGCCCGGCCCACCTCAGAACAGGCCTAAACTTGGCGGATGGTTTTTTTATCGGGTGCATGCCTTCTGAGCAAGGCCACATGCGGCACAGGTCGCGACATGCACCCGCTCCTTCTTTTGGCTTGTCCGCCACGTTCCAGACCCGCAGCCGCCCGCTTCAGCGACCAGACCACCCAAGGAAAACACCATGGGTAACAACACGCTGCTGGCGGGCACTGCCCTCATGCTGCTGCTGCTGGTGCCGGTCTGGCTGTCGCCGCAGGAGTCTCTGCACCCGTCCCGGCGCACCCTGATCCTGCTCGGCGTGGCAGGCGGGCTGGTCTCCATCGCAGCTTTCGAGGCGCTGCGCTGGAATGCGCCGGAACTCCACATCGTGGCCTACCCCACCGCCACGGCGTTCGTGGCGCTGTTTTTTGGCGTGCCGGCGGCGGCCATCACCGCCGTGCTGGCCTTGCAGGCCGCGCTCTGGACAGACACCTCGGCCGTCTGGCCCGCCACCACCGTTCTGGGCGGCGCGCTGGCTACCGGCTGGGCGTGGCGCCGCCTGGGACAGCGCTGGGCCTGGCCCGACTGGGCGCCACTGGCCGGACTGACCCTCACACTGCCGCTCGTGGTTTCGCTGGTCACAACGGCCACCAGCGCGGCCCCCGAAGGCACCAGCAACATGCACTGGCACCACGGCGCCGGCGTGCTGATGCTCGGGATTGGCTGGCTGGTGATTGCCAGCCGGGCCCGCGCCGAGCTGGCGCGCAACGAGATCCAGCAGACGCTGGGCCAGCAGGAGCACCAGCTGCGCCTGGCGCTGGATGCCCTGGGCGGCGGCCGCTGGGAATGGGATGTGGTCGAACGCCGGTTTTTGTGTGATGGCCGGTTTTACGAGGCCTATGGTATTACCAATGCCGACTTGCAGTCGCCCGACCTCTGGCAGCGCTGGTACGCCCGGCGCCACCCGCTGGACGCTGAACGCAATGCCGCCAAGCTGGCCCGTGCCATGGACGGGCTGGAGGAAAGCTACGAGGCCGAGTTCCGCGTGATGGACACCCAGGGGCGGTGGCGCTGGCTGATGTCCCGCGGCACCGTCGCCCGGCGCGATGCGCAGGGGCGCCCGGCCAGCCTGATCGGCATGGACGTGGACATCACCGCCCACCGCGAGACCGAGGAGGCCCTTCAGTCTGCCGAGGCCAAATACACCACCTTCTACCAGACGCTGCCCGACCCGGCAGGCATCACCCGCATAACCGACGGGCGCTACATCGATGTGAACCCGGCGTTCTGCGAGCTGCTGGGCTTCACGCGCGAGGAGGTCCTGGGCCGCACCTCGTCGGAGCTGCACATCTGGGCCAACGAGCACGAGCGCAAGCGGCTGCTGGACACCTATCAGCGAGAAGGCAAGGTGGACCGGTTGCCCCTGGTCGCGCAAAGCAAGGGGGTGCAGGTTCCGGGCCTGATGTCGGCACGCTCTGTGCTTGTGAATGGCGAAAACTGCTTTGTTTTCGTTTTCCACGACATGACCGAAGCCCAACGCACCAGCGACGAACTTCGGGCGCTCTACAACCAGCTGCAGCAAGCCGGCCGACTGGCCCGGCTGGGCGCATGGGAGGACGAGCGTGGCCGCGGCCTGGTGTACTGGTCGGACGTTTGTTTTGACATCCACGGCCTGTCACCCAACCAGCCGCCCCCCAGCGACTACATCGACCGCCATGTGGCCCCGCAGTACCGCGAGCCGCTGCGCGAAAAATTCCGCCAGAGCATCCGTTCACGCGCTGAGTGGAGCATGGAGATGGAGGTCTATCACGCCGACGGCCATCTTTTTTGGGTGCGCGCCCGGGGCGAGCCGGTGATCGAGAACGGCCGCGTGGTCAGGGTGCGCGGCGTGATGCAGGACATCGACGAAGCCAAGCGTGCCGAGCAGCGCCTGCGCCAGTCCGAGGAGCGCTTCTCGCGCATCTTCCATCTCATGCCCTACCCCATGGGCCTGTCGCACCGCAGTGACGGCCGCTATGTGGACATCAACCCCGCCTGGGTCGACATGCTGGGCATTCCCCGCGAGGAAGCCATTGGCCGCACCGCAGTGGAGCTGGGCATCTTCACCGCCGAAGACCGCCAGCGCCTGATGGAGCAGGTCAGCCAGAACGGCCACCTCAGCGATTACGAAGTGACCTTGAACGTGCGCAGTGGCCCCCGGCGCACGGTGCTGCAGTCCATGCGCGCCACCGAGTTCGATGGCGAGCCCTGCTGGTTGTTTTCGGTGCACGACATCACTGACCGCAAGCGCAACGAGGTGCAGGTGCGTGAACGCGAGGCCCTGCTGTCGCTCACCATCTCCGCCGCATCGCTGGGCCTGTGGGACTGGGACCTGCAGACCGGCCTGGTCACGGGCGACCGCCGCTGGCGTGCCATGCGCGGGCTGCCGGTGACCGGCGACACCTCAGCGGCCGTGCAATGGACCACGGCCATTGCGCCGGACGACATCGACCGCATCACCATCGAGCTGTCGCGCCACACCGCCCACCTGGGCACACCGTTTGACGCCACCTGGCGGCTGAACCAGCCCAACGAGCCGGTGCGCTGGGTGCGCAACCTGGGCAAGATCGTGGGCTTTGACGAGCAAGGCCGCCCGGCCCGCATGCTCGGTGTGGCCATCGACGTGACCCCCCAGCGCGAGCAGGAGGTCATGCTGCAGCGCCTGGCGCTGTACGACGCCCTCACCGGCCTACCCAACCGGGTGTTGCTGGCGCGCAAGCTGCAGGAATGCATGGCCCAGGCCCGTGACACCGGCAAGCAGCTGGGTGTGGCCTACCTCGACCTGGACGGCTTCAAGCCCGTCAACGACCGCCTGGGCCACGGGGCGGGCGACCGCCTGCTGGTGGTGGTGGCCGGGCGGCTCACGCGCGCACTGCAGCCGCTGGACACGGTGGCCCGGCTGGGTGGCGACGAGTTCGTGATCCTCATGCCTGGCCTCGGCTCGGTGAGCGACTGCGAACGCATGCTGGAACGCGTGATGGAAAGCGTTTCGGCCCCCTACACGCTGGACACCGAGCGCGTGGTCGTCACGGCCAGCATCGGCTACACCATCTTTCCGCAGGACGACGCCGACGCCGACACCCTGCTGCGCCATGCCGACCAGGCCATGTATGCCGCCAAGCAGGCGGGGCGCAACCGCTTCCACCAGTTTGACGCCGCCCAGGAGCGCGCCCTGCAGCTGCTGCGCGCGCAGGGGCACTACCTGCGCGAGGCACTGGCGCAAGCCCAGTTCATGCTGTACCTGCAGCCCAAGGTGGACATGCGCAGTGGCACGGTGGTGGGCGCCGAAGTGCTCTCACGCTGGCAGCACCCCGAGCGCGGCCTGGTGCCCCCCGGCGAATTTTTGCCGCTGCTGGAGGGCACCGATCTCGAGATCGGCTTTGGCGAATGGGTGGCCGAGGCCGCGCTCACGGTGCTGGAGCAGCTACAGGACCGGGGCATGCCCATGCCGCTGAGCATCAACATTGCTGCCCAGCACCTGCAGCAACCAGACTTTGCCGACTGGGTGGCTGGCTGTCTGGCGCGCCACCCCCGGGTGCCCGCGCACCTGGTCGAGATCGAGATCACGGAAAGCGCCGCCCTGTACGACCTGAGCGCCGTCGCCGACACCCTGAACGCCCTGCGCGCCATGGGCGTGACGGTGGCGCTGGACGACTTTGGCACCGGCTATTCGTCGCTGACCTACCTGCGCCGCCTGCCCATGGACACGCTCAAGATCGATCAGAGCTTTGTGCACGGCATGATGGGCGACCCGGGGGACCTGGCCATCGTGCAGGGTGTGATCGGCCTGGCACGCTCGTTCGGCTACCGGGTGATCGCCGAAGGGGTGGAAACCGTCGAACAGGGACAGATGCTGCTGCAGCTTGGCTGCCTGCAGGCGCAGGGCTACTGCATTGCCCGGCCCATGCCGCTGGAGGATTTCATCGGCTGGACGCCCACCTGGCAGCCGCCTGCGGGGTGGCAGCGGAACCGGCCGGTTTTGTAGCATTAAAACCTTGCCAGGTGCTAGTATCGTATGCGTCAGCAGCTATGAGTTTGGTAGCAATCAAGCATATTCTTCGCCCCCTGGAGGCTGGCCTTGAACATCCGTGAACTCAGCGCCGAAGACCTGGCCCCCCTGCTCAGTCTGTACACCCACCTGCACGCGCAAGACGACCCGCTGCCCCCACTACCCGAGGTGCAGACCGTGTGGGCCGAGGCGCTCGCCAACCCACGCATTCGGTACTTTGGTGGGTGGGATGAGGGTGCGCTGGTCTCGTCCTGCACGCTGACCGTCATCCCCAACCTCACGCGTGCATGCCGTCCCTACGGCGTCATCGAGAACGTCGTGACGCACTCGTCCCATCGCGGCCAGGGCTGGGGGCATGCGCAGCTGCAGCACGCCCTGGCCCATGCCTGGCGAGAGCACTGCTACAAGGTCATGCTGATGACGGGCCGCAAGGACGAAAACACCCTGCGCTTTTACGAGCAGGCGGGGTTTGACCGGCAGGGTAAACAGGCATTTGTTGCCAGGCCACCGCAGTGACCCGCCGGCCCGGGCGGGCCTGAACTCAGCCCACCAGGTCCTTCACCTGCTGCAGCGCCGCCGGGTCTTCCATCGTTGTCAGGTCGCCCGGGTCGCGCCGCTCGGCCACGGCCTGCAGGGCGCGGCGCAGCAGCTTGCCGCTGCGGGTCTTGGGCAGCACGGTCACAAAGTACACACGCGACGGCCGCGCCACGGCGCCCAGCTGGTGGTCCACCTGCTTCATCACCTCGCCTTCGAGCTTCAGGCGTGCAGCGTCATCGGTAAGCCCTGACGCATCACGCGCCACGGCAAACGCCATCGCCACCTGGCCTTTCAGGCTGTCGGCCACGCCCACCACGGCCACTTCGGCAATGTTGGGGTGGGAGGCAATGCTCTCCTCGATCTCGCGCGTGCCCAGGCGGTGGCCGGCCACGTTGATCACATCGTCCGTGCGGCCCAGGATGAAGTGGTAGCCGTCGGCATCGCGGATGCCCCAGTCAAACGTGCTGTAGATGAGGCGGCCGGGGATGCTCTTCCAGTAGGTGTTCACAAAGCGGGCGTCATCGCGCCACACCGTCTGCATGCAGCCGGGGGGCAGCGGGCCCTCGATGGCTACCACACCCTTCTGGTTGGCACCGGTCAGTTCTTCGCCCGTGGCCTCGTCGATCAGCTTCACGCCATAGCCGTACATGGCTTTGCCGGGGCTGCCGAAGCGTGTGGTCTGCTGCTGCACGCCGTTGGCAAGGGTCAGGATGGGCCAGCCGGTTTCGGTCTGCCAGTAGTTGTCGATGATGGGCACGGCCAGCGCGTCGCTGATCCACTGGGCCGTGGGCTCATCCAGCGGCTCGCCCGCCAGCCACAGGGCCTTGAGGCTTTTCACGTTGTACTTGGCCAGATAGGCCGGGTCCTGCTTCTTGAGCACCCGCACCGCCGTGGGGGCCGAGAACATGTGCGTGACCTGGTACTTCTCGACGATGCTCCACCACACGCCCGCATCGGGCCGCGTGGGCAGGCCTTCGTACATGATAGTGGTCATGCCCGCGATCAGCGGGCCGTAAACGATGTAGCTGTGGCCCACCACCCAGCCGATGTCGCTGGTCGCAAAGTACACATCGCCCGCCTTGGCGTCAAAGATGTGCTTCATGCTTGCCGCCAGCGCCACCGTGTAGCCGCCGGTGTCGCGCTGCACCCCCTTGGGCTTGCCGGTGGTGCCGCTGGTGTACAGCGTGTAGCTGGGGTGGGTGGACTCGACCCATTCGCAGGGCACCACGGTGTTCAGGTGCTGCTCTCGCAGCGGCGCCCATTCGTGGTCGCGGCCTGCCTGGAGGTGCATGGGGGCCAGGCCTCGGTTCACCATCAGCACGGCGCTGGGCTTGTGTTTGGACAACGCAATGGCCTCGTCCAGCAGCGGCTTGTACGGCACCACCTTGCCGCCGCGCGACCCGGCATCGGCGCTGACCACGGCCACCGGCTCGGCATCTTCGATGCGCGAGGCCAGCGAGCCCGAGGCAAAGCCGCCAAACACCACCGAATGCAGAGCGCCAATGCGCACGCAGGCCAGCATGGCAAACGCGGCCTCGGCAATCATGGGCATGTAGATGAGCACGCGGTCGCCCTTCTTCACGCCCAGGCCTTGCAGCACTGCCGCCATGCGCTGCACCTCGGCATGCAATTCGGCAAAGCTGTAGCTGCGTTCGGTGTCGGTTTCTGTAGAGATCGCCACCAGCGCGGCCTGGCTGGCGCGCGTGGCCAGATGGCGGTCTACCGCGTTGTGGCACAGGTTGGTGGTGCCACCCACAAACCATTTCGCAAACGGCGGGTTGCTGTAGTCGCACACCTGCTGCGGGGGCGTCTTCCAGTCGATCAGCTTCGCCTGCTCGCTCCAGAAGGTGTCTCGGTGCTCGATGGACTGGCGGTAGAAGTCGGCGTAGGTGCTGTGTGCGGTCATTGTGGGTGTCTCCTCGGCATCTCTCTCGCCCTGCCAGGACAGCAGGTTTTGAATTCATAATTATTCATGACGGGCTTGCGGCAAACTGACGCTGCCAACCCTCTGCCTCGTCATCCATGGCTCCAGATGCAGCAGGCATATTGATATGTCGGCAAACGTCATACCGGCCTGTCACACTCCCGGACCATGCACCCAGCACCGTCCCCTGCCCCCACGTCCGTCCCGTTCCGCGACGCCTTTCTGTTCTGGCTGAAGCTCGGGTTCATCAGTTTCGGCGGGCCTGCAGGCCAGATCGCCATCATGCACGCCGAGCTGGTGGAACGGCGCCGCTGGATCAGCGAAAACCGCTTCTTGCACGCCCTCAACTACTGCATGCTGCTGCCTGGCCCCGAGGCGCAGCAGCTGGCCACCTACATCGGCTGGCTCATGCACCGCACCTGGGGCGGCATCGTGGCGGGGGCGCTGTTTGTGCTGCCCTCGCTGTTCATCCTGATCGGGCTGTCGTGGGTGTATCTGCGTTTTGGCGATGTGCCCGTGGTGGCAGGCATCTTCTACGGCATCAAGCCCGCAGTGACGGCACTGGTGCTGCATGCCGCGCACCGCATCGGCACCCGCGCGCTCAAGAACGGCTGGATGTGGGGCATCGCTGCCGCATCGTTTGTGGCGATCTTCGCGTTCGACACGCCCTTCCCCGCCATCGTGCTGGCGGCCGGGCTCATCGGCTACTTTGGCGCGCAGCGCTGGCCCGCCGTGTTTGCATTGGGGGGCGGCCATGCCAATGCCCACAAGGGCTATGGCCCTGCGCTGATCGATGACGACACGCCAACGCCTGCCCATGCGCGCTTTTCTCGCGTCCACCTGGTCAAGGTGTTGGTGGCAGGGCTGGTGCTGTGGCTGGCGGCCATGGGCCTGCTGGTGGCCACGCAGGGCTGGCACGGCACGCTCACGCAGATGGGCTGGTTCTTCACCAAGGCGGCCATGCTCACCTTTGGCGGCGCCTATGCTGTGTTGCCTTATGTGTACCAGGGCGCGGTAGAACACTACCAGTGGCTCAGCGCCCCGCAGATGATTGACGGCCTGGCCCTGGGCGAGACCACGCCCGGCCCACTGATCATGGTGGTGGCGTTTGTGGGTTTTGTGGGCGGCTGGCTGCAGCAGGTGTGGGGGCCGGACGCCCTCTTTGCAGGCGCCGTGGCTGCGGCCACGGTCGTGACCTTTGTGACCTTTTTGCCCTCGTTCATCTTCATCCTGGCGGGCGGCCCGCTGGTGGAGGCCACGCACGGCAAGCTGGGATTTACCGCTCCACTGTCAGCCATCACGGCTGCTGTGGTGGGCGTGATCCTGAACTTGGCGCTGTTTTTTGCCTACCACCTGCTGTGGCCACAAGGATTTGGCGGCCACTTCGATGCCGTGTCGGCGGTAGTCGCCGTGGGTGCGCTGGTGGCACTGTTCCGCTTCAAGCTGGGCGTTATGCCGCTGCTGGGCGGCTGTGCCCTGGTGGGCCTGGCAGTCAAGCTGGCAACGCCCTACTTCGCCTGACCGGAAGCTGCATCAGTCACTATTATTTTGATAGCTGCCAGCGCATGAAAATCATGCGCTAGCAGCCAATTTGGCTTGAAAAGCGCTATTTGATCAGCCCGAGCACATCCTTGAACGCCGGGTGCTCGCAGCTGCCCAGCCATTCAAACGCCACCATCTCGGTGGTCACCAGCTCGGCGCCTGCGCCGGCCAGGCGGTCGAAGGCGGCGTCGCGGTTGCGTTCGGTGCGCGAGCCGCAGGCGTCGGTCACCACCCACACTTCAAACTCGTCGTCGATCAGGTCCAGCGCGGTCTGCAGCAGGCAGACATGGGCTTCGCACCCGGCAATGACGATTGTGCCGCGCTCTGAGGCCAGCGGGGCAGGCTTTTGCAGGTGCTTGGGCAGGCTGCGCGCGTTGCCGCCCTGGGGCTTGGCGGGAGGGCGCAGCCATTCGCCCAGGCCTTCTTCGGCGGCGCTGAAGTGCATCTTGGCCAGGGTTTTCTGGCACAGGGCGCGCAGCGCGGCGTCGTTGGCGCCCAGTCGCGAGGGGTTTTGTTCGGTGCCCCACACGGGCACATCCAGCATGCGGGCGATCTCGGCCAGGCGGCGGGCGTTGGCCAGCACGGCGGGGCCTTCGTGGATGGCGGGCATCAGGCGCTCCTGGTAGTCGACCAGGACGAGTTGGGATTCGGTGGCGTCAAGCAGCATGGTGGGACCGTTTCTGTGTTCGTTGAATCGCTGTGCGGGCGCAGCGAGGAAGGCAATGGCACATTGTCGCAGCCCGAGCCCGGGGTTTTCAGGTGCGAAGGACGGACTGCAGCGCCGTGGCCAGCGGCCCGGCCATGGCCACGGCGTTGCTCGGGTGCGGGATGCAGTCCGTGCTCCACACCTCCCCCACCCCGGCTTCATGCAGCACCTGCAGCGCATCGCCCGCAAACAGCGCATGCGTCACCGCCACATCCACCGAGGCGGCACCCGCCTGCAGCAGCAGCCGCGCGGCCAGCGCCAGCGTGCGGCCGGTGCTGGCCATGTCGTCCAGCAGCACCACCGCCCTCCCCTGGGCGTTGAGCGCGGGCAGTTCGATGGCCACGTGGCGGTCGCCATGGCGCACCTTGGTGCACACGGCATGGTCAAAGCCGTGGCGCGCGGCGGCCTGGGCGATCCACTGGGCGGATTCGCCATCGGGCCCCACCAACAAAGCATTGGGGCGGCGTTCAGCAATCAGATCGGCCAGCGGCTCGGCACCGCTGAGCACCACGGCCTGCGGCACGGGGATGGCCTGCTCCAGCCGTTCGATGCGGTGCAGGTGCGGGTCCACGGTGATGACGGCATCGAACAGCCCGGCCAAAAACCCACCCACCACCTGCTGGCTCACGGCCTCGCCGGGGTGGAAGGCGATGTCCTGCCGCATATAGGCCAGGTACGGCGCCACCAGCGTGAGGTGCTGCACACCCAGGCTGCGGGCCGTGCGTGCGGCCAGCAGCAGCTCCACCAGCTTTTCATTGGGCTGGTGCAGGCTGCGCAGCAACAGGGCGTGGCGTGGGAGGCGGCCAGTGGTCTCGTTCACCGGCAGGCGCAGCTTGAGTTCGCCATCGGGAAAACGGTGGCGTTCGATGGCCTGGGCAGGCAAACCGGCGGCCTGCGCCAGGCGCAGCGCAGGCGCGGCTTCGTCGTCGAAATACAGCAAACAGGCGGCTTCGGGCGGTGTCATGGTCAGAACTCCACAAACACGCGCGGCACCTCGTCGGCCGTGCCCAGCCGGTAGCCGCTGTCGCGTTCGCACGCGTGGCGCGCAAACTCGAGGTCCGCCGGGTAGCTGGCGTGCACGCGGTACAGCAGGTCGCCCGCCGCCACGGTGTCGCCCAGCTTGTGCATCAGGTCCACCCCGGCGCCGGGCACCTTGGGGGCCCCTGCCAGTCGGGCCACGCGGGCGATCTGGTAGTTGTCGATGCCCGCCACCACGCCGCTGGCGGGCGCCACCACGTCCAGCGTCAGCACACCCAGTGCCGGGTGGTTATGGTCAAACCCCGTGCTGCCCTGAGCGGCGATGATCGCGTTCATGCGCGCCAGCGCCCGGCCGGAGTCAAGGATGTCGCGCGCAATCGCGTAGCCGTCGCCGCCGCGCACATCAGGGTCGCACTCGATCAGGCGTCCGGCCAGGCGCAGCGCCTTCTGCCGCAGGTCGTCAGGCGCGCGCGGGTCGTTCTGCAGCACGCGCATCACATCGCGCGCCTCCAGCACCGGGCCCACGCCGTTGCCCACGGGCTGGCGGCCATCGGTGATGACCACGTCCAGCGACAGGCCCATGCGCCGCGCCACATATTCAAACAGGCGGCGCAGGCGCTGCGCGTCGGGCATGGACCGCACCTTGGCCGTGGGGCCGATGGGAATGTCGAGCACCAGGTGCGTGGCACCGGCCGCCACCTTTTTGGACAGGATGGACGCCACCATCTGCCCGGCAGAGTCGATGGACAGCGGCCGCTCCACCGAGATCAGCACATCGTCGGCGGGCGACAGATTGGCCGTGCCGCCCCAGGCCAGGCAGCCCCGGTAGTCGCGCACGATGTCGGCCAGTTGCTCCAGCGGCAGCTCTACCTTGGCCAGCACCTCCATGGTGTCGGCCGTGCCGGCAGGGGATGTGATGGCGCGCGAAGACGTCTTGGGGCACAACATGCCGTGCGCCGCGACGATGGGCACAACCAGCATGGTGGTGCGGTTGCCCGGAATACCGCCGATGCAGTGCTTGTCCACCACCAGCGGTTCGTGCCAGTCCAGCCGCCGGCCGCTGGCCACCATGGCATCGGTGAGGAAGAACACCTCCTCCCGGTCCAGCTCGTTGCGGTGGCAAGCCACCACAAAGGCGGTGAGTTCGATCTTGGAATACCGGTGGTCGGCAATGTCACGCACGATGGCGCCAAAGTCCTCCCGCGTGAGGCGCTCGCTGGCGATCTTGCGGAACAGCGCGCCCATGGACTCGGGCGGCTCGGCCTGTGCCACCGACACGGTGTGGCCGTTGTCCACGCTCAGCTGGGCAAACGCGTCTTCCGACAGGCCCAGCTCGTGGCAGCCCACGATGGCAGGGTCGTCCACCACGTTCACCGTGGCCAGGATGCGGCGGCCGTTGGCGCGCACCTCGATCTTGGACAGCGCCTGGAAGCCCTCGGCCCGGTACACGGCGCAGTCGCGGTGCAGGTAGGCGACGTTTTCTCGCCAGGTGTCGATCGCCACACGGCGCAGGGCCAGCTGGGACCGGGCGGGCGTGCTCGCCAGATCGTCGGGCGCGGTGCCCGGATTGACCGAGGCCGCAGGAGGAGCGGAGGGCGCGGCAGGGGAAGAGGTGGTGGGCTCAGCATGCATCGCACCAGCCTATACCGAAAATACGCGCCCAGCCTGCGGGATCACCCCGGGTCCGCCGGTTCGGTCACCCATCTCCGGGCTTGCTTGACCTGCATCAAGCAAAACCGGTCATGGGGCCGCAGCGGGCTGCAAGCGCAGCAACCGTCCCTGCGGGCTGTCGGTCAGCAGGTACAACAAGCCGTCTGGCCCCTGGCGTACGTCGCGGATGCGCTCGCCATTGCCTTGCAACAGCCGCTCCTCCTTTTGCACCTTGCCGCCAGACACTTCCAGCCGGTGCAGGGTGCCGAACTTGAGCGACCCGACGAACAAACTGCCCTGCCACGCCGCGCCGTAGCGCGTGCTGGTCAGAAACGCCATGCCCGAGGGGGCGATGGACGGTGTCCAGTGGTGCAGTGGCTGTTCCATGCCGGAGCGGGCCGTGCCCTCGCCCATCTTTCCGCCGCCGTAGTTCTCGCCGTAGGTGATGACGGGCCAGCCGTAGTTGCGCCCGGGCTGGGGCAGATTGATTTCGTCACCGCCCTGCGGGCCATGTTCGTGCATCCACAGCTTGCCGTCGGGGGCCATCGTGGCGCCCTGGGGGTTGCGGTGGCCGTAGCTCCAGATCTCGGGCAAGGCGCCGGGCTGCTTTACGTACGGGTTGTCGGGCGGCGCTGCTCCGTCGGGCGTGATGCGGATGACCTTGCCGTGGTGGTTGTCGAGCTTTTGGGCGTCGTCCTTGCGGTGATAGCGCTCGCCCAGCGCCACAAACAGGTTGCCGTCGCTGGCCTGGGCAATGCGGCAGCCAAAGTGCAGCGCGCTCTCCACCTTGGGCCGCTGGCTGAAGATGACGCGCACCTCCTGCAGGCTGCTGGCGTCGGCCGACAAGGTGGCGCGCGCCACCGCCGTGCTGTTGCCTGCCGCGCCGCCCGCTGCGGGCTCGGCAAAACAGAAGTAGATGCGGCGGTTGCGGGCAAAGTCGTTGTCGGTCACCACGTCCAGCAGGCCGCCCTGCCCGCCTGCCGCCACTTGCGGCACTCCCGCCAGCGCAGGCCCCACCTTTCCGGCCGCGCTGACCACGCGCAGACGCCCCGGCCGCTCGGTCACCAAGAACTGACCGCCCGGCAAAAAGGCCACCGCCCAGGGGTGGACCAGGCCGGTGGCCACCGGCACCAGCGACACCGCCGGCGGCGGCACGGGGACGCCTTGCGCCTGGCTGCCTGCGTGCGCACCGGCCGCTATCAAACATATAGCTACCCGTGCTTTGTTCACTAGCACTACCTGCCGATTTAGAGTCCAACCCATGCTCTCAAGCTCCTTTTGGCCCGTAGCCTTGCCACCGACCGCACCCGGGGCGGAGGCAAGCCAGTCTGGCGCGCATCTTGCAAGCGGCTTTTGCCTGTGAAAACACTGCGCCCATCGATTTATCTGAATCAAATCAACAGCTTGCAAAAATGCTTATTTTTGATAAATAACCATACCGTGTTACCCTTCGCCCCCATGTCCAGATGGTTTTGCATCCTCATCCTTGCCTGCGCCACCGCTGCGCATGCGGCGCCCCAGGGCACCAATTCTGACGATATGGACCGCTTGCTCGCGGACAAAGGGCTGTTTACCCGACTCGAAGACGTGAGCCACAAGGTGGCTGACAAGGCCCAGACCGTAGCAGGCCGCGCGGGTGACCTGGTGGTCAACGCCATGGGTTTTTTGGGCGTGCCCTACAAGCGTGGCGGCAACAGTGCCGAGACCGGCTTTGACTGCAGCGGCTTTGTGCGCGCTATCTATGAGCAGACGGTGGGGCTTTTGCTGCCCCGCCGTGCTGATCAGCAGGCAGCCGCCACCCAGGTCATCGACAAGAAAGAGCTGCAACCCGGCGACCTGGTGTTCTTCAACACCATGCGCCGCAACTTCAGCCATGTGGGCATTTATGTGGGGGACGGCAAGTTCATCCACTCGCCCCGCAGCGGCTCGGAGATCCGGGTGGAAGACATGGGCGTCGCCTACTGGGCACGCCGCTTCAACGGCGCGCGCCGTGTGACGCCGGGCGAAGGTGTCGAGAGCGCCCAGGCGCCCCAGGCGCAGAAATAAATCGTAAAACGCTCCCGGCTTCCCCCATTGGCGGGCCGTGGTGATCAGGGCTTGACCACGTACACCGTCTCGGTGCTGCGGATCGGGCCGCCAGTCACATTGACCGGCCCTGCAGACGGATCGCCCCGCAGCAGTGCCTTGGCTGCTGCCATGTCCGACTGATATCGCGCCCGGGCCTCGGACTCACACCGCTTGCGCTCCGCCGTCGGCATGGACCTGCACTCTTCCAGGCTCACCTTGAGCCCGCCCCCCGCTTCACGAATGGCCGACTGGTAGCGCTGCTGCGGCGTGGTGTCAGGCACGGCACCGCGCGCCAGGGATGCCTCGTCGCTTTGCGCCTGGGCGGCAGTGGGAAACGACAGCACACCGCCCAAGGCCATGGCGGCTACCAATACGGCGGCCGGGCGAGCCACCAACCGGCTCCATGACGAGCGCTGGGCCCCGGCCGGTGCAACGGAGTACGAAATGAATGGGGTGGATGACATAGTGAACATGGTGGGTACACCTTTCTGTCTTGAGAGAAGTCTGCGGCAGTTGTGGGTACGACAAGCACCCCACCACCCTTTGCGAACCTCACTGTAGCCCCGGGCACAACCTGCGCGGCGCCAGCACCGGCCGCGCTACCATGTCGGACACCACCCACAGGGCGTTGCCATGCACCACACCCCCGCGCTGCCCCCCGATGCTGCGACTGCACACGACAAGGGCTATCTCCGGCGCCTGCTGTCAGAGCGCAACCAGACCCCAACCGCCGGCACCGGGGCGATTGACGCCGCCATTGAACAGGCGTTTGTGCGCAGTGTCGCCATCCTGGTGCTGGACATGTGCGGCTTCTCCCGCATCACCCAGCGCCACGGCATCATTCACTTCCTGGCGATGATCCACCAGATGGAGCAGGCAGCGCGCCCTGCCATCGAAGGCAACGGCGGTGAGGTCATCAAGCAGGAGGCCGATAACCTGTTTGCGGTGTTCGCCACGCCCGAGCAAGCCCTGGAGGCCGCGCTGGACACCCTGCGCGCCCTGGGCGCCATGAACACCGTGTTACCGCCCGAGCGGGCGCTGAACGTGAGCGCAGGCATTGGCTTTGGGCCCACCCTGGTGATTGCACGCGAGGACCTGTTTGGCCCCGAGATGAATTGCGCCTGCAAGTTGGGCGAAGACATTGCCACAGCCAACGAGATCCTGCTCACCGAGGCGGCTTGGGCCAGCCTGCCGAACGGGCGCTACGTGTGCTCGCGCACCGACCACCAGATATCGGGCATGGACCTGCATGCGCACCGCTTTGAGCACTGCCTTTTTGAACGCCCCCTGCATCCGTGGGACTCCACACGGCACAGCACCACCTTGCCTGGGGGACGCTGACAGGGGACATTGTCCGACAGCGCTTTGACTGCCCCATCTGTAAAGTGACTCTATCGTCTGAACCAACTATCAAGGGGAAAAACATGCTGTCACTTCTGGGGATGTTGCTGATTGGTTTGGTGGTGGGCTTGATTGCCCGTGCCGTCAAACCCGGGGACGACAAGCTGGGCTGGATCATGACGGCGCTGCTCGGTGTAGCCGGCTCGTTTCTGGCCAACTACGTGGGCATGGCCATGGGCTGGTATGCGCAAGGCGACAGCGCTGGCTGGATTGCATCAGTGCTGGGCGCCGTCGCTCTGCTGGTGGTGTACGGCCTGGTCAAGGGCAAGTCCTGAGAGGTCCTGGATCTTGCCCCGCTCGCTGAGCTGCCCGCCATCTGCGCTTTGAATCACGCACTTTCGTCCGATCACCCTCCATCACGTTGTCACCCATGCCCACCTCATTGCAAATGGCCGCTGGAGACCCTGAACTGGCTGCGGTTGTACGCCGCGCCCGCAAGCTGCTGCACCGCCGCGCCATGGTGGCGGCAGCGGCCAGCGTGGTCCCGGTGCCGGGGCTGGACTGGGCGGTCGATGCTGCCCTGCTTTCCCGCCTGATTCCACAGATCAATACCGAGTTCGGCCTGTCGGCCGAGCAGATCGACCAGCTGGACCCGAAAAAGCGGGAGCAAGTGCAAAAGGCGGTGGGCCTGGTGGGTTCGGTGCTGATCGGCAAGCTCATCACCCGCGAACTGGTCATCCGTGCCACCCAGACGGTGGGTTTGCGCCTGAGCACCAAGCAGGCAGCCAAGTACGTGCCCCTGGCGGGACAGGCCATCGCGGCCACCCTTGGCTACGCCACCCTGCGCTACCTGGGCGAGCAGCATTTGCGCGACTGCATCCGCGTGGTGCAACAAGCCCAGCTGCGGTTGCCGCCGCCCGTGGAGTCCTCAACGGTCAAGCGCTGACCCCAGGACCCGGGTGTACAGACCCAAAAAAAGGGCCCGAGGGCCCTTTCCGCTTTATTGCAGCGTCGCTCAGGCCGCGCGTCAGCTGGCCGAGCAGACAAAGCTGCTGGCGTCTTCCACACTGCCCGAGCCCTTGTACTTGGCAAACTGCGGGTAGGGGCACAGCGGACGCGTGCGGTTGGGAAAGTCGGTGTTTGTGGGCAGCGCCTTGGCCGCAATGCTTTGCGGTGCAATGCCCTTCTCCACCCAGTCCACCATGGTCTGGATCGAATCGAAGTTGTCGGTGGCCGGCCCCCCCGAGCAGTGGTTCATGCCCGGCACCAGGAAGGTTCGCGCAAAGTTCTGCGTGGCCGCCATGCCGCCGTTGTTAGCGGCCAGACGTTCGTAGTAGTCCACCGTGTCAAACGCCGAGAAGATCGGGTCAGACATGCCATGGATGAACAGCAGCTTGCCGCCGCGCTGCTTGTAGGCCGCCAGTTTGTCGTCGGCATAGGTGTCGTAGACGGCAGAGTACGCGGCCATGCGTGCGGGGTCGGTATCAAAGTTGAAGGCCAGCGGGTTGAACGAGAGATCCGGCGGTGTGAAGAACTCGTTGACCAGGGCATCCACCATCAGCGTGATGTAGCGTGCGTCGGGTGTGGCCGTGGTCGAGTTACCCAGCGTCCAGGACCGCCAGCCGGGAGCCGCCAGCCCGGCGTCCCAGGGTTGGCCGGTGTACAGCGCCTTGCCCACGGAGTTGCGGGGCCCGGCAAACACGCTCTTGAGCGCACCCACCTGGGCGGACGACAGGCAGCTGTCGGTCTTGCCGCCCGCGCATTGCAGCACGCTGGGGTCAAACGCCTTGCAGGCGTTGACGTTCTGGGCCAGGCCGTCCACCACGCCATCGGCCGCGTCGCAGCGGGCATTGACCGCAGTGGCCACCAGTTTCAGGTCGGTGTTGCTGAAGGCGCGCGACAGGATGCGGTTGCCACTGGCGTCTTGGGGCGCAATGGCGTTGAACTGGATGGTGTTCCACATGGCGGCCACCGTGGCACCGCTGGACACGCGCATAGCGGGCGCTCCGGCGGTGATGCCGTCAAAGTAGTCCGGGAACCGCTGCGAGAACATCATGCCCTGGCGCCCGCCGCCGGAGCAGCCAGAGAAGTAAGAGTAGTCGGGCTTGCGGCCGTAGCGCGTGCTGATGAGCGACTTGGAGGCCACAGCCGTCTTGTCGTAAGAGTTGTAGGCATGGTCGGTGCGCGCCTGCGGGTCGGCGCCAAAGCTGGCGCTGGTGCCGGTATGGCCCGCATCGGTGGACACCACCGCAAAGCCCTGCCCCAGTGGCGATGGCGTGCCGCCCGAAATGCTGGAGCTGAGCGAGGTGTCGCGCAGGATGCCGTCGTTGCCGCCCCCGCCGATGAACAGAAAGCGTCCGTTCCAGCGGTCGGGCAGGCTCAACTGAAAACCGATTGCATAGTTCTTGCCATCCACACCCACACGCGGATTGATGGCACCCGTGACCACACAGTGCCCGGGCAAAAAGTCGCCCGTGGCAGCGCCGCCGGGGCGGCGCGTGCCCGGCGGCACATAGCTGGTGGACAAGTTGGTGTTGCTGAGCTGCGCGTTGGTGCTCAATGCGGCGCAAGCGGCGGCCGGGTTGGCGCTCTCGGTCACCAGCACAGCGTTGCCGCCGCCGCAGGCACTGAGCAATAACGGCAGCAGCACGGCGGCGGGCAGCGCAACGCGTTGCGCGATGGGGGTATCCAGCGAAAGGGACGGCATGGTGGTCTCCTCGGTTGATCGGTCTTGTGGGGTTGAACCTTTGGCGCAGCAACGCCCGGCGACGGCCGTCAGGGCGTCGCTGAGGAAGGTGCGCGGATTTTTTGGTAATCGGACGGCGTTGCCCCTATCGCCTGGCGCCGCCCTGCGAGCGGAATGCGTAGCGCCCGGCAATCACTGGGCAGTGCCGACTCAGTCGGCCTTGAAGCCCGTGGCGGCCACGGCCTTGCCCCAGGTCACCGTGTCGGCCGCGATGATGCGGGCGAACTCCTCGCGGTTGGTGCCCGTCACGCGGAAACCAGCCTCTTCCATCTTGGCCTTGCCCTCAGGCGACTGCACGGCCTTGATGATGTCGGCGCTCAGCTTGGCGACGATCTCGGGAGGCGTCTTGGCCGGGGCCACGATGCCAAACCAGGAGTTGAACTCCAGGCTGGGGTAGCCCTGCTCCTTGATGGTGGGCACATCGGGCAGTGCGTTGGACCGGGTGCCGCCTGTGGTGCCCAGCGCTACCAGCTTGCCAGCCTTCACGTTGGGCGCAGCCAGGCCCACGCTGGCAAACACGCCCTGCACATCACCGCTGAACAGGCCGCCCAGCGCGTCGGTGGTGTTCTTGTAGTGCACCGGTTCGGGCTTGAGCTTCACGGCCTCGCCAAACATGAAGGCGCCAAAGTGCCCCGGGGTACCCGCGCCAAAGGTGGCCAGGAACAGGCCCTTTTGCTGCTGGGTCCAGGCCACAAAGTCCTTCACATTGCGCGACGGCACCTTTTGTGGGTTGACGAGCAACGCGAAGTCGGCGGTGACCACCTGGCTCACGGGCGCGAAGTCCTTTTGCGGGTCGTAGGGCAGCTTGTTGTAGCTGCTGGGCGCAATGCTGAGCTGTCCGGTTTCGCCCAGCATCAGCGTGTAGCCATCAGGGGTGGCGCGTGCGGCCTCGGTCGCAGCGATCAGGCCCCCGGCGCCGGGCTTGTTGTCCACGATCACGCCCAGGTTGCCCCAGCCTTCCGACAGCTTCTGCGCCAGTAGCCGCGCCACGATGTCCGGCCCGGTGCCTGCGGGAAAGCCCACGATGATGCGCACCGGCTTGTTGGGGTAGCCCGCCGTCTGCGCCAGGGCGCCAGTGGCGGGGGCCAGGCCCGCCACCACCGTGGCTGCCAGGCAGACGCTGCGCAGGGCATGCCGACGGGAGAAGCTGCGGGACAGGGTGCGGGTGAGCGTCGAAAAAGAGGTCATGACAAGGTCTCCAGGGTGTTGTTGTGTGCTATCGGTCATCAAAAAAAGTGAAATGCGTGACTGCTGTGCGGCTACATCAGCTCCCAGAACCGCATGGCTACTGCATCGGGAAACCGCGCACCGGTGCCCGTGAACATGCGCTCCCCGATCCATCGCAGTGTGGGAGACGCTGTCTCGAACTGGGGGCTGCAGCGAAAGTAGATCTGTGCCGGGTCCACCACCTCGCCACGCACCAGGCGCGCCATCAGCTCGGGCGGCCCGGACCGCACGGCGCGGTTTTGCACATAGATCAAGTCGCCACCATCCGCCTCCAGCGTGTAGCGCGCGTCCAGCTCGGCCAGGGTGTCGCTCACGATGAGCTGAAAATCCGCCCCGCCGGGCATCACCCGGGCCTGCCAGCCATCGCCCTGGGCCTTACCGCCCAGGATGGGGATGAGCCGACGCAGGCCGTGTACGGTGCGGCCCACCTCCTGGGGCACGCCCACCTCCACGCGCAGGTCGGCAAAAAATCGCAAACGGGGTTCCACAAAGTGCACGGGTTCGGTCATGGGCTCCATCTTTCGGGTGTCTGGCAGGCAAGCGGCCAGGGGCGGCGTGCACCCAGCCTGCTTGCGGGGTTGCACCTAGCGTAAATCCCGTGGCGCTTGACCCCTGTCATCCCTGAAGATGACAGCAATGACAAAGCCCACCCGGCATACCCCGCGCAACCCATGAGGCACTGGCTCCCTGCAAGCACATCCGGCGGCGGCATCACGCCCCCGCCCAACCTCACGGGCTCGGCCCTGGGCGCCATGGTTCACCAGCTGGGCGACGACGGGTTCGCCTGCGGCATGCTGCAGGAGCTGGCACCCGTGCTGCCCGCAGCGTCGTGGTCGGTGTACCGCACCGGGCGCCATTGCAAACCCACCTTGTTCATGTCGGCCAGTTACGGCATTCCCGACACCACGCAGGACTGCTGGTGGGCGTACCTGTCAGGCCCCTACCGCACCGACCGCACCTGGGGCCGCTCGCTGGACGAAGCCGCACCGGCCGAAGCGCCCACCCAGTTGTGCCACCTGACGGCGCCCGAGGTGGACGCAGAACACCGCGCCCGCGTATACGAGGCCCATGGCGTGGCCGAGCGGGTGTCGGTGGTCGAACATGAGAGCGATGGCTCGGTCTTTGCCGTCAACTTCTACCGCCACCAGCACCAAAAGCCGTTCCAGGACCGGCAGATCAGCGACTTTGAGGGCATGGCCCCGGTGCTGCTGGCGCTGACCCGCAAGCACATCGCCCTGGCCCAGCGCCCCGGGGTGTTGCAACCCGCACTGCAGCCCCCGTCACAGGCCACGGCCCCCGCGCTGTCCCACAGCCTGCCCGCGCTGCGCGAACGCCTGCTGCGCGCCCACGCAGGGCTGACCGAGCGCGAGCTGGACGTGTGCGCCCGCCTGCTGCAAGGCATGACGCAGGAGGGCATTGCCTGCGACCTGGGCCTGAGCCTTCCCACTGTCAAAACCTACCGCAACCGCGCATTCAGCCGCCTGGGCATCCACTTTCGCAACGAGCTGTTTGCACTGGCGCTAGGCACCCAACGCAGCGTTTAGACGAAAGGGCACGCCACGCATGGGCACAATGCCAGCCCATGCCCAGCCTGCCGCAGTCACCCGTTCCACCCACGCCCCCCGCAGGCCGTGCCCATGTGGTTGCGCAATGGGCCCAGGCCCTGCGCAACCGGGCTGACAGTGCCGCCCTGCAGCAGCTGCCCCCGCTGACCGACGCCGAGGCCGCGCAGGTCATGGCCCAGCTGCGGGGCGACGGCAGCCACCCGCCGGGCCACAGCCCGGCGCCCAACACACCCGATGGCGTCGTCCCCGGCCACTTTCGCCCGCGCATCACCCTCATGACGCTGGGTCGGGGCGATGGTCTGCTGGGCATGGCGCCCCAGGGCAAGCTGGGCCCGCGTGGTGACAGCGTGACGCTGGTGCAGATTGACTGGACCTACCGCACCGACGATGGCGCCACCTGGCAGACGCCGGCCCCCACCTCCATCCTCAACGCGCGCTCGGCCCCGGTGCAAGACCTGTTCGACACCGGTGGCCCGGTGGTGCGCATGCAGCGCAACCTGGCGGCTGAAGCCGACGCCATGGACCGCGTGTGGGACCTGGGCCTGACCCCTGTAGACCCCAAAAGCCTGCAGTGGCGCCACCGGGCAGCCGCCACCACGCTGGGCCCTGTGTGGACGCTGGCGCAGGAGGCGCACTTTGGCGACTTCTGGGCCGACGTGGTTCCCGAGTTGCGAACCGAGGGCTGGAGCGTGGTGGTACACCCCGGCTTTGCGCACGAAAGCGTGCCCGTGTCGCGCTGGAAGCTGGTCATCGCCCCCGACACTGGCGAGCTGCTGGCCAAGGAAGTCGATGGCCCGCTGGGCACACGCCAGCGCCCCGTGCAAAAGCTCATGCTGCCCGAGCGCGAGGGCGCCTGGCTGCTCAGCCTGGGCATCGAGATCGACGGTGAAACGCTGGACCTGGCCCCCATGCTGGCCGACCTGTTGCGCCGCGACGCCTGTTGGCTCAACGCGCAGCAGATGGCCGCCATCGACGACATCGCCATCATTTCGCTGCGCGCACCCGGCGGCAAACGCATCGACGCGCCCGCCGGGCCGCTCAAGGCCATCGTGGGCGCCATGGTCGACCTGCTGACCGACCCCACCCGTAACCAGCGCAAGGATGGCGATCCGCTGCACCTGGGAGCGTGGGAGGCCCGCCGCATCGAAGCCCTGCGCGCCGGGCTCGTGCAGGTGCACCGCGTGGGCACGGTGAATGGCTGGAACAACGACTGGCAGCTGCAGGGCGACGTGGGCCTGGCGCAGCTCGCCAAGCGCCTGCGCTCTATCGGTGCGCCCCAGCCGGTGGCCGCACCGCAGGGCCTGCAGGTGCAGCTGCGCCCCTACCAGCTTGAAGGCCTGGCCTGGCTGCAGTACCTGCGCGCCCAGGGCCTGGGCGGCATCCTGGCCGACGACATGGGCCTGGGCAAAACCGCACAGGCGCTGGCCCATGTGCTGACCGAAAAAGAGGCCGGGCGGCTGAAGCGACCGGCGCTGGTCGTGCTACCCACCTCGCTGCTCTTCAACTGGCAGGCCGAGGCCGCGCGCATGGCGCCCAGCCTGCGCGTGCTGGCCCTGCATGGCGCCGACCGTGGCAAACGTTACCTGCACATCGCTGACCACGACCTGGTGCTGACCACCTACCCACTGCTCTGGCGCGATGTGGATGCGCTGACCGCCGAGCCCTTTCACTTGCTGATCCTGGACGAGGCCCAGATGGTGAAAAACGCCGGCAGCCGCAGCGCCCGCGCCCTGCGCAAGCTGCAGGCGCCGCACCTGCTGTGCCTGACTGGCACGCCGCTGGAAAACCACCTGGGCGAGCTGTGGGCGCAGTTCGACTTTTTGATGCCCGGCTTTCTGGGCGATGTGCGCAGCTTCAACGCCCGCTGGCGCAAGCCCATCGAGGAAAACGGCGAAACCCTGCGCGCCCAGCTGCTGTCGCAGCGTGTGCGCCCCTTCATCCTGCGCCGCCGCAAGCAGGACGTGGCCACCGAACTGCCGCCGCGCACCGAGACCATCCTGCGCGTGCAATTGCAAGGCAAACAGCGCGAGCTGTACGAGGCGGTGCGCACCACGGCCGACAAACAGGTGCGCCGCGCGCTGGAGCGCCAGAGCTTTGACGGCGCGCAGATCACCATCCTGGATGCATTGCTCAAGCTGCGCCAGGTTTGCTGCGACCCGCGATTGGTGAAGGGGACGACGAAGACAGCCCACGCCATGGAGCGCGCCAAGCTCGAACTGCTGGCCGACCTGCTACCCGCCCTGGTCGATGAAGGCCGCCGCGTGCTGGTGTTCTCGCAGTTCACCGAAATGCTGGGCCTGGCAGCCGAGCTGCTCGGCACCCTGGCCCTGCCCTACCTCACCCTCACCGGCCAGACGCCACCCCGCCAGCGTGGCGCGGTGGTGCGGCAGTTCCAGTCGCAGGACGCAACCAGCGCCCCCATCCTGCTGGTCAGCCTCAAGGCCGGGGGCCTGGGCCTGAACCTCACGGCCGCCGACACCGTGATCCACCTGGACCCCTGGTGGAACCCCGCCGTGGAAGAACAGGCCACCGCGCGCGCCCACCGCATCGGGCAGGACCAGCCGGTGTTCGTCTACAAGCTGGTGGTGGAAGGCAGCATCGAAGAACGCATGCTGGAGCTGCAGGCCCGCAAGGCCGCGCTGGCCCAGGGCGTGTTGGGGCACGATGCCGAAGGCGCAGTCAAGTTCAGCGAGGCCGACCTGCACGCGCTGCTGGCCCCCTTGACCGAACCGGCCAACAACCCGCTGGGCATCCCCGGCGAAGACGCGCTGCGCTGGGGTGGCACGGGCAAACGGCGGCCCCGGCCGCTGCAGCCACCTGAAACCTGAGTTTTGGGCGTTTTTACCTTGTAGCGCCAGTAAATCATGCGCTGGCAGCTATCAATAAGTGAGCAAACTCATCCGTGCGGGGAGCATTGCGCAAAAGCGCAGAATTCAAAAGCAAGCTTCGGAGTGCGCCCCACGGCCTCCGTCCCTAGAGTGCATGGCATTGCAACCCACCTTGTGAGCCCTGCACCATGATGAATGTGACCGCCCTTCTTCCCCGCAGCACCCCCATGCCCATCCGCCACCGTCCCAACACCAAAGCCGCGCAGGCAGCCGCCACCCAGGCAGACCCGCGCTGGGCGGCAGTGGTGGCGCGCAGCACTGAGGCCGATGGAACGTTCTGGTACTCGGTGCAGACCACGGGCGTGTACTGCCGCCCCAGCTGCGCATCGCGCACACCCCGGCCAGAGAACGTGCTGTTCCATGCCAGTTGCGACGATGCGGAGCGCGCCGGGTTCCGCCCCTGCCAGCGCTGCAAGCCGCGCCAGGCCACCGCGCTGTCGCACCACGCGGCGCTGGTGACGGAAGCCTGCCGCATCATCGAAAGCGCCGGGCCCGGTGAGGCCCCCACCCTCGATGCACTGGCAACCCGCGTGGGGCTGAGTGCCTCGCACCTGCACCGCATCTTCAAGCAGGCCACGGGCCTCACCCCCAAGGCCTATGCGGTGGCCCAGCGCGCGCAGCGGCTTCGCAGTGCGCTCGACAGCCCGACCATGGACTCGGTGACGGACGCCATCTATGGCGCGGGCTACCAGTCCAGCAGCCGGTTTTACGAACAGTCGGCCCAGGTGCTGGGCATGCGGCCCAGCCAATATCGCGCACGGGGCGCATCGCAAGACATCCGCTTTGCCATCGGCCAGTGCTCGCTGGGCGCCATTCTGGTGGCGCAGAGCGACCGGGGCATCTGCGCGATCTTGCTGGGCGACGACCCCGACGCGCTGCTGCGCGAGCTGCAGGACCGGTTTGCGCAGGCCCGACTGATTGGCGGCGACGCCGCGTTTGAAGCCCTGGTGGCGCAGGTGGTGGCGTTTGTTGAGGCCCCGGGCCTGGGGCTGAACCTGCCGCTGGATGTGCGCGGCACCGCGTTCCAGCAGCGGGTGTGGCGGGTGCTGCAGGCCATCCCGGCCGGGCAGACGGCCAGCTATGCCGAGGTGGCCCAGCGCATCGGCGCGCCCACTGCCGTGCGGGCCGTGGCGCAGGCCTGTGCGGCCAATGCGCTGGCGGTGGCCATTCCCTGCCACCGGGTGGTGAAAAGCGATGGCACGCTGTCGGGCTACCGCTGGGGCGTGGAGCGCAAACGCGCCCTGCTGGCGCGCGAGTGCGATGCTGAAGCGGCCCCGCTGCCAGCGGAGCGGGTGGCATGAGCGTGGCGGCTCTTTCCAGCCCGGGCACGCTGGCGGATAGCGTGTGGCACCAACGCGCGGCCACCATCGACTGGCAAACCGCCAGCGAGGTCCTGTGCCAGCAAGGCAATGCCGTGCTGCCGCAGTTGCTGAATACTGCCGAGTGCGCCGCCCTGGCGCAGTTGTACGGCCACGCGCAAGAGGGCACCTTTCGCAGCCGCGTGGTGATGCAGCGCCACGGCTTTGGCCAGGGTGAATACCGGTACTTCTGCTACCCGTTGCCCGACCTGGTGGCAGGTCTGCGCGAGGCGCTGTACCCGCATCTGGCCCCCATCGCCAACCAGTGGAACGCCGCGATGGGCATCGACGTGCGCTACCCCGCGCAGCATGCCGACTTCATCGCCCGTTGCCACGCCGCCGGCCAGGTGCGCCCCACCCCGCTGCTGCTGCAGTACGCCGCTGGCGACTACAACTGCCTGCACCAGGACCTGTACGGCGAGCATGTGTTTCCGCTGCAGGTGGCCATCCTGCTGTCGGAGCCGGGGCGAGACTTCACCGGCGGCGAGTTCGTGCTGACCGAACAACGCCCGCGCATGCAGTCGCGGGCCGAGGTGGTGCCGCTTTCGCGCGGCGACGCCGTGGTGTTTGCCGTGCACCACCGCCCCGTGCAGGGCACGCGCGGGCCCTACCGCGTGCAGATGCGCCATGGCGTGAGCCGCTTGCGCAGCGGGCAGCGGCACACGCTGGGCATCATCTTTCATGATGCTGAATGAGGTTGTCACCGCCAAAGCCGTTGCAGGCAGCCCCTCGCCAAAGATGACAGATGCCATGACTGCCAGCCTGTTCGACGACCCACCCCAGCCCGCCCGGGCACCCGAGGTGCTGGAGCCCGGCGCCCTGGTGCTGCGCGGCTTTGCGCTGGCGCAGGCGGCGGACTTGCTGGCTGCGGTGCAGCAGATCACCGCCCAGGCGCCCTTCAGGCACCTCGTCACCCCCGGCGGCCTGACCATGTCGGTGGCCATGACCAACTGCGGCGCGCTGGGCTGGGTGAGTGACCGCAGCGGTTACCGCTATGACCGCTCTGACCCCCAGACCGGCCAGCCCTGGCCCGCCATGCCGCCGCTGTTTCGCCAGCTGGCGCTCGATGCAGCGCAGGCCGCAGGCTTTGCCCACTTTGCGCCCGACGCCTGCCTCATCAACCGCTATGCCCCCGGCACACGCCTGTCACTGCACCAGGACCGCGACGAAGGCAACTACGCCCACCCCATCGTGTCGGTGTCGCTGGGTGTTTCGGCGATGTTTCTGTGGGGTGGTGCGCAGCGGGCGGACAAGACCCGCCGTATTGCGCTGCTGCACGGCGATGTGGTGGTCTGGGGCGGGCCTGCGCGCTTGCGGTTTCATGGGGTGCTGCCCTTGCCCGAAGCACACCACCTGCTGACGGGTGCACACCGCATCAACCTCACCTTCAGAAAGGCCGGTTGAAGTCGCCGGACCCACCCTGTTGAACTCAGCGCGTGGCGTAGCCGGTCCAGCCGCCGATGGATGCCAGCAGCTTGTCGGCCTGGGCGCGCCCCTTCAGGTCCTGGGCGATGGTGATCTGCCGCCCGCCCCGCAGCTCGGCCACGATGCGGAAATACACCTGGCGGTTGCCGTTGCTTTCGACCGTGTAGCTCTCCACCACCCGCAGCCGGGCAATGTCGTGCGGGGGCACCTGGTGCCAGCGCAGCATCAGGCCCAGCAGGCGACGCTCGGTGCGCAGGCCGGTGTGGTCCAGCTGCACGCGCAGGCTGTTGGCCAGGGCGTAGAAGCTGGCCAGCAGCACCACACCGCCCACACCGCCAAACAGCAGGCGGAACAACCACGGCGCCACATCGCCCGATGATTCCTGCTCCCAGGGCACCAGCGCCCCGACGGCCAAAAACACAGCCCCCACCAAGGCCAGCGCCAGCTTGAGTCCCCACCATCGGCCGGCAGGAAAGTACATGGCCACCCCGCCGGGCGTGCGCTCCACCCGCCCGGGCATGCCTGCCGCCAGCGCCTGGGCGCCACTGCCCGCACGGTCCTGCGCGGCCCGGGCTGGGCGCAGCACATGCACCAGCAGGCCCACACCCACACCGCCAAACACCACCACAAACACCATCTTCAGGGCCAGCAGGCCGGGCCGCAGGCTGCGGTCAATGACGGCGTCCGCCGGATCGGACGAACTGACCCAGACCTGAACGGGCACGCCATCGCGCAGTGCCTGCTCCAGCCGCGCACCGAGCGCTTCCTGAAAATCGCCCACGTTGTCGCCACCACCGCTGATCGCCACGCGCTCGCCCTGGTACTCACGGCCCGCCACCTGATAGCGGTAGGTGGCCTTGACGGTGTAGGAGCTGGATTTGCTGCTGCGGCTGGTTTCCAGCCGCGCAGCCACCACCGTGGCAGGAACGGGTTGCCACCACTGCATGCGTGCCCAGTCGTACAGCGTGGGCAGCACACTGAGCAGCAGCATGCCCACACCCACGGCTGCAAATGGCAGGGCAAACAGGCCCAGCAGCCAGCCCCCAGCGCGCTTGCCGCCACGGGCAGCCGGGTCGCGTGCACCCTGCGCATGGGTTGAGGGAGAGCGTTTGGTCATGGACAAAGTTCAGGGCAAATAAGACAACAAACCGACGCGGTGATGGCCCTGGTGAGTGCCGCCACATTCGGCCTGGACCGGGGCGACCAGCCTTGCACGGTCAGATTCTGCGGCGCGTCCCCGGGCTGCGCAATCTGCCATGCGGACAGCAGCCCATTTCAACGCGTTGGCAGCCGATTTATGGAGTTTTTGGCCAAAAGCGCTGGTGGAACATGCCTTTACAGCTATCATATAGATAGCAATTTCATTGCCTGCGACTTGGGCTACGGCGCCCGCCACCACCCTCGGCATCTTTGACAGAATGCGTCCATGGTCACCGCTCCCCCCCCTTCACACCCCTCGCACGCCGCCGCGGGCCGCCCGGCCCAGTTCTGGCTCATGAAGTCCGAGCCGGACGAGTGCTCCATCGACGACGCTCTGGCCGCGCCCAAAGCCACCGTCCCCTGGACCGGCGTGCGCAACTACCAGGCCCGCAACTTCATGCGCGATGCGATGCAGGTGGGTGACGGCGTGCTGTTCTACCACTCCAGCTGCCCCGAGCCCGGCATCGCCGGCCTGGCCCGCGTGGCCAGCGGCACCCGCCCCGACCCTACCCAGTTCGACCCCACATCGCCTTACCACGACCCCAAGTCCCCGGCAGACAACCCTCGTTGGCTGTTGCTGGACGTGCAGGCCGTGCGCAAGACACGGCTGATCAGCCTGGCCGAGCTGCGCGCCCACCCGGCACTGGCGGACATGCGGGTGCTGCAAAAGGGCAGCCGCCTGTCGATCACGCCGGTGGAGGCGTCTGAGTGGGACTACATCACTGGGGTGCTGATGCGGGGCGACTGATAGGTATTGGTGCAGCGGGGCCCAGGAAGGGTCACAAGCTGCGCTCGGCCGACACATGCCCCTTGTCGGCGTACATGGCCTGGTCCGCCGCACGCAGCAGCTCGAACGTGGTGGTGCCATCGCGGGGGTAAAGGGCGGTGCCGACGGCGGCCGACACGCTCACCACGCGGCCCTCACCCAGATCGATGGGCTGCTCGATGGCCGCCATCACCCGGCGCAGCGCCTGGTCGACCTCGGCCGGGTCCTTCACGGCGGTGAGCACCAGCACAAATTCGTCACCACCGATGCGGGCCGCCGTGTCGTTGCCCCGCACCTGCTTCAGCAGGCGGCGGGCGGTGACCTTGAGCACCTCGTCGCCCATGTCGTGCCCGTAGCGGTCGTTGATGGGCTTGAAGCCGTTGAGATCGAGATAACACACTGCCGCCTGGGTCTGGGTGCGGTCGCTCAGGGCAAAAGCCTGGGCCATGCGGTCGGCCAGCAGCAGCCGGTTGGGCAGGTGGGTGAGCCCATCGTGGAAGGCGATGTGCTCCACCTGCTCCTGGTACTGCTTCATGGCGGTGATGTCCTGCATGAGCCAGAGCGACTCGCCCTGCCCCTCCAGCAATACCCCATTGACGTCGATCCACACGATCTCTCCCGTCACCTTGCGCATGCGGCGCTGCTGCCGGTAGTGCTGGCCCGAGGCCAGCACCGCGTAGGCATCGCGGCCAAAAGCCAGAAAGTCCTCCTGGTCCACGTACATCTCTTCCGTCGTGCGCCCCTGCAGCGTGCCGGGCGCATAGCCAAAGATGCGTTCCAGCGCCGGGTTGCGCCAGACGATGACGCGGTCCTTGACCTTGGCGATGCCGATCAGGTCGTTGTCCAGCATCGCCTGCTGTTCCAGGTTCAGGGTGTGCAGCTGCTGGCGCGCGGCGTGCAGCTCGCTCACGTCGTACATGATGGAGCGGCTCATCACATAGTCGCCCTGCGCATTGAGGATGGCGGTGGACGACACGCTCACCCGCCGCTGGACGCCGCCACGGCCACACAGGTTGAACTCCAGCGGTCCGATCTTGCCCGTCTGCAAGAACACCGGAAAACACGCGGTGAACAGCGCCTTGCCCTCGTCATCAAAAAAGTCTGCGGGGCCCAGCTTGCCGATGACCTCCTCGCGCGGCAGGCCCAACCACTGCAGGGTGAGCAGGTTCAGGTGCACATATTTGCCCTGGTGGTCCAGCGCGTAGTACCCGCAGGGCGCGTGGTCATACAGGTCCTGGAATTGCTCTGAGGCCTTTGCCAGCTCGGCCTCCAGCTGGCGGCGCTCGGTGATGTCACGCCCCACAGACTGCCATTCCACCAGCTGCCCCGCATCGTCAAACAGCGCACGGTTGCTGAACTGGCACCAGCGGATGGAACCATCGCCCGACACCACGCGGTTTTCGATCACCACCAGCGGATTGCGAGGGTGGATGGCGGCGAGCTTCTGTGTGACCAAGGGCAAATCATCCGGGTACACGATGGGCGACCATACTCGCCCCAAGACATCCTCGCGGCGCAGATGAAAGAGCCTGCAGAACGCATCGTTCACAAACGTCATGCGGTTGTTAGCGTCAAAGCGGCAGATGATCTCGGTCTGGTCTTCGAGAATCGACAGGTAGCGCTGCTCGCTTTGCTGCAGGGCCTGGGTGCGCTCGATCACGCGATGCTCCAGCTCGGCGTTGGCCTGCTCCAGCGCGGCCTTGCCGTCTATCAGGCCCAGGGTCATGTTCTGCAGGGCGGAGCGCAGATGCTGGAACTCCACCGTGTCCATTTCAAAATCAAGCGCCGCCACCTGGCCCGAGGCCTGCACCTGGCGAGCCGCCTCGGCCAGCCGCTCCACCGGCTGGCTAAAGCGCCGCGCCGCCCAGTAGGCCAGAGCCACCAGCAGGGCCGCCATCAGTCCCAGCAGCAGCGCGAGCAGCGTGTGCAAGCGGTTGATGGGCGCAAGCGCCATCTCCAGCGGCTGCCGCGTGACCAGCATCCAGCCCAGGTCCGTGACCGTCTGCGCACGCACCGGCACCACGGCGGTCAGGTACGTCTCCTTGGGGTCATCGCCCCAGGACATGACCTGGAACGTACCCTGAGACGGAAGAATGGGCAGCGCCGCACGGGGCTGCTCGACCGCGCCTGCAGTATTGATGACGCCATCCTTGTTCACCAGCAGAACCTCCAGCCCGCCTGTCATCGGGGACTGTGGTGTGGCGCGGCGAATGATGTCCTGCACCCAGGCCCAGTTCACATGGGCCGACACCACGCCTTTGAGTACCGAGTCCTGTCCCCGGACGGGCGACGCATAGTCCATGAACCGCAGAGGCACCGGGCTGCCGGGTGCGCGCAGCAGTTTATCCAGCAACACCGCATCGTGGGCATCGCCCACATAGGGTCCTTGCTGGCCCGCGCTGAACCAGGGGCGCTGCGACACGTTTTGTCCCCGCAGCAGGTTGCCGGTGGACACCTGCACCACGCCCTGCGCGTCGGTCACGCCAATCCATGAGTAAAACGGGTAGGACTGGCGGATTTGCTCCAGGTGCGCCTGCAGTTGGGGTGCGTAGCCGTCGTCACGGGTCAGCATGGGCAGGTAGCTGAGCAACGCGATCTCGCGCTCACGCTCTTGCATGCCCTGGGCCAGCGCCAGCGCGATGGGCTGGCTGGCACTGACCAGTGATTGGCCACTCAGCTCGGTCAGGTGCCGCGTCAGCACCTGGTCGGCCACCAAGCCAATCGCCAACCCCGCCAGGACGGCCGTACCGCCAAACAGCAAGGTCAGCCGCGAGCGTGTGGTCTGCAGCCATGAAGACACAGCAGGCATCAGGGTCATGAGGCAGCGGGCATTTCAGTGTTTGACAGCCGTCGATTCTGGCATCGAAAGCGCTGTGCAAGTCGCCGCCCGGCAACGCTGCAGGGTGGTAGAAACCCGTTCGGTGACGCGCCCTGCTTCGCTGCCAGTGCCGCTGCCTCTATGCTGCCCCCATGACCGCTGCCAAAACCCTGCTGATCGTCTACCACTCCCACACCGGCGGCACCCGGCAGATGGTGGACGCGGCCTGCGCGGGAGCGGTGGCAGCCGACAGTGGCGTGGAGGTGCGGCTGCTGGCCGCGCCCCAGGCCCAGGCCGCCGATGTGCTGGCGGCGGACGGCTATCTGTTTGCCACCCCAGAAAACCTTGCAGCTGTCAGCGGCCTGCTCAAGGATTTTTTTGACCGCACCTACTACGCAGCGCTCGACCAGATCAATGGCCGCCCCTACGCCACCCTGGTCTGCGCCGGCAGCGACGGAACCAATGCCGCCCGCCAGATCGCACGCATTGCCACGGGCTGGCGCCTCAGGCCGGTGGCGGACCCGCTGATCGTCTGCACCCACGCGCAAACACCCGAAGCCATCCTGGCTCCCAAGCAGATTGAACCGGGCGACCTGGAGCGCTGCCGCGCGCTGGGCGAGGCCATGGCGGCAGGGCTGGGGATGGGGGTGTTTTAAGAACCTGTTCCAAGAGCCGGTTCAAAGAGCCGACCTTGATGGCGCCGGTGCGTGCTGACAGGCTTTCATGGCCCGCCCCGAGCCCGCTACCGGCAAGCCAACGCTACACCGTGCCGCGATGAACGGCAGCTGCCGCCCGTGCTTGTGCGTGCAGCTTGGCCAGGAAGGCCCTGTCAAGCCATAGCCACAGCATGACTGGCGCCAATGCGGTGAATATGAACAGGTTGAAATGGTAGAAAAACGCCACTGCATCGGCGATCCACTCTGGCGCGCGGGTCTGTGCCAGAACCTCGGGGCCGGCTCTGTTAAAGACATCGTTGCACCATTGCAAACCGACGTTGATTGTCTGGATAGGCAGCATGGCTAAAGAACCGATGAGCAGCTTGGTCCCCCAGCCTTTTGGCATCGACGCTATCACCAATGCCCAAAAAATCACGATGCCGTAACCCCAGAGACGGTAATCCACCATCGGAGCGAGCTTGCCTGAACGGTACTGGCCGTTTTGCACGGAAACCACCTTGAGCGCGGTGTTCAGCACGCCCACCGACTCCTTGGTGTCATAACTTTGCGCCCACTGGAATGTCATGGTGGCGGTCTCACCAGCCATGAAAAACACGGGCTTGGCGAGCTGCGGCGCAAAGTAGTACCACACCGGCATGAGGCATAGCAGGCTGACAATAGCCACCAGCAAGAATCGCCCGACCGAACTAAGCCGCATGGTTGACCACCGGTGCAGACGAAGGTTGTTGCTTGGCAATCCAGCGAATCCAGAGCATCCAGACCACGAGCACATCCAGCATGATGAGCGCCTGCCAGAGGTACAGGTGGGCGAACTCAAAAACCGTCATGTTCCACTTGCCCAGGTAGTACAGGCTGATGATGCGCAACAGGTTGACAACCTGCACGGCGGCAATGCCTATCCCAATGCCGACCAGCTTGTGTTTCCACTGGGACGGAAAGGCAATCATGCCTGCGATCAGGATGATCGCGGCTTCCACGCCGTTGCAGCCAGCCTCTATGGATACCGCAAATCCAGTGGCTTTGCTCATGAGGATCCGGCCATGGTGCACCACATCGGCATCGAGTGGACTCATCAACGCTGCGCTGGCGCTTGCGAGGAGGCCGGTCCAGGGTTGAATAGCGACCCGTTGCACGTCATCGAGCATGTCGATGCGAAAGAGAACGGCCAGGACCGCAATGAATATGAGAAAGAATCTGACCATGAAAAGATAAAGGCAAGCCTGTAAAGCGCTCAGCGCTCATGCGACGACGGCGGCAGGCGGATGCAGAAATTCAGGATGTGCAGATGCAAGCCATAGAGCAGCGCGCAGAATATCAGAAGCTCCCGCCAAAGCCGCCACTATTTGCGCAAGACTCCCCCGACCCGGCGGTGCCTTTACGCGCAGCTTTCCGGCCAAGAAGTCCCGAACATCACGGCAGAGGGACTGGCAGGGGCTGAGCGGCATACACCAGCACCTTCAGCGCCCGCTCCGGCTCCACATCCGCAAACACGGGGGGATTGGCCACGCGCTCCACAAACCGCAGATCGGGCGCCAGCTCCTGCATCTGGTCCTGCAAGAAGGCCAAGCCCAGCTCTGGCGCATTGAGGCACAACAGCGCGTGGCCGCCGGGGGCCAGCAGGTCGGGCAGCCGACGCATCAGGCGGGCGTAATCCTTGGTGGCGACAAAGCTGCCCTTCTGGTAGCTGGGCGGGTCCACGATGACCAGGCCATATGGGCCGCCGCGGTTGATCTTGCCCCAGCTGCTGAAGATGTCGTGCGGCAAGAAGGTGGCGCCCGTGGTGATGCCGTTGAGCTGGTGGTTCTGCTGCCCGATGCCGATGGCGCCATGGCTCATGTCCACGTTGACCACCTGTTTGGCGCCCGCCTGCAGCGCCACCACCGAAAACGCACAGGTGTAGGCAAACAGGTTCAGCACCTTGAGGCCATAGCGGTCTGCACTGCGCGCTGCGGCGTAGTTGCGCACCCATTGGCGGCCTGCGGCCATGTCCAGAAACAGGCCGTGGTTCTGGCCGCGCAGCACATGCACGCGGTAGCGCACACCCGCTTCGGTGACCACATGGGGGTCGGGCACCGCACCTGCCATCAGGCGGGTTTCGCTGCGTCCCTCGATGCGCAGGGCCTCGCCCCGGTGCTGGAAGACCCAGTTCAGCGGCTGGCCTTCCGGCGCAATCTGGGACCAGCGTGTCTGCAGCGCCTCACCGATGGTCTCCAGTTCAGCGTCGCTGGCCGGCGCAAAGCTCGTCAGCACGAACACCGGCGGATACGCATCCAGCACCCACTGCTCGCAGCCCGGAAACAGCCCACCCCGGCCGTGGAAGACGCGCTGGGCGTCGGTGGGCGGGGGCATGGAGGCAATGGCGTCGAGCAGGGCTTGCATGGAGAAAAGGGCTGGCAAAAAACAATTTCAGAATCAAAACGGCATGATGCGCTAGTCCAGCATGCCTGGGCAGCTATTGATTCAATAGCAATTCAGCATTATCGCCGCCAGCACTGGCGCAGACACCCACCAGCGACAGCGAATGGCCGTGGGCCCGGCTACACCCGCCCGTCGGTGCCAGGCAGCCCCTGCCGCCCCAGCCACTGTTTGCGCGATGTGCGCAGCTTGAAGCGCTGGCGGTACGCCCCTGGCGTCACCCCGGCCACGCGGGTGAACACTTTGCGAAAACTGCCTATGTCGTTGTAGCCGCATTGCTGCGCCACATCGTCCACCGTGAGGTAGGTGGTCTGCAGCAGCGCCTGGGCCTGGGCAATGCGCAGCCGGTGCAGGTAGTCCTGCGGTGTTTCGCCATGCACCTGGGCAAACCAGCGCAGCAAGGTGCGCGGGCTGGTGGCAGCGGCGCGGGCTGTGGCCTGCAGGCTGTAGGGCTCGTTGCGGTGGTCCTGCAGCCAGCGCCGCGCCTGCTCCAGTGCGCCGGCAGCCAGGGGGTGGCCCGTAGGGGTCTCCATGGCGGTGGTGGCGGTCAGCTGGCGCTGCGGGTCAAACAGCAGCGCGTGCGATGCGGCCTGCGCCAGCTCGGCCGCCGGTGTCTGGGCCAGCAGGTCCAGCATGGCTGCCAGGGTGTCCTGCAGGGATGCGGTGGTCCACAGGGCACCGTCACGCTGCCAGGTTCGTTCCCGCTGCCAGGCCACCTCGGCCACATCGGCCGTCCTTGCCACACTCTCTCTGGACTGCAGCACGATGGACGGCGCAAACACCCACGGCAGCGCCGCCTTGCGCCCAGCCAGCAAGCCACAGTGCGCCAGCAGGCTGGACCCGTTGAACAGCGCAGCCACCCGCCCGCCCCGCTGCAGGTGGCCCTGCAGCATGGCGCCAAAGTGCTCGCTGTAGCGCCGACTGATCTCACGCAACTGCGGCCCCGTGGGGACCAGCCAGCCGGGGATGACGACCACATCCAGCGGCTCCGAGCCCAGTTCCGCGCCGGGCACTGGCGGTGGGGTGGCGTCGCGCTCGTGCGGCATCTGCAGCCACAACCAGCGCACCACGGGCTGCGCGCCCCCGAGGCGCATCGCCGCCAGCATGTTCATGGCGCGCAGGGCGTCCACCGCAGCGGCGGCGGTGCTGGCAATGCTGCCGTGCCCCCAGAGGATGCCCACGTTCAGGCAGGACGGCGGCGCAGTGTTGGCAGGGGACATGGTGGCGATCTTGCCACCCTTTGTGGCCAAACCGCCACCGCTTCGCGGTGTTACCGGGCAGTAGCATGACCGTGCGACGACAGCGCCCCGCAGCCGTTGCCCTGCGCTGCGGGCCCACATAAACGGAGACACCCACCCATGCACGAATCCTCAACCCATCGCGGCCTCTCGATGGCCCTGACCACCCTGGCCGCGGCCTGCACCGCCCTCTTTCTGGCGGGCTGCGCCAGCCAGCCAGGCGCTGCACGCGCAGATCGCAGCGTGACCATTGAGCGCACCACCTACGGCATTCCGCACATCACCGCGAACGACCCCGAATCACTGGCCTACGGCGTGGCCTATGCCTATGCCCAGGACAACGTCTGCATGACGGCCGACCAGCTCGTGACCGCGCGCGGCCAGCGCAGCAGCACCTTCGGCGCCCAGACCATCGGGCTGCTGGGTCGCCGCTACATCCCCAATGCGCAGATCGACCTGTTCATGGCAGCCCACATGGACGACGCCATGCTGGAGCGCGCCTGGGCCAAGACCAGTGCCGAAACGCAGGCCCTGGCGCGTGGGTATGTGGCGGGCTACAACCGCTTCCTGGCCGACAACGCCGCCACCCTGCCCGATGCCTGCCGGGGCAAGCCCTGGGTGCAGCCCATGACCATTGCCCAATACCGCCGCATGGCCGAGGTGGTGGCCGTGCAGGCAGGTATTGCCGCGCTGGCCGATGGCATGCTGGGCGCCCAGCCGCCCGCGGCCAAGGCCGCGCAGGCGCCCTCTGCTGACGTGAACCTGGCCGATGCCGCGCAGGCGCTGCGCGACGTGGGCCTGCTCGACTCGCCCCTGGGCTCCAACGCCTGGGCCTTTGGCAAGGATGTGACGGCCAACGGCAGCGGCATGCTGCTGGGCAACCCGCACTTCCCGTGGAGCGGCCCCAACCGTTTCTATGAAATGCACCTGACCATGCCCGGCCAGATGGACGTGATGGGCGTGGGCATTGGCACCTACCCCATGGTCTCCATCGGCTTCAACAAGGACGTGGCCTGGTCGCACACGGTGTCCACCGGCAAGCGTTTCACCTTCTACGAAGTGACGCTGGCCGAGGGCGACCCCACCACCTACCTGGTGGACGGCAAGCCCGAGAAGATGACCGCCCGCAAGGTCAGCGCCCAGATCCCCGGCCCGGACGGCAAGCTGCAGACGCAAGAGCACACGGTGTGGTCCACCCGCTGGGGCCCGCTGGTGGTAGTGCCCCGCGCGGGCCTGACCTGGAACGCCAAGACCGCCTACGCCCTGCGCGACGCCAACACTGGCAACACCCGCATGATGGACGCGACCCTGGCCTTTGCCCGCGCCCGCTCGGTGCAGGACCTGCACAAGGCGCACGCCAACCTGGGCCTGCCCTGGGTGAACACGCTGGCCGCCGACCGCAGCGGCCAGGCCATGTATGCCGACGTGAGCGTGGTGCCCGATGTGGATGCCGCCCAGCTCGCCCGCTGCGCACCCAGCCAGCCCGCCGCCGCGCTGCGCGCCGCTGCCGGCCTGGTGGTGCTGAACGGATCACGCGCTGACTGCGACTGGCGCCGCGACAGCGCATCGCCCGTGCCGGGGCTCATCCCCATCGGCCGCATGCCCGTGGCCTTCCGCACGGACTGGGTGCACAACAGCAACGACAGCTTTGTCTACACCCACCCCGGCCAGAAGTTTGAGGGCATCTCGCCCCTGGTGGGCGACGCCAGCCTGACACGACCACGCACCCGCGCCGGTCTGGCCGAGATTCCTGAAATGCTCGGCCGGGGCAAGGTCACGCTGCAGGCCATCCAGGGCCAGTTGTTTGAGAACCGCAACTTCATGGCCCAGGTGGTGGTGCCCGACCTGCTGGCCGCGTGTGACAAGGCCCCCACGGCAGAATCCCGTGACGGCTGCGCGGCCCTCAAAGGCTGGGACCGCCGCAACAACATCGATGCACGCGGCGCCCATGTGTTCCGCGAGTTCTGGCGCACCGCGCGCAACATCCCCGGCGTGCACCGCGTGCCCTTCGATGCGCAACAGCCCGTGGCCACCCCTGCAGGCCTGAAGATGGAGGACGCCGCCACCGCCGCCAAGGTGTGGGAGGCGCTGGACGGCGCCGTCAAGGCCATCCGCACCAGCGGCTACACGCTCGACGCCACGCTGGGCAGCGTGCAGCGCCCCGCCATCACCGAAGAAGCGATTGCGCTACACGGCGGCGAGGAGTTTGAAGGCGTGCTCAACAACCTGGGCCGCCAGGAGCCCGCGCCCATCAACAAGGCAGGCTTGCGCATCGACTACGGCACCAGCTATGTGCAGACCGTGACCTTCGACGCCAAGGGCCCAGTGGCCCAGGCCATCCTGACCTATGGTCAGTCCACCAACCCCGCGTCGCCCCACGCCAACGACCAGATGCGCGAGTTCTCGGCCAAGCGCTGGCACACCCTGCCCTTCCACCGCGACGACGTGGTGAAGGCGCGCGTGGGCGAGCCGCTGCGGCTGGTGCGGCCTTGAGCGCCTGCGGGCACTGCGCCTTTTTACAGGGCGGTGCATCGCAGGTGCAAGGCCACATGCTGCAGCAGCATGATGGTCTTGCCGTCCTGGATCGTGCCGTTGGCAATGCCGGCCAGGGCGTCGGCCAGCGGCATCTCGATCACCTCGATGTCCTCGCCCTCTCCCTCCAGGCCGCCGCCGCTGCGGATGCGGTCGCCGGGTTCGTACTCGGCCACGAAAAAGTGCAGCTTTTCCGTCACCGAGCCAGGGCTCATGTAGGCCTCGAACACCTTGCGCGGCTGGCGCACGCGGTAGCCGGTTTCTTCCTCGGCCTCGCGGCGGATGCAGGTTTCGGGGTCGTCGCCGTCGAGCAGGCCCGCACAGGTCTCGATCAGCAGGCCGTCAGCGCAACCGTTGAGAAAGGCGGGCAGCCGGAACTGGCGCGTCAGCACCACGGTGCTGCGACGCGGGTCGAACAACAGCAGTGCGGCGCCATTGCCCCGGTCGTAGGCCTCGCGGCTCATCGTCTGCCATTGGCCGTCGCGCCTGCGCAGCGAGCAGGTAACCCTGCGCAGCACGTACCAGTTGTCGGAGAGCACCTGCACATCCAGCAGTTTCACATGCTCGGTGCGGGCGTTCAGCTCAGCGATGGGGACTTCAGGCACAGGGCGGCTCATGCAATGCTCCCCGCCGGCGGGCTTGGGTAGCGACGCACGGCAAGCGCCAGCGCGAAGGCAGTGTGGTCAGGTGATGAATGCATGGTTTTGACAAGATTGATTTACGCAATATCATGCACAAACATGCAAATTCGTGCAATCAATTCGCGTAACCCTTCATGCTGACCACCCAACGCAAACAGCTTCTGCTCGACCGCCTGCGTCGGGACGGCCAGATCGTGGCCAAGGCCTTCAGCGAGGAGCTGGGCATCTCGGAAGACACCGTGCGGCGCGACCTGCGCGAACTGGCTGCGGAGGGCCGCTTGCAGCGCGTGCACGGCGGCGCCCTGCCCGCCTCGGCCGCAGTGGGCAGCTTGCAGGTGCGTGAGCAACTGGCCCCCGAAGACAAACGCGCCCTGGGCCGCGCCGGGGCCGCGCTGGTGTTGCCCGGCCAGGTGGTGATCCTGGATGGGGGTACCACCTCACTTCAGGTGGTGCAGCACCTGCCGCTGGACTTGCGCGCCACTGTGGTCACGCACAGCCCCACCGTAGCGGTGGCGCTGGCTGGGCACACGCAGGTGGAGGTGCTGATGCTGGGAGGCAGGTTGTTCCGCCACTCCATGGTGAATGTGGGCGCCAGCGTGGTCGAGGCAGCCGCGCAGTTACGGGCCGACCTGTACCTGATGGGCGTGACCGGCGTGCATGCCGAGGCCGGTCTGACCACGGGAGATTTTGAAGAAGCCGCCGTCAAACGTGCCCTGCACCAGCGGGCGGCAGAAACGGTGGTGCTGGCCTCGATCGACAAGCTGGGCACGGCATCGCCGTTCAGCGTGGCCCCCTTGCGCGAACTGGCCGCGCTGATGGTGCCTGCCGCCACACCGCAGGCGCTGCGCAAAAAGCTGCAGGCCGGAGGGGCCAAGGTGGAGATCGCAGCAGCCTGATCAGGCCATCAGGCAGTAGCGGCGCCAGCGCCCTGGCGCAGGTGCGCGACCAGCGCCGCAGCAAAGCCCGTCAGCACCGCCCCATTGCGCACGCAGATCTGCAGGTCGCGCTGCGCCCAGGGCTCGTCCAGCTCGACCAGCACCGGCGGCTCGCTCAGACCCGCTACCTGCAAGGCCGCTCCCCGGGGCACCAGGCCAATACCAACGCCCGCGCCCACCATGCGGCACACGGCCTCGAAGCTGCGCACCTGAATGCGCACGTCCAAGTGCCGCCCCAGCGCGGCGGCGGCATTGGTCGTGAAGGTGTGGATGGCCGAGCCCGCGTGCAGCATCACAAAGGCCTGGTCCAGCACCTCGGCAAACCCCACGCGGCCGCACGCCGCCAGCGCATGGCCTGCGGGCACGATGAGCACCAGGCGGTCCTGCCGGTAGGGGGACAACTCCACACCCGCGCCCGTGCCACTGTCGGCCAGCACACCCACCTCGATCTCGCCGCTGGCCACTGCGACCACGATCTCTGCGCTGGTGCGCTCCTCCAGGCTCACGCTCACCTGCGGATGCTGCTTCAGGAAACCCGCCAGGTCGTCGGGCAGAAAAGTGTACGTGGCATGGGTATTGGCCCACAGGCTCACATGGCCCCGGATGCCGGAGGCAAAAGGCGAGAGGTTGGCATGCATCTGCTCGACGCTGGCCAGCACCTGGCGCGCATTGCGCAGCAGGGCCTCGCCCGCCCGGGTCAGCGCCACGCCCCGGGTCTGGCGCTCAAACAGCGAGGTGTTCAGCGCCTCCTCCAGCCGCCGCAGCCGGTGGCTGGCCGACGACGGCGCAAGGTAGGCGCGTGCAGCGCCGCGCGTGAGGTTGCGCTCTTCGGCAATGGCGACAAAAAGGCGCAGATCGATCAGGTCATAGGTCAATGGAGGCCCCTCTCTCGTTCGTTTTTTACGAACGCATGGTTGCGGCAATGCCAATTGTGCCTGCCGTGCCTACGAGGCACTATCGCCGCATCCTTTCATATTGCCACTGCCCCATGTGCACTGCGTTCGCTGTTTTCGCATGGTCTGGCAGTTTCTACGCCACCCCACCCACCATCCCCCCATGCCCTGGAAACACTGGTCCGCCGAACGCCTTGGCCTCCTCCTTGCCATCCTGGCAGCGCTGGGCTTCTCGTTCAAAGCCATCTTCGTGAAACTGGCCTATGCGGTGCCCCAGGCCACGCCAGTGGATTCCGTCACCCTGCTGTGCCTGCGCATGGCGTTTTCCGTGCCGGTGTTTGCCTGGGTCGGCTGGCGCGCCAGCCGCGACCTGGCCCCACTCACCCGGCGCGACTGGCTGCTCGTGATTGCGCTGGGCCTGTTGGGCTACTACGGCGCGAGCATCCTCGACTTCATCGGCCTGAAGTACATCACCGCCAGCCTGGAGCGGCTGATCCTGTTCACCTACCCCACACTCACGATCCTGATCGGCGTGCTCTTCATGGGCAAACGTGCCTCCCGCCGGGAGCTGGGCGCGCTGCTGCTGTCCTACGCGGGCATTGGCCTGGCCTTTGCGCACGACCTGCACATTGCGGGCGACACGCGCGCCGTGCTCATCGGTGCGGGCTTTGTGTTTGGCTCGGCGGTGTCCTATGCGTTCTACCAGGCAGGCAGCGAGCCCGCCATCCGCAGGCTGGGCGCTGCGCGCTTCACGGCACTGGCGATGCTGGTGTCCACCGGCGCCACGCTGTTGCATTTTGTGGTGTCACAACCTGCGGGTGCCTTGATTCAGCCTGCGCCGGTCTACCTGCATGCGCTGGGCATGGCCGTGTTCTCCACGGTGTTGCCGGTGTTCATGGCATCGGCCGCAATCCGCCGCATTGGCGCATCCAAGACCGCGCTGATCGGCACGCTGGGCCCCATCCTCACCATTTTTTTTGGCGTCTGGCTTCTGGATGAACCATTGACGTGGTGGCAGATGGGTGGTGCGGCGCTGGTGCTCGCGGGCGTAATGCTGATCAGCAAAATCAGCATACAACCTGGCTTGAGGCGCTGGATGAACAGGACTTTTCTGCTCTACAAAAAGTAGCACAGCACTCGTCCCCCACGATCTGCCGATTCACTGCGCTCCAACGCGCGATGGCAGACGTGGACGCAAAAAAGCCCGCACGGAGCGGGCTTGAGCCGAAGGTGAAACCCCGTTCAGGCGCGCGGAATGGGGGCGCCCGAGTTCACGCACAACGCCATGTTCAGCGCCTTGATCGCCGTCTTGTAGTCCTCGCGTTCGATCACGAACTGCATGTTCACCTGGCGCAGGGTCTGCGAGACGCAGTTCACATTGACGCTCGCATCGGCCAGCGCCTGTGCGGCCTTGGCCAGCACGCCTGGGATGCCAATGTTGGAGCCGATGGTGCACACAATCGCGCTGGGCTTGATCGTCACGATCTGGTAGCCCTCCTGCAGCTCGGCCACCAGCTCGGGCGTGACCTGGTTGTCCCACACCAGATGGGCGATGGAGTTGGCGTTGGTTGCCTTCAGGATATAGCTCACATCGTGCTTGCAGAACACGTTCATCAGGCCCGCATCAAAGCCCACCGTGCCCACCATGCTGGGGTCATGGATCTCGATCAGCGTGACCTTGTCGGTGCCCGTGACGATCTCCACACGCGCGCGCTCGCCCACAAAATCCTTGGTGATCAGCGTGCCGGGGTGGTCGGGCTCAAAGGTGTTCTTGAGGCGGATCGGGATACCGGCCAGCTCCATGGGCTTGGCGGCCTTGGGGTGGATGGCTTCCATGCCCACGTCGGCCAGCTGGTCGGCCACGTCGTAGTTGGTGGCGCCCACCACGATGGCGTTTTCCAGGCCCACGAGGTTGGGGTCGGCAGAAGACAGGTGGAATTCCTTGTGGATCACGGCCTCTGCGGGGCGCACTTCCACGGCGATCTTGCTGAAGGTGACCTCGGAATAACCGCGGTCAAACTCGCGCATGATGCCTTCGGTGCCCTTGGTGTAGCCGGTGGCCACCACCACCTTGTCGCTCAGGTCGATGCCTTTAAAGCTGTTGGCAATGCGCTCGTCAATCGTCCAGGCTTCGTTGTCGTCAAAACCGGCCAGGTCCATCAGCATGGCATTCACGCCATTGGCCTTGAGGATTTCGACCGAGTTGAATGCGCTGTGCGACTCGCCAATCGAAGCCAACACTTCGCGCGCCGCGAGCAACACATCCTTGCGGCTGAGATAGCCGCTGGCCAGCACGTGCTGCATGGCGTTCAGATATTCACGCGCCTGGCCAATGCGCTGGTCGATGAAGGCATCGGCCACATCCAGCGGCAATCCCAGGTCAGCGTAGCCGGCGTTCAGCTTTTTGAGGCTGACCGCCAGTTGGGTCAACGCATCTTGGTAACCCTTGCCTTCGGCAAACAGGGCATAGATGCCGCGCTCGCCCGTCTTCTTGTGCTCCAGCAGCTGGTTCGTCACGCCCGAATAGGCGGACACGACATAGATCCGGCCATTAATGCGCTTGGGGTCGTGCAGCACGATGTGGCGCAGCACATCGCCAAAGGCGGTCATGGAAGTGCCGCCGATTTTCTCGACAGAGATCTTGGAGTTTTGAACGTCTTGCATGGACAGGCTCAGGGGAGCAAACAAGTGAATAAGCCGGGCGGAAGTACTGCCCCCCGGCTGCGCGGCAGCAAACCCGGTATTTTCCACCACTTTTGTCGGGGCACTTTGAGGCGGGCCGATAGGCGACAGCTCGATCCCGCATTAGCGGACCGCGAGGTCACAAGCAGAATGAGCCACCAACCTATCCGGTACTACAGATCGGCCCTCAACACCCCATTGCGCGTCGTAATGAAAAGCACAGCGTCTTTCACTGCAATTCCTTCTGGCGGTGGAATCACACTTGGCAACGCACCAGGCACAAAACCGAATCTACCGGCCGTGCCGACCACGGTACTCACCGCACCGCCGACGCTGATTTTGCGCACCACAGCATTGTTGCGATCAGCCACATACAAGTTGTCCTGACTGTCGATCTTGACATCCACGGGAAGCCAGAACCTCGCCTGCGCTGCCGCACCGTCGCTGTAGCCTGGGACGCCGGGTTGACCCGCAATGGTACTGACCAAGCCCGCTGGAGTGACTTTGCGGACCACGTGATTGGCGGGATCCGCCACATACAGATTGCCTGCAGAGTCCAGCGCGCCACCGCCAATGGAGGAAAACCGAGCGGAATCCCCCATGCCATCCACCAGGCCCTGAACGCCTGCCTTGCCCGCCAGCAGACTCACAGTCTTGTCCGAATTGATTTTGTAAATTGCTCCATACGGCCTCGTCGGGACAAGAATGGGTAGGCCTGCGGCCGGCACTGTCGAGCCTGCGGCTACATACACCGCACCGGAGCTATCTACCGCCAACACCTTTAGTCCATCGGGCAGACTCTCGCTGCCTTCAAAGAATGATTTGACTGTGCCGTCGGGAGCAATCACTCGAATGCGCCTCCCACCGCCGACGTATGTATTGCCTCGTCGATCTACGACCGCTCCGCTCATCGCATTTTGATATTCCATGCGAACGATACTCGTTGTGCCCCCTTCTGGGCTTATGCGGCGCAGAGAGTAGGAGTCGTCAATGTGGCCCGACAAGTGGCTGTTGGGATTAACGAACCGGTCGAGTATCACCAGATTGCCATTCGCATCGATGGATGGGCTGCGCGGATCAGAGAACTGTGCAACGCTGCCAATTCCATCCCCCTCACCCACCATTCCCTTATGGCCCGCATAAACACTTTCAACACCCTGAGTATCAATTTTCAGGATGGCAGTATTCCCAAAAACAGGTGCATTCCCGCCAGCTCCGAGCGCAGACAGGTAAAAGTTTCCAGCTGCATCCCGTGCAAACCCGGTAAAGCTGTACGACCAGCCTGAGCCCCATGCTTGTGTTGGCTGCCGAACAGTGGAGACCAAACCACCAGGCGTGACTTTACGGATAGCACCATTGCCTTCCAACACGTACAAGTTGCCCGCAGCATCGATCGTGATGGCTTGAAGCTCCACAAAACGCGCAGCGCTGCCCTGGCCGTCCACAGCCTGGCTTGACTCTTCCGAGCCGGCCAGTATCGTCATATCGCCCGCAGGCGACACTTTCCGAATCACAGGCTGGTTACGGTCAGCGATATAGATCGTCCCCTGTGCATCCACCACCAGGCCCGAGGCCAGGTAGACAAACGAAAACGCCGGAGTGGGTAGCCCCCGGGAACTGATGGCATTGACCAAAGTCTCCATTTGGCCGTTTGCCCCCAGCTTGCGCAGCTGGTTATTGGCGGTGAAATACACCGTACCCGCAACGTCCACCGCCAAAGGTTTGCCAACATGGCAGAAAACCATCGATGAACTCTGGCAGTTCCAATTGGTCGAGACGTTTGCCAGCGTGGTGACCGTGCCTTGAGGAGTCACCTTGCGTATGTAGTCCCCCTTGTCAGAGACGTACCAGTTGCCCTTGGCGTCCGCCGCAACAAACTGCGGATTCAAAAACTTGGCAGCAGCCCCTTGTCCATCCGCAAGTGCGGCGAGCATGTCGCCACCAGCCACTGTACTCACGGTACCGTCCGGAGAAATTTTGCGCAGCGCATGGTTGCCAGCTTCGCCCACCATGAGATTACCTGCGGGATCCACCGTCAGGCTTTGGATGCCATAGAAGGTTGCGTTACTGCGAGCCCCGTCCAAGTTACCAAGCCCCCCCACGTCTCCAGCGAGCAGGGCGATTTTTCCCGTCGAAGCGGATGGAGGGCTGACGTTATCTCCTCCACCTGAGCCACCGCATGCCTGCAAGGCCACGATACCTCCAAGCACCATTGCACGCCCGGTAATGCGGGCCAAGTCCATCCATTTCAAAATCGACTCCCTGATTGTTGGCGCCAGCCGACCATGGCCAACACCTAAACGACTACAACTGGACTGTGCATGCACAGTTCAAAGCAGTCTGCCATGGCAACAATATGGAATCGAATTGCACAACGCCATATCAGGTTTCTATCTGTAACAGCTCCAAGCCCTAAGGGTCTTCAAAATTTCCTGCGGTACAAATAGGAAGGCCGCACAGCCCTTAGAGCTTGTGCGGCCTGCGACCAAATCAGTGGTGGTTTGAGCAGATCGTCAGATCACTTCTTTTGCGGCGGCACATCCGTGCAGCTGCCATGCGCAATCTCCGCCGCCATGCCGATGCTTTCGCCCAGCGTGGGGTGCGGGTGGATGGTCTTGCCGATGTCCACCGCGTCGGCTCCCATCTCGATGGCCAGGGCGATCTCGCCGATCATGTCGCCCGCATGGGTGCCGACCATGCCGCCGCCCAGGATCTTGCCGTGGCCATGGGCTTCAGGCGAGTCGTCGAACAGCAGCTTGGTCACGCCTTCGTCGCGGCCATTGGCAATGGCGCGGCCAGAGGCCGTCCAGGGGAACAGGCCCTTCTTGACCTTGATGCCCTGGGCCTTGGCCTGGTCTTCGGTGAGGCCGACCCATGCCACTTCGGGGTCGGTGTAGGCAACGCTCGGGATCACACGGGCGTTGAAGGCGGCGGCTGCCAGTTCCTTGTTGCCCTGCAGTTCACCGGCGATGACTTCTGCCGCCACGTGCGCTTCATGCACCGCCTTGTGCGCCAGCATGGGCTGGCCCACGATGTCGCCGATGGCGAAGATGTGCGGCACGTTGGTGCGCATCTGGATGTCGACGTTGATGAAACCACGGTCCGTCACAGCCACGCCGGCCTTTTCGGCAGCGATCTTCTTGCCGTTGGGCGTGCGGCCCACGGCCTGCAGTACGAGGTCGTACACCTGGGGTGCGGGGGCGGTACCGCCCTCTTCCGCTGGCGCAAACGTCACCTCAATGCCTTCGGGCGTGGCCTTGGCACCCACCGTCTTGGTCTTGAGCATGATGTTGTCGAAACGCTTGGCGTTCATCTTCTGCCAGATCTTGACGAGGTCGCGGTCGGCGCCCTGCATCAGGCCGTCCATCATTTCGACCACATCGAGGCGCGCGCCCAGCGTGCTGTACACGGTGCCCATTTCCAGGCCGATGATGCCCCCGCCCAGAATGAGCATGCGCTTAGGCACTTCCTTCAGCGCCAGGGCGCCGGTGGAGTCGACCACGCGTGGATCATCGGGCATGAAGGGCAGGCGCACGGCCTGGCTGCCGGCGGCGATGATGGCCTTCTTGAAGGCGATGACCTTCTTGCTGCCCGTCTTCTCCTGCGCGGTGCCGGTGGTTTCTTCCACTTCGAGGTGGTTGGCCCCCACAAAGGCACCGTAGCCACGCACGGTGGTCACCTTGCGCATCTTGGCCATGGCGGCCAGGCCGCCGGTGAGCTTGCCGATGACTTTCTCTTTGTGGCCACGCAGCTTGTCGATGTTGACGGCGGGCGCGCCAAAGTCCACGCCCAGGTCGGCCATGTGGCTGACCTCGTCCATGACGGCTGCCACGTGCAGCAGCGCCTTGGATGGGATGCAGCCCACGTTCAGGCACACGCCGCCCAGGGTGGCGTAGCGTTCGACGATGACGACCTTGAGGCCCAGGTCGGCCGCGCGGAAAGCGGCGCTGTAGCCGCCGGGGCCGCCGCCGAGCACGAGCACGTCGCAGTCCAGATCAGCGGAGCCAGCAAAGCTGGATGCTACCGGATTGATAGCTGCTGGCACATTATTTACCTGCGCTACAGCCGGTTTCTGCTCAGAAACGGCAGGCGCTGAGGATGCGGCAGGCGCTGGAGCGGCTGCGCCTGCACCCTGCACTTCCAGTGTCAGCACCACCGAGCCTTCGGCGATCTTGTCGCCGAGCTTGACCTTGAGTTCCTTGACCACACCAGCGTGGCTGGACGGGATCTCCATGGAGGCCTTGTCGGACTCCACGGTGATCAGGCTTTGCTCGGCCTTGATGGTGTCGCCGGGTTTGACCAGCACTTCGATGATGGCCACTTCGGCGAAGTCGCCGATGTCGGGCACCTTGATGTCGATGATTGCCATGGTGTGTCTTGCCCTTTCGTTACATCACGATGCGGCGGAAGTCCGCCAGCAGCGAGGCAAAGTACACGTTGAAGCGTGCAGCAGCGGCGCCGTCGATCACGCGGTGGTCCCAGCTCAGGCTCAGGGGCAGCATGAGGCGCGGTGCAAATTGCTTGCCGTCCCACTTGGGCTCCAGGCTGCTCTTGCACACGCCCATGATGGCGACTTCGGGAGCGTTGATGATGGGCGTGAAGTAACGCCCGCCAATCCCGCCCAGGGAGCTGATGGAGAAGCAGCCGCCGGTCATGTCGGCCGGGCCGAGCTTGCCGTCGCGCGCCTTCTTGGCCAGGTCGCCCATCTCTTGGCTGATCTGGACGATGCCCTTCTTGTCAGCGTCGCGGATGACCGGCACAACGAGACCGTTGGGCGTGTCGGCCGCAAAGCCGATGTGGTAGTAGTTCTTCAGCACCAGCTGATCACCGTCGTGCGAGCTGTTGAACTCGGGGAACTTCTTGAGCGCGGCCACGGCGGCCTTGATCATGAAGGCGAGCATGGTGACCTTCACGCCGCTCTTCTCGTTCTCTTTGTTGAACTGCACGCGGAAGGCTTCGAGGTCGGTGATGTCCGCGTCGTCGTGGTTCGTGACGTGCGGGATGACGACCCAATTGCGGTGCAGGTTGGCGCCGCTGATCTTCTTGATGCGCGAGAGATCCTTGCGCTCCACCGGGCCGAACTTGGTGAAGTCCACCTTGGGCCAGGGCAGCAGGTCCAGGCCCACGCCAGAGCCACCACCGCCTGCGGGTGCCTTGGCAGCTTGTGCCTTGGTCTGCACGGCGCCTGCCATCACTTGCTTGGTGAAGGCAGCCACGTCGTCTTGCGTGATGCGGCCCTTGGGGCCGGTGCCCTTGACTTCGTCGATGGGCACACCCAGTTCGCGGGCGAACTTGCGCACCGAAGGCGATGCATGGGGCAGGCCTGCCGTGGGAGTGCCAGGCTGGTGGGCAGGGACAGCCACCGAGGCGGTGGCAGCGGCGGGTGCTGCGGCTGCCACCGCAGGAGCGGCCGCAGCCACTGGGGCTGGTGCCGGCGCAGCGGCCACAACCGGTGCTGCTACAGGCGCTGCAGCAGATGCCGTACCTTCAAGCAGAGCCACCAGATCACCAATGTTGACGGTGTCGCCAATCTTGACCTTGAGTTCCTTGAGCACGCCGGCGGCGGGCGACGGGATCTCCATGGAGGCCTTGTCGGATTCGACGGTGAACAGGGACTGCTCGACCTTGATGGTGTCGCCGACCTTGACCAGCATCTCGATGACGGCCACGTCCTTGAAGTCCCCGATGTCGGGCACGCGCACTTCGACCGGGCCTGTGGCCGCAGGGGCTGCAGCAGCAGGAGCTGGCGCAGGTGCCGCCACCGGGGCGGGAGCCGGCGCAGCGGCCGGGGCTGCGGCAGCGCCCGCGTCAGCGGACTCAACCACGGCAATCACCGAGCCTTGTTTGACCTTGTCGCCCAATGCAATCTTGAGTTCCTTGACCACGCCTGCGTGGCTGGATGGGATCTCCATCGATGCCTTGTCCGACTCGACCGTGATGAGCGACTGCTCGGCCTTCACGGTGTCACCCACCTTGACCAGCAACTCGATCACGCCCACTTCGTCGAAGTCCCCGATGTCCGGGACTTGAATGTTGACCAATGCCATTGTTCTGTCTCCGTTCGTTTTATGCGTAGAGCGGGTTGATCTTGTCAGCATTGATGCCGTACTTGGCGATCGCCTCGGCCACCTTGGTGGCGGGCAGCACGCCGTCTTCGCTCAGCGCCTTGAGGGCGGCCACGACGATGTAGTGGCGGTTCACCTCGAAGTGCTCGCGCAGCTTGCTGCGGAAGTCGCTGCGGCCAAAACCGTCGGTGCCCAGCACCTTGTAGTTGCGGCCCTTGGGTACGAAGGGACGGATCTGCTCGGCATAGGCCTTCATGTAGTCCGTGGATGCGACCACGGGGCCCGTGCTGGTGCCCAGCTGCTGCGCCACAAACGGCACACGCGGGGTTTCCAGCGGGTGCAGCAGGTTCCAGCGGTCCACGTCCTGGCCCTCGCGGGTGAGTTCGTTGAAGCTCGGGCAGCTCCACACATCGGCCTGCACGCCCCAGTCGGCGGCCAGCAGGGTTTGGGCGGCCAGCGACTCGCGCAGGATGGTGCCCGAACCCAGCAGTTGCACGCGCTTGTCACCCTCGGCGCCGGGCTTGCACAGGTACATGCCCTTGATGATCTGCTCTTCGGTGCCTTCCACGAGGCCCGGCATCGGGTAGTTCTCGTTGAGCAGCGTGATGTAGTAGAAGACGTTTTCCTGCTGCTCGACCATGCGCTTGAGACCACGGTGCATGATCACCGCCACTTCGTGGGCAAAGGTGGGGTCGTAGCTCACGCAGTTGGGGATGGTGTTGGCCAGGATGTGACTGTGACCATCTTCGTGCTGCAGGCCTTCACCGTTGAGCGTGGTACGGCCCGAGGTGCCGCCCAGCAAGAAGCCACGGGCCTGCATGTCACCCGCAGCCCAGGCCAGGTCGCCAATGCGCTGGAAGCCGAACATCGAGTAGTACACGTAGAACGGCACCATGATGCGGTTGTTGGTGCTGTAGCTGGTGGCGGCAGCGATCCAGCTGGCCATACCGCCGGCTTCGTTGATGCCTTCCTGCAGGATCTGGCCGGCCTTGTCTTCCTTGTAGTACATCACCTGGTCGCGATCGACCGGGGTGTACAGCTGGCCCTTGGGGTTGTAGATGCCGATCTGGCGGAACAGGCCTTCCATGCCGAAGGTGCGGGCCTCATCCACCAGGATGGGCACCACACGCGGCCCCAGGGCCTGGTCGCGCAGCAGTTGCGTGATGAAGCGCACGTAGGCCTGGGTGGTGGAGATTTCACGGCCTTCGGCCGTGGGCTCCAGGATGGCCTTGAAGGTCTCGATGGCGGGCACGGTGAAGTGCTCGTCCGCCTTGGGACGACGCTTGGGGAGGTAGCCACCCAGGGCCTTGCGGCGCTCGTGCAGGTACTGCATCTCCGGGGTGTCATCGGCCGGCTTGTAGTACGGAATGTCAGCCAGCTGGCTGTCCGGGATCGGGATGTTGAAGCGGTCGCGGATGTACTTGATGTCCTCGTCCGACAGCTTCTTGGTCTGGTGCACGGTGTTCTTGCCTTCACCGGCCTTGCCCATGCCATAACCCTTGACGGTCTTGACCAGCAGCACGGTGGGCTGGTTCTTGTGCTCATTGGCAGCGTGGAAGGCGGCATACACCTTGGCGGGCTCGTGGCCGCCACGGCGCAGCTCGAACACCTCTTCGTCTGTCATGTGCTCGACGAGCTTGAGCGTCTCGGGGTACTTGCCGAAGAAGTTCTTGCGCACGAAGGCGCCATCGTTGGCCTTCATGGCCTGGTAATCGCCGTCCAGCGTTTCCATCATCAGCTGCTTGAGCTTGCCGGTCTTGTCGCGGGCCAGCAAGGCATCCCAGCCATTGCCCCACAGCAGCTTGATCACGTTCCAGCCCGCGCCGCGGAACTCGCCTTCGAGTTCTTGCACGATCTTGCCGTTACCCCGCACTGGGCCGTCCAGGCGCTGCAGATTGCAGTTGATCACGAAGACCAGGTTGTCGAGGTTTTCGCGCGCGGCCAGGCCGATGGCGCCCAGGGATTCGGGTTCGTCCATTTCACCGTCACCGCAGAACACCCACACCTTGCGGTTTTCGGTGTTGGCAATGCCACGGGCGTGCAGGTACTTGAGGAAGCGGGCCTGATAGATGGCCATCAATGGCCCCAGGCCCATGGACACCGTAGGGAACTGCCAGAACTCGGGCATCAGCTTGGGGTGCGGGTAGCTGGACAGGCCCTTGCCGTCCACTTCCTGGCGGAAGCTGTCGAGCTGCTCTTCGCTCAGGCGGCCCTCGAGGTAAGCGCGCGCATAGATGCCGGGGGCGCTGTGGCCCTGGATGTACAGCAGGTCACCGCCGTGGTCTTCGCTGGCGGCATGCCAGAAGTGGTTGAAGCCCGCACCGAACATGCTGGCCACCGAGGCAAACGAACCAATGTGACCGCCCAGGTCGCCGCCGTCGGCAGGGTTCAGGCGGTTGGCACGCACCACCATGGCCATGGCGTTCCAGCGCATGTAGGCGCGCAGGCGCTTTTCGATGGCGATGTTGCCAGGGCAGTGCGCCTCTTTTTCCGGCTCGATGGTGTTGACGTAACCCGTGTTGGCAGAAAACGGCAGGTCGATGCTGCTCTGGCGGGCGTGTTCAAGAAGTTGTTCCAACAGGAAGTGGGCGCGCTCTGGGCCCTCCTTGTCGATCACGGCGGACAGCGCGTCCATCCATTCACGGGTTTCTTGCTGGTCGGTATCGGAACCGATGCCGAAACCGGCCTGAGGGTCGGGCTGAGCTGACATGCTTTGTCTCCTGTAGGTGTGGCAGCAATTTAGTACGTTGGCTCTAGTTTCGCATATTTTTTCGTAATTTCAAATGGTGCCTATTCATTTCATATTGCAATAATTTGCTGCAAGCGCACATGATGCAGAAGGCCTGAGCACTCCCGGGGCTCCTCTACACTCCCTACATGGATTCGATGCCCACCACCCCCTCCCCCACGGCCACGACCGTGGCAGCGCCGATACGCTGGTGGCGCAAGTGGTGGCGCGGCTTGTCGCCCACCCGGCAAGACCGTTTTGCCGCACTCGCCCCCCTCGCGGCAGTGCTGATGTTCTTGGCCGCCATCGTTGCGGCGTTCTGGTACCTGCGCGCCGAAGAAGCCGAACGCGAACAAGAAGCCCTACGGCGCGACGTGGAATACGCCCAGCAGCGCGTACGCCTGCGCCTGCTGGAACGGCAAGAGCAACTCATGCGCATCGCACGCGATGTGTCCAACCAGGACCTGGGTAAGGCAGAGTTCATCAGCCGCGCCGAGGCACTGATCAGCCAGTACCCTGAGCTGCAGGCCATCACCTGGATTGACGACCGCCGACGCATCCGCGCAAGCCAAGCCGCCCCGACACTGGCCAGTGGTGAGCTGCGCATCGCAGGCGAAGTCCTCAAGCCCGGGGACACCGCCGACACCTTTGGCCTGGCGCGGGACCTGCAGCAACCGGTGTACGCGCAGCCGGCCGCCACGTCGGGCGATGCGACCCCATTGCTGCAGTTGCAGGTACCGCTCAACAACCAGGGCAAGTTCAGCGGCGTGGTGCTGGGTGAATATTCCATCGACAGCCTGCTGCGCTACGGCACCCCCACCGAAGTGCTGGCGCGCTACGCGGTGACGCTGCTCGACAGCAAGAACCAGGTGCTGGCGGGCACGCCGCTGGGCCCGCGCAACAAGGCCACCCAGTTGCTCCCCTGGACGCCCAAGGCCAACGAGTACGAGGTACCGGTCTCCCCCGTTGGCAACGGTCTGGTGCTGCGCGCCCAGGCCTACCGCACGTCGCTTGGCGTGGTGGGCAGCGGGCTGTTCTGGCTGGTGGGCACGCTGAGCGCGATGACGGCCTGGATGCTGATCGCCACCTGGCGCCACACCCGTCGCCGCATGCAGGCGCAAGAGGCCCTGGTGGCCGAGACCAACTTTCGCCGGGCGATGGAAAACTCCATCCTCACCGGCATGCGCGCCCTAGACATGGAAGGCCGCATCAGCTATGTGAACGCCGCCTTTTGCCAGATGACGGGCTGGAGTGCCGAAGAGCTGGTGGGCCTGAAGGCCCCATTCCCCTACTGGCCTGAGGCCGATCACGAAACCCTGCAGGCCAAGCTGCGCGACGAACTGCGCGGCAACACCATGGCAGGCGGCTTTCAGGTGCGCGTCAAGCGCAAGAGCGGGACGCTGTTCGACGCCCGGCTCTATGTGTCTCCGCTGATCGACGCCCATGGCCAGCAGACGGGCTGGATGACCTCGATGACCGACATCACCGAGCCCAACCGCATCCGCGAACAACTTTCCGCATCGCACGAGCGCTTCACCATCGTGCTGGAGTCGCTGGACGCCTCGGTGTCGGTGGCCCCCCTGGGCAGCGAAGAGCTGCTGTTTGCCAACAAGCTCTACCGCCAGTGGTTCGGGTCGCAAACCGGCGGGCACCTGCAACTGGTGGCGCAGGCAGGCGTGGTGCCGATTGCGGGCAAGGAGCAAAGTGGCATGGACGATGAGGACGGCCTGATGGGCCTGCCCACCGACACGCTGACCAGCGCCCGCAGTGAAAACGCCGAGATCTACCTGCCCGACCTGGGCAAGTGGCTGGAAGTGCGCTCGCGCTATCTGAACTGGGTGGACGGCCGCCTGGCCCAGATGGTGATTGCCACGGACATCACCCCCCGCCGCCTGGCTGAAGAGCAGGCCCAGCGGCAGGCCGAGCGCGCGCAGTCGGTCAGCCGCCTCATCACCATGGGCGAGATGGCGTCCAGCGTGGCGCACGAACTCAACCAGCCGCTCACCGCCATCAACAACTACTGCAGCGGCATGGTTTCGCGCATCCAGAGCGGCCAGCTCACCGAAGAGGCCCTGCTCACCGCCCTGCAAAAGACAGCCCACCAAGCGCAGCGCGCAGGCCAGATCATCCAGCGGATCCGCTCGTTCGTGAAAAAGAGCGAGCCCAACCGCACGCTGGCCGATGTGCATTCGATGGTCAACGAAGCCGTCGAGCTGGCCGACATCGAACTGCGCCGACACAACGTGCGCCTGACGCACTACGTCGCCGCGCGCCTGCCGCAAGTGATGGCCGACACCATCCTGATCGAGCAGGTGCTCGTCAACCTGATGAAGAACGGCGCCGAGGCCATCCAGCACGCCGACCGCCCCGCGCCCAACCGCAGCGTGGAGCTGCGCGTGGTGCCCAAGCAGATCGATGACCGCCAGGTGGTCGAGTTCTCGGTGCAGGACACCGGCAAGGGGCTGGCCCCCGAAGTGCTGGACCGCCTGTTCGAGGCCTTCTTCTCTACCAAGCAGGAAGGCATGGGCATGGGCCTCAATCTGTGCCGCAGCATCGTCGAGTCCCACCAGGGCCGGATGCAGGCGGAGAACCTCTACAATGGCTCGGAGGTTACAGGCTGCAGGTTCTCCTTCTGGCTGCCGCTTGCCAAGCCTGCTGATGCCACTACAAATTCTGTAGCAAACGAACAAAACCCAAGGACTGTTGCATGAGCTTGATTCCGAAAAAAGGCACTGTTTACGTTGTGGACGACGACGAAGCAGTTCGCGATTCCCTGCAGTGGCTGCTGGAAGGCAAGGACTACCGGGTGCGTTGCTTTGATTCGGCCGAGACGTTTCTCTCACGCTACGATCCGCGCGAGGTGGCCTGCCTGATCGTGGACATCCGCATGGGCGGCATGACCGGCCTGGAACTGCAGGACCGCCTCATTGAGCGCAAATCGCCGCTGCCCATCGTGTTCATCACCGGCCACGGCGACGTACCTATGGCCGTGAACACCATGAAGAAAGGTGCACTGGACTTCATCCAGAAGCCTTTTGACGAAGAAGAGCTGGTGGGCCTGGTCGAGCGCATGCTGGACCACGCCCGCGAAGCCTTCGCGGGCTACCAGCAGGCCGCCAGCCGCGACGCCCTGCTGTCCAAGCTCACCAGCCGCGAGGCGCAGGTGCTCGAACGCATCGTGGCCGGTCGCCTGAACAAGCAGATCGCTGACGACCTGGGCATCAGCATCAAGACGGTGGAGGCACACCGCGCCAACATCATGGAAAAGCTCAACGCCAACACGGTGGCCGACCTGCTCAAGATCGCTCTGGGGCAGAACGCGCCCAAGGGCTGATTGCTCCCATTTTGATAGCTACCAGCGCATATTGCACTAGCGCTACCAGCCATTTTGACTTGTATTTTCTGACATGACAGCCCAACTCATCGACGGCAACGCCCTTTCCCGCCAACTTCGCAGCGAGGTGGCGCAACGCGCTGCCGCCCTCACCGCCCGTGGCCACCAGCCTGGCCTGGCGGTGATTCTGGTGGGCGAAGACCCGGCCTCGGCCGTGTATGTGCGCAACAAGGTCAAGGCCTGCGAGGACAGCGGCGTGCGCTCCATCTTTGAAAAGTACGACGCCGATCTGAGCGAGGCTGCGCTGCTGGCACGCATCGAAGCCCTCAATGCCGACCCCACGGTGCACGGCATCCTGGTGCAGATGCCCCTGCCCAAGCACATTGACCCGCACAAGGTCATCGAGGCCATTGCCACCTCCAAGGATGTGGATGGCTACTCGGTGCTGTCGGCTGGCGAACTCATGGCGGGGCTGGACGGTTTCCGCCCCTGCACGCCCTACGGCAGCATGAAGCTCATCGAGTCCACCGGCCAGTCGATCAAGGGCAAACATGCCGTGGTCATCGGGCGCAGCAATACCGTGGGCAAGCCCATGGCCCTGCTGCTGCTGCAGGCCAATGCCACGGTCACCGTCACCCACAGCGGCACCCCCGACCTGGGCTACCACACCCGCCAGGCAGACATCGTGGTGGCTGCGGTCGGCCGCGCCAACACGCTCACCGCCGACATGGTCAAGCCCGGTGCCATCGTGATCGACGTGGGCATCAACCGCAAGGCCGACGGCAAACTGTGTGGCGATGTGGACTTTGAGGGCGTCAAAGAGGTGGCGGGCTGGATCACCCCCGTCCCTGGCGGGGTTGGACCCATGACCATTACCATGCTGCTGGTGAACACCATCGAAGCCGCCGAGCGGGCTGCCGCGCGCTGACCGCGCCCGGGGAAGACGCCAGCCGCTTTGCAACTTGAACCTGCGCCGCCTGGCGCCATCTAATCCCGCATGAGCAACGCCCTTCTCGACTTCTCCGACCTCCCCGCCTTTGACCGCATCACCCCACAGGACGTAGCCCCTGCGGTTGATGTGCTGCTGGAGCGTGCCAATCAGGCTCTGGAGACCGTCACGGCGCCCGACTTCCCTGCCCGCTGGGATGCCATCGCCAAGGTGCTGGATGTAGCCACCGAACAGCTCGGCCGCGCCTGGGGCGCTGTCAGCCACCTCAACAGCGTTGCCGACACACCGGAACTGCGCGCGGCCTACAACGCCGCCCTGCCCCGCGTCACGGAGTTCTGGACCCGCCTGGGCGCTGACGAACGCCTCTATGCCAAGTACAAGGCCATCGACCCCGCCACCCTGACGCCCGAGCAACGCCAAGCCCACCGCAACGCGGTGCGCAACTTCGTGCTCAGCGGCGCTGAGCTGACCGGGGCCGCCAAGGAGCGCTTCGCCCAGATCCAGGAACGCCAGGCCGAGCTGAGCCAGAAGTTCAGCGAAAACGCGCTGGACGCCACCGATGCGTATGCCTACTACGCCACCGCTGAGGAACTGGACGGTGTGCCGGCCGATGTGCAGCAAGCCGCTTTGGCGGCCGCACAGGCGGACGGGAAACCAGGCTACAAGCTCACCCTGAAAATGCCTTGCTACCTGCCGGTGATGCAGTTTGCCACCCGCAGCGACCTGCGCGCCAAGCTATACCGCGCCTATGTCACCCGTGCCTCGGACCAGGCCGAAGGCGAAGGCCAGAAATTCGACAACACCGCGCTGATTGGCGAAATCCTGGCCTTGCGCCGAGAAGAAGCCCAGCTGCTGGGCTACGCCAACTTTGGTGAAGTCTCCGTGGTGCCCAAGATGGCCCAGTCGCCCGCCGAGGTTGTCCAGTTCTTGCGTGATCTCGCCCGCCGCGCCCGGCCCTATGCCGAAAAGGACGTGGCCGACCTGCGCGCCTTTGCGGCCGAACACCTGGGCCTGGCCGATCCGCAGCCCTGGGACTGGCCCTACATCTCTGAAAAGCTCAAGGAAGCCCGCTACGCCTTCAGCGAGCAGGAGCTCAAGGCGTACTTCACGGCACCCAAGGTATTGGCAGGCCTGTTCAAGATCATTGAGACGCTGTTTGAAGTGTCCATCCGCCGCGACACGGCACCGGTGTGGCACCCTGCGGTGGAGTTCTATCGCATCGAACGCAACGGCCAACTGGTGGGCCAGTTCTACCTCGATCAGCCCGCGCGCACCGGCAAGCGGGGCGGCGCCTGGATGGATGACGTGCGCACGCGCTGGCAGCGCCCCGACACCGGAGTGCTGCAAACACCGATTGCCCACCTCGTCTGCAACTTCGCGGACGGTGTGGACGGTAAGCCGCCACTGTTGACCCATGACGACGTGATCACGCTGTTCCATGAATTTGGCCACGGACTGCATCACATGCTGACCCAGGTGAACGAACGCGATGTTTCCGGCATTGGCGGCGTCGAATGGGACGCCGTGGAGCTGCCCAGCCAGTTCATGGAAAACTTCTGCTGGGAATGGGATGTGCTCAGACACATGACGGCCCACGTGGACACCGGCGCGCCGCTGCCGCGCACGCTGTTTGACAAGATGATCGCCGCCAAGAACTTCCAGAGCGGCATGCAGACCCTGCGCCAGATCGAGTTTGCCTTGTTCGACATGCTGCTGCACACCGAACACGACCCGGCCCAGGACTTCATGCCCCTGCTGACCCAGGTGCGCCAGGAAGTGGCCGTGCTGCAGCCGCCCGCGTTCAGCCGCACGGCCCACACCTTCAGCCACATCTTTGCCGGGGGCTATGCAGCGGGGTACTACAGCTACAAATGGGCCGAGGTACTCAGCGCCGACGCCTACGCCGCCTTTGAAGAAACCGCCGGTACCGACGGCTTGCCCAGCACCGAAACCGGGAGACGCTACCGTGAGGCCATTCTGGAAGCGGGTGGCAGCCGCCCCGCCATGGAGTCCTTCAAGGCCTTCCGTGGCCGCGAGCCCAGTCTGGATGCCCTGCTGCGCCACCAGGGCATGGCGGAAGAACTGACCGCCTGAGTGCGGTCTGTCGCCTGGCCTCTAAAAAACCACAGCCCCACAAGAATGAGGAGAACCCGCATGCCCCGTACTACGTTCGCTCCTGCCGCTGCCTCCTTGTTGATGGCCCTCGCCTCAGTGGGGGCCCAGGCGCAGAATGTCTATCGCATTGTCGGGCCCGACGGCAAGGTGACTTTCTCGGACCGCCCTCCGGCCGAAACCACTGCACCGCCCGCGCGCAGCCCTGCAGCCCCGGCTGCCGCGACCGCAAGCCCGGCAGCGGTCAATGGAGCGTTGCCTTACGAACTGCGCCAGGTCGCCAACCGGTACCCGGTGACCATCTACACCGGCAATGACTGCGCACCCTGCGGAAGCTTGCGCAACATGCTGACATCACGCGGTGTGCCCTATACCGAGCGCACAGTGGCCAGCAATGAGGACATTGCCGCACTGCAACGCCTGAGTGGCAGCACCAGCCTGCCTTTTGGCACCATTGGCGGCCAGCAACTGGTGGGCTTTTCTGACGCGGAGTGGATCCAATACCTCGACGCAGCGGGTTACCCCAAACAATCCCAGTTGCCCAGCAACTACCGCCAGCCAGCGCCCACCCCGCTGGTTGCGGCCAAGCCGGTGGAGTCCGCACCCGCCGCCGAACCGAAAGCGCCGGCACGGCCCGCGCTCCCTCCACCGGTCAATGACGGCCCAACACCAAGCAATCCCGCCGGTATCCGGTTCTGACACTGTGACGTAGCCGCCTCCAGGCGGCTACGTCCTTCCATTCACCTCCACACAACAGAAAAGGGGCCTCCAGAGGCCCCTTTTGTATTGGCGAACTACGGTGGTGGACTTGTCCCCCACCCCTCCACCATTCCTCAATAGGTGATGGTCTTCACGCCCTGCGCCGTACCCAGCAGGCACACGGATGCCTTCTGGTGGGCAAACACACCCACGGTCACCACGCCAGGCCATTGGTTGATCTCTGACTCGAACGCCAGCGGGTCGGTGATGGACAAGCCCTTCACGTCCAGAATGTGCTGGCCGTTGTCAGTCACCAGTGGCTGTCCGTCCTTGAGTCGCAAGCTGGCCTGTCCACCCATGGCGGCAAAACGGCGCGCAATGTGATTGGCAGCCATCGGGATCACCTCCACCGGCAACGGAAACTGGCCCAGGGCCTTCACCAACTTGGATTCGTCGGCGATACACACAAAGCGCTCGGCCAACGCTGCCACGATCTTCTCGCGTGTCAGTGCAGCGCCGCCACCCTTGACCATGTAACCCTGGCCGTCGATCTCGTCCGCGCCGTCGATGTAGACGGAGAGCGATGGCACCTCATTGGCATCGAACACGGCGATACCCAGTGCCTTCAGGCGTTCTGTGCTGGCTACGGAGCTGGAGACAGCGCCCTTGATCTGGTCCTTCATGCCCGCCAGGGCGTCAATGAACTTGTTGACGGTGGAGCCGGTGCCCACCCCCACAATCTCGCCAGGCACCACGTATTGCAGCGCGGCTTGGCCTACCAGGGTCTTGAGTTCGTCTTGGGTCAGGGGAGTGGTGGTCGTCATGGGAGAAAATCGGGGGTAATCCTGAATTATCTCCCCATGTCCCTGATCCCCTACGCCCTCACCCGCCCCTTTCTCTTCGGCATGGATGCCGAGGCCGCCCACGAACTCACCATGGACATGCTGGCGCGCGGGCAGCGCACGCCGCTGCAATGGGCCTGGTGCAACGAAACTGTGAACGACCCCATCACCCTGGCGGGGCTGAAGTTTCCCAACCGCGTGGGCATGGCGGCGGGCCTGGACAAGAATGCGCGCTGCATTGACGCGCTGGGCGCCATGGGTTTCGGTTTTGTGGAAGTGGGCACCGTGACCCCCAAAGCGCAGCCGGGCAACCCCAAGCCGCGCATGTTTCGCCTGCCCGAGGCCCGCGCACTCATCAACCGTCTGGGCTTCAACAACGAAGGCCTGGATGCCTTCCTGCGCAATGTGCAGCAGGCGCAGTTTCGCAAGCAGAACCGTCAGCACCCCATGCTGCTCGGTCTCAACATCGGCAAGAACGCCACCACCCCCATCGAGAACGCCACCAGCGACTACCTGATCTGCCTGGAGGGCGTATACCCCCATGCCGACTACGTGACGGTCAACATCAGCTCACCCAACACCCAGAACCTGCGCGCATTGCAAAGCGATGCCGCACTGGATGCACTGCTGGGAGCGATTGCCGAGCGCCGTGAGGCGCTGGCCACCCAGCACCAGCGGCGCGTGCCGGTTTTTGTGAAGATTGCACCGGACCTAGATGAAGCCCAGGTGGCAGTGATCGCTGCCACGCTGCAGCGCCACGGCATGGACGGTGTGATTGCCACCAACACGACCATCAGCCGCGCTGCGGTGCAGGGCATGCGACACGCGGAAGAGACGGGGGGGTTGAGTGGCACTCCGGTGCTGGAAGCCAGCAACCAGGTCATTCGGCAGCTGCGCGCAACCTTGGGCAGCGAATTCCCCATCATTGGTGTCGGCGGCATCATGAGCGCCGACGACGCAGTGAGCAAGATTCGCGCAGGGGCAGACGTGGTGCAGATCTACACCGGCCTGATTTATGAAGGCCCTGCGCTGGTCGTGAAGGCCGCCAAGGCCATCAAGGCCTTGCGCTGACCCCTCGGGCCACAAACGCTCGACCACATGGCCCCATAAGAAAACGGAGCCTCTGGCAACAGGGCTCCGTTTCAGTTTTCGGGGTGGGTTTGAGCAGCGGGACGCCGCCCTCCGCAACCCCGCCAGTGGTCAGCGCCGCAAGCGCATCAGCATCGGCAGGACAATGCCCGCCCACCGGATCAACCTGCGCGGGCCGGCCACCAGAGCGACACCGGCCATGGCCGCCACCGCCAGCGGGTGTTCGCGCGCGAACCCGGCGGCGCGCAGCGCCAGCGAGGCATCTCCACCGCCCGTGGCGCCTCCGGCTTGCTCCGCGAGCGCGCGGGCCTGGGCCCGGGCCACGCGGCGGGCACGCAGCCGCTCGCGCTGCAGTTCAATTCGGTCAAGCACACGCTGCTGCTCCGGCGTAGCCACCAGCCTTACCGTGGGCGCAGTCTGCGGTGTACCAATTGTTGGGTAGGGGGTGCTCACAAGCGCTCCTTGATGTCACGCCAGTCCTGGGCCAACTCTCGCCGCGTCAGCGCAAAGCCGCTGCCCGCGCGCTGCGCCACAGACACCAACGACACCGTGGCGGCGGCCCAGCCTGCAGCCCACACGGCAGCCACCACCCACGCCACCAGCGTGCGTTGCGGTGAGTCCCAAAAGTGCACCAGCACCGCCAGCGACACCATGATCAGGGCCACCACCGTGAGCCCAACGACCAGAATGGTCAGCACCAGCAGTTGTTGCAGCCGCTGCCTGAGGTCCGCCCATTCCAGGCGGGCCAGATCCATCCGGTCTTCGGCGGCGATGGCGCCCTCGATCAGGTTGGCACGCCAGCGGGCGGCCAACCCTTCCAGACCGAGCAGCGAGAGCCAATTCATGTCTTGTTGCCTCTGTGGCGTGCCGTCATGGGAGGACAGCGACGATCAGCGGCGTGCAAGCAGAAAGCCAACCAACGCACCCACGGCCAATGCGGCACCCGCCACACGCCAAGGTTCGTCATGGGCGTAGCGGTCGGCTGCCAAAGCGGCTTCCTTCGCTTGGCGGGCGGCGTCCTGAGCAGCGCGCACAGCGGATTCACGCACGTTGTGCATGCCATCGTCCAGGCGCTGTCGCAGCAGCTTGATTTCAGGCACTGCGTCCAGGTCCTTGTTGGCCAACAGCCCCCGCAGATCGGAAACCAGCTTTTCCAGTTCACCCTGGGTGGTCGTGGTGTCAGAAGCAGTCATACAAGCCTTTCTATGTAGTGCCAAAAGTGATGGAAAACCCCGCACGCGAACGTTGGGACTGAAGTTCATCTTAGCCATCCGTGCAGAAACCCCTCGTAGGACGGGGACGCAAGAGGTTACTGATTGCAAATGACTTGCCGCAGATCAAACCAGCGCAGCCACATGCTCCGCAATGGCCAGGGCACTTGTCAAGCCAGGCGACTCGATGCCAAAGAGGTTGACCAGCCCCGCCACCCCATGGGCAGCAGGCCCTTGAATGACGAAGTCGGCAGCGGGTGCACTGGGCCCGTGGATCTTGGGGCGCATGCCCGCGTAGCCCGCCGCCAGAGCGCCATCTGGCAAGCCCGGCCAATATTTGCGCACCTCGGCATAGAAGGCATCGCCGCGCGCGGGGTCCACCTGCAGATCGTCGGGCGAGTCCACCCATTGCACGTCCGGGCCAAACTTGGCCTGGCCGCCCAGGTCCAGCGTGAGGTGTACACCCAGCCCAGCCGCCTCGGGCACCGGGTAAATCAGTCGGCTGAACGGCGCCTTGCCCGTCAACGTGAAATAGTTGCCCTTGGCGTAGTAAGCGGTGGACACATGCTGCAGGGCCAGCCCGGCGAATCGCGCAGCCAGCGCGGGGGCGTGCAACCCGGCGGCGTTGACCAGGGTGCGCGCGCGGAGACGCGTGCCATCCACCGCTTCCAAATCAATAGCATCAGAGCCAATAGATGCTAGCGCCAGTGGCGAATTCAGCGCTACAACACCACCCGCATGCTCCAGATCGCCCTGCAACGCCAGCATGAGCGCATGGCTATCGACGATGCCGGTGCTGGGCGAGTGCAAGGCACCAACGCAGGCCAGCGCGGGCTCCATCGCCAGGGCTTCTTCGCGGCTGAGGCGTTGCAGGTCCAGCACTCCGTTGGCACGGGCCCGCACCTGGATACCTTCCAGGCTGTCCAGCTGGGCGGCAGAGGTGGCCACCAGCAGCTTGCCGCAGCGGCGGTGGGGCACACCGCGCTCCGTGCAGTAGGCGTAAAGCAATTCCTTGCCCCGCACGCACAGCCGGGCCTTGAGCGAACCTGCGGGGTAATACAGCCCGGCATGAATCACCTCGCTGTTGCGCGAACTGGTGCCAGTGCCGATGGCGTCCTCTGCCTCCAGCACCATCACCTCCCGCCCCTGGAGCGCCAGTGCACGGGCCACAGCCAGACCCACCACGCCCGCGCCTACCACCACACAATCCACCGTATCGATCATCAGTGCGTCTCCTGCATCACCTGCCGGGTGCCGCGTCAGGCCTGCTCAAAGCCATCGAGCACGTTGACGGCATTGGTGCCCAGCTCGGCCGCCGCATAGCCGCCTTCCAGCACGAACACCGTGGGCAACCCCAGCCGTGCTAGCCGCTCGCCCAGGCGGGTGAAATCTGAAGATGCCAGTGCAAACCGCGAGATGGGATCGCCCTCAAAGGCATCCAGCCCCAGAGAGATCACCAGCCCGTCGGCGCGGTAATCCGTGATGCGCAGGCAGGCTTGCTCAAGTGCATCGAACCATGTTGCTGCGCTGGTGCCCGCAGGCAAGGGCAGGTTCAGGTTAAACCCAACACCAGCCCCCTCGCCCGTCTCGTCGGCGTGGCCCAGGTAGAAGGGGTACTCCGTGTGCGGGTCACCGTGCATGCTGATGAACAGCACATCGCTGCGGTCGTAAAAGATGCTCTGCGTGCCGTTGCCGTGGTGGTAGTCCACATCCAGCACCGCCACACGCTGGGCGCCCTGGTTGCGCAGGGTTTGCGCTGCCACGGCGGCGTTGTTCAAGAAGCAATAGCCCCCCATGAAGTCCGGGCCCGCATGATGCCCTGGCGGCCGTGTGCAGCAAAACGCGGCGCGCGTCCCCAGCGCAACGCGTGCCGCCGCGCTGGCAGCAGCATCGGCCCCCGCCTTGGCTGCGGCCCAGGTTCCTGCCGCCATGGGTGTACCGTTGTCCATGGAGTACAGCCCCAGCCGTGCGACAAAGTTATCGGGTTCCACATCACTGCGCAGCGTGCGCACCGGCCAGACAGACGGAAAAGGCTGCACTGACGCATTGGCTGGGTCCAGTGCCAGCCACTGTTGCCAGGCGGTCTGCAGAAAGGCCAGATAGCGCGGCGCATGCACCTGCGCCAGCACGGCATTACAGTCCACATCGGGCAACACCAGGGCGTGGCTGCGTGTGCGCAGGGCGTCTTCCACATAGTCCACACGTTCGGGTTTTTCAAAACAGGGCACGCGCTCGCCCCGAAAGAATTCGTGGGCCGGTGCATGCCCCTGGTGCAAGGGATTGTGGAAGGTGATCATGGATGCAGCGTTGCAGGTACGGGCGACAAATGTAGCGCGCAAGCCTGCGTTGTACGCCGCTTTGGCGAATGGTCGCTGCACTTTGCAGCTTGCAGACAGGCGGACGAGCCAAGAAAAAACCCCTGCAGGTCAGGAACCTGCAGGGGTTTTTGAATTGGTGGGTGATACATGGATCGAACATGTGACCCCTGCCGTGTGAAGGCAGTGCTCTACCGCTGAGCTAATCACCCGTCGCAAGCACCTTGGAGAAAGATACCGCTGCGAAAAGTCTGGCAGCAACATGGTGGGTGATACATGGATCGAACATGTGACCCCTGCCGTGTGAAGGCAGTGCTCTACCGCTGAGCTAATCACCCTTGTCGCTGCGACAGCCTTCTATTATGGCACAGCTTTTCAGGCCGACTGGAGAGTTCGCCAAATTGTTTTGCCACCGCTGGCCTTGTCGATCTGCATGAGCACCTCGGCATGGGCTGCCTGCTCCTGCTCGCTCGCCCGGAGCACCGGCAGCGCAAGGCCACGCAAATCGATGGCTGCCACCTTCACGCCGTCAGCGCTGTCATGGCCATCGTCGGCGATCAGCAAGGCATCCTGCCCGCGTGTGAGATTGATGTAGACGTCGGCCAGCAGCTCGGCGTCGAGCAAGGCGCCGTGCAGCGTACGGCCCGAGTTGTCCACGCCCAGGCGGTCGCACAGGGCGTCCAGCGAGTTGCGCTTGCCCGGGTACATCTCCTTGGCCATGGCCAGCGTGTCGGTCACGCTTTGCACATAGGTGCCAAACGCCGGGCGCCCCACCAGCTCCAGTTCCTTGTTGAGAAAGCCTACGTCGAACGCTGCGTTGTGGATGATGATCTCGGCGCCCTGCAGGTACTGCAGGATGTCGTCCACCACGTCGGCAAATTTGGGTTTGTCCTTCAGGAACTCGTTGCTGATGCCGTGCACCTTCAGCGCATCTTCATGGCTGTCACGGCCAGGGTTGAAGTACAGATGCAGGTTGTTGCCGGTCAGCTTGCGGTTGAGCAGCTCCACGCAACCCAGTTCAATGATGCGGTCACCACCTTCGGCCGAAAGGCCGGTGGTCTCAGTGTCCAGGACAATTTGCCGGGACATCAGTGGTTTTCCTTGGCATGGTTGATCGTGTACTTCGGAATTTCAACGATCAGGTCGGTCTGCGCCAGGATGGCCTGGCAGGACAGGCGCGACTGCGGCTCCAGGCCCCAGGCGCGGTCCAGCAGGTCTTCTTCCTCTTCTTCTGCCGCATTCAGCGAGTTCAGCCCCTGGCGCACGATGACGTGGCAGGTGGTGCAGGCACAGCTCATGTCGCAGGCATGCTCGATGTTGATGTGGTTGTCCAGCAGGGCCTCACAGATCGAGGTGCCTGCGGGCGCCGTGATCTCAGTGCCAGCGGGGCAGTATTCGGGATGGGGAAGGATCTTGATGACAGGCATGGGGTGGTCTTTTTCTTGTTCAGAGGGATGCGCTGGCTCGTATCACAGGCTCGCAACGTTCTTGCCGGCCAGGGCCTGCTGGATACCGCGGTTCATGCGCTGGGCTGCAAACGCCTCGGTGCCCTTGGCCAGGGCTTCCGCGGCGGCCTCGATGGCCGCGGCATCGTCGGCGTCGCGCTGGTGGCGCAAGGCCACCATCAGAGCGTCGATGGCAGCCCGCTCCTTGGGGCTGAGCACGTCGCCATCCGCGTCAAGCGCGCTTTGCGTGGCAATCAGCATGCGGTCGGCGTCCACGCGGGCCTCGACCACGGCACGGGCTTTCATGTCCTGCGCGGCCGTGGCAAAGCCATCCTGCAGCATGCGCGCGATCTGATCGTCCGTGAGGCCATACGACGGCTTCACGTCAATGCGGGCCTCCACCCCACTGCCCTGCTCTTTCGCGGCCACGCTCAGCAGGCCATCGGCATCGACGGTGAAGGTCACACGGATACGCGCAGCGCCTGCCGCCATCGGGGGAATACCGCGCAACTCAAAGCGCGCCAGGCTGCGGCAGTCCTGCACCAGGTCACGCTCGCCTTGCACCACATGGATGGCCAGCGCGGTCTGTCCGTCCTTGTAGGTCGTGAAGTCCTGCGCCTTGGCGGTCGGAATGGTCTCGTTGCGCGCAACAATGCGCTCCACCAACCCGCCCATGGTTTCGATGCCCAGGGACAGCGGAATCACGTCCAACAGCAGCAGGTCGCCAGCCGTGTTGTTACCGGCCAGCTGGTTGGCCTGGATGGCGGCACCCAGCGCGACCACTTCGTCGGGATTCAGGTTGGTCAGTGGCTTCTTGCCAAAGAACTCCGCCACGGCCCGCTGGACCTGCGGCATGCGGGTGGAGCCGCCCACCATGACCACGCCCTGCACTTCATCGCGCGCCAGATGCGCATCGCGAAGGGCACGGCGCACAGCCGCCATGGAGCGGGCGGTCAAATCGGCCGTCACCGCGTCAAAATCCAACCGTTTGACGTCAAATTGCACAGAAGCGCTAGATAGCTCTGCCTTGAATGCTACCAAATCAGTAGCAGTCAAGGCCTCCTTGCAGGCGCGTGCAGCCATGCGCACGGCCGACTTGTCGGCTGGTGTGACCGCCTGTTGCCCCACCTGCTGCAGCACCCAGTCTGCCAGCGCAGCGTCGTAGTCGTCGCCTCCGAGGGCAGAGTCGCCGCCCGTGGCGATCACTTCGAACACGCCCTGCGTCAGGCGCAGGATGGAAATATCAAACGTACCCCCACCCAGGTCATAGACGGCGTAGACGCCCTCGCTGGCGTTGTCCAGGCCATAGGCAATCGCCGCCGCAGTGGGCTCGTTGATCAGGCGCAGCAGGTTGATGCCAGCGAGCTTGGCCGCATCCTTGGTGGCCTGGCGCTGGGCGTCGTCGAAGTAAGCAGGCACGGTGATCACTGCGCCATACAGATCATCATTGAAGGTGTCTTCAGCGCGGTAGCGCAGCGTGGCCAGAATCTCGGCACTGATCTCGACGGGCGACTTGTTGCCATCCACCGTGGCCAGGCTGACCATACCGCCCTCGCCGCCATCAGCAGCTGTCACGAAGTCGTATGGCAGCTTGCCCGCTTCCGCCACGTCCTTGAGGCCACGCCCCATGAAGCGTTTGGCCGAGGCAATGGTGTTGCGTGCATCCTGGGCCTGCGCCGCCACGGCGTCATATCCGATCTGGCGACCGCCGTTGGCCAGGTAGCGCACCACCGAGGGCAGCAGCACCCTGCCCTGTGCATCGGGCAGGCATTCGGACACACCATTGCGCACAGCGGCAACCAGAGAATGGGTGGTGCCCAGGTCAATGCCCACCGCGATGCGCCGCTGGTGCGGGTCGGGGGACTGGCCGGGTTCGGAGATCTGCAAAAGCGCCATGAAATTTCGGGTCTCAACGTGGTGGGGGACGCCATCACCTCAGCAAGCGACAGGGGCCCCAGGGGGAAAGCAAAACCGCTCTATTGTCCCAGTTGCTCTCGGCGACGTTCTATGTCGTCCGCAAATCGCGCAATGAACATGAGGGCTCTGACCTGGCGGGCCGCGCCGGCATAGTCCTGCTGCTGGTCGATGAGTTGCTCGCACTGCGACAGAGCGGCACGCCGGGCTTGTTCCACCTCATCGTCCAGTGCGTCCAGCTCGCTGTCTGCGCGGGCATCTTCCAGTGCCTCGCGCCATTCCATCTGCTGCATCAAAAACGCAGCGGGCATGGCGGTGTTGTCTTCGGCACGGATAGGCGCTCCGTGCAGTTCGCACAGATAGGCCGCCCGGCGCATGGGGTCCTTCAGGCGTTGGTAAGCCTCGTTGATGCGCACGGACCACTGCATCGCTACGCGCTGCGCCGCAGCGCCTTGCGCAGCAAACTTGTCGGGGTGGGCTTCGCGCTGCAGTTCCTTCCAGCGCGCGTCGATGGCGCTGCGTTCTTGTGCAAAGCGGCACGCCAGGCCAAACAGTTCGAAGTCGTCAGATTGCAGATTCATGCGCAAGGGGGCGTGAAGAAAATCCAAGAAAAAACCGCCAGCACAGAGCGCGTTGGCGGTTTGGCGTTACATCAGCTGAAGACGTTCAGACGCGGAAGCTCTCCCCGCAACCGCAGCGATCACGCTCGTTGGGGTTGTTGAACTTGAAGCCTTCGTTCAGCCCCTCACGGACAAAGTCCAGCTCGGTGCCATCGATGTAGGCCAGGCTCTTGGGGTCAATCAGCACCTTGACGCCGTGGTTTTCAAACACGATGTCCTCGGGCTCGCTCGCGTCCACATACTCCAGCTTGTAGGCAAGCCCCGAGCAGCCGGTCGTCTTGACCCCCAGACGCACGCCCAACCCCTTGCCACGGCGGGCAAGGTAGCGGTTGACGTGCCGGGCTGCAGCTTCTGTCAGCGTAATGGCCATGTCTCTCGATCTATCCGTCAAACAATCAGGCGGCAGTGGCCGTGGCGGCGTGCTTGGTCTTGTAGTCCAGCACAGCTGCCTTGATGGCATCTTCCGCCAGGATGGAGCAGTGGATCTTGACGGGCGGCAAGGCCAGCTCTTCGGCGATCTCGCTGTTCTTGAGCGCTGCGGCTTCGTCCAGCGTCTTGCCCTTGACCCACTCGGTCACCAGCGACGAGGAGGCAATCGCCGAGCCACAGCCGTAGGTCTTGAAGCGGGCGTCTTCGATCACGCCGGTTTCAGGGTTCACCTTGATCTGCAGCTTCATCACGTCGCCGCAGGCAGGCGCGCCCACCATACCGGTGCCCACCGAATCGTCACCCTTGTCGAACGAACCCACGTTGCGGGGGTTCTCGTAATGGTCAACCACTTTGTCTGAATAAGCCATGATGTGTACCTCTTCAATGCGTCCAGAATGTGTGCGGAATCAGTGAGCAGCCCACTGGATGGTGCTGATGTCGATGCCGTCCTTGTACATCTCCCACAGCGGGCTCAGTTCGCGCAGGCGGGCCACGTTCTCGCGAATGGTGGAGATGGCGTAGTCAATCTCTTCCTCGGTCGTGAAACGGCCGATGGTCATGCGCAGGCTGCTGTGGGCCAGCTCGTCGCTGCGGCCCAAAGCGCGCAGCACATAGCTGGGCTCCAGGCTGGCAGAGGTGCAGGCCGAGCCCGAAGACACCGCCAGGCCCTTGATACCCATGATGAGCGATTCGCCTTCGACGAAATTGAAGCTCATGTTCAGGTTCTGCGGCACACGACGCTCCAGGCTGCCGTTGATGTAGACCTGTTCGATGTCCTTGAGGCCGTCGAGCAAGCGCTGCTGCAGGGCCTTGGCCTTGGCGTTGCTCTCGGCCATTTCTTCCTTGGCGATGCGGAAAGCCTCGCCCATGCCCACGATCTGGTGCGTGGGCAAGGTGCCCGAACGCATGCCGCGTTCATGGCCGCCACCGTGCATCTGGGCTTCCAGCCGCACGCGGGGCTTGCGGCGCACGTACAGCGCACCGATGCCTTTGGGGCCGTAGGTCTTGTGGGCGGTCATGCTCATCATATCGATGGGCAGCACGTTCATGTCGATCTCGACACGGCCCGTCGCCTGGGCGGCATCCACATGCAGCAGGATGCCCTTCTCACGGCACAGGGCGCCAATGGCGGGGATGTCCTGGATCACACCGATTTCGTTGTTCACGAAGAGGATGCTGATCAGCACGGTGTCTGGACGGATGGCAGCCTTCAGGGCATCCATGTTGACCAAGCCGTCTTCCTGCACGTCCAGATAGGTGGCTTCAAAGCCTTGGCGCTCCAGCTCGCGCATGGTGTCCAGCACGGCCTTGTGCTCGGTCTTAAGGGTAATGAGGTGCTTGCCCTTGCCCTTGTAGAAATGCGCAGCGCCCTTCAAGGCCAGGTTGATGGACTCTGTCGCGCCGCTGGTCCAGACGATTTCGCGGGGGTCGGCACCGATCAGGTCCGCCACCTGCACACGCGCTTTTTCCACCGCCTCTTCGGCCTCCCAGCCCCATGCGTGGCTGCGCGATGCCGGGTTACCAAAGTGCTCACGCAACCAAGGAATCATGGCGTCCACCACGCGGGGGTCTACCGGGGTCGTGGCGCCATAGTCGAGGTAAATGGGGAAGTGCGGGGTCATGTCCATGGCTGGCTCAGTAAAGGGTTCTGGCTGGCAAACAGAAGAGGCAGAACAAACAAGAAAACGATTAAAACGCGGTCAGGGCAGTGCCGACCCCAGGGCCAGCACCACGCCTCTGAAGTCAGGATTTGGCGAAAACATTACCCAACGCGAACACCGAGTTCGGGGCATTCACGCGGATGGGCTTGACCACCGGGGTGGTGGAGATGGCGCGGCGCACCACGGGCTTGTCTTCGATTTGCACGCCCTTGGCGAGCTGCTCGTCCACCAGTTTTTGCAGGGTGACGGAATCCAGGAATTCGACCATGCGCTGGTTCAGCGAGGCCCACAACTCGTGCGTCATGCAACGACCGGCTTCACCCAGGCAGTTTTCCTTGCCACCACATTGGGTGGCGTCGATGGGCTCGTCCACCGAAACAATGATGTCTGCCACGGTAATGTCGCCCGCCTTGCGGGCCAGCGTGTAACCGCCGCCGGGGCCACGGGTGGATTCCACCAGCTCATGGCGGCGCAGCTTGCCAAAGAGTTGCTCCAGGTACGACAGCGAAATCTGCTGACGCTGGCTGATGGCAGCCAGCGTGACGGGGCCGTTGTTCTGACGCAGGGCCAGGTCAATCATGGCGGTGACCGCAAAACGGCCTTTGGTTGTGAGACGCATCGCAAGCTCCTTGTGCTAAGGCTTGTTCGTTGAAGAAACCGCCTGCGCTGACTGTTTGCCAGCGAGGCACCGTCTCCGCCCCTTACTCCGCACAGTCACCTGCCACGGAGCCCTTCATCGTTGGGCTGTTTTGTTGAGTGTTTTGTGCAAGTATAGCACAAATCCCTATTGATTCTGTCGGGTTAAAAAACCAAATAGTTATTAATCGACTCAATAGTATTTTCTCATCGCATTCCCAATCGCAATCCCTTTTACAAGGCCACGGAATCGCTGCCGTGCGCGCCAAAGGCCTGGTCCTTGAGACGCGTGAGCTGGTCGCGCACCCGGGCCGCCTGCTCGAACTCTAGGTTGCGCGCATGTTCCAGCATGAGCTTTTCCAGGCGCTTGATCTCGCGTGCCACGTCTTTCTCGGACATGTCCTCCACCTGCGCGCGCTGCAATGCTTCCTGCTCCAGGCGCTCGGCGTCCTTGCCGGCTTTTTCGCTGTACACGCCGTCAATCAGGTCTCTTACCCGCTTGACAATGCTGCGCGGCGTGATCCCGTTGGCCTCGTTGTATGCGATCTGCTTGATGCGCCGGCGTTCCGTCTCACCCATGGCTTTTTTCATGGAGTCGGTGATGCGGTCGGCGTACAGGATGGCATGGCCGTTCAAGTTGCGCGCTGCACGGCCAATGGTCTGTATCAGGCTGCGCTCGGCGCGCAAGAAGCCCTCCTTGTCCGCATCGAGGATCGCCACGAGTGACACCTCAGGAATGTCCAGCCCCTCGCGCAGCAGGTTGATGCCCACCAGCACGTCAAACGCCCCCAGGCGCAGGTCACGGATGATCTCCACCCGCTCCACGGTGTCCACATCGCTGTGCAGGTAGCGCACCTTGGCACCGTTGTCGGTGAGATAGTCGGTCAACTGCTCGGCCATGCGCTTGGTCAACGTGGTAATGAGTACGCGCTCATGCTTTTCTACACGAATGCGTATTTCTTGTAGCACGTCATCCACCTGATGGGTGGCTGGACGAACTTCCACCACCGGGTCCACCAAGCCCGTGGGGCGCACTACCTGATCCACCACCTGGCCTGCATGGGTCTTTTCGTAGTCGGCGGGCGTGGCCGATACAAAGATCACCTGCCGCATGCGTTGCTCAAACTCCTCGAACTTGAGCGGTCGGTTGTCCAGGGCCGAAGGCAGGCGAAAACCATATTCGACCAGCGTGGTCTTGCGCGAGCGGTCGCCGCTGTACATCGCGTTGAGCTGGCCGATCATCTGGTGGCTTTCGTCCAGAAACATGATCGCGTCCTTGGGCATGTAGTCGGTCAGCGTGCTGGGCGGATCGCCCGGCGCCGCGCCGGACAGGTGGCGCGTGTAGTTCTCGATGCCTTTGCAGTGGCCCACTTCGCTCAGCATTTCCAGATCAAATCGCGTGCGCTGCTCCAGCCGCTGCGCTTCGACCAGCTTGCCGTCAGCCACCAGCTGCTGCAGGCGCTCGGCCAGTTCCAGCTTGATGGTCTCGACCGCCGCCAGCACCTTGTCGCGCGGCGTCACGTAGTGGCTGCTGGGGTACACGGTAAAACGCGGGATCTTCTGCTTGACGCGGCCCGTGAGCGGGTCGAACAGCTGCAGGCTCTCAATCTCGTCGTCAAACAGCTCAATGCGAATCGCCAGCTCGGAGTGTTCGGCCGGGAACACATCGATGGTGTCGCCCCGCACACGGAACTTGCCTCGGCTGAAATCCGCCTCGTTGCGCTGGTACTGCATGCGGATCAACTGGGCGATCACGTCCCGCTGCCCCAGCTTGTCCCCCACCCGCAGCGTCATCACCATACGGTGGTAGCTCTCGGGCTCGCCAATGCCGTAGATGGCCGACACAGTGGCCACGATCACCACATCGCGCCGCTCCATCAGGCTCTTGGTGCAAGACAGCCGCATCTGCTCGATGTGCTCGTTGATCGCGCTGTCCTTCTCGATGAACAGGTCGCGCTGCGGCACGTAGGCCTCTGGCTGGTAGTAGTCGTAGTAGCTGACGAAATATTCCACGGCGTTCTTGGGAAAGAACTCGCGGAACTCGCTGTACAGCTGCGCGGCCAGTGTCTTGTTGGGCGCAAAGATGATGGCCGGGCGTCCCATGCGTGCGATCACGTTGGCCATGGTGAAGGTCTTGCCCGATCCCGTCACACCCAGCAGCGTCTGGAAGGTTTCCCCATCATTCAGTCCCTCCACCAGCTTGTTGATGGCCTCGGGCTGGTCGCCTGCCGGTGGATACGGCTGGAACAGTTCAAACGGGGAATCGGGGAAGCGGACGAACTCGCCGTCTTGCTTTTCAGTTATGACTTCTGTGATATCCGGCATGGGGGCGGTCAACGGGTGGTGAAGGCGGGCCGTTAAAATCGGCCGAACCCGGCACAGTACACCACGCCCGGATTCTTCGCTACTGACAACCTTTCAAGGATTTTCATGTCTCTGTTCACCGCCGTCGAAATGGCCCCCCGCGACCCCATCCTGGGCCTCAACGAGCAATTCAACGCCGACACCAACCCCAACAAGGTCAACCTGGGCGTCGGCGTTTATTTCGACGACAACGGCAAGCTGCCCCTGCTGCAATGTGTGCAGGCCGCAGAAAAGACCATGATGTCCACCCCCACGGCCCGTGGCTACCTGCCCATCGACGGCATCGTGGCGTACGACAACGCCGTCAAGAGCCTGGTGTTCGGCGCTGAGAGCGAACCCGTGAAGTCTGGCCGCGTAGCCACCGTGCAGGCCATCGGCGGCACCGGCGGCCTCAAGATCGGTGCCGATTTCCTGAAGAAGGTCAGCCCCAACGCCAAGGTGCTGATCTCCGACCCCAGCTGGGAAAACCACCGCGCGCTGTTCACCAACGCCGGTTTTGAAGTCGATACCTACGCCTACTACGACGCTGAAAAGCGCGGCGTGAATTTCGAAGGTTTCCTGGCCAGCCTGAATGCAGCCGCCCCCGGCACTATCGTCGTGCTGCACGCCTGCTGCCACAACCCCACCGGCTACGACATCACCGCCGCGCAGTGGGACCAGGTCATCGCCGTCGTCAAGGCCAAGGGCCTGACGCCCTTCCTGGACATGGCCTACCAGGGCTTTGGCCACGGCATCGCCGAAGACGGCGCCGTGATCGGCAAGTTTGTGGCTGCCGGCCTGAACTTCTTTGTGTCCACATCTTTCAGCAAGAGCTTCAGCCTGTACGGCGAACGCGTGGGCGGCCTGTCGGTGCTGTGCGCCGACAAGGAAGAAGCCGGCCGCGTGCTGAGCCAACTGAAGATCGTGATTCGCACCAACTACTCCAACCCACCCATCCACGGTGGCGCAGTGGTGGCCGCCGTGCTGAACAACCCTGAGCTGCGCGCGATGTGGGAAAAAGAACTGGCCGAAATGCGCGTGCGCATCAAGGCCATGCGCCAAAAGCTGGTGGACGGCCTCAAGGCTGCGGGAGTGAAGCAGGACATGTCCTTCATCACCACCCAGATCGGCATGTTCAGCTACTCCGGCCTGTCCAAGGACCAGATGGTTCGCCTGCGCAACGAGTTCGGCGTGTACGGTACCGACACCGGCCGCATGTGCGTGGCCGCCCTGAACAGCAAGAACATCGACTACGTCTGCCAGGCCATTGCAAAGGTCGTCTGAGCACGATGAGGAAGCGGCGCTCGCGCGCCGCTTTGTGAGCGAAACGCTCCAGAACCCGCACAACGCGGCCCTTCTGGAGCGTTTGCCGTTTCTGGGCCTGCCCGACGCGTGGCTGGTGGCGGGCTGCCTGTTCCAGACGGTGTGGAACCTGCACTCTGGCCTGGAGCCCACCGCGAACATCAAGGACTACGACCTGTTCTACTTCGACGGCAACGACTTGTCCGAATCGGCGGAGCAGCAGGTGCAAGCCCGCGCCACCGCCCTCTTCGCCGACCTGCCCATCACCGTCGAAGCCAAGAACCAGGCCCGCGTGCACCTCTGGTACGAGCGCTGGTTTGGTTACCCGTATGCGCCGCTGCAGTCCGCCCGCAACGGGATCGAGCGTTTTCTGGTGCCCTGCACCTGCGTGGGCCTGCAACCTGCCATCACCCCCGGCGTTGCTCGGCCCACGCTGTACGCGCCGTACGGACTGGAAGAGCTGTACGCAGGACTTCTCAAACCCAACCCCGCCTGCCCGCACCTGCCGTTGTTTGAGGCCAAAGCGCAAAGCTACCGCGAACGCTGGCCGTGGCTGACGATCCAGACCGCAGGTCACGCGACGGCCTGAAGACGCCCCACCGCTGCGACGCGGCGATTTCAGGCATTTTTGGCCTCAAGCGCTAGATGTACATGCGTCAATAGCTATCAAAAAAGAAGCAATCAATCGGCTTCAGAAAGCATCCATCAGCCCCACAGCACCGACCGCATCGAGATCGATGCCGACTGATAGCCCGTGTTGAAAAAGCGGGGCATCTCGCTGGGCAGCACGGCTCCCGCTGCGTAAAGCAGCGGCAGGTAGTGCTCGTAAGTGGGGTGCGCCTGCTGGGCCACGGCGCCCAGGTTCTGGAAGTCCTGCAAGGCGCCCAGCTGGCCCTTCTTGATCTGCTCCTGCACCACGGTGTCGAACTCCGTGGCCCAGTCGTAGGCTTCGTTGGCAGCCGAGCCACGGCGGGATGCGCGCAGGTTGTGCACGATGTTGCCGCTGCCCACAATGAGCACACCCCGCTCGCGCAGGGCCTTGAGTTGCTGGCCCAGTGCATAGTGCTCGGCCGGTGCTCGGCTGTAGTCCATGCTGAGCTGCATCACCGGGATACGCGCCTGGGGGAACATGGGCTTGAGCACCGACCAGGTGCCGTGGTCCAGCCCCCACTCGCCCTCGTCCACGCCGAGGGCGGCGCCCGTGGCGGGGGATTTCAGCTCCTTGGCCAGGCTGCGCGCCACGGCCGGTGCGCCAGGCACGGGGTACTGCTGGTCGAACAGCGCCTGCGGGAAGCCGCCAAAGTCGTGAATGGTTTTGGGGTTGGCCATGCCGGTGAGCTGCCAGCCACCACGCGTGAGCCAGTGGGCCGACACACACAGGATGAGCTGCGGCTGCACGGCGCGCGCCATCAGTTCCGTACCCATGGCCTGCCAGCTGCGGCGCCAGGCGTTGTCCTCGATGGCGTTCATGGGGCTGCCGTGGCCCACAAACAGCACAGGCATGCGGGGCGAGGGCTTGAGCGCCTGCAATGCAGATGCCGTGGCGGCGCTGCTCAGGGACGTGGTCATGAAAGCTCCCGGAAAGGCGGCCAGGCCCGTGAGGGCGGCCAAAGAGGTTCTGCGTTGCATGGGTCAGGGAGCGTAACAAATTATGTATAACGCAGGGAGTGAGCCCGCGCACGCCCCTGAAGTTCCGGCGCCGCGCCTTCCTTTCAAAACCACAACACCGAGACAAGCCACCACCCATGACAAACGCCCTGCCCCAGCCCCTGCGCAACACCCGCGTCCTGAGCCTTGCACTGAACCTGCCTGGCCCCGCCGCCCTGATGCGCTGTGCACGCATGGGCGCCGAGTGCACCAAGCTCGAACCGCCCCCGCCCCTCGGCTACCCCAGTGCCGACCCGATGGGCATCTACAGCCCTGCGGCCTATGCCACGCTGCACCAAGGCGTGCGCGTGGTGCATGCCCACCTCAAAACGACCGAAGGCCAGGCCACGCTGCATGCAGAGCTGGCAAGCACCGATGTGCTGATCATCTCGTTCCGTCCGTCGGCCTTGGCCAAGCTGGGCCTCTCCTGGGAGGCGCTTCAATCAAAATATCCACGCCTCTCGTTGGTACGCATCGTGGGCGCGGCGGCCGAGCGGGCCGAAGAGCCCGGCCACGACCTCACCTACCTGGCCGACGCCGGCCTGGTGACCGGCACCGAGATGCCACCCACCCTGTACGCCGACATGGGTGGCGCCCTGATGGCCAGCGAGGCCGTGCTGCAGGCCCTGCTGGAGCGCGCCCACACCGGCAACGGCGTGTGCATCGAAGTCGCCCTGGCCGACGCCGCTGCCTGGCTGGCCCAGCCGCGCGACTGGGGCCTGACCACCCCCGAGGGCGACGTGGGGGGCAACCACGCAGGCTACCGCATCTACCCCTGCGCCGACGGCCGCGTGGCCGTGGCCGCGTTGGAACCCCACTTCGCCGCCAGCCTGTGTTCTGCCGCAGGCTTGCCCGCCACGGGCGACCCGCAGGTGCTGCGCGCCCCCGCCACCCACGCGGCCGTGGCGGCGTTCTTGCGCACACAGACCCGCGCGCAGCTTGATGCTTTGGCGGTGGCGCACGACATTCCTTTGCACACCCTGGCCTGAAAGCATTTCCTGACCGATGCAGAAACAAGGCACCGTCGTCCGCTGGGACGCCAGCCGCGCCTTCGGCTTTATCCGCAGCCCTGACACGTCCGCCGATGTGTTCTTTCATGTGCGGGACTACCGGGGTACCGCCCCGCCCCGCGAAGGGCTCGCCGTGGTGTACGAGGAGATTCATGTCGGCGGAAAAGGGCCCCGGGCTATGGCGGTGTTGCCCGCTGCAAACGCGGGTGGCGCGTTCCAGCCCCGCAGCACGGCACCAACGCAGCCGCCCCCTGCGCACCCAACGCGGCGCGCGCCGGTGCAACGGGCGGGGCAACCTCCGGCCGCCAGGCGCAGGCGCCCTGTGGCGGCCATCGAACCGACCACTCCCACCGGCTCGGCGCTGATACGGCTACTCATGCTCGGCTGGGCGGGGCTGCTGGCCTGGGGCCTCTGGGCAGGCCGACTACCGTGGTGGGTGCTGGGCGCGGCGGTCGCCGTCAACCTCCTGACCTTTCTGGTCTACGCCATCGACAAAAGCGCCGCGCAAAACGGCCGGTGGCGCACCAAGGAAAGCCACCTGCACCTGCTGAGCCTTGCAGGCGGCTGGCCCGGCGCATGGTGGGCCCAGCAGTGGCTGCGGCACAAATCCCGCAAGGCGGAGTTTCGCGCGGTGTATTGGGCGACGGTGGTGCTGCATTGCGCGGCGCTGGGGGCCTGGCTGGGCGGATGGCTGGGCTAGCAGATACGGTCAAAAACTTACAAATTGATAGCAACCAACCCATGAAGCACTAGCGCACCAAGCGCTTTTTTCACATATTCTTGTGACCCAGCCCACTGCAACGCAAAGCGGGCTGACGCACGGATGGCCCGCTGGCCTACACAGCACGCTGGGAGGCCCGGTTTCAATCCCAAAGGTCTGAAACACTTCGGGAGATGCCCATGAAACCCCTCGTCCTTGATTCCACCATGACCACCATGGGCGGCGTTTTCTACCCCACCGGCCAGGTGTTTGCGCTGTTCCCCGACGAGGACTGCGCCCGCCAGGCCGCACTCGCATTGCAGGCAGCAGGCCATCAGGGCGATGTCGCCTACGCCAGCCCCGAAGTCATCCTGCAAGAAATTGTGCACACCCTGGGCACTGCAGATGCGCCGCTGCCATCTGTGGGCGCCGAAGGCGACATGGTGCGGCGCATTGCCGACCTGGCGGGCTCCGGCCACCACGGCATTCTGATCGCAATGAACGACAAGGACGACACCGACACGCTGGTGGCAGCCATTGCCCCCGAAGGCGCGGTCACGGCGTTCTATTACCGCACCTTCATCATCGAAGACCTGATCTCGCAGCCCGCAGACGATGGCCCGCAGTCCGTGCTGGTGGGCACCCACGCTGCGGCGCCGTAAACACCGGCTTCTGTCAGGCCGGGCAACACCTGGGCGGAGCCAGCGATGGCCCGCCGCGCGCAGGTTCAGGTGCGGGTGCGCATCGGCATGGCGGCCATTCCCCGCAAGCACAAGGGGTTGCCAAACTTTGCATGCGCTGGCAAGTTGATCTCTATATAGTGGGCCGGAAGCACCGCACCGCCGAATCAGCCACGCGTCCCAGGACAACCCTGGACCGCAGGCATTGATGGAGCATGCGGACACACTGATGAGGGCGCGCCGGATGGGGCCACCAGGCATCACTGGCGCAAGCAGCTTGGCACGAGGCGAGGGACCCATCCATGGATGTATTGCAGCCGGTCGAGCGAAGGCCTGTGCCGTTGACGTTGCGGGTGACCTGGCCTTTCATCACCATGGTGTTGCTGCTGGCGGTGTGCGCCACGGCCAGCCTGCATGTTTTGTCCTCGGTGCGTGCCTTCGTCGCTGGCGAAAGCCTATGGACCAAAGGCCAGAAGGACGCCATCTATTTTCTCAACCAGTACGCCATCACCGGCTCCCCCCAGGCCTTTGAAGGGTTCACCCGCGCCATGGAGATCCCGCTGGGCGACCGGGCGGCCCGGCTGGCCCTGGAGCCAGGCCAGGTGCAGACGGATGTGGCGCGCGACGGCTTTCTGCGCGGTGGCAACCACCCCGATGACATTGACGGCCTGATCTGGCTGCTGCGCTACTTTGACGGCTTTGATCTGGTGAAGAAGCCGGTAGACCAATGGCTGGTGGGCGACGAGTACATCCGTGCGCTGCGCGAGCTGTCGCACGAGATCCACCAGCGCAACACCGCCGGCACAGCGGACGCCCCCACCCGCGAACGGTGGCAGAACACCATCCGCGAGATCAACGCGGGCGTGACCCCGGCGGCCCGGAACTTCAGCGAGGCCCTGGGCGAAAGCTCGCGCCACATCGTGCTCCTGCTGATGTGGACCAACATGGGCATGGCCCTGGTGCTGATTCTTCTGACCCTGTGGCACACGCACAAGTTGCTGGCCCAGCGCCAGAACGCGGAGCGCGCCCTGGAGGTCGAGCGGGAACAGGCGCGCACCACGCTGGCCGCCATTGGCGATGCCGTGGTGACGACCAACATCCACGGCGAGGTCACCTACATGAATCCTGCCGCAGAAACCTTGCTGGCCCGCCCAGCCGCCCAGGCCACTGGGCAACCTCTGGCGCAGTTGCTGGTCTTCGAAGGTGATGCACCACCCCTGTCGGCCGACGCCCTGGTGCAGACGCTGCTGCGCAGCGATGGTGCCGCCAAGGGCAACATCCACCGCACGCTGGTGCGACCGGACCAGAGCATCGTTCCGGTGAGGCTGGTGGGCTCTCCCATCCGGCACCGGGGTGTGCTGACCGGGGCGGTGCTGGCGCTGCACGACGTCACGCGCGAGCAACACTACGTAGAGCAGCTCTCGTGGCAGGCCAGCCATGATGCGCTGACGGGCCTGGTGAACCGGCGCGAGTTCGAGCACCGGCTTGAAGCCCTGCTCAACCACCCGCGCCAGCCGGGCCGTGAGGGCTCGCTGCTCTACGTGGACATGGACCAGTTCAAGCTCATCAACGACACCTGCGGCCACCAGGCCGGCGACGAGATGCTGCGGGAGGTCTGTCGCATGCTGCAAAGCCACCTGCGCGAAGGGGACACGCTGGCACGGCTGGGCGGCGACGAATTCGGCATCCTGCTCAAGGACTGCCCCGTTGGCCCCTCGGCGCGCATTGCAGAGCAATTGCGCCAGGCTGGCCAGGACCTGCGCCTGGCGTGGGAAGGCCAGCAGCTCAGCACGGGCCTCTCCATCGGCATGGTGCAGCTCATCCCAGCGCTCACCTCCATCCAGGAGGCCATGCGCGTGGCCGACATGGCCTGCTACCGTGCCAAGGAAGGTGGGCGCAACAGGGTGTTCATCTACCAGCCCGAAGACATCGAGATGACCCGGCGCGAAGGCGACATGGACTGGGTGCGGCGCCTGCGCCTGGCGCTGGAGCACAACCGTTTCCAGCTGTACGCGCAGACCATCCGCGCGCTGCAAGGCACCGGTGATGAAGGCCTGCACATGGAGGTGCTGCTGCGCCTGCGCGAGGAGGAAAACGGCCAGCTGGTAGCGCCCGGCACCTTCATCCCGGCCGCCGAGCACTACGGGATGATGCCGTCCATCGACCGCTGGGTGATCCGCCACACACTGCAGGCGCTGGCGCAGCACCAGCGCACACCGGGCGCCCAGCCGCTGCACACCTGCGCCATCAACCTCTCGGGCACCAGCCTGGGCGACGACAGCCTGCTCAAGTACATCCGTACCACGCTCAACGAATCCGGGCTGGACCCCGCGCTGCTGTGCTTCGAGATCACCGAGACCAGCGCGATATCGCACCTGCCCAACGCGGTGCGCCTGATGAAGGAGCTGCAGCAACTGGGCTGCAGGTTCGCGCTCGATGACTTCGGCGCGGGCATGTCGTCCTTCACCTACCTCAAGCACCTGCCGGTGAACTACCTCAAGATCGACGGCGCTTTCGTGAAGGACCTTCTGCAAGACCCCACCAACCATGCCATGGTGGAAATGATCCACCGCATCGGCCACGTGATGGGCAAGCAGACGATTGCCGAGTTCGCCGAGTCCGAAGCCACCGTGGATGCATTGCGACTCATCGGCGTGAACTACGCCCAAGGCTATGCGGTGGCAAAGCCCGTGCCGCTGTCGGAATGTCTGGCGAGGGACTACACGACCACCTGACCACCGCGCGGGCCTGGCGCGCATGAGCTCCGCCACCCCGCCGATGCGGTTGGTGCGGCATGCCAGCGCCCCGTTTCAGCCTGCAGATGCAATGGGCAGATGGACGCCCTGCCCGCCCCGCCACGCAAGCACGCTGGCAGCGGACTATCGCGCTTTCTTGAACGGTTTGCCGCCAGCAGCCGGCTTGGCCGCGCCCCCGGTCACGCGCGGCGGCAGGCCCGTGTGTTGGGTCAGGATGCGGCCTTTCGTGGGCTGCTGCACCGTGCGCGACGCAGGTGCCACGGCGGGCTTAGCCCCTGTCGGGGTCGAGTTCTTGCGCCGCGCACTCTGGTAACCACCGTCGGTGAGCGGCTGGAAGGTCGGAATCAGGTGGTGCTTGCCGTTACCGATCAGGTCCGCCCGGCCCATGGCCTTGAGCGCATCGCGCAGCAGCGGCCAGTTGTTCGGGTCGTGGTAGCGCAGGAAGGCCTTGTGCAGGCGGCGGCGCTTTTCGCCGCGCACGATGTCCACAGACTCTTCATCCACATCGCGCATTTCGCGGCGCACGCGGGTCAGCGTGTTGCGGCCCGAGTGGTACATGGCCGTGGCCGTGGCCATGGGGCTGGGGTAGAAGGTCTGCACCTGGTCGGCGCGGAAGCCGTTCTTCTTCAGCCAGATGGCGAGGTTCATCATGTCCTCGTCACTGGTGCCCGGGTGCGCGGCGATGAAGTACGGGATCAGGAACTGCTTCTTGCCCGCCTCTTCGCTGAACTTCTCGAACATCTGCTTGAACTTGTCATAGCTGCCGATGCCCGGCTTCATCATCTTGGTGAGCGGGCCCTGCTCTGTGTGCTCGGGCGCGATCTTGAGGTAGCCCCCCACGTGGTGCTGTACCAGCTCCTTCACGTACTCCGGCGATTTCACCGCCAGGTCGTAGCGCAGGCCCGATCCGATGAGTATCTTCTTGATGCCCTTGAGCGCGCGGCCACGGCGGTAGATCTTGATCAGCGGGCCGTGATCGGTGGTGAGGTTCTGGCAGATGCCGGGGTACACGCAGCTGGGCTTGCGGCAGGCGGCCTCGATCTCGGGGCTGCGGCAGCCCAGGCGGTACATGTTGGCCGTGGGGCCACCCAGGTCGCTGATGGTGCCTGTGAAGCCCTTGACCTTGTCGCGGATGTCCTCGATCTCCTGGATGATCGAATCTTCCGATCGGCTCTGGATGATGCGGCCCTCGTGCTCGGTGATGGAGCAAAAGGTGCAGCCGCCAAAGCAGCCGCGCATGATGTTGATGGAGAACCGGATCATCTCCCACGCGGGGATCTTGGTCGCGCCGTCATGGCTGCCGTTTTCGTCGGCGTAGCTAGGGTGCGGGCCACGCGCGTAAGGCAGGTCGAACACGTAGTCCATCTCGGCCGTGGTCAGCGGGATGGGGGGCGGGTTGATCCACACATCACGCGCCGTCACACCCTCGCCATGGGCCTGCACCAGTGCACGCGCGTTGCCAGGGTTGGTCTCCAGGTGCAGCACGCGGTTGGCGTGGGCGTAGAGCACGGGGTCGCTTTTGACCTGCTCGTAGCTGGGCAGGCGGATCACGCTCTTCTCGCGCGGGGGCACCTTGAGCTTGGCCTTGAGCGCCGGATTGGCAACAAACTGGATCGGCTGAATGGCAGGGTTGGGGCTGTTTTGGCCGGTAGCGCCGGTGTTATTTGCGGTGCCCGCTACAGAATCAGTAGCATTCCCATCCTCTTTGCTGCAGGTGCTGCCTTGGGCCGCAGCCTGCTCGCTGGTGGTCATGTACGGGTTGATGTGCGCCTCTACGCGGCCGGGCTCGTCCACCGTGGTGGAGTCGATCTCGAACCAGCCCTTGCCGCTCTCGTCGTCCGGTCGGCGCACAAAGGCCGTGCCGCGCACATCGGTGATCTGCTCCACCGGTTCACGCGCTGCGATGCGGTGGGCTACTTCAACAAGCGCACGCTCGGCGTTCCCGTACAGCAGCAGATCGCACTTGCTGTCCACCACGATGGAGCGGCGCACCTTGTCGCTCCAGTAGTCGTAGTGGGCGATACGGCGCAGGCTGCCTTCAATGCCGCCCAGGATGATGGGCACGTCCTTGTAGGCCTCGCGGCAGCGCTGGCTGTAGACGATGGCCGCACGATCGGGGCGCTTGCCGCCCACATCGCCAGGGGTGTAGGCGTCATCGCTGCGGATCTTCCGGTCGGCGGTGTACCGGTTGATCATCGAATCCATGTTGCCCGCCGTCACGCCCCAGAACAGGTTGGGCTTGCCCAGCGCTTTGAAGGGCTCGGCGCTCTGCCAATCGGGCTGGGCGATGATGCCCACGCGAAAGCCCTGCGCCTCCAGCGTGCGGCCGATCACGGCCATGCCAAAGCTCGGGTGGTCCACATACGCGTCGCCCGTCACCAGGATGATGTCGCAGCTGTCCCAGCCCAGTTTCTCCATCTCGGCGCGGCTCATCGGCAGGAACGGTGCCGTGCCAAAGCGCTTGGCCCAGTACGGACGGTAGCTGGTCAAGGGCTTTGCGGCGCGCGCAAAAAAGGAGACGTCAACGGGGGCGTTCATGCAAAGGGGGTCGCGGCCGCCCCCGGTGCGATGGGGGCCTTCGTGGGGCGCGTCTGTGGTGGATAACCCGTGATTTTACGTTGGCGGACGGTTTTTGTCGCCTTGGCGGCCCTTGCCCCTCACTGTTACAGGCTTGATGGCCGTCAGACATATACTTGCTTTTGTCAATTAATTAACTGACAGAGGCATTTATGAGCGACAACACCTCTACCCTTCCCGAGTCCGTCCCGGTGCCTGCGAGTGCGGTGAAAGCCGTGCGCCGGTTCAACCGCTTCATCACCCGCCGCATTGGCGTGCTGGACCCGTACCTGGGCAGCAAGCTGTCGCTGACCGACGTGCGCGTGCTCTACGAGCTGGCCCATCGCGAGGCCCCTGTGGCCAGCGAACTGGCGCGGGAGCTGGGGCTGGACGGCGGGTACATGAGCAGGATATTGCGGCGTTTTGAGCAGGCCGGGTGGATAGAACGGCACGCCAACACCAAGGACGCGCGGCAAAGCCTGGTCACGCTCACCGCGGCTGGACGCGAGGCGTTCGAGCCGCTGCAGCAGCGTTCGCGCGACGAAGCTGCCGCACTGCTGGCCCCCTTGCCCCCGGCTCGGCGCCAGGAGGTCGTGGAGGCCATGGAACGGATCGAAACCCTGCTGTCCTCCCCCTCCAACGCGGCGGATGGCACCCGAATCGCCGTCCTGCGCGACCCTTTGCCCGGCGACATGGGCTGGGTAGTGCAGCAGCATGGCGAGATCTATGGGCGCGAGTACGGCTGGGACAACCGTTTTGAGGCCTTGGTGGCAGACATCGCAGCGCAGTTCTTGCGCAAGTTCCAGCCCGCATGGGAGAAAGCCTGGATCGCCGAGCTGGATGGCGAGCGCGTGGGCTCGGTGTTTGTGGTGCGCAAATCGGCCACCACGGCGCAGCTGCGCATGCTCATCCTCAGCCCCAAAGCCAGGGGCCTCGGCCTGGGCGCCCGCCTCACCGACGAATGCATTGCCTTTGCACGTGCAAGAGGTTACAAAAAGATGGTTCTCTGGACCAACAGCTGCCTCACGGCTGCGCGTGGCATCTACGGTCAGCGCGGTTTTCGGCTGGTCAAGACCGAGCCCTACGAAGGCTTTGGTCAGCAATTGGTGGGAGAGACCTGGGAGCTAAAGCTTTGAAATGAGGCAACACGACCCGCTGCCCGACCAGCGGCCTTCAACGCGAGGCCACGGAGTATCTCTATGACTTTGTCCGATTCGCTTTTGATTCGCCCGGTCACGGCCGACGATGACCTCGCACGCCTGACCACCCTCATCCACTGCGCCTATGCACCCCACGCGCTGCGGGGTCTGCGCTACTGGGGCACCCACCAGTCTGTGGAAGATACTGCGAAGCGGTTTGCTTCAGGCACGGGGTTGGTGATGCTGGACGGCGAAGACTATGTGGGCACTGTCACGCTGCGACCGCCGCAACCCGAATCCTCCGTGCCGCTGTACCGCGACCCTTCGGTGTGGTCTTTGTGCCAGTTCTGCATCACCCCTGACACCAAAGGCCAGGGTTACGGCAAACAGCTGCACGCCTATTCCCTGGATTATGCCCGCAAGGCAGGTGCCCGGGTCATGGCGCTGGACACTGCGCAACCCGCCACGGCCTTGATAGCGATGTATGAATCCTGGGGTTACAGGGTGGTCGGCGAGTGCGACTGGCGCCCTTTGACCAACTACACCAGTGTGCTCATGGCACGCGACCTGGGCGCAGCAGACGGTTGCATGGGCAACACCGGCTGACGGGACGCTGCGTGGCTTGTTACGTTACGCAGCACGCCGTATCACCACTCGCCGATTTCCCGCACGCGCTGAGCCAGGTCCGGCATCTCGTCGTCGTGCTCTTCCATTGCGTTTGGCATCGCGCCGGTCGATGCCACCGTGCTGGCACCCGATGCGTGGGAGACCGAGGGAGAGATTAAACGGCCAAACAGATGGCTGGCGAGAGAGGTAGGCAAAGGTGCAGAGAGCGAAGTGGCAAACATGGCGGTTCCTTTTCTGATGGCCCGGGTGCTTTCAAATGAGTAGCAACAGCGTAGGCCACAGCAACAAGTCCGCAGTGTAGGAACGCACGCCTACGGCGTGTGTGACAGAACGCACATTCCCAACGCGATTTGTGCCGATCCACACCCTTCAGGGTCCGGGCTGTGACTTCCGTCACACACGGCTCCCTGCTGGCACCCAAAGCGCTCGCCGTACACTCGCTGCCCCATGCCCCAGACTCTGGCTGCCCCGGCGCACAGCGAACTCATCATCAAGAAAAGCCGCTTCATCGGCTGCGTGCAGCCCATGGCCGACCGCGCCAGCGCTCAGGCGGCAGTGGATGCGCTGTGGAAGCAACACCCTGGCGCAGCCCATATCTGCTGGGCGCTACTGGCGGGCGGACAGTCAGCTGCGGTGGACGACGGCGAGCCCGGCGGCACCGCCGGCCGCCCTATGCTGGACGTGTTGCGCCACCAGGACCTGGAAGGCGTGCTGGCCACGGTGGTACGCCACTTTGGCGGTGTCAAGCTGGGCGCGGGCGGCCTGGTGCGCGCCTACACCGACACAATTGCCCAGGCACTGCTGACGGCCCCCAAGGTCACGCTGCAGCGCATGGCCCTGCTGCAGTGCCAGGTGCCCTATGCCCTGGAAGGCCTGCTGCGCCGCGAAATTGAAGCTGCTGGCGCCGAATTGGTGGACGTGCAGCATGGCACCCTGGTCACCTTGCAGCTGCGCCTGCCCCAGACGCAAGCCACCCCTTTTGTGCAACGCATCAACGACCACGGGCAAGGCCGAGTGGGCTGGACGGACCCCGAGGCCTGATCGGACGCCGAGACCGGGCCCCCAAAGGGCAACCAGCTCGGTTTTCACATGCGCGCAAGCGCCCTCAGCGGCCTCACTGAAACGGCCTGTGCGCCTACAACGTTGCGGCGGCTCGCGCATCACACTCCGGGTTTTCAGACTCCGAGAAAGCCCCATGGCCCAACCGCTCGACACCATCATCATTGGCGCAGGCACGGCGGGCCTGGCCGCGCTGCGTGAAGTGCGCAAGCGCACCGACCGCTACCTCATTGTCAATGAAGGCCCCTGGGGCACTACCTGCGCCCGCGTGGGCTGCATGCCGTCCAAAGCGCTGATCGAGGCGGCCAACGCTTTCCACCGGCGCCACACTTTTGAAGCATTTGGCCTTCGGGGCGCCAGTGCATTGACCGCAGACCTGCCTTCCGTGCTCCAGCGCGTGCGCGCACTGCGCGACGACTTCGTGGCGGGCGCCCTCAAAGCCACCAATGAACTGGGCAGCAACCAGGTGTCAGGGCGCGCCACGCTGCTGGGACCGCGTTTGGTGGACATTGATGGCACGGCTTACGCCACGCGCAGCATCATCATCGCCACGGGGTCACGCCCACGTGTGCCCGAGGCATGGCTGGCATTTGGCGACCGCATGCTCACCACCGACACCTTGTTCGAACAACCAACCCTAGGCCCCCGCATTGCAGTGATCGGCATGGGCCCGATTGGAGTGGAGCTGTCGCAAGCGCTCGCGCGGCTGGGCCTGCAGGTGGCTGCGTTCACCACTGGCCACACGCTGGCTGGCTTGAGCGACCCAACGCTGAATGCCGAGCTGGCGGCCCTGCTCAAGCAGGATATGGTGCTGCACATGGGCGCCGAGGCGCAGCTGCGCGAAGTGCCTGGAGGCATTGAAGTCGCCAGCGGCGCCAACCGCGTGGTAGTGGATCAGGTCATCGCCGCCATGGGCCGGGTGCCCAACATTGAACACCTCGGCCTGGAGACACTGGGCGTCCCGCTGGATGCGCGCGGCCTGCCCACCGTAGACCCACAAACCCAGCAAATTGGCAATTTGCCGGTGTTTCTGGCGGGTGACGCCAACACCCACACCCCGTTGTTGCACGAGGCGGCCGATGAAGGCCATATTGCAGGCCTGAACGTCCTGGCCCCCACTCCCACGCGCTTTCGGCGCCGCACCTTGCTGTCCATCGTGTTCGCCGACCCCAACATCGCCATTGTGGGACCGCGCGTGGCCGACATGGACGCGCACAGCACCGTCACCGGCACCGCCAGCTACACAAACCAGGGCCGTGCCCGCACCGCCCAGCGCAACCATGGACGCCTGTGCGTCTATGCGGACCATGCCAGTGGTCGCCTGCTGGGCGCCGAGCTGTGCACCCCTGACGGCGAGCACCTGGCGCACCTGCTGGCCTTGGCCGTGCAGCAGCAACTGACAGTGCACGACCTCTTGGGCATGCCCTTCTATCACCCCACGCTGGAAGAAGGCCTGCGCACCGCCTTGCGCGACGCAGCCCGCCAGCTGCCACACACCCACGCCTCCGACCTGGCCGCCTGCCCAGCCCTTGGGGTACCCGCGCTGGACTAGGCGGAGCACTACAGAGCAGGTCCACGACCGCTGAACATGTAACAACGCTCAAGCCGCGTTCTGCCGCGCCGATAACCCACCATTGCCCCGAGGAGTCACCATGGACGTCGCCCTGACCAACAGCATCGTCAACACCGCTACCAACCTGGCCAGCGCCAAGACGTCGGACGCCTTGAACATGGTGGTACTGAAAAAGGCGCTGGACATGCAGGCCGTATCGGCCGCCACCATGATCGACGCCATGCAGCAGTCCATGCCCCAGCCCCAGCTGGCCACCAGCGGCACGCTGGGCACCAACGTCAACACCTTCGCCTGAGAGGCTGAGCCCCTCCCGTCTGGGCACCTCAGCGCAAACGCGCAGGCGACAGCCCTTCCACCCCCACGCCCTCGCGCACCAGCTCCTCGGCCAGCGGCTCGCCCCGCAACAGTTGCCGCGCCAGCAACGAGGCGCCCGCCGCGCTCTGAATCCCATACCCGCCCTGCCCGGCCAGCCAAAAGAAGCCGGGCACGTGATTGTCCCAGCCGATCACCATGTCGCCATCCGACACGAAGGAGCGCAGCCCGGCCCAGGTGTGCGACGGCCGGCGGATCTGGAAGCGGGTCATTTCCTCGATGTGATAAATCCCGGTGGCCACGTCGAGCTCTTCCGGCACCACATCGTGCGGATGTGTAGGGTCGGCATTGGCCGGTGAGCCCAGTAGTTGCCCCGCGTCGGGCTTGAAGTAAAAGCTCTCGTCGATGCCAATCACGGCTGGCCAGTGGGTGGCATCCATGCCCTCGGGCACCGGGAAGGTGAATGCCGTGCGGCGGCGCGGCTCCAGCCCGATGGGTGGCACACCGGCCAGGCCCGCCACCACATCGGCCCAGGCGCCCGCAGCATTGACGATGATGGGGGCAGCAAACACCCGCCCATCGGCCAGCGTCACTTGCCATACATCACCCTCGCGGCGCACAGCCATGACCTCGGCGTTCGTCAGCACCTGGCCGCCGCGCTGGCGCAGGCCGCGCAGGTAGCCCTGGTGCAGGGCGTTCACATCAATGTCGGCCGCCTCGGGCTCGCTCATGCCGGCTGCCACAGCCTCGGGTTTGAGGCAGGGCAGCATCGCCAGCAGCTCAGCCTTGTCCACCCATTGCACATTGGGCGAGGTGGCGTGCGCTTCGTCGTAGGTCTGCTTGAGCAGGTCCAGCTGGTCCGGCCCGGCCACATAGACCACGCCCCGGGGCGAGAGGATGGGGTCAGCGCCAAACTCCGCCGGCGGCGCGTCGTAAAACGCGCGGCTCGCCCGGGTCAGCGCCTGGATGTTGGGCGTGCCATAGGTCGCCATGTAGAGCGCGGCCGAGCGGCCGGTGGTGTGATAGCCGGGCTGCGATTCGCGCTCCAGCAGCAGCACGCTGGCGCTCTGCCCTGCGGCGCCGGGCTGCACCAGTTGCCAGGCCACGGAGGCCCCGGCAATGCCTCCGCCGATGACGATGGTGTCTACGGTTTGCATCTGCTCCTCCTGCTCAAACGGCCGACACCTGCGCTGCCGATGCCGCACGGTCGTCACGCGGCAGGCTGCGGGCATCGCGGGGGTCGGGTGCCACGGTCACGATGGAGGTCAGCGCGGGTTCGGCATTGGTTTGCATCAGCTTGGCGATGTCGGGCCGGGGCCGTGCCAGCCCAGCAATGCCCTTGAACGCCTGCTCCAGCGCATGCCCCACGCCCAGCGTGTGGCGGTCGGCACGGAAGCGCCCCACGATCTGCAGGCCAAACGGCATCCCGGCGTCGTCCAGCCCACAGGGCAGGCTCAGCGCCGGGTGGGTGGTGAGCGTGGTCACATAAGTCAACGCCAGCCATCGGTAGTAGTTGGCCTGCGGCTCGCCGTTGATATGGCTGGCAAACAGCTCGGTCCACGCAAACGGCGACACCGGCGTGGTGGGCGCCAGGATCACGTCGTACTCTTCGTACAGCTTCTGGAACCGCGCCAGGATGCGTGTCTGCTCGGCCTGCGCCCAGGCGCTGTCGAGCAGCGTCATGGCGGCGCCCATTTCGTAGTTGGCGCGGGTGTTGGGGCCCAGGGTGGCGGGGTCGCGCTCGTAGGCCTCGCGCGTGCTGGCCACAAAGGCTTCGGCGCGCAGCACGTCAAAGCAGCGGTGCACATCGCCCAGGTCAATGTCGATGGCGTCGCAACGCGCAAACAGGTGCTTCATGGCCTGTACCTTGCGGCGGAACACGGCGCGGATACCGTTGTCCACAGCGCAGGCACCAAAGTCCTCGGTATAAGCCACGCGCAGGCGGCTCAGGTCCACGGCTTCGGGCAGAAGGAAGCTCATCGGGTCCAGCGGGTAGCTCAGCGGGTCGCCCGCCGACATGCCGGCCGAGGCAGCCAGCTGCAGGCAGGCCTCCTCCACCGTGCGGCCCATGGGGCCGACCACCGAAATCGGCGTCCAGCCCAGCAGCTTGCGCGAGCTGGGCACCACGCCGGGCGAGGGCCGGAAGCCCACCACCCCGCAGATGGATGCAGGAATGCGCAGCGACCCACCCGTGTCCGAGCCCGTACACACCGGCAGCATGTCGCACGCCAGCGCAGCGGCCGAGCCGCCCGATGAGCCCCCAGCGTTCAGGTTGGGGTTGAACGGATTGCCCGTAGCGCCCCACACGGTGTTGCGCGAATTGGCACCCGCGCCCATCTCGGGGATGTTGGTCTTGCCCGTGACGATGGCGCCCGCCGCGCGCAGGCGCGCCACCAGTACGTTGTCCTCGGCCGGAATGTGCTCACGGTAGATCTGCGATCCATAGGTGGTCAGCAAGCCCGCCGTCGCCTCCAGGTCCTTCACGCCCATGGGCAGGCCATGCAGCAGGCCCAGGGGCTCGCCGCGCAGCACCGACTGCTCGGCGGCTTTGGCCTCGGTGCGGGCGCGGTCGTAGCAGGTGGCGGTGACGGCATTCACATGCGGGTTCACCGCCTCGATGCGCGCGATGCAGGCGTCGAGCAGCTCCACCGGCGAAATCTCGCGCGTGCCGATGTGATGGCGCAGTTCGTTGGCGGTCAGCTCAACCAGGGCTTGGGGGCTTGTTGTGGTCATCTCGGGCTTGTCTCCTTGTTCTGGTCACACGGGTTCAGTCTGCGGTGATGGCGGCACGCTGTGCAATGGCGCGCATCAGCGGCAGCTCCTTGTCGATCAGCTCGGCCAACACCTTGGACGAAGCATAGGACGGCTCGAACCCCACCGCGATCATCTTGTCACGCGTTTCGGGGTCCGACACCACCTGGGCCAGCGCCAGCTCCAGGCGTGACTTCACGGCCGGCGGCAGGCCACGCGGCGCCACCATGGCCAGCCAGGTGTCCATCTCCAGGCCGGGGTAGCCACTCTCCGCCAGCGTAGGCACCTTGGGCAGCAGGGCCGAGCGTTTGCCGGAGGTCACCGCAATGGCTTTGATCTTGCCGTCCTTGAGCTGCGGCAGCGCGGCCGACACGGTGTCCACCGTGAACGGGATCTGTCCGCCGAGCAGGTCGGTCATCGCGGGAGCGCTGCCCTTGTACGGCACATGCTGGATCTTGAGACCCGCCGCGTGGAAGAACATCTCGCCCGCAAACTGCGAGGTAGTGCCCGTGCCGAACGAGCCATACGAATACTTGTCGGGCGCCGCCTTCACAAGGGCCACGAACTGCTTCAGGTCGCTGGCCGGCACATCCTTGTTGGCCAGCAGAATCAACCCCGTGCGGCCCGTGATGCCAATGGGCTCAAAGCTCTTGACCGGGTCGTACGGAAGCTTGGCGCGCACGGCGGGGTTGACGGTGAAGGTGGTGCCCGAACTCATGAGCAGCGTGTAGCCATCCGGCGCGGCCCGGGCCACCGAGGTGGCGCCAATCACCGTGCCAGCGCCCGCGCGGTTGTCGATCACCACGCTCTGGCCCAGCTTGTCACCCAGCTTCTTGCCGATCAGACGGCCCAACACATCGGTGGCGCCACCGGGCGGGAACGGAATCACCAGCGTGATCGGCTTGGTGGGGAACGCAGCCTCCTGCGCCATGGCCGGAGTCCACGCAGTGGCCCCCAGGGCGGCACAGAGGACGGCAGACAAAAGCAGTTGCTTGCGGTTCATGGCGTGGCTCCAGATAAAAAAGTGAAAAGAAAAAAAGAGGAAAGAAGGTGGCGGGCCATCAGGCCTGCGCAGCCAGCACGGCCCGCCCGCGCTGCACAAAGCCTTGATACTGCGCATCGGGCACCAGCAGGCCGCCCGTGGTCCACACCAGGTGGGTGGCCTGGTGCAGCACGGCCTCAATGCCCGTGCTGCGCAGCCAGGCCTGCCCGGCCGTGGTACCCGTCAACATGGCCGGGCCGCTGAAGCCTGCGGCAGCCGAGGGCTCGATGCGCTCGCCCAGGGCATCCAGCACCCGCACCAGCTGCGCAAACAAAGTGTCGTCGGCCACCGTGAACACGCCCGACAGCAGCGGACGCATCAGCTCCGCCGCCAGCAGCGACGCACGCGGCACGGCCAGGCCATCGGCCTCGGTGCGGTTGGTCAGGCCCCAGTCGTAGACCGAGGGGTGCCGCCCCACACCTTGCGTTGCATCGGCCATCATTTGCACCATGAAGCACGGCGACTGCACCGGCTCGGCGAAAAAACAGTGCACATGCGGCCCCAGCACCTGCCGCATACCAAAGGTGATGCCCGCTGGCGCACCACCCACGCCACACGGCAGGTAAACGATGAGCGGGTGCTCGGCATCCACCGCCACGCCCTGCTCGGCCAGTTGCTTTTGCAGGTGCAGCGCCGCTGCGCTGTAGCCCAGCAGCAGCGAGAACGATTGCTCGTCGTCCACAAAGTGGCACTGCGGGTTGCTGGCCGCCTCGGCACGGCCTGCGGCCACGGCGCGTTCGTAGTCGCCCGCGTGCTCCACCACCTGCACGCCACGCTGGCGCAGGCGGTCTTTCTTCCATTCCTTGGCATCGGCCGACATGTGCACCGTGGCCTGAAAACCTAAGGCAGACGCCACCACACCAATGCTCATGCCCAGGTTGCCGGTGGAACCCACCGCCACTTGGTAACGACCCAGCAGCTCGCGCGCCTGCGGCGTCGCCAGCGCTCGGTAGTCGCCGCCGGGCTCTACCAAACCATGCTGCAGCGCCAGCCCCTCGGCAAACTCCAGCACCTCGTGCATGCCGCCGCGCGCCTTGATGGAGCCAGCGACGGGCAGGCTGTGATCGGCCTTGATGAACAGGCTCCCTTGCGCGTCGGCCATGCCCAGCGCGGGGGCCAGGGCCGCAGCAGGCAGCAGGGGCGACTCCACCACGCCTCCGGTGGCGGCGAGCTCGGGGAACACCTGCGCCAGCAGCCCGGCAAAACGGGCCAGGCGTGCAGCCGCTGCGTGCGTATCATCCAGACTAATGGTTCTGCCCAGTGCAGGCAGCGCGGCGGCGGGCTGTGCCTGCCGCGCCGGGTTGGTCCAGAGGGCGGGCTGGGCGTTGCGCAGGCGGGTGGCCAGCAAGGCATCGATGGCAGCTTGGGGTTCGGCAATCGTCATGGCGCGTTCATCTCGAAAAGTCTTGCCCCCATTCTTCGCCGGTCACGCCCCCGTCACAAACCATTTATATTGAGCGCATCATTAGTATTAATAATGGATATTCGCCTCTCCCCCTCCCTGCTCGCCTGGCTGCGCAGTTTTGATGCAGCCGCCCGCCACGGCAGCTTTACCAAGGCGGCGGCCGAGCTGTGCATCACACAGGGCGCCGTGAGCCAGCAGGTCAAGCAGCTCGAAGACTGGCTGCGCCGCCCCCTGTTCCTGCGCACGCCGCGCGCCCTGGTGCCGACGCCCGAGGGCAAATGGCTGGCCGTGGTGCTGCGAGAGAGCTTTGACGCCATAGAAAGCACCCTGGCCCAGATGCGCCAGCCGACAGAGGCCGCCACCGCCACGCTGAGCTGCTCGCCCTCGTTTGCCATGAGCTGGCTCACCCCCCGGCTGGGCGACTTCTTTCGCCAGCACCCCCACACCGGGCTGCGCGTGTTTGGCGAGTTCCACACGCTGGACCGCACCCGCATGGTGCGCGACGGCGTGGAAGCCGCCGTGCGCTTTGACCTGGGTGGTTACCGCGACCTGAATGCCACCGTGTTCCTGGACGAATGGCTCATTCCGGTGGCCAGCCCCGAGTTCCTGGCCCGACACCCTCCCATCAACGCGCCCGATGATCTGCACGGCGAATGGCTGCTGCACGACGGCAGCGCCTGGGAAGGCGCAGACACCTACGAAGAATGGCAACACTGGTTTGCGCAGATGGGCGCCGCACCACCGCCCTGGGCGGGCGGCCAGCAGTTCAACCTGTCGCAACTGGCCCTCGGCGCAGCGCTGGCCGGCCAGGGCATTGCCATGGGCCGCGCCGCGCTGGTGCTGCAGGATGTGAAGGCCGGGCGCCTGGTGCCGCTGCTGGGGCGCAGCGTGACATCGCGCGCGGCCTATTCGTTTGTGACCACCACGCACCCTAGCCCGGCAATGGAGCTGGTGAAAGAGTGGCTGCTGGAGGAGGCCCAGCGGTTTTGCACAGAGCGCAGCGAGGTATTGCCTCCGTTGGCTTCGTTGGCTTCGTTGGCTTCGTTCTAAACCGAGTCATGGCAGCGAAAATTTGTATATTTATATACTCTTTGTCTTAAAAAAGAGTATAAATATCATCATGCCAAACGATCTCATCCCCGCTCTCGCCGCCGCCCGCAAAGCCCACCAGATGACCCAGGCCCAGTTGGCCGAAAGTGCGGGTCTCTCCCGCATGACGGTGCAGCGCACCGAAGGCGGCGACCTGGACCCCCGCTATTCCACCCTGGCCGAAATGGCGCGGGTGCTGGGCATGGACATCATTGCCGTACCCAGCAGCCTGCGGCCCAGCCTGGAGGCATTCATTCAGGCCGGTGGCAAGTTTCTGGGCCAGCCCGAGGGGGTGGATGCGCCGCCCTCGGTGGTGGATAGCCTGCGCCGCTGACTCTGACGACGCACCACCCTACCGCACTGCCCAGCCCAAACCCCATGAGCACCTCCATCCGTTACCTGCGCCTGTACCTGCACCGCCCCCCGCAGGCGGACGGCAGTGCGGGCGAGTCAGGTACGACAGCCAAGCGTCGTGAGGCCATCGGCTACCTCTCGCAATACGGCGACATCCTGCGTGTGTCGTTTGACGAGAGCTACATCCGCAACCCGCAGCGCCCCACCCTGTCGCTCAGCTACCAGGGCGCGGACGAGGCCGCCACGCAGCAGATCCTGGCATCAGCACGCGATGCGCGGCTGGTGCGCACCGATGGGCGCTGGCCCGTGTACTTCCAGAACCTGCTGCCCGAAGGCCACAACCGCGAGCGGCTGGCGCGCGAGCGCGGCTGCAGCCCCGACGACGAGTTCGAGCTGCTGGCCGCTGCAGGCCATGATCTGATGGGCGCGCTGGAGGTGGAGCCCGTGCCCGCGCAAGACGGCATCCCGGACGTGGTGCGCTACTGGCACACCACACAGGGGCTCGATGTGCTGGAGCCAGGGTTTGTGGAGTTCCCGGTGGAAGACGCAGCCTCGCTCCCCGGCGTGGTGACCAAGTTCAGCGCGGTGCAGGACGGCCGCCGCTACACCGTGCACCGCCAGGGCGCGGCGGGCAGCGTGATTTTGAAGCTGCCTACCAGCGCGCACCCGGACCTGGTGGCCAACGAGTACACCGGCTACCAGCTGTGCAAGGCACTAGGGCTGAACGTGGCCGATGTGCGCGTCATCACCCGCGCCGAGGCCGACCTGCCCGACACCGTTCCCTTCAACGACATCCTGGCCGTGCAGCGTTTTGACCACCTGCCCGGCGGCGCCCGTGTGCACATGGAGGAGTTCAACCAGGTGCTGGGCTACACGCCCCGCCAAAAATACGGCAAGTCGCACGGCAAGGGGGTATTGCACGACTGGGCCACCATGCTGCGTGTGCTCAACCGCCTGAGCCGGCAGCCGGTGCAGGACACGCGAGAATTTCTCGCGCGCATGGTGGCCTTCATCCTGATGGGCAACACCGACGCCCACCTGAAAAACTGGGCCCTGATCTACCCCGATGGCCGCGTGCCCCAACTGGCCCCGCTGTATGACCCGGTATGCGTGGCCGCGTTTTTTGATGGCGTGCCAGACCAGCAGTACGCCGTGAACCGAGCCATCGACAAAACCCTGCGGGCGCTGACCTGGGATGACATGGAAGGCCTGATGAAATCCGCCGGGCTGCTGCGCGTGCCCCGGCACCTGGCGCTGCTGCGGGATGTGGTGAAGCGAGCCAGTAGCGAATGGCCGAACCTGCTGCGGGATGCCCCGTCCAGTGTACGCAGTACGGTAACCCAAAGGCTTGCGGGCGGCATAGCCCTGACTCCGTGATGATTGACCACACTGAACCGTCTTAGCTTTCTGCGTCCATCCATGTACACCCCCATCCAGAAATCCATGCTCGCGCCAGCCCATGCATCCTTGCCGCACGATGCGGAGGTGGGCGCCCTGCAAGTCCCACACATCAAGCGCTGCTGGGCGCGCTGGATGTCAACCCGGCAGGGGCTGGTTGCAGCAGGTGCGCAAGCTGAAGCCCACCGCACGCAGATCGTGCTGTCAGCGCTGGGTGTGGGGTTGGAGCAAACCATGCAGTACGTGATGCGCCAGGCCCCAGACTTTGCTACTTTTGAAGACTGGATCGTCCGCACGGGGGGCGTGCCCGACGCAATCACCGTGGAGCGACTTCAAGCGCTTGTGGAAGGCCATCCTGCACCGCAAGCCTTTGTGGAACTTCACGCCCAAATCGATGCCATGGAGCCGGTGCTGGATGCCGACGACCTGGCCCACTGGGAAACGCATGGCTATGTGGTCGTGCGCCAAGCCGTCCCCGCAGCCGACAGCGCCGCGGCAGCGCAGGTGGTGTGGGACGCAGTGCGGGCAGACCCTGCAGATGCGCAATCCTGGTATGCCCACGCCCCACGCAACACCATGGTGCAACTGTTTCAACACCCAGCTTTTGAAGTCAACCGCCGCTCCCTGCGCATCCACAAGGCGTTCGCCCAGCTATGGGGCACAGCCGACCTATGGCGCAGCACCGACCGGTGCGGCTTCAACGCGCCCGAGCGTCCCGGCTACCCCTACGGGGGCCAGGGCATGCACTGGGATGTGAGCCTCTACCAGCCCATACCCTTTGCCACCCAAGGCATCCTGTACCTGACCGACACGCCCCCCGAACAAGGCGCCCTCACCCTGGTGCCGGGATTTCATCGCCGCATGGGTGACTGGCTGAGCCAGCTCCCCGCGGATGCCGCTCCCCGCCAGCAAGACCTGCAAGCCCTGGGCGCCACGCCCATCGGAGCCGACGCAGGCGACCTGGTGATCTGGCACCAGGCCCTGCCCCACGGCCCCAGCCCCAATCGGGGCACACGGCCGCGGCTGGTGCAGTACATCAACCTGACACCTGCTCACGTGCCCTGTCATGAACACTGGGTTTGAAGTGCGGGGGAAGGAGCACAGCAGGCGCAGCAAAAACCAGAAAATTCATAGCATTCAAGGCATATAAATCAAGCACTTTGAGCCATTTTGAGCCGTACGCTCCAGCGGACATCACACCGGCGCCCCAAACCATGCACCCACCCCCGCCGTAATGGCCATGGCCAGAGCCCCCCAGAAGCTCACGCGCCAGGCCCCCACGGCCATGCTTGCGCCACCTGTGCGCGCTGCCACAGCCCCCAGCAGCGCCAAAAAGATCAGCGCCGAGCCCGCCACCGCATACAGCAGGCTGCTGGCGGGCGCCACCACGGCAACAGCCAGCGGCAGGGCTGCCCCTACCGCAAAGCTGGCGGCTGATGTAAGGGCCGCTTGCACCGGTCGGGCAGCCAGCGCTGGGGACACATTCAACTCGTCCCGCGCGTGTGCGCCCAGCGCGTCGTGCGCCATCAGCTGCGCTGACACCTGCTGGGCCAGCTCGGGGGTCAGGCCTCGGCCGACGTAGATGGCGGTCAGTTCGCGCGCCTCGGCCGCAGGGTCTGTGGCCAGCTCCGCGCGCTCGCGGTCAAGGTCTGCCTTTTCGGTGTCGGCCTGCGAATGCACCGACACATATTCGCCCGCCGCCATCGACATGGCGCCCGCCACCAGCCCAGCGACCGCCGTCACCACGATGGTGGACTGGCTCGATTGCGCAGCCGCCACGCCCACCACCAGGCTGGCGGTGGAGACGATGCCGTCATTGGCTCCCAACACAGCGGCGCGTAGCCAGCCAATGCGGTCAGAGCGGTGGCGTTCAAGGTGCAGGCGGCGTGCGGCTGAGGTCATGGGCGGGTTGTGGTGTGAGGTAAGAGTTCCTGCAGGGTAGGTGCCAATGAGGCACCCCGTCAAATCTACCGCTCGCTCAGTTGCATGAAGTACGGCCCAACAGTCATGCGCAGCTCAGGGACCGGGGGTACCCGTCACACGCCACACGGTGTTACCCACATCGTCGGCCACCAGCAGCGCACCGCGCGGGTCCACGGCCACGCCCACCGGGCGGCCCCAAGCCTTGCCGTCCGGGCTGACGAAGCCCGTGAGCACATCAACCGGCAGCCCCACAGGCTGGCCGTTGGCAAATGGCACAAATACCACCTTGTAGCCGCTGCGGGGCTTGCGGTTCCACGAGCCATGTTCACCCACATAAGCACCGCTCGCCAGCGCTGGCACCAGCGCCGGGCTGGTGGCAAACGCCATGCCCAGCGGGGCGACATGCGAGCCCAATGCATAGTCGGGCGCGACGGCCTGGGCCACCAGGTCGGGCCGGGGTGGCTGCGCGCGCACGTCCACGTTCTGGCCGAAGTAGCTGTAGGGCCAGCCGTAAAACGCGCTGTCTTTGACCGAGGTGAGGTAGTCGGGCACCAGGTCGTTGCCCAGCTCGTCGCGTTCGTTCACCACCGTCCATAGCGCGCCGGTGTCGGGTTGCCAGCCCAGGCCGTTGGGGTTGCGCAGGCCCGATGCAAACACGCGATGCGTGCCGGTCAGGCGGTCCACCGCCCAGATGGCGGCGCGCCCGGCCTCGGCGGTCATGCCGTTTTCGGCCACGTTGCTGTTGGATCCCACAGTCACATAGAGCTTGCTGCCGTCAGGGCTCGCGATCAGATTTTTGGTCCAGTGGTGGTTGATGGGGCCTGCGGGCAGGTCGATGAGCCTGGTGCCTGGGCCCACCAAACTCGTCTGTCCCGGGGTGTAGTCAAAGCGCAGCACCGCATCGGTGTTGGCCACATACAGGGCATTGCCCACCAGCGCCATGCCAAACGGCGAATTCAGATCGGCGGCAAAGGTGGTGCGGGTTTCGGCAATGCCGTCGCCGTCGGCATCGCGCAGCAAGGTGATGCGGTTGGCCGATGGCACACCGGCTCCGGCGCTTTTCATCACCCGCTTCATGACCCAGCCCTTGATGCCCTTGGCATCGTCAGGCTTGGGGGGCGCGTTGCTCTCAGCCACCAGCACATCCCCGTTGGGCAGTACCAGCAGCCAGCGCGGGTGGTCCAGCCCCGTGGCCAGTGCCGTCACTCGCAGGCCGTTCATCGGCACGGGCTGTGTGCCGGCTGGCCAGGCCTGGGCGGGTGCAATGTGCACGGTGGGCAGCAGCGCCGACGTGGGCGGGGGCAGCGTGGGCGACCGCCCCATGCCCGCTTCGGGCGGCAGGGAGACGGGGTCAGTGCAGGCACTCAAGGCGCAAAGAGTGCCGATCACGGCCACCACCCTATGCCTGCTGCGACTCCAGCCACTGTGCGCCTCGCAATGGGCGCGCCTGCCTTGCGCGCCATCAGAACCGGGGGGAGCACAACGGGGGAACAGAGACATGGCACACCTTGCAACGCAGCGCACAGGCTGCATCACGGGGCAGTGTGTGCCGCTGGCAGGAACCGGCCTGTCAGCCGGTGGCGCGAACGCCTGTCAGGCGCTGCGCTCGGGCCGCGCGCAGGGCGGGTATGTACCACTGCGCGCGGCCGTAGGGTTGCGCACCATGGGCTGATTCGCTTCGCGCTTTTCACAGGAGATTGCACATGGCAAAAATTCTGGTGGCCCCGCACGCCGCCGCTGCCGACGCCAAGGTGTTTGAGGTGCCCTATGAGAGCCAGGCCGACCTCTGCTGGTACGAAATGCCGCACGCGCAACAGGCCGAGGGCGACGCGGTATGGTGTTTTGTGGACCACGCTCCCCAGGCCACGTTCAGCATCTTCCGGGTCAAGTACGAAAGCCAGGCGGACCTCAAGACCTTCAAGGTCAAGTACCGGGAGCAGGCGGGCTGGCGCAACGCGGGCCACGCGCTGCGCGGCAAGCTGGACTGAGAAGGTCAGAGCAACGTGCTACATGGGGTGCAGCAGCAGCACGCAGCTGCGGCCCCTCGTCACCCCCCCACGTACTTCTGCAGCTGCTCGCCCAGCCCCGTGGCGCCCAGTCGCACCACATCACCGGGCTTGAGGAACCACGGCGCGGGCTTTTGCCCCAGGCCCACGCCTGCAGGCGTGCCGGTCAGGATGAGGTCGCCCGGCTCCAGGGTCATGAACTGGCTGATGTACGACACCACGGTGGGCACGCCAAAAATGAAATTGCGCGTGCTGCCGTTTTGCACACGTTGGCCATTCACCTCCAGCCACAGGTCAATGGCGTGGGGGTCGGCCACCTCATCGGCCGTCACCAGCCAGGGGCCGATGGGCGCGAAGGTGTCGTAGCTCTTGCCCTTGTCCCACTGCCCGCCACGCTCCAACTGCCAGGCGCGCTCGGACACATCGTTGGCCAGCACATAACCGGCGACATGGGCCAGCGCGTCGGCCTCGGACACATGGCGGGCGCGGGTGCCGATGACGATGCCCAGCTCCACCTCCCAGTCGGTCTTGGTGGCGCCGGGCGGTATCCGCACATCATCGTTGGGGCCACTCAGCGCGGTCACGGCTTTCATGAACAGCACCGGCTCGGCGGGCGGCTGCATGCCCGCCTCCTTGGCGTGGTCGGCATAGTTGAGGCCCACGCACACGATCTTGCCCACACCGCCCACCGGACTGCCCAGGCGGGGCGAGCCGTAGACGGCAGGCAGGCGGCGCGCGTCAATGGCGGCCAGCGCCGACAGGGCGCGCGGGCTGAGCTGCGCGGGGCCGATATCAGGCAACAGCATGGACAGGTCGCGCAGCGTGCCTTGGGCGTCCACCAGACCGGGGCGTTCTGCGCCAGGCTGGCCGTATCGAATGAGTTTCATGGTGTGTCCTTGTCTCTAGGGATGAATCCAGGGCCCGGGGGGCGTACCACCCGGCAGCATAGCGGCACACCGCCTTGCGCGCGTGCACCAATGGCCGCCCCGGGCTTGCCCGATGACGACGCCCCGACGCCAGCGCACCGCCTCATGCGCGCGTAACATCACGGGGGCCGCCGCATCACCAAACAGCTATCACAATGATAGCTATCAAGGCATGAATTACCGGCGCATCAGCCACTTTTCACTGAATCTTGCACCCATGGCACCCGCCACCGCCTTCCCCCCCCCCACCGAAACGCCTGCGCGCCCGCAGCCCCGCAACCCGACCGATCTGTTCTGGTCCTTCACCTGGCTGGCGCTGCAGGGTTTTGGCGGTGTTCTGGCGGTCGTGCAGCGCGAACTGGTGGAGAAAAAACGCTGGATGACGAACGAGGAGTTTGTCGAAGACTGGGCCGTGGCGCAGATCATGCCGGGCCCCAACGTGGTCAACCTCAGCATCATGATCGGGGACCGCTACTTTGGCCTGCGCGGCGCGTTTGCAGCGCTGGCGGGCATGCTGACGTTTCCGCTGATGCTGGTGCTGGCGCTGGCGGTGGTGTATGCGCAGTTCTCGGCCCAACCGGCCGTGGCAGGCGCGTTGCGTGGCATGGGGGCCGTGGCGGCAGGCCTGATTGCCGGGGTGGGTATCAAGCTGTTTGTCTCGATCCGCAACCATCCGCTCGGCCGCCCCCTGTGCCTGGCCATCACGGCGCTGACCATCGTGGCCATGGCCTGGCTGCGCTGGCCGCTGTTCTGGATCCTGCCGGTGATCGGCGGGGCCGCCTGCCTGCTCACCTGGAGAAAGCTCGCACCATGAGCAGCACCGCCCCCCTCACCGCGCCGCTGATGGCCCTGAGCATCGGCGACTGGCTCAACCTGTTCCTGTACTACCTGTCGCTGTCGCTGCTGGCTGTGGGTGGCGCCATTGCCACCGCGCCCGACATGCACCGCTTTCTGGTCGAGCGCCAGGCGTGGCTGACCGACCCGCAGTTCAACGCCTCCATCGCCATCGCCCAGGCCGCCCCGGGCCCCAATGTGCTGTTCATCGCCCTGCTGGGCTGGAACGTGGGCATCAACGCAGGCGGCCCCGGTGTGGCTGGCTGGCTGCTGGGCGCGCTGGGCATGGCGGTGTGCATGCTGGGCGTGATGCTGCCCAGCAGCCTGCTGACCTGGACGGCCACGCGCTGGGGCCACCGCAACCGCGAGCGGCGCGGCGTGCGCGCGTTCAAGCAAGGCATGGCCCCGGTGGTGATCGGCCTGCTGGTGGCTACGTCCTGGGTGCTGGCGCGCGCCCATGGCGAATGGACCACCGACTGGCCCCTGTGGCTGCTGACCGCCACGGCCACGGTGCTGGTGTGGCGCACCAAGCTGCACCTGCTGTGGATGCTGGGCGCCGGTGCGCTGCTGGGTGCGCTGGGGCTGGTCTGACGGTTTGGGAGGCCGGGGTTGCGCTGCGCAACCCCAGCTACGGGCACGATTTTTTTCTCTTTTTTGAAAGGCACATCCATGCAACTCCGTTTCCTCGGCCGCTCGGGCCTGCAGGTCTCGCCCTTGTGTTTTGGCGGCAATGTGTTTGGCTGGACAGCCGATGAAGCCACCTCGTTCGCACTGCTCGACGCGTGGGTGGACGCAGGCTTCAACTTCATCGACACCGCCGATGTGTACTCGCGCTGGGCGCCAGGGCACACAGGGGGTGAATCCGAATCGGTGATCGGCCGCTGGCTCAAGCGCAGCGGCAAGCGCCATCGCATCGTGCTGGCCACCAAGGTGGGCAAGGACATGGGGGACGGCAAGGTGGGCCTGCGCCCCGCCTACATCCGCCAGGCGGTGGAGGCATCGCTGCAGCGGCTGCAGACCGACCACATCGACCTGTACCAGTCACACGACGACGACACCACTGTGCCGCTGGCCGACACGCTGGGCGCGTATGCCGACCTGATCCGGGCCGGCAAAGTGCGTGCCATTGGTGCCTCCAACTACAGCGCCGCCCGCCTGCAGGAGGCCCTGCAGACCAGCGAACGCCTGGGCCTGCCGCGCTACGAAAGCCTGCAGCCGCTGTTCAACCTGTACGACCGCGCCGTGTTTGAAGACGCGCTGCAGCCGCTGTGTGTGCAGCAGCAGGTCGGCGTGATCAACTTCTACGCGCTGGCCGCCGGGTTCCTCACCGGCAAATACCGCACGGCAGCCGACGCCGCCAAGAGCGCACGCGGCGCCAACACCACGGCCAAGTACCTCAACGACCGGGGGCTGCGCATTCTGGCGGCGCTGGACGCCGTCGCGCACCGCTACAACGCCACGCCCGGCCAAGTGGCCGTGGCCTGGCAGATGGTGCAACCGGGCATCACCGCACCCATTGCCAGCGCCACGTCGGTGGCCCAGCTGCACGAGCTGGTCAAGGCCACCCGGCTGCAACTGGACAGCGATGCACTGTCCCAGCTGGACGCTGCCAGCGCCCAAGGCTGAACCCAACAAAAAAGAACCCGCGCGTGCGCGGGCCCTAGGCGTATGGCTTGACGGGTTGCGGGCTGAATGGAATGACGCCCCCTCAGCCCATCAGCTGATCCGGCGACCGTTCTCCGCGTAGATCGCCAGGTAGATGGCGTCCGAGCCGATGTAGGGCGCCTTGTTGCCAAAGCCCACGTTGAAGTCGCCAAACGACAGCGACCGGATGGCCATCAGCCCGGCGCGCAGGCGTTCGCGCGTGGGCTCTTTGCCTGCGTTCTTCAGGCCTTCGATCATGATCTGGGCGTTGAGCCAGCCTTCCAGCGCGCTGCCGCTGTTCAAGAACGCAGGATCACCCCCCGTGGCTTTCATGGTGCTCTGGAACTTGCGCACCACCACCGACTTTTGCGAGTTGGCATCGGGGAACACCTGCACCAGCGCCAGCCCGCGCGTGGACGCGGCCAGCTTGGGCAGCTCCGACGAGATCACCGTGACAGACAGGCCGGCCAGCGGCACGCCCTGCGCCTTGGCACGGAAAGCCTGCACAAACGCGGTGTTGGCCGTGCCCGTGGTGGCCAGCAGCACGGCACCGGGGCGCTCAGCCGCCACCTTGTCGGCCAGCTCGGCGCCATTTTTGCCGTCCACGGCCAGCGCAAACTCGCCACCGCGCTCGACCTTGATCTCATCCAGCGCCGAAGACATGTCCTTGAGCACCTCTTTGCCAAACGGGTTGTCCAGGTACACCACGGCAATGCGCTTGAGGCCCATGTCCACGATCTGCTTGACCAGGCGCTGGGTTTCTTCGCGGTAGCTGGGGCGCAAGAAGAACACGTGCTTGTTGGCTGCTGCACGCAGCGACGTGGCACCGGTCACCGGGCCCACCGTAGGAATGCCCTTGGACTCGATCAGCGGCAGGATAGACGCCGTATTGGCCGTGCCCAGGGGCGAGATGAGCGCGAACACCGACTGCGCATCGACCATGTCGGTCACGTTCTTGAGCGTGCGCGCAGCCACGTAGCCGTCGTCCTTGACCTCCATGCGGATTTCACGACCCAACACGCCGCCAGCGGCATTCACCTCGGCAAACGCGGCCTTCATGCCCGCCACCTGCTCGATGCCTGCCTGGCCGAGCGGGCCCGTCAGGGCAATGGAACAGCCCAGGGTGATGGAGCGCGCAGTCAACGCCTCCTCGGCCGCCATCGCGGTGTGGGCCCATGCGGGCAGGCCAGTGGCGGCAACGGCCCGGGTGGCACGCAAAAGAAAGTGGCGACGGCTCATGGTGTGCAGGGCAGATAAAACAAAGGTGGGGCAGGCTACCGGCCAGAGCGCCTCCCCGCCTGTCAGCTGTGCGACAAAGGGTGGCAGGAGTACGTCAAATCAGGGTTTCTACCGAGATTCGACGGCGTGTGAGCCCCTGCAGCACCGCGCAACCCGGGGCTGAGCGCCTGCGCCACGCACACCCGCTCAATCGCCCAGCAACTGCGGCAGCACCGTCGCCGCCGTGCCACGCAGCACCGCGTGCGCTGCATCGTCCAACGCACTGGGCGCGGGGTTGAGCACCAACACCCTGGCACCGGCGGCCCGAGCCTGGTGGGCCAGACCGGCTGCGGGGTACACCGCACCGGCCGTGCCCACCACCAGCATCAGGTCGCACTGGTTGGCCGCCTGTTCGGCGGCCTCCAACGTCGCCAGCGGCAAAGACTCTCCAAACCACACCACGCCCGGACGCAGCAGGTTTCCGCAGCGGTCGCAGTACGGCGGGTGGCCGGCCACTGCGTGGTCGATGAAGCAGCAGTTGCGCGGGGTGTCGAGCCAGCGGTCCTGAAAAATGTCGCCGTGCAGGCATAGCACGCCGGTGCTACCCGCGCGCTGGTGCAGCCCGTCCACGTTCTGGGTGATGAGGGTGGTGCGGTCGGGGTGGCGGCGCTGAAAGTCGGCCAGCGCCAGATGCCCTGCGTTGGGCGACACACCGGCCAGCAGGTCGCGCCGGTACTGGTACCAGTCCCACACCCGCTGCGGGTGGGCGCGAAAGCCTGCCTCGGTCGCCATGTCTTCGGGGCGGAACTGTGCCCAGTAGCCCGTCTGCACATCGCGAAAGGTCGGCACGCCAGATTCGGCGCTGACCCCTGCGCCCGTCAGCACGGCGATGCGCTGGCTTTGCCGGACCCAGGCTTTCACGGTGTCCAGCATGGTGCCTTCCCCGGTGGAGCCAGCGGGCCGAGGATCAAGTCCTCTGGCGCAGCGCCTCGTACAGGCACACGCCGCTGGCCACGGATACGTTCAGGCTCTCGACCGCGCCCTTCATGGGGATGCTGACCAGCTCGTCGCAGGTCTTGCGCGTGAGCTGGCGCATGCCGTCGCCCTCGGCGCCCAGCACCAGGGCCACGGGGCCTTTCAGGTCCACCTGATAAATGGTCTTGGGCGCATCGTCGCTGGTGCCGATGCACCAGATGTTGCGCTCCTTGAGTTCGTTCAGGGTGCGCGAGAGGTTGGTGACCATGAAATACGGCATGGTCTCGGCCGCACCGCTGGCCACCTTGGCCACGGTGGCGTTGATGCCCACGGCGTGGTCCTTGGGGGCGATGACGGCATGGGCACCAGCGCCGTCGGCCACACGCAGGCAGGCACCCAGGTTGTGCGGGTCGGTCACGCCGTCCAGCACCAGCAGCAGGGGCTGCTCGATGCCTGCGGCTTCGAGGTTTTCCAGCAGCTCATCGAGCGAGGTGACCTGCGCCACGGGCTCCACGCGCGCGGCCACACCCTGGTGGCCATGGCTGCCCGCCAGCTTGGCTATGCGCACGCTGTCGGCTTCGATGAGGCGGGCACCGGCCTCGCGGGCACGGTCGAGAAACTGGCGCATGCGCGCATCGCGGCGCGTGGCTTCGTAGTAAATCTCGATGATGGATTGCGGCGCGGTCTTCAGACGCACGCCCACGGCGTGAAAGCCGAAGAGAACTTTGGGGCTGGACATGGGGGGATTATCCGCTGGGCGCAGCCCACTCCCTCAGACCACTATCAAATTCATAGCTGCTTGCGCATGTTTCACTAGCGCCTGCGGCCCAAAACGCTCAAAAACCCCACCCACCACTCACACCACGCGCCCTGCATCGATCGTGATGCGCCGCTCGCACTGCGCGGCGATCGCGCGGTCGTGGGTCACCAGCACCAGCGTTGTGCCCAACTCGCGGTTGAGCTCGAACATGAGCTTCATGATGGTTTCGCCGGTTGCAAAGTCCAGGCTGCCCGTTGGCTCGTCGGCCAGCAGCACGGCAGGCTGCACCACAAATGCCCGGGCCAGGGCCACGCGCTGCTGCTCACCGCCCGACAGCACCTTGGGGTAGTGCGACAGGCGCTGCCCCAGCCCCACGCGCGCTAGCATCTCGGTGGCGGCCTTGCGTGCATCACGGCGGTCGGCCAGCTCCAGCGGCAGCATGACGTTCTCCAGCGCTGTGAGGTTGCCCATGAGCTGGAAGCTCTGGAACACAAAACCCACCTTCTGGGCCCGCAATGCAGCCCGCGCATCTTCATCGATGGCAAACAGGTCGTGGCCGTCCAGCCGCACCGTTCCGCGCGTGGGGGTATCGAGCCCCGCGATGATGGACAGCAGCGTGCTCTTGCCCGAGCCCGAGGCGCCGACGATGGCCGCCGTTTCCCTGGCAGCCAGGCGGAAATCGATATCCCGCAGAATGTCGAGGGTTCCGGTGGAATCCGTCACCGACTTGAACACATGCTCCACGGCAATGATGGGGGTGGCGGGCGGTGTCTTGGGCAGCGGGGAGGGTTCGGACATGAAAGGCTCTTTACTTTGATTCGCAATCTGCAGCAACGGCGCCACTTTATCCTGAGCGCATCTATCGGCCTGGTGGTGGGGCTTTGTGCGCCCACGGCCTTTGCGCAGGCCGCCGCCAAGGCAGGGACTGCCGGACGCTCTTCGGTGATTCTGGTGCTGGGGGACTCGCTCAGCGCCGAATACGGCCTGGCGCGGGGCACGGGCTGGGTGGCACTGCTGGAAAAACAACTGGCGCAAGACAAGCTCGCAGCCACCGTGGTCAATGCCAGCGTGAGCGGCGAGACCACCTCGGGCGGCCGCTCGCGCCTGGCTGCACTGCTCGCGCAGCACAAGCCCAGCCATGTGGTGATTGAACTGGGGGGCAACGATGCCCTGCGCGGCCTGCCGCTCAAGAACACCGAAGAGAACCTGGCCTGGATGACCCAGGCGGCGCAAAAGGCCGGGGCCAAGGTCTTGCTGGTGGGTATGCAGGTGCCACCCAACTATGGCACCGACTACGCGAACAAGTTTGCGGGCCTGTTCACCACCGTGGCGCAGGCCCACAAGGCGGCTGTAGTGCCATTTTTCTTGAAGGGTGTGGCTGACGGACCAGACCCGACCCGCCTGTTCCAGCCCGACCGCATTCACCCTCGCGCCGAAGCGCATCCGCAAATGCTGGCCAACGTGTGGCCAGAGCTCAAAAAGCTGCTGCGTTAGGGATTCGCTGCACGCGTCGAGCGGTCAGTGTGCGCTGCGGATCGGGAGGGGCTGCCACGTGAACAACGCAGCAATAGCCGTAGCTATTGCGAGTATTTGCAACGCTGCAGACCGCCAGAGACCGCAGATGCACAGGGCGCGGCGATTTGTGCAGCGGACCCCCAGGTCACTCAGCCTGCAGGCTGCTCGGGATGGCCTGCAGCGCCCGCTGGCTGGTCGTCAGCGGGCTGGTCATCCCCTTGCGGATCGTTCGGCCTGCGCTGTGTTTTGGCCCTCAGCTTCTCTTCCTTTTTTTGTTTTTTGGCGAGTTCGCGCTGGCGTTTTTCGTATCCGTAGTTGGGTGTTGCCAAGGTAGTTGCTTCCTGAAGTTGAGACTCACTGTAACAGGACGGGGTTTTCAGGCCCCTGCCGGGGTGCGCTGCAGCGGAATGACGGCAGCTCGGTACGCATGCCAGCTGGCAAAGCCCAGCACAGGCCCCGCCAGCACCAGGCCCACCCCCCAGAACCACAGCGAGACGGCCACGATGAGGGTGATCAATGCCCCCCACAGCAGCATCACGCCGGGGTTTTCAATCACCACACGCATGCTGGTGATGCCCGCAGTCAGCGCGTCGGTGTCGCGATCCAGAATCATGGGGATGGACACCACGGAGGTGGAAAACACCAGCGCCGCAAACACACCGCCCACCACCGTGTACACCGCCACAAAGCTCCAGTTCTGCGGGTTGAACACCGCCTGAAGCACACCGGTGGTCGAGGGCATGCCGGTGTTGAAGAACACGGCAAACACCACCAGCGAGGCCCTGCCCCAAAGCAGCTCCAGCACCACCAGCACCAGCACCAGCATGCCCATGCTGCCCATGTGGCTGTCCCAGCAGGTAAGGGATTCGCTCAGCTGCGGCTTCAGGCTCGCCTCGCGCCGACGGCTGGCGTCATACAGCCCCATGGCCAGAAAAGGCCCCACCAGCAGACAACCACTGGCGAGCGACATGGTGTATTCAGGCCGCGTGCGGAACACCCAGCCCAGCACCCCCGCCATGACCCAGAAGCACACGCCATAGAAAACAGCAATGCCCGGCGCGGCGCGCACATCGTCCAGGCCGCGCCGCAGCCACCGGAAGGGGTCAGCCACGCGCAACGGCTGCAGCTGCACGGGCTGCGCGGTCTGGGCCTTCACGCGGTCGGCAATGGCCTCCGCCTGCCGGGCCTCGGAGGTGTCTGGGGTGCCAAGGGTGTCCGGCGCAGGCTTGGAGGATGTCGCGTTCATGCCGCCACACTAAGCCCGCCCGTTCGGCTGCGCCACTGAGGAAAGCCCGTATCCCACACGAAATCCAGCGGCAATGGGCCGCACCGGATCCCTGCCGAGGCCGCTCAGCCCTGGGTGAAGGCGCGTTCCATCGCCTGTTGCAGGTCGCGCCGCAGGTCCTCCACAGCCTCCAGGCCGATCGAAAACCGCACCAGCGTGCCCGGCTTCAAATGGGCGGGCGGCCGACTGCGCATGCTGGCAATGTTGTAAGGGACGACCAGGCTCATGGGGCCGCCCCAGCTGTAGCCCAGCTTGAACAAGCGCAAGCCGTCGCAGAAGGCATCCACCTGCTGTTGCGTGTACCGGGCGTCGATCATCACGCTGAACAGGCCAGCTGCCAGCCCCTGCCCGCCGTGCGCAGCGCCACACAGGCCCTTCCAGTGTGCATGGCCGGGCGCGCCTTCCAGCGCGGGGTGCAGCACTTGCGCAATGGCGGGTTGCTGCTGACACCACCGCGCCAGGTGGCGGGCAGCGTCATCGTGGGCGCGATAGCGCAGTCCGATGCTGGGCAGCGCACGCAGCACGGCCTCGGCGTCGTTGGCCCCCACGCCCAGTCCCAGCCGCATGTGCGTCAGCTTGATCTTCATGTGCAGGCCCGGGTCGCGCGTGATCACGCTGCCCATGAGCACGTCACCTCCACCGCTCGGATACTTGGTGAGCGCATGGGCCGAAATGTCCACCCCCAGGCTGCCGTCGCCCGTCAGGTCAAAGGGCGCAAACGCCAGGCCAGCGCCCCAGGTGTTGTCCAGCGCGGTTGTCACGCCCCTATCGCGGCAAATGCGCACCTGCTCGCACAGGTCCGGAAACTCCATGCTGACAGAGCCCGGCGCCTCCAGCCAAACCAGACGGGTGGCCGGCGTGATGCGGGCAGCCAGGTCGGCCGGATCCAACGGGTCGTAAAACACATGGGTGATCCCGAACCGGGCGAGTTCGCCATTGGCCAGATCCTTGCCGGGCCCGTAGGCGTTGTCGGGGATCAGCACCTCATCGCCGGGCTTGAGGAGCGCCAACCCCACGTTGGCAATGGCCGCCAAGCCACTGGGCACCAGCACACACTGCAGACCGCCCTCCAGCGCACACAGGCGCTCTTCGAGAATGAAGGTCGTGGGCGTACCGTGCAGCCCGTAGGTGTAGCCGCTTTTGTCTTTCCACTCGCGCGAGCGCATGGCCGCAATGCTGGGAAAGATGACGGTGGAGGCCTTGAAAACCCCCGGTTGGGGGGCTACAAACCCGGCCGGAGGCTGGTAGTCGTGGTGGACGATATGGGTGGCAAGATCAATGTCGTGGTCTTTCATGCCAGCCATGGTAGCGCGCCGCCCGGAGTGACCCGGGCGGCGCTCAGATTGCTTGGCGATCACACCGCAGGGCTTGGGATGCATGCACCACGAGCCCTGCAGGTTGGCATTAACCAGCCGTCACGACCAGCTGGTTGTTCACCGAGGTCACGCCACTCACGCCCTTGGCGATTGTCTCGGCGCGGTCACGGGCCACCGTGGAGGGTGCGGGCCCGTTCAGCGTGACCTTGCCGTTGACAGTGTCCACATTGATCTTGACGGCGCTCAGGTCGGGGTCCTTAGCCAGGCCCGCGCTTACCTGGGCAGTGATGGTGGCATCGTCGATCACGCCCTTGGCGGAGTTGGCTGCCTGTTTGGCCGTGGCTTCCGCATTGGCGGCGCCCTGCTCCATCTTGGTCTCTGCGTTCTGCATCGCGCCCTCGGCCTTTACACGAGCGTCAGCTGCGGCTTGTTCGGTCTTTTCGACGGCAGAGTCCAGTCGCTGGCCCACGGTGGGCTCTTCGGTCTTGTTGCAGGCGGCCAGGCCCAGGGCCAGGGCACTCACGGCCAGAATGCTCGCAACGCGATGGGCGGGACGGTCGATCAGATTCTTGGGGTTCATGCAATGACTCCTTGCGGTTGAAACATGGCCTCACTGTAGGCAGCGGGCCGCGGCTTGCGGGTCGGACATCGCCGAAGTGCTTGTAGGACGGCAACGCCAGCCGCGCATCGGCCGCAGTCCCTGCTGAGCGGGTGACAATCGGGGCATGACCGTGTCTTCGCTCGCCCGTTGGCTTCCTTTTTTGAAATGGCCCCGCCCTGACCGACAACTGCTCAAAGGGGAGTTCTGGGCGGGCATGACGGTGGGGCTGATGCTGGTGCCGCAGGGTGTGGCCTATGCGGCACTGGCGGGCATGCCGCTGGTCACGGGCATTTACGCATCGCTGATTCCGGCGTTGGTCGCCGTGCTGTTCAGTTCATCCACCCGGCTGGGGGTGGGGCCCACGGCACTCACCAGTTTGCTGATCGGCGCCTCGCTCACCGGCCTGGCCGAGCCAGGCAGTGCGCAGTGGGTGGCCCTGGCGGCATGGATGGCCCTGCTGTCGGGTCTGCTGCAGATGGTGATGGGCATGGCGCGCTTTGGCTGGTTGCTCAACCTCGTGACCTCACCCGTACTCAATGGTTTTACGCAGGCGGCGGCCCTGCTGATCCTGGGGTCGCAGTTGGGGGCACTGACCGGGTTGCGGGCTGCCGACTGGGGCGCCCTGCTGTCCACGCCATCGCTGGGGCTGTTCGACCTGACTGCAGCGGGCTTCGGCCTGGGGAGCCTCGCTTTGCTGATGCTGGCGCGCCGCCTGTTGCCCCAGTTCCCGGCGGCCATCGTGGTGGTGGGTGCTGCGGGTGCTCTGAGCTGGGCCCTGGGTTATGCCGATGCAGGTGGCGCAGTGGTGGGCGCCTTGCCGTCGGGCTTGCCAGCGCCCTATTGGCCCGGCGCCCTGCCCTGGTCCAGCTTCAGTGCATTGGTCATGCCCGTGCTGGTGGTGACGCTGGTGAGCTTTCTGGAGACGGCATCGAGCGCCAAGGTGGAAAGCCAGCGCTCCAAGGAGCAGTGGAACGAAAACCAGGACCTGATTGGCCAGGGCCTGGCCAAGATCAGCAGTGGCCTGTGCGGCAGTTTTGCCACGAGTGCGTCGTTTTCGCGCTCAGCCATCAACCTCTACGCCGGTGCCAAGACGGGCTGGGCCACACTGTTTGCGATCAGCCTGGTGCTGGTCGTGCTGCTGTGGCTGACGCCCGCGCTGTACCACGTGCCGCAGTCGGTGCTGGCGGCGGTCGTGGTCACGGCCGTCACCAGCCTCATCAAACCGGGCACCCTGATGAGGCTGTGGCGGGTGTCGCGGGTAGAGGCAGTGATCGGCGGCGTCACCTTTGCCCTGACCCTGGCCACGGCGCCGCGCATGTACTGGGGCGTGCTGGTGGGCTTGCTGATGAATCTGAGCCACTTTCTCTACCAGCGACTGCACCCGCGCATCATTGAAGTGGGCCTGCACCCTGATGGAAGCCTGCGCGACCGGCACCTGTGGCACTTGCCGCCACTGGCACCCCGGCTCCTGGCGCTGCGCATGGATGCGGAGCTGGACTTTGCCTCTGCCAGCGCTCTGGAGCGGCGCGTGACCGAACACCTGGCCGCCCACCCCGAGGTGCTGCACCTGTGTCTGCTGGCGCAGCCCATCAACCGCATCGATGTGACCGGCGTGGAAACCTTCGCCCAGTTGCTGGCGCAAATGGAACTGCGGGGTGGGACATTGCATCTGAGCGGACTGAAGCTGCCAGCAGAGCAGGTCCTGCGGCAGGCGGGGTTGCTGAAGCTGGGCCCCGGGCTTGCCATGTACCGCACCGATGCCGAGGCGCTGGTGGCACTGCAGCAGCTTCCCCAGCCCGTGGCGCGGGCGTGAGCCGGGTTTTACCTACGCTGCGCCGGCCTTGCGTTGGCCCTGTTCTTGCTGGCGCACTGGTACACTTGCCTAACTCTTTTTGTTCCAATTTGTGTCTGACTCTGCGGCCTCTCATCTGGTAGATTTGCGCGACCTTCGCCTGGATACTGCTCACGCTCTGGTGGCTCAGGCCGGCGGCAGCGAGGCAGCACTGCACCGCGAGGTGCCTTCCCTGTACCTGCAGGGTCTCATCGATGGCCTGTGCGAGCTGTCGCTCAAAGACCCGCTCACCGGCCTAGCCAACCGCAGACATTTCCGCGCGGTGCTCGAGCGCGAGATCGACCGTGTCACACGCTCAGGCGAGGCGGCCCTGCTGCTGATGCTGGACATCGACCATTTCAAGAAGGTGAACGACACCCACGGCCACCTGGCTGGTGACGTGGTGTTGCAGTCGGTGGCCCGCACGCTCAGTGCTTGCGTGCGCCCCATGGACACCTTGGCCCGCTACGGCGGCGAAGAATTTGCCGTGGTGCTGCCGGCCTGCCAGGCTGCCTTTGGCCGCGTGGTGGCAGAACGCATCCGGCGCGCAGTGGCCAACACGCCCATCCGCATTTCCCCCACGGTGGAGCTGAACGTCACCGTGAGCATCGGCGGAGCGTTTGCCATGCAGTGGATCCGATCCACCACCCTGCTGTGGACCGACCGGGCCGACCACCAGCTCTACCAGGCCAAGGCGTCGGGCCGCAACCGCGTCAGCATCGAGGAACAACCCGACAGCACCGTCAGTGCCGAAGAGAAAAGCCTGTTGTTTGGCCCGCTCTACACCCCTTCGGGTTGGGGCGACCTGCCTCCACTGGACCCCAACCCAACAGGCAGCGCCTACTGAAAGTTAGATGATGAGCGACGCGCTGTCCCCCCAACCCACAACGCCTGCAGCCCCTGCAGGCCCTGCCACCCCCCTGGCCTCTGCCGCTCCTGGCGCCCGCATCATTGCGGTGACCAGCGGCAAAGGCGGTGTGGGCAAGACTTTCGTATCGGCCAACCTGGCCGCCGCCCTCACCCGCCGAGGCCAGCGCGTGCTGGTGCTCGACGCCGACCTGGGCCTGGCCAACCTGGACGTGGTGCTGAACCTGCACCCCAAGATCACCCTGCACGACGTGTTCACCGGCAAGGCCGCACTGGACGACGCCGTGATCGCCGCGCCCGGTGGCTTTGACGTGCTGCTGGCCGGTTCGGGCATGGTGGAGTATTCGCGCCTCACGCCCGAAGTGCGCAACCAGTTCCTGAACGTGATCCAGGCGCTCACGCCGCGGTATGACGTGGTGCTGCTCGATACCGGCGCGGGCATCTCCGACGTGGTGCTGTTCTCGGTGTCCCTGGCCTCCGAGGTGCTGATCGTGGCCACGCCCGAGCCCACTTCGCTCACCGACGCCTACGCTGCCATCAAGGTGCTGGCCATGCAGCAAAAACGCCAGCATGTGCGCATGGTCATCAACCAGGCGGCGCGTCCGGGCGACGGCCGCGCCATCACCAGCCAGCTGCAGCAGGTGCTCGACCGCTTTGTGAGCACCGAATCCGGTCGCCCCATGCGGCTGATCCACATGGGCGACATCCCGGCCGACACCTCGGTGCGCGACGCCGTGATGCGCCGCCAGCTGCTGCTGTTGCAGACCCCCGGCTGCCCGGCGGCACTGGCCATTGCCCAGCTGGCCAACAAGATCGAGTCCACACTGCTGTCGCCTGCGGCCTGACCCGAATACGCCGAGCGGCGCATGAGGCGCAGCCCGGCCACTGTGACCCACAGGCCCGCCAGCGGGCCTTTGTGCATTTTTACTGCCGTGAACACTACCGACACCGTCCTCAACATCTCCTGCTACAAGTTCGTGCCGCTGCCCGATGCCGCCGCGCTGCGCGATGTGCTGCATGAGCGTGCAGTGGCCGCCCATCTCAAGGGCACCATCCTGCTGGCCGAAGAGGGCATCAACTTCTTTCTGGCGGGCCCGGTCGACGCGGTGCGGGGTTTTGTGGCTCAGCTGCGTACCGACGAACGCTTTGCCGACCTGGAGCCCAAGGAGAGCTGGTCGGCCACGGTGCCGTTTCGCAAGATGCTGGTCAAGGTCAAGCGCGAGATCATCCGCATGGACCACCCCACCATCCGCCCCGCCGCAGGCCGTGCGCCTTCGGTAGACCCGGCCACGCTGCGCCGCTGGCTGGACCAAGGCCATGACGACGACGGCCGCGAAGTGGTCACGCTCGACACCCGCAACGCCTTCGAGGTGGACGCAGGCACGTTCGACAACGCCATCGACTGGCGCATCGACAAGTTCACCGAGTTTCCCCCTGCGCTGCGTGCGCACAAAAGCGAACTGCAGGACAAGACGGTGGTGAGCTTCTGCACCGGCGGCATCCGCTGCGAAAAAGCCGCCATCCTCATGCGCGAGGAAGGCCTGCCCCATGTCTACCAGCTGGAGGGTGGCATCCTGAAATACTTTGAGCTGACAGACGGCGCGCACTACCACGGCGGGTGTTTTGTGTTTGACGAGCGCCGCGTGCTGGACACCGGGCTCGCCATCGACACGCCTACAGCGGCTGCAGCCGCTACAGAAGGCGCTATCAAATAATGAGCTGCCAGCGTTTTATGTACTGGCGCTACAGCCCATTTTTATCTCCATATCACACTTTGATCACGCCTTGAAGCGGTGTTCCGGCAGGGGTATCCACTCCACCTCGCCCGGCACCTGGCCCATGGCCTGGGCCTCCCAGTCGCTGGCGGCCTGCACGATGCGGTCCTTGCGGCTGGAGACAAAGTTCCACCACATGTGGCGTGGCGCATCCAGCGGCTCGCCGCCAATCACCATCAGGCGCACGGCGCTCTCGCCCGCCGTCAGGCGCAGGGGCTGGCCGGGTTCCGCCACTGCCAGGATGTGCGCAGGCACCTCATCGCCGTTCAGCGACACGGGTGCATCCACGGTGTACACCGCCAGCTCGGGCACCAGCGCCGGAATCTCTATCGTGGCGCCGGCAGACAACTGAATGTCCAGGTACAAGGTGCGCGAATACGTGGCCACCGGCGAGGTCTGACCAAAGGCCTCGCCAATCAACACCCGCACGGTGGCGCCATCCACCAGCAGCTCCGGAATGGCCGCCGCAGGCGTGTGCACAAACGAGGGGTCGGCTTCCTCGTGGGCGGCCGGCAACGCAGCCCAAAGCTGGATGCCATGGTTCACATAAGCCTGGTTCGCCAGGCTCTCCGGGCGGCGCTCGGAGTGCACGATGCCGCGCCCCGCTGTCATCCAGTTGATGGCGCCGGGCTCGATCTGCTGCACGTAGCCCAGGCTGTCGCGGTGCATGATGGCGCCAGAGAACAAGTAGGTCACCGTCGCCAGGCCAATGTGCGGATGGGGCCGCACATCGTGGCTGTCGCCCGGTGCCACCGTCACCGGACCGAAGTGGTCGAAAAACAGGAAGGGCCCCACGGCCTTGCGCTGCACAGCGGGCAGCAGGCGGCGCACGGTGAAACCGCCGCCCAGATCCTTGGCATGGCCCGTGAGGGGCAGAAAGCTGGGGGTATCGCTCATGGTGCACGCTCCAACGAAGTGCTGATCTCGGTCGTCACCGTGGTCATCAGCTTGTGCACAGGGCATTTCTGCGCCACGGTTTCCAGCTCGGCGATCTGGGCATCGGTGAGATCACCGCTGACCTGCAGCCGGGTCGCGAGGCGGTAGACCCCCGTGCGTTCGGCCGATGCGTCGCGCTCGACCACGGTCAGCACATCTTCCACCGGCAGGCCCTTGCGGCGTGCGTACCACAATACCGTGAGCGCCTTGCAGGCCCCCAAGGCAGCGTCATACAGGTCGTGCGGGCTGGGGCCGCTGTCAGCGCCGCCCTCCTCCACACTGCCATCGGCCACGAGGTCGTGCGCGCGGATATGCACGGTCTGGGCCATGGGCGCGCCGGGGACGCGCCGCAATTCAACTGCCATGGGGTGTTCTCCTGGTTGTATTGGGGCGCGCCACTGTAGCGCCAAAAGTGGGCTTCGCCTTAACGGACGAGGCGGCGGGCCACGTCAGCCACGCGCTGGCCGAACTGCTTGCCCGTTTCCAGGTCGCCAGGGAACATCTCGGCGGCCGAGGCGTCGGACGGCGACTGGGACATGGCGCCACTGAACGAGCCGATCCAGTTCACATCGTTGCGCGTGGCCGCCTTGGAGTTGGCGGGCATCATGCCGTTGCCCACCCAGATGCCGCCGTGCTGCATGGCCAGGTGGAACATGTAGTCCAGCGTGATCTGCTTGTCGCCATTGGTGCTGGCGCTGTTGGTGAAGCCCGCGAACAGCTTGTCCTTCCAGGCCTGGCTGAACCAGGGCTTGGACGAGGCGTCGGCAAATTTCTTGAACTGCCAGCTGGGGCCCGCCATGTAGGTCGGCGAGCCAAAGATGATGGCGCTGGCAGCGGCCAGCGTTTCCCAGCCGCCTTCGGGCAGGTTGCCCTCTGCATCAATGGCGACCAGCTGGGCGCCTGCACCTTCCGCCACAGACTGCGCCAGGCGCTGCGTGTGACCATAACCCGAGTGGTAAACAACTGCGATGTGTGCCATGAGATAACTCCTGTTGAAACGATGAGGGAACGAGACCAGGGGAAAGAACCAAAAGAACTACCAACAGAACGACAACCAACGACGAGATTGAATGCCAGAACCTGCACCCCTGCGGGTTGCAGGCCCTTTCCATGCCAACCGGATCAACGGTCCGAGCGGCGTGCGTCCAGGCTCCAGGCGCCGGCGCCAAACGCTGCCAGGGCCAGCAGGCCGCCGGTCACGCCCACGTTCTTGAAGAACATGAGCTGCTGCATCATTTGCTTGTCAGCGGGCAGGTTCCAGTAGGCATGAAAGAAGAAGCTGGCCACCAGCGTGAAGAAGGCCAACGCCAGTGCGGCAAAACGGGTGCCCACGCCAAAGATCAGCGCCAGGCTGCCCAGCACTTCGACCGCCGCCGCAACAGCTGCCGCCACCGTGGGCATGGGCAGGCCCACCGAAGTGATGTAGCCCACGGTACCGGCAAAGCCGGTCAGTTTGCTGATGCCCGCAGGCAGGAACAGGGCGGCCAGCAGCAGGCGCGATGCCAGGGCCAGAGGGTTTTGCAGGGATGTGAACATGGTGAAGAACTCCTGAGTGAAAGTGGTTACGAGGTAAAGATCAGGCGGCCAGGTCAAACACCAGCACCTCGGCGTCGTGGCCATCGGTCAACGACAAGGTGGTTTCCTTTTCCATCAGCAGCGCATCGCCGCCCGACAGGGCCTGCCCGTTGGCGCTCAGCGCGCCACGCACCAGGTGCACATAGGTCTTGCGGGCGGGGTTCAGCGCCAGGGTGGCGGACTCGTCACCATCCAGCAAGCCCGCATACAAGGCTGCGTCAGCATGGATCTTCACCGAGCCCTGGGCGCCGTCGGGCGATGCCACCAGGCGCAGGGCGCCGCGCTTTTCCGACTCGGCAAAGGTCTTTTGCTCGTAGCTGGGCGGGATGCCGCGCACGTTCGGCTCGATCCATATCTGCAGAAAATGCGTGGTCTGGCCAGCAGCGTGGTTGAACTCGCTGTGCTGCACGCCGGTGCCTGCGCTCATGCGCTGCACGTCACCGGGCGGGATGCCCTTGACGTTGCCCATGCTGTCCTTGTGGGCCAGTTCGCCCGACAGCACGTAGCTGATGATTTCCATGTCGCGGTGGCCATGGGTGCCAAACCCGGTGCCCGGCGCAATGCGGTCTTCGTTGATGACCCGCAGGTTGCCAAAGCCCATGTGGGCAGGGTCGTAGTACCCGGCAAACGAGAAGCTGTGGAAGGAATTGAGCCAGCCATGGTCGGCGTGGCCCCGGTCTTGCGATTTACGAACAGTCAGCATGTGAGTGCTCCTTTCAAGACTCGACTGTAGGACCGCAGCCACCTCTACGGGCACAGACGGATTGATGGCACTGTTCAAATAATCTGAATTAACATGGCGCCACCATGCAAAACGCCCGCGATGTCCTCACCCCCGATGCGCTGACCATGCTGCAGGTGATTGCCGAGGCTGGCAGCTTTGCCGCCGCCGCACGGCAACTGGGCCTGGTGCCCAGCGCCCTCACCTACCGCGTGCGTCAGATCGAAGACGCACTGGACGTGCTGCTGTTCGACCGCAGCGCACGCCAGGCCCGCCCCACTGAGGCCGGGGTGGAGCTGCTGCGCGAAGGCGCGCGCCTGCTGCAAGACATCGACGCCGTGGCCCACCGCGTGCGCCGCGTGGCCACGGGCTGGGAGCCGCAGCTCACGCTGTCGGTGGACGGCATCATTTCGCCCCACACCCTGCTGGAGCTGGTGGACGCGTTCTACGCCATGAAGCCCCCGACGCGGCTGAAGCTGCGCGACGGCATCATGACCGGCACGCTGGAGGCGCTGACCTCCGGCCGCGCAGACCTGGCCATTGGCGTTTCGGTGGCCAGCAACAACGTGGCCGGCCTGCAGCAAGGGCTGCTGGGTGACGTGCTTTTCATCTACGTGGTGGCGCCCCATCACCCGCTGGCCACCGCGCCCGAGCCCATCTCCGACGCCACGCTGCTCGAACACCGCGCCGTGGCCGTGGCCGATTCGGCCACCCGGGGCGGCGCCACCATGGGCCTGCTGGGTGGGCAGGATGTGCTGACGGTGGACACCATGCAGGCCAAGGTGCGCGTGCAGTTGCGCGGCCTGGGCGGCGGTTTTCTGCCCGAACCCATGGTGCGCCCCTACCTGGAAGCCGGGCGCCTGGTGGCGCGCCGCGTGGCCCGGCCCGAACGCAACGTGCGCGTGCACTACGCCTGGGGTGGTCCTGGCTTCACCGCACCCGGCCGCGCGCTGCAGTGGTGGCTGAACCAGCTGCAAAGTCCCGCCACACGCCGCGCTCTGCTGGAAAACCACCATCATTTGTGACCCTGATCAAGTGCGCACAGGCCGGCACCGCGTGTAGAGTGGTTCCTGTTGGTTCTGCATCGCATTTCTTTTGCCGACCGTCACCGAAAGGCCTCCCATGAGCAAACCTGATCCTCTCCCCGCCAAACGGCTCCGACGCACCAGCGCCCCGATCCCTGCGGCCTCCGCAGCGCCCGCCACCCCAGTCACCCCCTCCGGCAAACCGCAGCGCCACTTCGCCATCATCGGCGCAGGCATGGCGGGCATTGCCTGCGCCCGTACCCTGGTCCAGGCCGGCCACCGGGTGACGGTGTTCGAAAAATCCCACCAGGCCGGTGGCCGCACCGCCACCATCGACAGCCCCTTTGGCAACTTTGATGCCGGCGCCCAATATTTCACCGTGCGCGACCCGCGTTTTGCCCGCGCCATCGACACCGTGCCCGGCATCTGCAAGCGCTGGAGCGCCAATTCGGTCCAGGTGCTGGACGCTGCAGGCCGCGTAGCCGCGGTGGGCCTGCCCCACCGCGAGGCCCATTGGGTGGCCAGCCCGGGCATGCAGTCGCTGGTCACCACCTGGGCCGCCCCCCTGGTTCAGGCAGGCCAGCTCATCACCCACACCCGCGTCACCCGCATCGAACCCGACGCCGTGAACGCACCAGGCTGGCAATTGCGCACCGAAGGCGCCGGCGGCGAGCAACATGTGTACGCAGGCTTCGATGCCGTGCTGCTGGCCCAGCCCTCCGTGCCTGCGCAGGCCCTGATTTCCGGCTCCGGACTCGACTCCCCACTGGCCGACGCCATGTCCAAGGTGGCCATTGCCCCCTGCTGGACCCTGATGCTGGCCTACCCCCAGGCCGTGCGCCCGGGCCTGACCACACTGGGCCCGCAATGGAACGCCGCGCGCAGCACCCACCACCGCATTGCCTGGCTGGCGCGCGAGTCGTCCAAGCCGGGTCGCAATGTGGTGGAGCGCTGGACGGTGCAGGCCAGCCCCGCCTGGTCGGCAGAACACCTCGAAGACGACGAAGCCCGCGTGCAGGCCAAGCTGCTCAAGGCATTTGCCGAGGTCACCGGCATCCGGGCCGAGCCCGCGCATGCCGACACCCGCCGCTGGCGCTATGCGCAGACCACCCACCCGCTGGGCAAGAGCCACCTGTGGGACGCCAAGGCCGGCCTGGGTGCGTGCGGAGACTGGTGCCTGGGGCACCGGCTGGAAGATGCCTTTGTGTCGGGCCTGGAACTGGCACTTGCCGTGGCATGACGGGGGGCGTGGGCGCAAAGCCGCACGACAAGGGCAGCTCCGCAGTACGCGTTGAAGGGCGCTATGTGGGGCGGTTTGCCCCCTCTCCCACGGGCCCGCTGCATGCGGGCTCTCTGGTGGCCGCGCTGGCCAGCTGGCTGGACGCACGCGCACACAACGGCCGGTGGCTGGTACGCATGGAAGATGTGGACCAGCCCCGCTGCGTGCCGGGGGCTGACACCTTCATCCTGCAGCAGCTGGCCGCCTGTGGTCTGCACCCCGATGCCCCGCCTCAGTGGCAGTCTGCGCGCAGCGGGCTGTACCAGCATGCCCTGGACCAGCTGGTGGCGCAGGGCGATGCCTATCCCTGCGCCTGTTCACGCAAGGACGTCGAAGACGCCCATGCCGCGCAGGGCCATGCGCGTGAACGCCATGCCGCACTGCCCTACCCCGGGACCTGCCGCCATGGGCTGCATGGCCGCACAGGGCGTTCCTGGCGCTTCAATGTGACAGACTTCAAGCCAAAACAGCCGATAGCGCTAGTGGATCATGCCTGGGGTGCTACATATTCAGTAGCGGACGGGCTACTGCAGTGGCACGACCGCCGCCTGGGCCGCCAGCAGCAACAGGTTGCAACCGCCGTGGGCGACTTTGTGCTGCGCCGCGCAGACGGGCTGTGGGCCTATCAGCTGGCGGTGGTGGTGGACGACGCCGACCAGGGCATCACCGATGTGGTCCGGGGCGAGGACCTGGCCGACAACACGCCCCGCCAGATCCTGCTGCAGCAGGCCCTGGGGGTGCCCACACCGCGCTACCTGCACACCCCCCTGGTGTGCGGGGACAACGGCGAAAAACTCTCCAAACAAAACGGCGCGCAGGCGCTGGAACTGCAGAACCCGTTGGTGGCTCTGTCGCACGCTGCGCTGGCACTGGGCCTGCCCGCTGTGGCAAATCTGCACAACATTTGCATACCCGACGCACTGGCACAGTGGGTGGTGGCGTGGCGACGAAACTACAATGGCCCACCGTGACCGAATTGACCACAGCTTCCGCCCCCGCCAGTGCTGCGCCTGCCGCAGCCGCCGTCCCTACAACGCCCGCCGTGCAGGGCTCTGCCCCCGCCGGTGTGACCCACCCCAAAACCATCAAGAGCTTTGTGCGCCGCGCCGGCCGCACCACCACGGGCCAGGCCAAGGCCTTTGAGGACTTCGGCCCGCGTTTTGTGCTGCCCTACACCCCCGCCCCGCTGGACGCCACCGCCGCCTTTGGCCGCAGCGCCCCGCTGGTGCTGGAGATCGGCTTTGGCATGGGCGAGGCCACGGCCCATATCGCCCGCGTGCGGCCTGATGACAACTTCCTGTGCTGCGAGGTGCATGAGCCCGGCGTGGGTGCCCTGCTCAAGCGCATTGGCGAGCAAGAGCTGACCAACATCCGCATCCTGCAGCACGACGCTGTGGAGGTGATCGACCACATGCTGCCGCCCGGCGTTCTTGACGGTGTGCACATCTTCTTCCCCGACCCCTGGCACAAGAAAAAGCACAACAAGCGCCGCCTGATCCAGCCCCCGCTGGTGGCCAAGCTGGCTGCACGCCTCAAGCCGGGCGGCTACCTGCATTGCGCCACCGACTGGCAGCCCTACGCCGAGCAAATGCTGCAGGTGCTGAGCGCCGAACCCCTCCTGCAAAACACCGCAGACGGCTTTGCACCGCAACCCGACTACCGCCCGCTGACCAAATTCGAAAACCGGGGCCTGCGACTGGGCCATGGGGTGTGGGACGTGGTGTTTGTGCGCCGTAACTGACCCCACGACATGCCCCGATCGGCCCGCACCACACCGCCTATGAAACCCATCCTGCAAAACCTGGTGGAGATGACTGGCCACCGCGACCACTTGCGGCTGGAGGTATCGGTGCTGTCCACGCTGCAAAAGCTCAGCAGCATCATCGAGGTGCGGGCCCTGGAGCTGTTCACGGACGGTGGCGTGCCCCATGTGCGCCCCCGCACCTGGGTGGACAGCGGCCAGCTCGTGTCCACCGACTCCGAAGCCGCCGCCGACCCCCGCCGCGAGCCGCTGGACCAATACCCCGCGCTGCGGGACTGCGTGGACAGCCATGGCGAAAGCGCGCTGGCCTCGCCCCGCCGGGGCCGCCATGTGCTGTGGCTGCCGGTGTGGATGCATGACAAGGTCAGCACCTGCCTGGAGATCACGCAGTCGCGCCCGTTCTCGGCCCACAAGCTCGACGTGCTCATGGGCGTGTTTCAGGTGTACCAGAACTACCAGAGCCTGCTCGACTACAGCGAGCGTGATGCGCTCACCGGCCTGTTCAACCGCAAGACGTTTGACGAGCAGTTCTCCCGCTACACCATGAGCGGGCTGGCCAGCCGGACGGGCGCCGTTACCGAGTCTTTTGCGGCCGAGGAAACCGCAGTGGCCAGCGACAACGAACCCGTGCAGCAATGGCTGGCGGTGGTGGACATCGACCACTTCAAGCAGGTCAACGACCGGTTCGGCCACCTGTATGGCGACGAGGTGCTGATCCTGATCGCCAACATCCTGCGCAGCTCTTTCCGCAGCCATGACCGCATCTTCCGCTTCGGCGGCGAGGAGTTTGTGGTGCTGCTGCGCTCCACCACACTGAGCACCGCCCACAAGGTGTTCAACCGCTTCCGGCTGGCCGTGCAGGAGTACCATTTCCCGCAGGTGGGCCAGGTCACGGTGAGCCTGGGCTTTGTGAGCACCACGCGCGGCTCGCCCGTAGAGATTCTGGGCCAGGCCGACCAGGCGCTTTACTACGCCAAGGAACATGGCCGCAACCAGGTTTGCTTCTATGACGATCTGGTGGCCAGCGGTCAACTGGCAACCAAGGTCGCCAACGACGACGTCGAGCTGTTCTGACCGGGCCCGGCCCCATGGCCATATGGCCCGCTGTCCGCTTCAACAAGGCTGGCCCGCGCAAGAAGTCATTGCCCCATCGTCCACCATAGGGCGTCTTTCCCCTCTCAGCCCAGCGACGCCAGAATGGCCTCCACATTGACCTCGTCGCGCTGCGCAGGCGTCAGAAAGCGCTCTGCGTAGTCGCGCCACACGCCGCTGGTCAGGAAGAAGCGGAACACCTCGGCATCGATGTGACGCTCGCGCACCATGTGGGTCATGATCTTGAGCGACTCGGACAAGGTCTTGGGTGGCTTGTAGGGCCGGTCGGCCGCAGTCAGCGCCTCAAAGATATCGGCCAGGGTCATCACCCGGTCGGCCAGCGTCAGCTCTGGCGCCTTCAGACGCCGGGGGTAGCCGGTGCCGTCCAGCTTTTCATGGTGGGACCCGGCAATCGACGGCACGCGCGCCAGGTGCGGCGGAAACGGCAGACCGCTGAGCATGATGATGGTCTGCACGATGTGGTCGTTGATCTTGAAGCGGTCTTCGGCGGTGAGCGTACCCCGCTGGATGGACAGGTTGTGCAGTTCGCCCAGGTGCGCCTCGTAGGGCGGCAACACCATGTCAAAGCCCCAGCGATTCGCGGGGTTGCCCGCCTCCACCGGCGGCTTGCGTGTGCCCCAGGGCACGATGTGCTCGGGCCGGTCGGCCAGCAGCGGCTCGTTGGCGGGCAAGGGGCGCACCGGCACGCTGGAAAGCCGCAGCATCTCGGCGGCCGACAGGCCCAGGCGGTCGTCAAAATGCCGTTGCCATATCTGGCGGCCAACGGCCTTGAGGCGGGCAATGTCCGCCTCGGCCATGAATTCGCCCCCCACATTGCAGCGGGCTACAAAGGCAAAGTCTTCCTGCAGTTGTTCGCGCCGCTGCAGCAACTCACGCTGCAGGCGCACCGGGTCCACGCCGGACACATGCTGCTTCCAGTAGTCCAGCTCAGCGTCCCGCCACAACACCTCAAAGCGCATGCGCACCTCGTGAATGCGGTTGTAGAGCGTTTCCAGCTTGGTGGCCTTGTCGATGATGTGCTCGGGGCTGGTGACCTTGCCGCAGTCATGCAACCAGGCCCCCAGGCGGAATTCGTAGCGCTCGGCATCGGTCATGGCCACCTGGGCAAACGGGCCGTCCTTGGCCGCACACATGCGGTCCATCAGCGCCTCGGCCAGCTCCGGCACGCGCTCGCAATGGCCACCGGTGTAGGGGCTCTTGGCGTCGATCGCGTCGGCCAGCAGGCGGATGACAGCATCGAGCAGCTTCTTCTGGCCTTCGATCAGGCTGCGCGTCTCGATGGCCACCGACAGCGTGCCCGACAACTTCTCGACAAACGCCCGGAAATGCGCGTCGTCCTGCGTCTGGTCCGCGATGTAGCGCAGCACCAGCAGACCCAGGGGCTGCCCGTCACGGGTGCGCAGCTGCACCCGCAGCACACGCGCGGGCTCGGTGTCGTCGTCGTCTTCGTGCTGGTCGCCCGGTTGGGGCTCGGTATGGTTGATGAAATGCACCATGGCCAGGTGCTCGGGGTAGCGCGACTGCTGCTCCGGGTCTTCGCAATGGCGGGCCGCGCGCAGCAAGCCGGTGCGTTGCGGGTCCACCAGGTACACCGCACCGCCGGTGCAACTGGTGGCGCGCACCAGCTCGTACAGCACGCTCGACAGCATCAGGTCGGTGCGCGACTCGGCGCTGATGTGGTGGGTGATGTGCAAGAACTCCTGGATGGTGTCGGACATGCGGTCCATCACTTGCCCCAGGTCGCGCACCTCGCGCACCGGCGACACCCGCCGTTCGGGCCGCCGGAAATCAAACCGCGCCAGCGCCCGGGCCTGCAACGCCAGCCCGAACAGACTGCGCCCCACGCGCCGGCCGGCCAGCCAGCCCAACGGCAGCATCAGGCCGATGAGCGACACCGACAGCCACACCTGCTGGCGCAGGTTGTTGTTCACCTCGGCCAGCAGCTCCTTGGTAGGAATCGCCATCAGGATCTGCAGCCCCTGCCAGCGCATCGATGCCAGCGGCAGCGAACGGCCCAGCCATTCCTCGCCGTCGGCCTGCAGGCGGCGTGACTCGCCATCTTTCAGGCCCAGCGCCTGCAGCGCATGCAGGCTGGGCACACCCAGATCGTCCAGGGCACGCAGCCGCAGGCCCGGCGTGTTGCCATCACGCAGTAGCACGCGTGACATATCGGGATAGGCCAGCACGCGGCGGTCCTTGTCCACCACCGCGATCTCGGTGCGGGGCATCAGGCGCAGGCCACTGATCTCATGTCCCAGGTCGGTCAGGGCCACGTCCAGGCCAATCACCGCACGCCCGTCCTCGCTGGGCTGGCTCAGCGTGATGCCCACCTCCTGCGTGGTGAAGAACACATAGGGTGCCGTGAGGATCTGGGTGTTCTGCTCCAGCGCCTCGGCGTACCAGGGGCGGGTACGGGGGTCGTAGCGGTATTCCGGGCGCACGGCCGAGTCGATCAGCCGCAAGTCTGCGTCGTAATAACTCCAGCGCCCCACCATGCCCGCCAGCCCACGCTCGCGCGCCATGGACTGCACCAGGTACGCCGTTTTGGGCGGTGCATCCAGCCGCACCCGCAAGGCCTCGTTTCGCACCGGCCGCACCAGCAAAAACTGCCCGTCCGGGTAACCGATGAACACCGCCGACAGCAGCGGGTTCTGCTCCAGCAGCCGCGCCAGTACAGGCAGGCGCCGCAGCCGCGCTGGCAGGGTGGACGCAGAGGCCACCGGGTCGAACGCCAGCAGGCGGATGGTGGCATCGGCCGGGTCCACGATGCGATGCACCCGTTCGGCAATGAGCTGGCTGATGCGCTGCGCACTCTCGTCCGATGCCGCAATGATGGCCTGGCGCGCGCTGGTGCTGACCTGGTACACCAGCAACGCTGTCAACAACAGCATGGCGGTGACCACCACGGTGGCGATCAGGACCTCAAAGGGGATGGTGATGCGGCGCCACCATGGCAGGTGGCCGCCTTGGCCCACCGAAGCAGCGCCCGTACCGCGAAGCACAGCGGACGGCGGCGGGTCTTGGGGGCTGTCGCGCAGGGTGTCCATGCGCTGCACTTTAGGGTGAAAGCTGGCGTTCCGTCACCCTCTTTTTGGCAGCCATGGCTGCCACACCACAGCGGCTGGTGCCGCTGTGGTGACAGGTACATCAGCCCAGTTGCTGCGTGACCCAGCCTGTCACCGAAGCCAGTGCTGCGGGCAGTTTGGACGCGTCCGTGCCGCCAGCCATGGCCATGTCGGGCTTGCCGCCGCCCTTGCCGCCGACTTGCTGGGCGACAAAGTTGACCAGTTCGCCCGCCTTGAGCTTGCCCACGCTGTCGGCGGTGACGCCCGCGGCGATCTGCACCTTGTCGCCATCCACGGCGGCCAGCACGATGGCAGCGGTCTTGAGCTTGTCCTTGAGCTTGTCCATGGTGTCGCGCAGGGTCTTGGCGTCGGCACCCGGCAGCGCCGCAGCCAGCACTTTGAGGCCCTTCACCTCCACCGCCTGGCTCACCAGTTCGTCACCCTGGCTCGAGGCCAGCTTACCCTTCAAGGCAGCCACTTCCTTTTCGAGCGCGCGGGCGTTGTCCAGCGCTTGGCTGATGCGGCCGTTGAGCTCGGCCACCGGCGCCTTGAGCGTGCTGGCGGCCTGGTTCACGGTGTCTTCCAGGTTCTGCAAGTACGCCAGTGCGTTGGCGCCGGTCACGGCCTCAATGCGGCGGATGCCAGCAGCCACGCCACCCTCGCCCACCACCTTGAACAGGCCGATGTCGCCCGTGCGCTGCACGTGTGTGCCGCCACACAGTTCGCGGCTGGTGCCGATGTCGAGCACGCGCACGGTTTCGCCGTACTTCTCGCCAAACAGCATCATGGCGCCGGTCTTCTGGGCCGACTCGATGTCCATCACGCGCGCTTGCGTGGGCTGGTTGGCCAGGATTTCTTCGTTCACACGGCGTTCGATCTCGCGGATTTCAGCCGCCGTCACGGCGCCGTTGTGTGTGAAGTCGAAGCGTGTGCGGTCGGCATTGACCAGGCTGCCCTTTTGCTGCACATGGCTGCCCAGTACTTCGCGCAGGGCCTTGTGCATGATGTGCGTGACCGAGTGGTTGCGCATGATGGCAGCGCGCACGGCGGTGTTCACCTGGGCCTGCACCGTGTCACCCACGTTCAGCGTGCCCTCTTCGAGCGTGCCGTGGTGGCCAAACACATCGGCCTTGATCTTGAGCGTGTCACCCACCGCAAAGCGTGCCGAGCCGCTGGTGATGACACCTTCGTCACCCACCTGGCCGCCGCTTTCGGCATAGAACGGGGTGGTGTCCAGCACCACCACGCCGTTTTGGCCGGCTTTCAGTGCTGCAGCGCTAGTACCGTCTACATAGATTGCTACGATTTTTGCAGTCTCTGCGAGGTGTTCGTAGCCCGTGAACTGGTTGGCGGCACCGGTGTACTCCAGCGCCTTGTCCATCTTGAACTTGCCAGCAGCGCGGGCCTGGGCCTTCTGCTTTTCCATGGCGGTCTTGAAGCCTGCCTCGTCCACTTCCACGTCGCGCTCGCGGCACACGTCGTTGGTCAGGTCGAGCGGGAAACCATAGGTATCGTGCAGCTTGAACGCCACGTCGCCAGGCAGCACCTTGGCGCCGCCATCCAGTGCCGTGTCCAGAATTTCCATGCCGTTGGCCAGCGTTTCGAAGAAGCGCTCTTCTTCCACCTTGAGCACCTCGGTGATGCGCTGCTCCTGCTCGCGCAGGGACGGGTAGGCATCGCCCATCACACGCACCAGGTCGGCCACCAACTTGTGGAAAAACGGCGTCTTCTTGCCCAGCTTGTAGCCGTGGCGGATGGCGCGGCGCACGATGCGGCGCTGCACGTAGCCGCGGCCTTCGTTGCTGGGGATCACGCCGTCGCTCACCAGGAAGGCGGTGGCACGGATGTGGTCAGCGATCACACGCAGGCTCTTGTTGTTCAGGTCGGCCACGCCGGTCTCGCGGCCAGCGGCCTTGATCAGCGCATCGAACAGGTCGATCTCGTAGTTGCTGTGCACGTGCTGCAGGATGGCGGCCAAGCGCTCCAGGCCCATGCCGGTGTCCACGCAGGGCGCGGGCAACGGGGTCACGGCGCCGGTTTCGTCCATGTTGAATTGCATGAACACGTTGTTCCAGATCTCGATGAAGCGGTCACCGTCTTCATCGGGGCTGCCGGGCGGGCCACCGGCAATGTGCGGACCGTGGTCGTAGAAAATTTCGCTGCACGGGCCGCAGGGGCCGGTGTCGGCCATCATCCAGAAGTTGTCGGACTTGTAGCGGCCGCCCTTGTTATCGCCGATGCGGATCACGCGCTCGGGTGGCAAGCCGATTTCCTTGGTCCAGATGTCGTAGGCCTCGTCGTCTTCCTGGTAGACCGTGGCCAGCAGGCGCTCTGGCGGCAGCTTGTAGACCTCGGTCAGCAGCTCCCAGGCCCACTTCAGCGATTCGCGCTTGAAGTAGTCGCCAAACGACCAGTTGCCCAGCATTTCAAAGAAGGTGTGGTGGCGCGCGGTGTAGCCCACGTTTTCCAGGTCGTTGTGCTTGCCACCCGCACGCAGGCAGGCCTGAACTGACACCGCCCGGTTGTACGAGCGCTTGTCGGTGCCCAGGAACACGTCCTTGAACTGCACCATGCCCGAGTTGGTGAACATCAGCGTGGGGTCGTTACCAGGCACCAGAGGGCTCGACGGCACCACGGTGTGGCCCTTGGAGACGAAGAAGTCCAGGAAGGACTTGCGGATGTCAGCGACAGAAAAAGTGGGAGTGCTCATGGTGTTGTGGAGTGGTTGCACGCAGCAGGCAGGCCGCAGGACCCGCGCCTGCGCGCTGCCTGTCGCTGCCCCTATGGGGACCAACCTTTCATTATAGGTTTGCAGTCTGGCGGTCCGTGGCGGGAGGGCGACAGGGCGGAGGTAGGTGCCTCCGATCCATGCGCCAACGAATGCGGAAAAATCCGCTTGCGCGCTTTAAATATCTTGTTAATATATTAATAACTTCAACCCGACCACCGATCCAAGGAGTCCCTCGTGAACCCACAACCCCGCTGGCAAGGCATCTTCCCTGCCATCACCACCAAGTTCCACGCCGACGAGTCCATCGACGCCGAGGGCACAGCCCGCCACATCGACTTCCAGATCCGCAACGGCATCCACGGGCTGGTCACCTGCGGTTCTCTCGGCGAAGCCAGCACCCTCACGCTGGAGGAAAAGCTCCAGGTCGCCAAGATCGCCCTCGAAGCTGCTGACGGCCGCGTACCAGTGCTCGCCAATGTGTCCGAAACCAGCACCCGCGAAGCCCTGCGGTACATCGACGGCGGCAACAAGCTCGGCGTGGCCGGCTACATGGTCATGCCCTCGGTGATCTACGTGGCCGACGCCCGCGAGGCCATGGCCAATGTGCGCGCCATGGCGGGTGCCGCCCAGCGCCCCCTGATGGTCTACAACAACCCTGTGGCCTACCGCGTGGACCTGAAGCCCGAGCACATGGTGGAGCTGGCCGACTGCGAGTGGATCGCCGCCATCAAGGAAAGCACCGGCGACATCCGCCGCATCACCGACCTGCGCAACACCGTGGGTGACCGCTACCAGCTCTTCCTGGGCGTGGACGACCTGGCTTACGAAGGCCTGGCCCTGGGCTGCGACGGCCTGCTGGCCGGCGTGGGTTGCGCCTTCCCGCGCGAAACCGTGGCGCTGTACGACCTGATGAAGGCTGGCAAATTTGCCGAGGCGCTGCCGCTCTACCAGTGGATGACGCCCATGCTGCACCTGGATGTGTCCAACAAGCTCGTGCAGAACCTCAAGCTCATCGATGCGCTGGTGGGTGTGGGCACCGAACACATGCGCCGCCCCCGCCTGCCCCTGGTGGGCGACGAACGCGCATTTGTCGAGAGTGTGGTGCGCAAGGCCCTGGCCACGCGCCCTACAAAATACCAGTCTGTCGCCTGAGACACTGAGCGCCCTACTCCACCACCACAGCACCATGCAACGCATCCACGTGATCGACTCCCACACGGGCGGCGAGCCGACCCGGCTTGTCATCGACGGTTTCCCGGACCTGGGCACCGGCACCATGGCCGAACGGCGTGCGCTGCTGGCCGAGCGCCACGATGCCTGGCGGGCCGCCACCGTGCTGGAACCGCGTGGCAGCGACGTGGTGGTGGGGGCGCTGCTCTGCGCGCCGCAAGACCCGGCCAACGCAGCGGGCGTGATCTTCTTCAACAACAGCGGCTACCTGGGCATGTGTGGCCACGGCACCATCGGGCTGATCGCATCGCTCGCCTACCTGGGCCGCATCACCCCTGGCGAGCACCGCATCGAAACCCCGGCGGGCACCGTCACCACCACCCTGCACACCGATGGCTCGGTCAGCGTGCGCAATGTGCCGGCCTACCGCCTGCACCATCAGCTGGCGGTGGACGTACCCGGCCATGGCCGCGTGGTGGGCGATGTGGCCTGGGGAGGCAACTGGTTCTTCCTGATCTCTGACCACGGCCAGCGTGTAGCCAGTGACAACCTGGAGGCGTTGATGGCCTACAGCTGCGCCGTGCAGCAAGCCCTCAAAGACCAGGGCATTCGGGGCGACAACGGCGGCGAGATTGACCACATCGAGCTGTTTGCCGACGATGACCAGGCCGACAGCCGTAACTATGTGCTGTGTCCCGGCAAGGCCTATGACCGCTCGCCCTGCGGCACGGGTACCAGCGCAAAGGTGGCCTGCCTGGCGGCTGACGGCAAGCTCGCACCGGGCGCACTCTGGCGCCAGGCCAGCATCATCGGCAGCCAGTTCGAGGCCAGCTACACGCTGCAGGACGATGGCAAGGTCATCCCCACCTTGCGGGGCCGCGCGCACATGAGCGCCGACGCTACTTTGCTGATTGAAGACAAGGACCCCTTTGCCTGGGGCATCCGGCTTTAACCCGACCCTGCTGCACCCGCGCCCCATGCAACACACCGATGTCCTTGTGATTGGCGCTGGCATCGTGGGTGCCGCCTGCGCCCATGCGCTGGTGTTGGCCGGGCTGTCGGTGCGTGTCATCGATGCGCGCCTCGGCGGCGCTACGGCAGCGGGCATGGGCCACCTGGTGGTGATGGACGACAACCCGGCAGAACTGGCGCTGAGCCAGACATCGCTGGACCTCTGGCACGCCTGGGCGCCCCACATGGACGCGGGCTGCGCGTTCACCCCTTGCGGCACGCTCTGGCTCGCTGCCAACGATGCCGAACTGCAGGCTGCGCATGACAAACGCACCACCCTGCAAGCGCATGGCATCGCCTGCGAGATGCTCGACGCCACCGCCCTGGCCCGCGCAGAACCCGCACTGCGCCCCGGTTTGGCGGGCGCGCTCAAGGTGCAGGGCGACAGCGTGGTCTATGCCCCGCGCGCAGCCCAGTGGCTGCTGGACCAGGCCGCAGCCCACGGGCGCCTTGTGTTGGAGCAAGCCGAAGCCCTGCAGATCGACGGCCACACGGTCACTCTGCGCGATGGCAGCCAACGCAGCGCAGGCGCCATCGTGCTGGCCAGTGGCATCCACGCCCCACGGCTGTGCCCCGGCCTGCCGCTGCGCCCCAAAAAGGGCCACCTTGTCATCACCGACCGCTACCCGGGCACCGTCCACCACCAACTGGTGGAGCTGGGCTACATCACCAGCGCCCACCACAGCGATGGCACCTCGGTGGCCTTCAACGTGCAGCCCCGGCCCACGGGGCAGCTGCTGATCGGCTCGTCGCGCGAGTTCGACACCACCGCCCCCGCCGTCAACAACGGCGTGCTCGCGCGCATGCTGCAACGTGCGCTCGACTACCTGCCCAGCCTGGCCGACCTCAACGCCATCCGCACCTGGACCGGCTTTCGCGCCGCCACGCCCGACAGCCTGCCGCTGATTGGCGCGCACCCCGAACACCCGCACCTGTGGCTGGCCGTGGGCCATGAAGGGCTGGGGGTAACCACCGCCCCGGCCACCGCGCAGTTGCTGGCGGCCCAGATCGCAGGGGGCACCCCGGCGATCGACCCCACGCCCTATGCACCTGCCCGCTTTGCGGGTCTGAGCGCACCATGACCCCATCCAGAACACCCGCCCTGGTGCACATCGTGGTGAATGGCACCCCCTCGCTGGTGCCCCCAGGGACCAGCGTCGCCGCCGCGCTGGCGCAGCAAACACCCGGCACCACACGCACCTCTGTCACCGGCGCGGCGCGGGCACCACTGTGTGGCATGGGTGTGTGCCACGAATGCAGGGTCCGCATCCACGGCCGCACACGCCTGGCGTGCCAGACGGTCTGCACCGAGGGCATGTCGATTCATACCGATGTCGGCACAGCACCCGGGAGCGCCACGCCATGAACCAGCCCGTGACCCCATCCATGACCGAGCAACACTCGGCGCACGAGCGCTGCGACATCCTCATCATCGGCGCTGGCCCTGCAGGTTTGGCGGCCGCCCTCGCTGCCGCATCCAGCGGGGCCGCGATCACCATCGTGGACGACAACCCGCAGCCCGGCGGGCAAATCTGGCGCGACGGCCCTCAGGTGATCTTGCCCGCCCTGGCGCAACAGCACCGCGCGGCGCTGGCCCGGCACACCAACATCCGCCTGCTGCCTGGCACCCGCGTGGTGGGCCTGGGTGATTCCCAACCCGGCGACAAAGCCCCGGCCCTGCTGCTGGAAGACGCTGACCGGGGCTGGACCCAGCACAGCCACCGCATCGTGCTGTGCACCGGAGCCCGCGAGCTGCTGCTGCCCTTTCCGGGCTGGACGTTGCCCGGTGTGACCGGTGCGGGCGCCTTGCAGGCCCTCATCAAGGCAGGGCTCGACGTGCGCGGCCAGCGCATCGTCATTGCAGGCACTGGCCCTCTGCTGCTGGCCGCTGCCACCACCGCCAACAAAGCGGGTGCCACCGTGGTGCGCGTGGCGGAGCAGGCGCCGTGGAGCGCGCTCGCTGGCTTTGCAGCGCAACTGCCGCGCTGGCCTGCCAAGGCGTTGCAAGCCCTCACGCTGCTTCACACGCAGTTGCGCGCCAGCAGCCATGTGCTGGAAGTCCAAGGCACCACGCAGGTGCAAACAGTGAGGCTGCGCAAAGACCAACACGCCGAAGAAACCATGGCCTGCGACCGCGTGGCCTGCGGGTTCGGGCTGGTGCCCAACACCCACCTGGGGCAGATGCTGGGCTGCACACTGGGCGGGCCGCTGAGCGGTGGCCAGGGCCTGGCTGTCGATGCCCACATGCGCACCAGCGTGCCCGGTGTGTTCGCCGCGGGTGAAGCCACCGGCTTTGGCGGCAGCGAACGTGCACTGGTTCAGGGCGCGATGGCAGGCCATGCTGCGGCGGGACAGGTGCAACAGGCCCAGGCGCTGCGCCCCCAGCTGGCACGCTGGGAGCGCTTTGCGCAGGCGTTGCAGGCTTCTTTTCCACTGAACGAAGCACTCAAAACCCTGGCGCAGCCCGGCACCCTGGTGTGCCGCTGCGAAGACGTGCCCTACGCTGCACTGGCCGATCGCAACGGCTGGATCGATGCCAAGCTCCACACCCGCTGCGGCATGGGCGCGTGCCAGGGCCGCATTTGCGGCGCTGCCGCACAGCACCTGTTTGGCTGGAAGCCTGCGCCCCCACGGCATCTGCTGGCGCCCACACGCATTGGCACGCTGGCCGCCTGCACGCCCGCGCCCACCACCAGCGCTCAGCGCGAGCCCGCAGCTCCCTCGGGCTGACGCGCGCGCAGCCGTTTTCTCCCGTCCTTCCTTTCAGGGCTTACCCGCACCCAGCAGGCATCCATCTTGCTTTTAAATATATTTGTTAGATATTAAAAAGCACAAGGCTTTTCTTTCATTGCCGCGCCCTCCTCCCCAGGAACCCCATCATGCCCACACCCAACAGTCCACCCGCCCCGCACTCTCCGGCGCCGCGCGCTCCCGTCCGCTGGGTGCTGGCGTTGTCCACGCAGGTTCTGCGCATGGAGCGGCATCTGCTCACCGCCCTCATGACGTTGTTGGTGCTGCTGATCCTGCTCAACGTCGTCACGCGCTACACCGGCATGCCCATCTACTGGGTGGACGAGGCGGCGGTCTACACGGTGGTCTGGCTGACCTTTTTGGGCGCCTCGGTGATGACGCGGCTGCGCATGGACTTTGCTGTGACCATGCTGACCGACCACCTCGGCGCGCGGGGCGCCAAGGCATTCAAGGTAGTGGCCACGTCCGGCGTGCTGCTGTTTGGCCTGGCCATGCTGGTGATGTGCTGGGTGTGGATGGACCCCATCGGCATTGCGCGCTACGGCTTTGACGCCAAGGAGTTTGCCGCCGAGAGCTTCAACTTCATCTACACCGAGCGCACCCAGACGCTGAACTGGCCCACCTGGGTGCTGCAACTCATCCTGCCGATCTTCTCGGCCACCTTCAGCGTGCATGCACTGGCCAACCTGTTCGAAGACATGGGAGCCGCAGAGCGTGTGCAGCACGCGGGCTTCGACGTAGTCAACGCCGACGCCGTGAACTGAGCGCCCCTGCGCCCGCAAAACCCACCAGAGCCCGACCATGATCACCACCCTGTTCTTCCTCGCCGCCTTGATGGTGGGTGTGCCCATCGGCGTATGCCTGTGCCTGTCAGGCGCGGTGTACATCCTCAGCATCGGCAGCCCGGTGCTGTTCCAGTCGTTCCCCATGCAGATGTTCGGCGGGGTGGACAGCTATGGCCTCATCGCCATCCCGCTGTTCATCCTGATCGGCGAGATCATGAACAGCGGCGGCATCACGCGGCGGCTGGTGGACCTGTCCATGGCCTTCATCGGCTCCGTCAAAGGGGGGCTGGCCTACGTGAACATCCTGGCCAACATGCTGGTGTCATCCATCATCGGCTCGGCCACCGCGCAGGTGGCCATCATGTCGCAAGTCATGGTGCCCGAGATGGAAAAGCAGGGCTACGACAAGACCTTTGCGGCGGGCCTCACGGTGTACGGCGGCATGCTCGGGCCCATCATCCCGCCCTCGGTGATGTTTGTGGTCTACAGCGTGCTGGCCCAGGTGGCCGTGGGCGACATGCTGATTGCCGGCATCCTGCCCGGCGTGCTGCTCACCGTGCTGTTCTTTGTCGTGATCGCGCTCATGGGCTTTGTCTACAACTACCCGCGCAGCGAAAAGCGCACGCTGGCCCAGCGCGCGCGCACCGTGGTGCAGGCGAGCCCCACGCTGCTGATCCCCATCATCATCGTGGGCTCCATCCTGAGTGGCCTGGCCAACCCCACCGAATCGGCCGCCGTGGGCGCGCTGGCCTCGGCCCTGGTGGGTCGCTATGTGACCAAGGAGTTCCGGTTCAGCGCCATGCCCGCCATCCTGCTGCGCTCGGCCATTTACTCCGCCATCGTGCTGTTTCTGGTGGCGGCAGCGGCCGTGTTCTCGTGGTTGCTAATCTACGGCAAGGTGCCTCAGATGGTCGCCGCCTGGGTGCAGACCGTGGCTCACGACCCGGTCACCTTCTTGCTGCTCACCAACGTCATCCTGCTGGTCATCGGCACGGTGATCGACGGCATCCCCGGTCTCATCATGACCGCCCCCATCCTGCTGCCGATTGCCACCGAGGTCTATCACATCGACCCGCGCCATTTTGGTGTGGTGATCGTCGTCAACCTGGTGCTGGGGCTGATGACCCCACCCGTGGGTCTGAGCTTTTTTGTCGCGTCAGCCGTCACCGGGGCCAAGCCCGGAAAGATGTTCATCGTCACGCTGCCGTTTTTCATCATCAGCTGCGTGGCGCTGGTGATGTTGTCGCTGTTCCCCAGCCTGTCGCTCGGTTTGCTCAAGTAGACCGCCGCCCAGCAAATCTCCCGTCCCCTCCCAAATTTCTTTCACACGGAGTTCACCATGACGACCCAGCCCGCCCACACCCCCGCTGTCACCCGCCGCCATTTCATCCAGCGCCACGCCGTGGCCGCTGCCACCGTCACGGGGCTGGGCTTTCCGGCCCTGGTGCGTGCCGCCGACGCCAAGGAGTTTCGCCTGGGCCTGATCACGCCCGCAGGCCACTCATGGAACCGCGCTGCCGTGCAGTTTGGCGAGGCGCTGAAGAAGGAAACCGATGGCCGCCTGAGCGTCACGGTCTTCCACTCGGGCCAGCTGGGCAACGAGGCGGCGATGATGCAGCAGCTGCAGTCCGGCGCGCTCGACATGGGCTGGATCCAGGCGGCCGAGCTGGGCTCGCGCGTGTCCAGCATCGCGGCCATCAACGCACCGTACCTCGTGCGATCCACCCCCGCAGTGGCCAAACTCGTCAAACACCCCTCCGCCACCAAGCTGCTCGAAGTGCTGCCGCGCGAAACCGGCACCATTGGCCTGGGCTGGGGCATTACCGGCATGCGCGCCGTGTTCTCCACCAAGGACATCAACGTGCCCACCGACATCAAGGGCATGAAGCTGCGCATCAACCCCACGCCCGTGTACCGCGACTTCTATCAAATGCTCGGCGCCGCGCCCACGCCCATCCCCACGCCCCAGGTGTTCGACGCCATGAGCAACGGCCAGGTGGATGGGCTGGAGGCGGACATCGAGTTCTCGTGGAACCAGCGCTTCGACAAGGTGGCCAAGGCCCTGCTGCAGATGAACGCCCTGTTCATGCCGTTCGCGCCGCTGGTCTCCGGCCGCATATGGCAAGGGCTGGATGCCAAGGACAAGGACATCATCCGCAAGCTGGTGGCCCAGTCGCTGGATGCGCAGATCAACGACATCGTGACCACCGAGGCCGGGCTGATCGAGAAGTTCAAGGGCACGTCCATCGCCTTCAAGACGGCATCGTCGTTCAACCCCGACGGCATCATCCAGGAGTTCGACAAGCTGTGGCTGCCCAAGGCGCCGCAGATTGCCGAGCTGCGCAAGGCGGGCGCCAGCCTCTGACAGTCCGCAGGGGTCACCGGGGCCGCATCCCATAAGATGCGGCCTCCCGCAACGTCCTTCACTTCCGATGACACTCCGCCGCCCCTCCCCCCAGCAAGACCCCGCGCCCAAGCGGCGCGCGGCGGACGTGGCCTACGACGCCATCGAGACCATGATCTCCACGCTGCAGCTGCAGCCCGGCAGCCCTGTGGTGGAGGCCGAGATCGCCGAGAGCACGGGCCTGGGCCGCACACCGGTGCGCGAGGCGCTGCTGCGCATGGTGTCCATCGGGCTCATCGTGCAGCAGCCCCGGCGCGGCTTGCTGGTGTCACACATCGATCTGGCCGACCACCTGGACGTGATCCAGACCCGCCGCGTACTGGAGCGCCTGCTGGCCTCCAACGCCGCACGCCGCGCCACCGCGCCGCAGCGCCAGGCCATCGTGCGCTGTGCGGAGAACATGGTGCAGGCCGCGGCGCGCGGCCACCTCGACGACTACATGCTGGCCGACCATGAGCTGGACCTCGTCACCCACCAGGCCAGCCAGAACCACTCGGCCGTCAAATGCGTGCAACCGCTCATCGTGCAGTGCCGCCGCTTCTGGTACGCCTACCAGCACGAGGGCGAGGTGTCAGAGGGTGCCCGCGCGCACATGCAACTGGCGCAGGGCATTGCCAGTGGCGACGAAGCCCAGGCCGTGGCGGGCGCGGAGCAGCTGATGGAGTACCTGGAGCGCTTTGCGCGGCGCATCATCGACCGCTAGGGACCCTCTGCACGAATCTCGCTGGCCAAGTGAGCGCAGCGGATCGGGAGGGGTTGCAAGGCGCAAAACGCAGCAATAGCCGTAGCTATTGCGAGTATTTGCAACGCAGCAGACCGCCCGAGCCCGCTGATGCACACGACGCGGTGATTCGTGCAGAGGGTCCCTATGGACCAGCCCCCCGGGCCACGGGCAGCTGCGTCAATCACTATCTATTTGATAGCAATCCAGGCATATTGCACTAGCGCATCCGCCCCAAAACGCTTCAAACCGCGTACTCAGGCCAGGGAACTGCCCTGTTCCGCCACCTGCTGGCCCATCTCGATGCGCTGCTCCAGAAAGCGCCACATCCGCTCGTCCTGGCTGAACGCCACGTTAAACCGCAGCCAGCCCGTAGGCCGGGGCTCCACCAGAAACAGCTGACCCGGCCCGAGCATGATGCCCGCACCGGTGGCCTCTTTCGACAGCTCGGCACTGTCGGGCAGGTCGGGGTGCCGGGCCCACAGGTACATGCCCGCCTCGGGCTCGTGGAACAGCTCGAACCCCAGGTTCAGCAAGCGCCGCCCCACCGTGCGGTGCGCCTCGGCCAGGCGTTCGCGCAGCGACTTGAGGTGCTTGCGCCAGCGTCCATCCGTCACTACACCAAACGTGATGCGCTCGGTGATCTCTGACGAGGTCAGGCCCGAGATCATCTTGAGCTGCACCAGCTCGTCGAGCAGGTCACGCCGCGCCGCCAGAAAGCCGGTGCGCAGATTGGGCGAAATCGTCTTGGAGAAGCTGCCCAGGTAGATCACGCGGTTGAGCTGGTCCAGGCTGGCCAGCGAGGGACGCACACCGGGGTCCATGTCGGCGTAGATGTCGTTCTCCACCAGCATGAAGTTGTGCTGCTCGGCCAGTTGCAGCAGCCGGTGCAGGTGCGCCACCGATGCCACCGAGCAGGTGGGGCTTTGCAGGCGCGGCTGCGTGAAGAACACCGTGGGCTGGCGCTCGGCCAGCAGGGCCTCCAGGGCGGGCAGGTCGTAGCCGGTGGCGGTGCGCGGCACACCCACCACTTGCGCTCCCGCAAAGCGCAACATGAACAGCAGGTTGGGATAGCCGGGGTCGTCCACCAGCACCACATCGCCAGGCTTGACGAGGCGACGCGCCACCAGGTCCAGCGCCTGGCTGGAGCCCTGCGTGAGCAGCACCTGGTCGGCGTCCACCGCCAGATGGTGTTCGGCCAGCGACTCGGCCACCACCATGCGCAGCGCCATGTGGCCGTGCGGCAGGCCATAGCCGTCCAGCTCGGGCCCATCGGACGACAGCTGGCGCATGCTGCGTTTGACCGCATCGCCAAACAGCCAGTCGTGCGGCAGCCAGCCGCAGCCCGGTTTCATGGGCAGGTTGCGGTTTTCAAAAATTTGTTTGAGGTACCAGCGCGCATCAAAACGGGGCACGGCCCGCTCGGGCGCACCAGTGCCGGGCGCAGCGCCCTCGTCGCCCCGCCGCTTCACAAAAAAGCCTGCATTGGCCCGCGACACCAGCCAGCCCTGCGCCACCAGGCGGTCGTAGGCCTCGACCACGGTGAACACGCTCACCCCGTGCGCAGCAGCAAAAGCGCGGATGGACGGGAGTTTGCTGCCGGGTTTGAGCACCTGCCCGGCGATGAGCCCCCGCAGACCATCGACGATCTGGCTGACCAGAGGTGTCTGGAGGTCGGGGCTGAGAGTGAGCATCAGGGGAGCAAAAAAGGGGGCGAATTGTGCACTGGGTTGGCGCACACCAAATCAGGGATTGCCTGTACAGGATTCTAGACCTGCACAGTGCGCGCCAAACAGCGCTGCGCTGTACATGGACGGGCCGTGGCGTGGATTCCAGAATTCGCCCCATTCCTGGTTTTCATTCCCTTTTTTGTCCTTCACAGCCACCGCCCACACCATGCAGCAAGACCGCCATTTCACCAACGCCGCCCTCCTCACCCGCCGCCACGCCGCAGTGGCCCGGGGCGTGGGCCAGGCCCATGAACTCTTCATCCACAAGGCCCGCAACGCCGAGCTGTGGGATGTGGAGGGCCGCCGCTTCATCGACTTTGCCGGTGGCATCGCGGTGCTCAACACCGGCCACCTGCACGCTGGCGTGATCGCCGCCGTCAAGGCCCAGCTGGACCTGTACACCCACACCTGCTTTCAGGTGGTGGCGTACGAACCGTACGTGGAAGTGTGCGAGCGCCTTAACACGCTGGCCCCCGGCGCGTTTGCCAAAAAGAGCCTGCTGCTCACCACCGGCGCCGAGGCCGTGGAAAACGCCATCAAGATCGCCCGCGCCTACACCAAGCGCCCTGGCGTGATCGCCTTCACGGGCGGCTACCACGGCCGCACCAACCTCACGCTGGGCCTCACCGGCAAGGTCGTTCCGTACAAGGTGGGTTTTGGTCCGTTCCCGGGTGAGACCTACCACGCGCTGTTCCCCAACGCACTGCATGGCGTGAGCGTGGAGCAGGCCCTGCATTCGGTGGAGCTGATCTTCAAGAACGACATCGAGCCCGAGCGCGTGGCCGCCTTCATCGTCGAGCCCGTGCAGGGCGAAGGCGGCTTCTATGTGGCCCCGCCCGAGTTCATCACCGGCCTCAAGGCCCTCGCAGACCGGTACGGCATCCTGCTGATTGCCGACGAAGTGCAGACTGGCGCGGGCCGCACGGGCACGTGGTTCGCCTGCGAACAATGGCCGGTGGCCCCCGACCTCATCACCACCGCCAAGTCGCTGGCGGGCGGCTTCCCCCTGTCGGGCGTGGTGGGCCGCGCTGACGTCATCGACGCGCCTGCAGCTGGCGGCCTGGGCGGCACCTATGCGGGCAGCCCGGTGGCCTGCGCGGCAGCCCTGGCGGTGATCGATGCGTTCGAGCAGGAAAACCTGCTGGCCCGCAGCCAGGACATGGGCGCGCTGCTGGTCAGTGCCCTGAAAGCAATGGCCGCCAAAGTACCCGCCATCGGCGACGTGCGCGGCCTGGGTGCCATGGTGGCGATCGAGCTGTTTGAAAACGGCGATCTACACCGCCCCGACGCCGCACTGACCAAAAAGGTCGTGGCCGAAGCCGCGCGGCGCGGGCTCATCCTGCTGTCCTGCGGCACTTACGGCAACGTGATCCGCATCCTGGTGCCCCTGACTGCATCGGACGAACTGCTGCACGAAGGCCTGGCCATCCTGGCCGACAGCTTCGCGGCTGTGGGCTGAATCCCTTCTCCCTTGATTGCCCCCACCACCATGAACCACGCAGAACCCCTGGTCCGCTTCAGCGGCGTGCAAAAAACCTACGACGGCGAACAGCTTGTGGTGCGTGCGCTGGACCTGGACATCCAGCGCGGCGAGTTCCTGAGCCTGCTGGGGCCTTCGGGCTCTGGCAAGACCACCACGCTGATGATGCTGGCCGGCTTCGAGTCGCCCACGGCGGGCGACATCCTGCTCGATGGCAAGCAGATCACGCGCACGCCGCCGCACAAGCGCAACTTTGGCATGGTGTTCCAGAACTACGCGCTGTTCCCCCACCTCACCGTGGGGCAGAACGTGGCTTACCCGCTCACCGTGCGCAAGGTGCCCAAGGCCGAGCAGGCCGAACGCGTGAAGAAGGCGCTGGACATGGTCCGCCTGTCGGGCATGGCCGACCGCCTGCCCGCACGCCTGTCGGGCGGCCAGCAGCAGCGCGTGGCGCTGGCCCGCGCCCTGGTGTTCAACCCCCAGCTGGTGCTGATGGACGAGCCCCTGGGCGCGCTGGACAAACAGCTGCGCGAGCACATGCAGATCGAGCTGAAAGAGCTGCACCGCCAGCTGGGCGTGACCTTTGTGTACGTGACCCATGACCAGGGCGAAGCCCTGACCATGAGCGACCGCGTGGCGGTGTTCAACGAAGGTGTCATTCAGCAGTTGGCCGATGTGGAGTCACTGTACGAGACCCCGTCCAACCGCTTTGTGGCGGGTTTTGTGGGCGACAGCACGGTCATCACCGGTACGCTGCAAGGCAGTGGTACGGCGTGGGCTTTGCAGTTGCCTGACGGCCAGCGCCTGCCCGGCCTCAATGTGAACCACCTGGCACCCGGCGCCCCGGCCGAGGCCTGCATCCGCCCCGAGCGCATTGCGCTGCATGCCGCCAGCGCCACGCCCCAGGCCCCCGCCCTGCGCGCCACGGTGGCCCGTGCCATCTATTACGGCGACCACCTGCGCCTGATGTGCGACATCGGCGCCGGCCAGGCGCAGGCCACCGTCAAGCTGCCGCTGACCCGCGCCGACGCCAACCCGCACCCCGAACCTGGCGATGCGGTGCTGCTGGAGTTCCCCACGGAATCCGTGCGCATCTACGCCGCGCCCACCATTCACTGAACCGTATTTTTTGTTCCCCGTCCCCTTCCCTCAACCCCTAGGAAACCGCACCATGAAAAACAAGAGCCTGATCGCCTGCGCTGCCCTGTCTGCCTGCCTGGCCCTGCCCAGCCTGGCGCAGCAGCAACTCACCGTCGTCAACTTCGGCGGTGCCAACGCCAATGCACAAAAGAAGGCCTTCTACGAGCCCTACGAAAAGGCTGGCAACAAGATCGTGGCCGTGGAGTACAACGGCGAGCAGGCCAAGGTCAAGGCCATGGTCGAGGCCAAGAAGGTGACCTGGGACGTGGTCGAGGTCGAATCGCCCGACGCCGCGCGCGGCTGCGATGAAGGCCTGTACGAAAAGCTGGACTACAGCAAGATCGTGCCCAAGGCCGACCTGCTGCCCGCTGCGGTGAACGAGTGCGCCGTGGGCATCTTTGTGTGGTCCACCGTCATGGCCTACAACGGCGACAAGCTCAAGACCCCACCCACCAGCTGGGCTGACTTCTGGGACACCAAGAAGATCCCGGGCAAGCGCGGCATGCGCAAGGGCGCGCGCTACAACCTCGAATTTGCGCTGCTGGCCGATGGCGTGAAGCCCGCCGACGTGTACAAGGTGCTGGCCACCAAGGACGGCGCCGACCGCGCGTTCAAGAAGCTGACCGAACTCAAGCCCAACATCCAGTGGTGGGAGGCCGGTGCCCAGGCGCCCCAGTTCCTGGTCGCAGGCGATGTGACCCTGACCACGGTGTTCAACGGCCGCATCGACGCCGCCAATCGCGAAGGCCGCAACCTCAAGATCTACTGGCCCGGCGGCATCTACGACCTGGACTACTGGGCCATCCCCAAGGGCACACCCAACAAGGATGCTGCTGTGAAGTTCATCGCCTTCACGATGCAGACCCCACAGCAAGCCGCCTATGCACAGAACATTGCCTATGGCCCGGCCAACACCAAGGCCCTGGCGTCGCTGGACAAGAAGGTGCTGGACGACCTGCCCACCTCGGCCACCAACGCCAAGGAGGCCCTGCAGTTCAGCGTGGGCTTCTGGGCCGACCAGGGCGAGGCGCTGGAAAAGCGCTTTGCCGCCTGGGCCACGCAGTAAGCCTGCGCCCGACCGCCTGAGCCATGAGCCCACACCAGCAGCAGACAGAGCCCACCACCATGCAAGCCCACTCCGGCGTGATCGCCATGAACGCCCCTGATATGGCCCCGCACCGCGCACAGGACAGCCACGCCCCCGGCGCGCTGCGCAAAGCCCTGGCCCGCGCCGAAGTGCGGCGCAAATGGCGGGCGTTCAGCCTCACGCTGCCCTTGCTGGTGTTTCTGCTGCTCACGCTGCTGGTGCCCATTGCCGCGCTGCTGCAGCGCGCGGTGGAGAACCCCGAGGTGGCCAACGCGCTGCCCGGCACCATGCGTGCCCTGGACGGCTGGGACCGGCGCGACGCACCACCGGCGGCGGCCTACGCCGCGCTGGTGGGCGATCTCGCCCGCCTGCCCGACCGTTCGGACGCTGGCGCCCTGGCGCGCCGGCTCAACTCCGAGGTACCGGGCGCACGCTCCATGGTGATGGGGGCCTACCGCGACCTGCCTTTTGAAGGTTCTGCCGACGCCATCAGGGAGCGCCTGCTGGGCGCCGACCCCCGCTGGGGCGAGGCACCCTTCTGGCGCGCCATAGCCAAGAACGGCGCCCGCTGGACGCCCGACTACCTGCTTGCATCGGTGGACCTGCAGCGCGACGCACTGGGCCAGGTCGAACGCATGCCCGAGGAGCAGCGCGCCTTCGGCGGCATCCTGCTGCGCACGTTCCACATCAGCCTGGTGGTCACACTGGTGTGCCTGCTGGTGGGCTACCCGCTGGCCTGGTGGCTCGCCTCATTGCCTGCGCGTTCGGCCAACGTGCTGATGATCCTGGTGCTGGTGCCTTTCTGGACCTCGATCCTGGTGCGTGTGGCCGCTTGGATCGTGCTGCTGCAATCCGAAGGCCTGGTCAACCGGGGCCTGATGGGCCTGGGCCTGATCGAACAGCCGCTGGCGCTGCTGTTCAACCGCACGGGCGTGGTGATTGCCATGGTGCACATCCTGCTGCCGTTCATGATCCTGCCGCTGTACAGCGTGATGAAAAGCGTGCCGCCCACCTACCTGCGCGCGGCGGTGTCGCTGGGCAGCTCGCCGATTGCCGCGTTCTTTCGGGTGTATGTGCCGCAAACCTACCCCGGCATTGGCGCGGGTGCGCTGCTGGTGTTCATCCTGGCCATTGGCTACTACGTCACGCCCGCACTGCTGGGCGGGGCCGATGACCAGATGCTGAGCTACTACATCGCCCGCTACACCAACGTGGAAGTGAACTGGGGCATGGCCTGCGCGCTGGGTGCCCTGCTGCTGGCTGCCACGCTGCTGCTGTACGGCGTGTACCGCCGCATTGGCAAAGCCGAATTGAGTCTGGGCTGATCACTCCCTCCAAAGCTGAAAGTCGCTGACCATGTTTCGCTTGCCCCAATTCCCCCTGTACGCCACGTTGGCCGACAAGCTCGGCTGGTGGGCCGTGCGCGCACTGTGCGTGTCCGTGCTGGTGTTCCTGCTGGCCCCCATCCTGGTGATGGTGCCGCTGTCGTTCTCCGAAAGCTCGTTCCTCGCCTACCCCATCCACGGCTGGTCGCTCAAGTGGTACCGCAACCTGTTCGAGTCGGCCGAATGGGCCCGTGCCACGCGCAACAGCTTCATCGTGGCGCCCGCAGCCACGATGATTGCCACTGTGCTGGGCACCCTGGCCGCCGTGGGCCTGTCGCGGGCGGACTTCCGGTTCAAGGGACTGCTCATGGCCATCCTGATTGCTCCCATGGTGGTGCCCATCATCGTGGTGGGCGTGGCCACCTACCTGTACTTCGCGCCGCTGGGCCTGGCCGACAGCTACATCGGCCTCATCATCGTGCACGCAGCCCTGGGCGCACCCTTTGTGCTGACCACCGTGCTGGCCACGCTGGCGGGCTTCAACCACAACCTGGTGCGCGCCTCGCTGAGCCTGGGTGAGACACCGCTCAACACCTTCTTCCGCGTGACGCTGCCGGTGATTGCGCCGGGCGTGATCTCCGGCGCGCTGTTTGCGTTTGCCACCTCCTTTGATGAAGTGGTGGTCACCCTCTTCCTGGCCGGGGCCGACCAGTCCACGCTGCCGCGCCAGATGTTCAATGGCATCCGCGAGAACATTTCGCCCACCATTGCCGCCGTGGCCACACTGCTCATCCTCTTCACCACCAGCCTCTTGCTGGCGTTGGAGTGGCTGCGGGGCCGGCGCGCATGATGGCGCAGGCCGTGTTCACCAGCGCACGCATCCCCACCCATGCCCCTGTTGCCGGTGCCACTTTGGCGACGCATTGCGCAGCCCCGCCCATGCTAGCCTTTGGCTAGATGTACGCGGGTCGTTGGCTACCCGCTCTGCACCCCTTCTCTTTTCTGCTCGCCCTCTGTTTCGTCACCTCTCCCGGAAGTATTCCCATGGACATGAAGACATCTCCCCTCACACTGCTGAACGACCCCACGCTGCTCAAGACTGACGGCCTCATCAACGGCCAATGGGTGGCGGGCAGCAGCCGCTTTGACGTGAACGACCCAGCCACGGGCCTGAAGCTGGCCGACGTGGCCAATCTGGGCCCGCAGGATGCCGAGGCCGCCATTGCCGCCGCAAACGCCGCCTGGGGCCCCTGGAAAACCAAGACCGCCAAGGAGCGCAGCATCATCCTGCGCAAGTGGTTTGACCTGCTGATGGCGAACCAGGACGACCTGGGCCGCATCATGACCGCCGAACAGGGCAAGCCCCTGCCAGAAGCCAAGGGCGAGGTCGCCTACGGCGCGAGCTTTGTGGAATGGTTTGCCGAAGAGGCCAAGCGCATCAACGGCGAGACCCTGCCCCAGTTTGACAACAACCGCCGCCTGCTGGTGCTCAAGCAACCCATCGGCGTGTGCGCGGCCATCACGCCATGGAACTTCCCGCTGGCCATGATCACCCGCAAGGTCGCGCCTGCGCTGGCTGCGGGCTGCCCCGTGGTCATCAAGCCGGCCGAGCTGACGCCGCTCACCGCCCTGGCCGCCGCCGAACTGGCCATCCGCGCGGGCATTCCGGCCGGTGTGTTCAACATCCTGCCCGCAGACAGCGACAACTCGATTGCCATCGGCAAGGTGCTGTGTGCGAGCGACGTGGTGCGCCACATCAGCTTCACGGGCAGCACCGAAGTGGGCCGCATCCTGATGGCGCAGTCGGCCCCCACGGTCAAGAAGATGTCGCTGGAGCTGGGTGGCAATGCGCCCTTCATCGTGTTCGACGACGCCGATATCGACAGCGCCGTGGAAGGTGCCTTTGCCAGCAAGTACCGCAACGCGGGCCAGACCTGCGTGTGCACCAACCGCTTTTATGTGCAGGAAGGCGTGTACGACGAGTTCGTGGCCAAGTTCGCCGCCAAGGTCAAGACGGCCAAGGTGGGCAATGGCTTTGAAGCCGGTGTGAACCAGGGCCCGCTGATCGAGGAAGCCGCGCTGGCCAAGGTGCAGCGCCACGTGGACGACGCGCTGGCCAAGGGCGGCCAGGTGGTGGCTGGCGGCCAGCGGCTCAAGAGTCTGGGCTCCGGGCAGTTCTTCGAGCCCACGGTGGTGGCCAATGCGTCGGCCGACATGCTGTGTGCCCGCGAAGAAACCTTTGGCCCGTTTGCGCCCGTGTTCAAGTTCAAGACCGAGCAGGAAGCCATCGACGCAGCCAACAACACCGAGTTCGGCCTGGCCAGCTACTTCTACAGCCGCGACGTGGGTCGCATCTTCCGCGTGACCGAGGCGCTGGAATACGGCATGGTCGGTGCCAACGTGGGCATTCTGGCCACAGAGCACGTACCCTTTGGCGGCGTCAAGCAGTCGGGCCTGGGCCGCGAAGGCTCGCACTACGGCATGGACGACTATGTGGAGATCAAATACCTGTGCCTGGGCGACATCCAGAGCGGCCAATGAGCGAATGCCAGGGAGCTGTCGCTTCGCTCTGCCGGTGAATAGCTATTATTTTTATAGCTTTACAGGCAGATATTTGTAGCGCTTCGAGCCCAAAATGTCTGAAAGCGCAGGTGGATTGCGTCCCTGCGCGCTTTGGCGCCCGAAGTCTCTTGCGCGTCTGCAGCGAGGGGCTTACACGCAGCGGTAGATCACTTCAAAGCGACTGACCTGGGCCGACAGTTCTGCCCCCAGGCCATATCGTGCGCAATGTTTTTCGGCCGCATTGAGGGCTCCGTCAGGGCCCAGCGTTGAATTTTCCCAGTTAATGGATACCGACTTCCCGTTGCCAACAACAACGAACGGCGCGGGGGGTGTGTAGGCGCAGCCAGCCACACCTGCGGCCAGCACCGCCCGCCAGAGCCAAGCCGTCAGAGTCATCGGTTTCATGTGCGCGTCCATGCGGCCCGCAGTGTATCGGATAGGACTGCGGGGTGGACTCAGCGTTGTTGCGGCCCTCCGCTCAGCCACAGCCGCTTGATCTGCAGACCGGCCCACACCGCAAAAAATACGGACAGCCCAAACACCCAACCCGACAGCGCGCCCGCCATGCCGCCGGACAGCAGCGTGCCAACGGTGCAGCCCAGCCCGGTCACGCCCCCCCAGCCCAGGAACACGCCACCCGACAGGCCCCGTACAGCATCGCGCCACGTAGGCCAGCGCGGCACAAACTGGCGGCTGGCCGTGGCTGCCACGAACGCTCCCGCCACCAGGCCCACCAACAGCGCGGCATTGGGGGTAAACCAGGTGGCCTGCGGCACGGTAGCGCAACCCGCAAATCCATCGAGCCCATCGAGCCGGTCTGGAATCCAGCCCTGCTCCTGTGCCCACTGGCGTGCGGCGCTGCCCAGCGTCGCCGTCACGCCCAGGGGTCGCATGCGCACGATGGCAAATGCGCCAATCAGACCCACGACCAACCCGCCTACCCAGTAGTGCCAGCGCCCGGTCCACAGTTTGCGCCACACGGCACGCAGTCCTGGTACGACAGGGACTGCACCCGGCGCTGATGATGCGGCGGCCTCCTGCGCAAAGCCCCGCCAAAGCCAGGCAGCCACCAGGGCCAGCCCGCCCAGTTGCACCAGCAAGGCGCCGCCATACCCCAGGTGGGCAGGCAGCCACACCACGGGCGCATCGGCCACGCTCTGGCTGTACAAGGGGTTCCAGGTCTTGAAACCCAGGATGAAGCCCAGTGCCGACCCGGCCAGCGCGAACGGCGATACCGTGGCCCCTTCGGCCAGCCGGTACCAGTGCGCGCTGATGCACGAGCCCGACACCACCATGCCGGTACCAAACGACAGCCCAGCCGCTACCAGCACCCAGCTCACGGGGCCGATGTGCATGTCGGGCGGCAGCTTACCCGGCTGGGGCACCGGCAGCCAGCTGCCCAGCACCACGGTGTAGCCCACCACCCCCACCGCCAGCGCCAGCACGATGGCCAGCAGCCCGCGCGGATTGCGGTCTTCAAACCAGTCGCGCGCGTGGCAGTAAAAGCAAAAGCGCGAGCGCTGCAGCACGAGCCCCAGCACAGCACCCGTGACCAAAGCAAAGACGAGCGTGCGCCCGCCTGGCAAGCCCTGAACCGCCTGGGCACCCCAACCCAATGCCACCAGCGCTGCGAGCGACGCCAGGGCTCCTGCGCCAGAGAAATTGATCTTGTATGTCATTGCACCGCACCCATAAAAAAAGCCCGCACCAGGCGGGCTGTAAAGGAGACCCCCTACCAAAAATCAAAAACTCTCTTTGTTCTGCATTGCACCTTCTTCCCAAAAGGTTCTGTCGGTCAACCCATTCACTTCGCAGCCCAGATGGTGCCCGCCGGGTTGGTGATGGGCACGCCCACCGAGTTGCCGTATTCCGTCCACGAGCCGTCGTAGTTCTTCACGCTGTAGCCCAGGATCTTGGACAGCGCAAACCAGGTGTGGCTGGAGCGCTCGCCGATGCGGCAGTAGGTGATGATGGGCTTGCTGCCGTCCAGGCCTGCGCTGGCGTAGAGCTTTTTGAGGTCTTCAGCCGACTTGAAGGTGCCGTCTTCCTTCACTGCCTGGCCCCAGGGCACGTTGGCCGCGCCGGGGATGTGGCCGGCGCGGATACTCAGCTCGGGCACACCCGCCGGGGCAAAAATCTTGCCGGAGTATTCGTCGGCCGAGCGGATGTCCACCAGCTTCGCGTTGCTCTTGCCTTCGGCGGCTGCCAGTGCGTCCGACAGGCGGGCGCGCAGGTCGGTATTCACCTTGGTCACCTTGTAGCTGGTGGCTGCCACATCCGGTACGCGGTTGTTCAGCGGCTGGTTTTCCGCCTCCCACTTCTTGCGGCCGCCGTCGAGCAGCTTCACGTTCTTGACACCATAGATGTCAAACACCCACGCACCCCAGGCAGCAAACCAGTTGTTGGTGTCGCCGTACAGCACCACCGTGGTGTCTTGCGACACACCCGCCTTGGACAACAGGGCCTCAAACGCCTCCTTGCTCACGATGTCACGGCGCACCCGGTCGTTCAGGTCCTGGTGCCACGAGAAGTTGACCGCACCCGGCACATGGCCGCGCTCGTACAGGCCGGGGTTCACGCTCACCTCCACAACGCGCACCTGCTGGTTGTCCAGGTTCTGCGCCAGCCATTCGGTGGTGACCAGAGGGCCGGCGGGGATGGGTGTGGCAGCGAGCAAAGTTCCACCGAATAGCGCCATGCAGGATGCCAAGGAGGCACGCATCCAGCGGCGTCCAGACCATTGCGATGAGAGAGTGCGTTGGGTTGTCATTGGCATCCGTTCCTTTTCTTTGAAGTGCCTGCGCAGTGCAGCAGGTAGAAGGAATTTAGAGCCCGACGCGATCACACCCAACCAACATGTTCGGCTATGGATATGCGTTTTGCACGCTTGCACAAAGCGCTTGCCAGACAGCTGGCGGATGCTGCCTATAATCCGGAGCGTCGCGGGTGTAGTTCAATGGTAGGTATTCACTCTCAATTGAATATCCAACATATGAATAGAAAACTACACCGCAAACTACACCTAACGTTTGCTTCAACTTGTTGCTCGTCGTCCCCGCGATTGCCTGCCTCGTCATCGCCATCACCGATGGCGACACCCTGACCGTCCGCTGCGGCGAGCCAGACGCCTACGAGCAGGTCATCGTCCGCATCAGCGCCATTGACGCCCCCGAGAAGCGCCAAGCCTTCGGTCAGGTGTCGCGCCAGCACCTGGCGAAGCTCTGCTTTGAGCATGTCGCCACCATCACCCCTCGAACCCATGACAGGTACGGCCGCACCGTAGGCGATGTGGAGTGCCAAGGTCAGGACGTGGCCACCGAACAGGTGCGCTCAGGAATGGCCTGGTTCTATGTGAAGTATGGAAAGGGGTATGAGCACCTGCGAGGGCTGGAGACTGAGGCCCGGGAATCGGGGCGCGGGCTGTGGACGGCTGAGGCCATCCCACCTTGGGACTGGCGGAAGCTTCAAAAATGATTAGCCACCTACGGGTGGCTCTTTTCTTGGGCGGATGATCCTGGGGATAGTCAGGCCCCAGGGGGCGCCACCAGTAGCGAAACCCTCAGTCCTTGTGGCCAGCACACTTCCCATTGGCCTTGCGGTAGCCTGGGCCGCCACGCGAGCCGCAGCCACCGCGACTACCTCCCCCGCTTGAGTGCGACCTGGAGCCACCGCCACTGCGACGTCCCCGGGCTTGAGCATCATTCGCGACCAATCCTGCAAGACCGGCAATCAGCGCTGCACCGAGAAGGCGGCGTTTCATTGCTTCGTGCCTTCCTTACCCGTGTATGGATTCACGTTTCCCTTCTGACTCCAATTGTTGGACTTGGTGTTGTCTGGGTTGGTCGCATGGTGCGGAGGAACGTAGGTGCCGTTCTTTGTCGTGTGTCCTGCAACGCTGTGGCTGCCGCCAGAACTGTGTCCTCCGCCGCCCCCCTTTGCTACGGCCAACGAACAAACGGCCAATGCCGCGACCAGGATCAGAGTCTTCTTCATATCGTCATTCCCTCCGCGCCAACAGCAGCGCACGGAAATGGTGCACGACGCGGTGTTGCTGCACAAGGGAATTTGCGCCAGCCTGAGAGCAATGGATTGCGGCAGATCAAGAGAGGGCCACCAGCCGCCCCACCGAGCTGGCAATGGCCTTCGATCCAGCCGTTGGCCCGCCCCTTCGGATGGCTTCTTCATGTGTACTTGTGAACCAGCCTGCCCCACAGAGCTATGGCAATACCGATCATGGCTCCGAATGCCCCAGCACCATGCCCTTGCCCTGACGGGAATGGATGGCTGAACGGGCACTTCATTCAGGGTGCTATGCGTGCTCCCATGAGGTTGGGCTGGCCACCGTACAGCTACTACCACTCAGATTTTTCACGTGACAGACAATCACAAGTGAAACACATGGAGATAAATATTACTGAAGCGCGCATGTTGTAATGTTTTTTCATATTTTCCATGGGAGAACCAGTGAAACATTTAAAAATCGCTATCGCGTCGGCTCTTGTGTCGCTCTGTGCAAGTAACGCTTCAGCATGGAATATTGCTGAATTCTATTACACGATGGACCCAAGCACCATCGAACCGATTTCCTCCGGTTTTAATCCCATACTCACGCACACCGGCCCAGTATCTTTTCCCTCAAACGGGAAGGCATTTTTTAATGCCGTCAATATCGCAAATACGGCTGTCGGCTCGACTTTCACACAGTTTTCTCCTAATATCTGGAGCGGCTACGCATGGACCGGACTGGATCCTGCTGACCGCAGTAATCAATCTCAGTCCGGCTTAGGCTATAACGGAAATATCCCTTCGTACGGCAACAACGTATTTCAGCTGGATGCTGGACGGGTTGGGATGTTCTTGAACACATACAACCTGACTCCACCCAACCCGGCGCTTACCTCTGCCCAGCAATTCGTTCGCTTTTTCTCCCCTAAGCGAACAATTTGGACGCAAAACGATACAACCAGCCAATTATGTGTAAATGGTTATATTGACCTTCATAGCTGGGAAGGGTCAAAATCGCAAGCATTAATGACCTTCGCCTTTGACGAATTAGGAACCGATCGGTTCTTCTTTCTGAACATCATGATGCTTGATACAAGTCAATCCAACACGATGACTGAAGGCGTTATGATCGACAAGACTTCGGATACCGGCGCTCCAATTGCGATTACTTTCTTCCAATCGCAAAATTCCCCAAACCTATTGAGTCGATATTCAAGCCCCATTTCAGGCTATGGAGCGGTGCTGGAAGGCTATACGAAGGTGCCCTCAAAGGCAGCAAGTTATTCCTCTTCGCCAAAACACTGGGGCGCCTGTATAGATAAAACTCAGTTCGCCAGGATATTGCAAGATGTCCGTCAAAAAAGACCGCTATTCTCGGCAGATCCATCCGCCTACGGTCTTTCATCTGCTCTCTGGGGTCCTGAAATTGAAGGACCCGGGATCGTTGGGATGTCAATTTATGCCGCGAACGTGTTTCGTACCACTCCTTGAACGTGCCAACACATTCTGAGACGACGTAAGCAAGAATTGCTGCGGCTGCCCCGGCCTTGCAAAGAGGTAGAGGCAGCCGTCATCTCGCTATGCCTTCGTGGCGGGGATGAAGCGCCTTACAGCCGTACGCCAAGAACTCTGCAGTGTCCTTGGCCAGCTTTGAGCGGGCTTTCTTTTGGGTTGATCTCCTACGTGACTGGGGTGGCGCGCCGCGCTCAATCGACTCATGCACAAGGAGCGCTCCATGGCCACAGATCCGAACGAACACCCAGCTCACAAAGTCCCCGAGCAATTCCCCCTCCCGCCAGGCGATCTGCCGCCCAGCACCGAGCCGCCAACCCTGCCGCCGCAACCACAGCTCCCCAATGGTTCAGTGCCAGATCCCTACCAAGGCGAAGTGGAGAACGAGGACGACGACCCGGTAGGTAAGCCGCCGAGAATTTGAGCAGAGCTCCCAGCCATGATTCCAGAGCGTGGCTAGGAGGCCCTCGTGAACGTCCCATCGGACCCTAGCGGCTCGCACTGAGTGGCAAGCACTTGGCGACCTCTGGAGGTAATCGCCAAAACGCGTGCGTATTGCCTTTCCGAGTGTGGGTGCGGCAGCAGGACGGTTACCAATTCTGCAGCCCGCAATACGCGGAGCTTGTCGATGCTTGCTTCATCCTCCACGGTAAGTGGTAAGGAGGCTTCAGCGATCTCCCGCAGGTACTCAAATGGCATACACATCTCCCTTGGACATGTCTCGGAGCGTGAGATTCTTGACGAGTTGTCGCGGCGAAGATGTGAGCAATCGTTGCCCACTTTTGGTGCATGGCTACTTAAACTCCTCGGTCTGAAGCGACCGTGGATTTCAGAATTCAATCTCATCGCAGGAACTGCCCCGGATCTGTGCGGGCTTGCTTTTGCGGCACTTTGTGTTAGCCCCACCGGCCACCTACGGTGGCTTTTCATGCTGGCGCAGCGTTGAACAGCTCAACCGCCGGAACCCGAATCAGCGCCGCCGCTTCTTGCTGAGTACCGGTCAGCCAAATGTCCACGTCCACCAGCTCGATAGGGATCACGCTGCGTTTGTCCTGGTCTTCCAGTGGCAGCGGCTTTTTGGTCTTGGGGTCCAGTTCGTTCTTGTGCATGCGCCCCATGAGCGGGTGGCCATCAGCATTGATGGTCAGCATCGTGTAGCTCTCGTGCACCTCGCCTGTGGCCTTGTCGGTCCAAGTGTTCCAAAGTCCGGCCAGCCCCCAGGGGTGGCCATCGGCGCGACGGAACCGCCACCACTCGCATTTCTTGAACGGGGCGTCGTAGGGGCCCCAGTAAGGCTCATCAAACGTGTCTGCGGGGATGATGCACCGCTGCCCACGCGCCCAGGGCATCTTGAAGCTGGCCTTGGCTGCCAGCTCTTCCGACCTGGCGTTGTTGGTCTGGTACGCCAGTTTCGCCTCTTTGGCGAACCACGGGATCAGACCCCACTGGCCCACGACCAACTCGCGGCTGTAGCCCACGTCATCCCTCCCCCTGCGAATGAAGGGGCCTTGACCACGTAGGAATAGTGTTGTGTCCCACCATCGGACGGGATTGCGGCTGCCAATAGCCCACTCGCGTTCCATCTCAGCCATCGCTGGCGGTGTGTAGCGGTTGCACATACCACCACTGTACACCCAGCTTGCAAAACACTGTATGCTTTAACAGTGTTTGGAGAACATCATGAGAATCGAGATCCGCTACTCATGGCGGTACAAGTGGGGCGGCCGCATGGTCACGTCGAGCATCAAGATGACAGAGGAACGGGTCCGCAAGGAAAGCCCAGAGGCAGTGCGTCTGGACAACACAAGGGAAGAGTTCCTCATCCGGGACCAACCCTGCGAGATCGATCAGGCCAACATCGACCTTGTGTCCCGAAGTGTGGGGAATGGGCCCGTGCGCCTATCCCGACTGAATCGACCGAAGACCGTGCCGCAGGAGGCTGAGTTCGTGCCCCTGCCCCATGAAGCAGCGCTGTACCAGATCAGCGAGTTGGATGACGTCTGGACTGTGACCTCGACAGCCACCAGCCCGCACCGCGTCGTCTACCGGGGGCGTGGCCCCGTATCAGTGGAGCCAGCACCATGAGCAGCCCTATCCTCTACCCTACCCTGCTGCGCACGCCGACCTGGTACGGTGGCATGCCCGATGAGTTGGTGCTGCCGCTGGAGGCTGCAGCCTATAAGGTTGAGCAGGTAGAGCCCGACCGCTGGACGGTGACCGTGAAGCACACGGGCGAGGTGCTGTACCGAGGGATTGGGCCGGTGGAGGTAGTGGAGTCGCCAGCGCCGTTTTAAAAGCCAAACGGTCCAAACGATGCATTGCAGCGCGCCTCCAGACGTGGCAACAATGCCCGGCCCCGATCCCAAGCCTCATCAATCAATTTCACCAAATTCACAGCCCGCAAGCGCAGCTCCGCATCGCTCATCTCTTTGTGATGCTCACAAATGATCTCTATAGCGCCTTCAAATGCCGTCACTTTGGCGTAGACATAGACAACATCTTCTACCAACTCATGCCCCAGAAGCCCGATCTTGTCCACCACAACACCAAAGTACGCAGGGGCCGGAGACTTACCAAACCTAAAAATTAGCTGGTCCCTTGACCCATTGTCGATTGCCAGAATCCACGCAGCAATACCCTGCTCGAACTCCGACTTGTTAGCCTCATAAGTGCGAAGCTCTCCCAAAATGCCAGCAGCAAGCGCTGATCCATCACGGAATCGCTTGTAACTATCTCCAACGAATTGAGTTAAGTACACAGCTGCCACCGTCGCCGAGGCGCCAAGAATCGCTGTTGCTAAATCTGCCACACAAACCCTCCCAGAAGCAATGCGCCGATTGTTGCATCAGTCGATAAGCGGCCGGGGACAGGGTGGGCGCATTGTTGTGCATGCGCACGCGCATGCACTGCCATCAGAATTCACCTGCTGGCGGTCAACCTCCAAGGAATGGCGCGCGGTCTATAGCCATGCAATCTCGCTGGAGCTTATCAAGGGGCATCAGAGGGAATTCATCCCCTCGCGTTTGATCCAGCGAATCTTTCCAGCTAACGCTTCGAACATGGCCCCCATTCAGTGCGACGGCAGGAAGCCGGTGTCTGCTAACTCTGGGTTTTCAATGCCATCACCCGTGTCAAGTATGGAATACCTCGACCACTATAAAAACGGCTGTCTCTACTATCACACCTGCAATCGCTTTCTCTACTGCGCAACAGGATTCATTCGAGTAGCGATGGTATCGCCCAAAGCCGAAAGCGCAAAAGCAATCAATATTCCCATCTGATCACCCACACCGCCCAAACAAAGCATCAAATGAAATACGCAGACAAAATTCAATCGCAGATAATAATAAACAACATTCAAGCCGGAAAATTCACACCCCTCGAAATTGACAGTTTATTCATGAAATTGCGAGCATTCTCAAGGGGGAACCACGTATTTCGAGATGCGGCGGATCTCATTGCTCACAACGAAGGTCGCGATTCCGGACTAACAAATTCTCACATCAGGGATGTATTTCTTTCTTTTCGATTTTATATAGAGTACACATACGCAAAAAAAAATCTCGACATTTCCAAACCATTCCCATCATGGATCAAGAGCCTTCTGAAAGCACAGGTAAAAAATATTGATGCCTATACGTTAAAAAGCAAATTCAACACTGATCATCAACGATTTGGGGACTGGATTGAACAGAACTTTAAAATTGACAAAAGCACTGCTTCCGTAAAGCCATTTGCAATCAATTTGCCAAAATTAAAGATTGAACTCTTGGAGTTACTTCTCGGCAGAATTGTAGTGGCCCCCGCAATAACCGAAGAGACTCTGATTAGAGATCTGATCAATGTACTTAAGATCAATGGCTTTACTATTGACGAGAATGCAATTCAACGACAGAGTGCAAAAATTTGTTTGTGCACAATGATGCACATGCATAACACCCAGTACAAAATTGACACTGGATTTATTGCAACTTGCGAAATATCAAGTGAGCAGGCGCAACAAGAGATTACAACAAAAAATTCACATGAGTTGATGAATTTTGGAAAACTCTGTGTAAAAGCTGCATTCCCAGCATTTCAGGATCGCCCAACCAACGTGAAATTTGCGTTCGATATTCTTAAAACAAACACGGAGGCAATTGAATTTTCCACATTAGGCCTGATCAAACCACTAGAGATAAAGGAAATGCCCGGAGTGGAGTACGTAGTCTTTCAGCCCGGACCAACACTTATCCTCAGGGAGGATTTCATGCTTGAGGAACATGTTGAATAATCGGCACACTCGATAGTAATTCGCCCCCCGCTGATTACCCAGCGAATCGCAAGCACACAGAGCCGCGACATCTCTCATCAGGATTGCATGCCATTTGCGTTGGACATATAAGTGAATAATTGAATCGGCAAATAGAATTTAATCACTTCATCACGATCCAGAAATTTCCGACCTGCAAGTACATTGAGGAAGCAAACCGCGATAAATCAAATATGTGATGTTTCACGCGCAGCCTTTGAATAGCGGTAAGCGCGCGCACAGTGCGAGCGCACCTGATGTCAAGTAACACGCAGCCCTGCTGTGTCACGGCCCAGCCACAAGTGGCGCAGTACACGCCGCCAACGCGGCGCGCATCTTGATTTCGTAGGCCTCGCGGCGGTCGATCTCGGACAGGGCGGCACGCAGCAGCACCCACGGGGCTGCACCGGTGGCCAGCGACTCGGTGGGCATGGCGGGCCGGTCGGGCACCACCTCCTTGCACTCCACTGGAACGGGCACGTTCACACGTGTGTACTGTGGTGTTCCAGCGCAACCCGCGCCCACCAAGGCTGCGGCCAGCGTTGGTACAAAACGCACCGCCCGATGTTCCAGCGCGTTCCAAAATGTTCCACTCATTTCACCGCCCTCCCCTGCAGCCATTCATCGCCCAGCGCCTGCATGCTGGCGCACATATCGCCCGGCACCTTGGGCTGCAGGCCCAGGGTGTAGTCCGCGCGCTGCTGCAGGCCCTGCGCGGTGGACGCTGCGGCCGCGCGGGCTGGTGCAGCTGCTGCCTTGCGCTTGTCTGCCAGCTCGCGCAGATCCTGCGCCGCATCGCTGCAGGCAGTGGCATCTGCGCGCGCCTGGTCGCGCTGGCCAGCGGCGGCCGTGGTTTCGTCGCGCTGGCCAAGGTAGGCCCAGCCCAAGCCAGCGTTGGCTGCAAGGCTGATCGCAAGCACAACCATCATGGGCGTGATCGTGGGCAGCGGAATCATGGCAACTCCTGAATGCCCAGCTGGGCGCCCTGGTCGGTGATGGTTATCACGCGGTTGGAGGCCTTGTCGGGCACTCGGGTGCTGACGTGAACCCACTGCTTGCCCTTCACGCCCTCCAGGATCAGCTGGCCGATGCCCAGCACCGACACCAGCGGCGCCAGGCTGCGGGCGATCTGGTACGGTGTACCGTAGCCAGGCGCCACGATGTCGGCCGCGTGGCCTTGGGTGTGGTCGCTGCTGGTAACTCCGCCCACGGCCGCGTTGAGCTGGCGCCCACGGTAGCCGCTGGTCACGGTGATGGGCGCATTCAGCGTACTGCGGATGCGCTCCAGCATCTCGGCCGTGAGCACCAGGCGCGGCAGGATCTCGGGCGGGGGCGTGTTGTCCAGCCCGAGCTGGCGGGCCTTGCTGCTGGCCGTCAGCTCGGCCAGGGTGAAATGTTGTGTGAGCTGCATGGGTTGCTACCCTTCTTTGACGCGTGTACGAACGATGAGCACCGCGAAGCCCAGCAGTACGCAGGCATCCTGCAGCGTGGGTGTCTCCAGCGGTAGAAGTGGCGTGATGAAGGCCCCGGCACCGCCGGTGGCCAGCAGGCCCCAGGCGATGGCCTTGAGCCATTCGGTGGCGCGCTCGCGCGGCGCAAGGCCACGCCTGCAGGGCGCAGTGCGCTCCAGCTTGTTCAGGGCTTCGGCTAGGACGATGACGCCCGACAGCCAGTGCACCAGGCCCAGCGCGGTGACGGCAGACAGGGTGATGGTCATGGTGTGGCCCCTCCCCCCGGCACCTGTGGCACGGTTTGCACCTGCCCGCTAAAGCGCTTGATGAAGAACACCAGCACCTGCTGCGCGCCACCGCCCACAGCAAACGCGACTCCCATCAGCGCCGGGTCTTGCAGCTGGTGGACCAGCAAGGTCAGCGGCGCCAGGTAACCCGCTGTCAGGCTGCTGGCAAAAGCGACGAACATGCGGCGCACGGTGGTGCGCAGCAGCTCGCGCCAGGTGTCGCTGCTGCCGGGCACGGCGTTGAGCAGGATGATGGCCACCAGCGCACCAGCAAAGCCAGCGATCAGCACATCCACACGCAGGCCCAGTGACACACCAAACGCGGTGATCATGGTGCTGGCGGCGGTGGCGGTGGCCACTGTGAGCACACCGGCGGCGGTGGTGGTTGGTTCAGGCATTGGCATCCCTCATTCATCGTTGTTTTTGTTCTGCCGCCCGGTCGATCGCCGCCACCAGCAGCGCGGCCAGGCGGTCGCTGGCCTCTTGCGTGCGGTGGATGCCATCGGCGGTTGTGTCGCCGTCGCGGTAGTCCTCGCCCCACCCCGCGTGTTGCAGGCCGTACTCCCTGGCCAGGGCGTGGGTGATGGCGTTGTGTTGAGCCGCCAGCGGTGGCGGGCTGGGTGTGCCCACGATGCCGGTAAGCACCGGCACCCTGCCCTCGCGCTGCACCTGGTCGATGGCTGCGCGCAGATCCAGCTCGTAGCCCTCGGTGGCCCGGTAGGCGTCCACAAAGCCCGGCTGCAGCACCACGTAGCGGCCCGTGCGCGGCGCGGTGGCAAAGCCCGGCATCAGGTCTTTGAGGCGGGTGCCGTTGGCTGCGTGGTCCACCACCTGCCACTGCGGCCGCATCGCCCGGATGCGCTCCAGGGGCGTGACTGCCACCCCGTAGCCTGCGGGGATGCTGTCGCCGTACAGATCCACCGTCACGGGCTCAGGCGATGCCCCACCAGAGCCACCACCGCCACACGCCGCCAGCGCCAGGCAAGCGGCCATAAAAAAACCCGCCAGCGGCGGGTTCTGCAGGAAGGTGCGGATGCGCTTCATGGTCGCTCTTCGGGCGCCACCGGGGCGCCAATGATCTGGGCCACGTCTGCCTCCGTCACCGGGCCAGAGCCCGGAAACACCGGATTGGCTGCCGGCTGCTCTGCAGCCACCAGCATGCCCAGCATGGGCGGCAGGTCGGGGTCGTCCAGGTCGATGAACGTGAGGCGGCTCAGGTAGCTGCGCAGGGCAACGCACACGGGGTGCGTGCTGGTGTCGATGGCAAACACGCGCATGGGGCCGATGCGCTTTTGCAGCGCGCCCAGGGTGATGCGGCGCTGCTCGGGCGGGGGCGGCATGTCCACAAGCTGGGGCGTACCTGCCTCCTGGCTGGCCTGCGGGTCGTACAGCTTGCCCAAGCGCGACGGGTCAAAGTCGGGCACCTCCACAATGCCGGGGCCTTCGATGGCGCCCGAGGTCTCGGTGTGTGCCGTGACGATTCCGGCTTCGTTGATCTCGATGTAGTAAGGCATCAGTAGAACTCCTCAAGTTGCCAGCCAACTTGCGTGTTAGTGGCTGCGGCTCCGCGCGTAGTGGCGGTGATCGTTGTGCTGTTGGTGAGGTCGATACGCGGGATACCAGCTTCGCTGGTGTTGACAATCCCGAGGCCACCCAGCCAGGTCAACTTCGATTTACCAGTCACGACGGCAGAAATGGTTGCCGTGGCGGATGTCGCGCTAGCACCGATGGTGATGACGCCACGCTGGAGTGACTTGAGCGCACGGCCACCAAATGGCCGGTAGTTGGTGGTGTCTGATGACGGGTCTGTGGCTCCAGACCCAGCTGCGGTCACACGCACGTAGGCCTGGTAGTTGTCGGCCGGGCTCATCACTACCTGGCCCTGCTTGTAAGTGACGCCGGAAACCCACAGCTTGCCGCCGCCGCCCATGAAGTCAGATGCTGCGCTCATTGCTCTTTTCCTTTCTGTTGCGGGTTAGGCAGTCATTACCCAGCCGCGTGTGGTGTTGAGGTACACAAGCCGGAAGGGCAAGGTGTCCACGTCGATGTCCATGTCTTCGGCTTTGTCCATGATGTTTTTGCCGTTCCGCGCCACTTTTTGGCCGGTCACAGCAGCGCCTGGCGGGACAAATCCCACCCAATCGCCTGGAGCTGGTGTCGGCGGCAACGTGACGATGTACGCCCCGGCAGACGGCATGGCATACGTTGCAAAGGGCACTGCCGTAACACTGGCAGATACAGGCAAAAGCGCGCCTACAGGGGATCGGTCCACAAGCAACCAGTTCACAGTGTCGGCTGCGGGATCGGTCGCCCCCGCCCCGGCGCCCATGCGCCGATAGGTGAGGTAAGTGGTGGGCGACCACACGATCTGCCCGTCCGCGTAAGCCGTACCGCTGACCCACTTGGTAGCGTTGGCATGCATGGACGCTGCTGTGGCAGCGGCAATCGCATCAAGCCGCGCAGCCAACGCTGTGGCTGCGTTGCTGGCGATGCCTGTGACCTGGGCGGCAATCCATACAACGATGGCGTTGACCTCCGTGATGAAGGTGGCCAGCGCCGCGAAGAAGTTGAACGACTTCGCAGAAAACGTGGCCCGGTCATCCGTGGGCGCAGGCGCTGCGGGCAGCGTGGTGATGGTTGGATCTGGCATCAGATAGTCCCCAGTAGTTCAATGGAAAGGGCCGAGAACGTGGGCCGGTCCAGCACCACGTCCGCGTTCTCAAAAATGCCGACGATCACCAGCGATTCGTAGTCGCGCGAGACCACGTACAGGCAGATGTCGGCGTCGATTTCATCCAGGAAGTCGAGCAGCGGGTCCACCTCGGACTTGCGCAACCGCAGCTCGAAGCTGGAGCGCTTGGCCGAAGGGCGCTTGACCAAAGTGAGGTCGCCGTACTTGTTGGCCTCGCGGGTGCTGTAGATCTGGCGGCCGACGCGCACGCCGCCATCCACACCGCCCGCATCGCCCCAGGCGCGCGGCGCGCCAAACATGAGCAGCCCCAACGCAAGCGCCGGGCCGCCCACCAGGTCCACATGCAGCTTGGCGTTGCGGAAGCTGGGCAAGTCGGTCCACAGCGTGATCGACTGCCCACCGGACCACTCGCCAAAAGCCCATTCCCAGGGATCGGGCTGGATCGGCAACGGGCCGGGGTACAAGGTTTTGTCATACACCGTGCCGTAGGTCGGATCGATCAGCCGCACGCGGATGGACGTGCAGTTGACCAGGTTGAGCGCAGCCACCATGGGCACTGCAACACCGGGCGCAAACACGTAGCTGATGCCAGAGGCCTGCGTGGTGCGGCTGGAGTTGCTTTTGTCAAAGCAGCGCCACCGATTGGTGGCCCGCACACGCACCCACTTGTCGGGGTTGGTCGTAGGGTCCGCCCCCACGTTGCCAGCCACCTGGCTCTCATACACGCTGTGGGTGGACAGCACCTGCACCATCGCCCCAGCGGCGTATGTGGTGCCAGCGGCCCAGGCGGAGTATTCCGTCTCGGCCACTGTGCTGGAGAACAGCATGGTGTCGGTCACCTCAAGGGCTTTGAGGATCAAGAACTGACTCATTCGATTTGCTCCCTCAAGAAGCCATAGCCGTCAAGGTTTCGATGCGGCCCAGCGTGCGATTGATGTCCAGCAGGCGCCCCTGCGTGGCCACCTGGTCCTGATCCCCATCACTGCGCCAATCCGCAAGGTCTTTGCGCAGGCCTTTGATTTCCACCAGCAGCGGAGAATCAGCGCCCCCGGCCAGCCCGGCATTGCTGACGGGCATGACCATGGTGGGCGTGTTGCCAGCGGCGGAGCTGTTGCCCGATGGCATGGCCAGGATCTGCGGCACGGCATCCGTGGTGGTGCTGCCCAGGCCAAGCAGCTTGAGCGTCTCCTCCAGGCTGCCTGCCAGCCAGCCGCGCGTGCGGGCCAGGTCCACGGCGTTGACCGCCGTGAGCTTGGACGCCGACTCGATAGCACGGCTCAGCTCCGGCAGCTTGGCCAGGGCGTCCTGGTCGCCTGCCCGGGCCTGGGCGGTGGCGATGCTGAACTGAGCCAGCAGCACCTCACGGTTTTGCGGGGAGTCGTCCACCATCAGGCCACGCAGGCGCTTGACCTCGCTCTCGATGCTCTCGCCCAAGGACTCCAGGGCCTTTTGCAGATCCTGAGCAGCAGAGGCTGGGCCCGAGAATGAGCCAGGGCTCACAAAGTCCCCGCCCCCACCACCCCAGGCGCCCCCAGCCTCATACGCAACACCAGCCACACCGCCGACCAGGTCGCCGATGGTGCCGATCATTCCGATGATTTCGGGGTCAGTCAGGATCGTCGTCCAGGCCGCAATGCTGGCCCGCGCCTGGTCGATGACCGACGACACAATGGCCCCCGCAGCAGCACCGCCCGCTGCCACCGCGCTACCACCTGCAGCACCGCCCGCAGCCACGGCGCCGCCGCCAGCAGCGCCACCAGCAGCGACTGCGCTACCACCGGTAACGCCACCCGCAGCTACCGCCGCACCGGCGGTAGCCCCTCCCGCTGTCATGGCTGCGCTCGATGTCGTCGCCGCAGCAATCATGCTGTCCACCATGGGCTGGATCGCACCCATGATGAGGCCCGAGAGGCTTGACGTCATAGCATCATTGATGCTGCTGAAGATCATGTCCTCAAAGCCTTGCTTGGCGTTGGCCTGGGCCTCTTCCGCGCTGCTGGCTGTCTCAAGGGCTCGGTCCAGCACACCCTTGATGCTGTCGGCAGAGATGTCGAACGCATCGGCCAATGTCATCACCTGGGGGGTGATGTCAGCAAATGCGCCAGCCACACCCAGCAGCACTGCCACGGTCTCAGCACCGGCCTCACCCATCGCCAAGGCGGCTTCGACCATGGCCCGGAACTCCTCACGGGTCCGGGGCATTTCGAGGCCCACCTCGGCCAGGGCATCACGCACCTGGCGCGTTTTGGCGGCAGTGCGCTCCGACTCGGTGTAGTAGTTCTCGTAGTAGCTCGCCAGGTTGGCTTGCAACTTGTCAAACCCGCCCGATGCCTCGGCAATGGCCGAGGCAGCATCGAACGCCATGTCGGCGAACTCTTCCAGGCCCATCAGCTTCAGCGCTGCGCGGAAGTTCTCCACGCCCACGATCTGCTCATTGATGGCCACCAGCAGAGCATTGGCCGCTTCGTCGGTCAGCGCCTCGGCGTCCACGTCCTTGATCTTGTCCTTGATCGACTGTGGGATGTCCTCCACAGACTGCAAGGCCTGGATCGTGGACTGCTTGAGATCGAGCGCAAAGTCAGCCAGCGCCTGCTTGAAGTCCGGGCTGTTGGTGCTGAACTTTTCGTACAGCGTGCCCGCGTAGTTGTCCCCTGCCCCACTCTCGCCAAACGATGCGCCGTTGGACAGCCTGCCGCCCGCGAACACACCGCCACGGCCCTTTCCGGAGGTCTCCAGCCCGGCCGAGAACTGCGTGAGCGTGGCCGTGCTGCCCAGGGCCTTGAGCATGGCATTGATGCCCGAGGCCGTACCCGCCACCGCATCGCGGATGGCCTGCTCGTTGCTCAGTGGGTCGCCTTCCAGGCGGTAGGCCTGGCCGTTGACCAGCGCATCGCGCCGCCCGCCCGAGAAGTCGCGGTCGTACTGCTGGCCCTGGTACGTGTAGGTCTGGCCGCGCCGGTTGTTGGTGACCTCGCCATTGATCGCCACGCCAAACTGGCCGCCGTAGCGGGTCTCGCCCTTGGTGGCATTGGCCAGCATGGTGATGGCCGCAATGGCGCCCCCAAGGATGGGGATGGCATTGGCACCCAGAAAGGCCCCCAGCCCGGCACCCGCCGCAGATCCGCCACCCGCCAAGGCGGCGCCCGAGGCCGCAGCCGCTGCACTGCCAGTGCCCAGGCCAAGCGCTCCCCCAATGGCAGCATTGCCAGCAGCCCCCCCAAAGATGGAGCCCACGCCGCTGCCAATCCAGCCTGCAACGGCCGACCCTGCAGAGCCCAATGCCCCCAGGATGGAGCCACCACCGCCCAGCAGGTTGCCGCCCAGGCCCAGTGCAGACAGGCCGCTGCTCACCGCGCCGCTGATCAGCCCCGAGATGGGGTTGATGATGAAGCTGATGATGGGCCGCAGCACGAGGGTCTTGAACATGTTGACCAGCGTGTCGCGCAGGTTCTGCGCAAAGCTCTTGCCGCTTTCAAAGCCGCGCAGCAATGCGTCGGTGAGGCTTTGATTGATGCTGTCGGCAGTGCGCTGCCACTCACCCAGCACCGCCTTGTTGGCGGCATTGTTGGCCTCCACCACGGCATTGGCCTGGGCCTTGGCCCGCAGCTCGGCACGCTTGGCTTCGGCCTCGGGGCCTTCGCCCAGGTTGATTTTTTCGATCTCGGCCAGCTCCTTGGCCAGACGCACCTCGGCCTGGCGCTGCGCGATGATCTTGTCCCGCTCGACTTGCGAGCGGCCGATGAGGGAGATCTGCAGCTCCAGCGTGGCGGTCTCTTCTGCAGCAGCGCGGCCCGCTTCGTCCAGCTTTTGGGACTTCTGCAGGAACTCAGCCTGTTGCAGGGCCTTAACGAAGCGCTCTTGCGCCTCCGTTTTGGCTGTCAGGGCGGCAACGTAGGCCGGTGCAAAGCGGTCGGACGAATCGGCCTCGGCCTGCTGCAGCTTGAGCTGGGCCAGGGTGGCCTGCTCGACGGCCGTCTTGCTCTTGCCCATGTTGGCGTTGACGGACTCTTGCGCCACTGCCTGCTCCAGGGTGGAGCTGGCCTGTTTGCGCACAGCGTCAATCTGGCTATTGAGCGCTGCCTCGGATTCCTTCAGAGCCTTGATGCGCGCCTGCTCTGCAACCACCTGGCGCTCCACAGCCACCTGCCCTTGCGCCTCGGCCAGGGCCTTTTCTTTCTGGGCGCGGGCGGTGCCGGTGATGGAGGTTTTCAGCTCTTCCTGGATCTTGATGACCAGCTTTTCGCTCTCGGTCATCTTTTCTGCTTCGGCGCCATGGGTGCGCAGCAGCTCCAGGTAGCGCTCCAGCTCAATGGTGCGGGCGCGGATCTGCGCCACTTCGTTTTCGCCAGTGCCAGCAGAGCCGGTCTCCTTGAACTGGTCGCGGATGCCCTTCTCACCACGGGCCACGGCCGCAGGCGTGAGCCGCTCGGAGTTGGGGTTCACGGCCCGCAGGTCGGCCATCTGCTTACGGTAGTCCTCCAGCGCCTTGTTGAGCTGTTGCTGCTTGCTCAGGCCCTTGTCCTGGGCCTTTTGCAAGGCTTCGGCTGCGGCAATGCCGTCTTTCTCGGCCTGGGTGCGCAGGGCTTGCGCCTCGGCACCACGCTTCATCACGCGCTCTTGCTCGGTGAGCAGGGCGATCTCCTGCCGGAGGCTGTCGATGCCCTTTTGGCGAGAGGCGCGCATGGCCTCGTTGTCCACCGCCAGCGGCGTGTTGACGCGCTGATCCAGCGCGGCGCGGGCAGCGTTGAGCTTGTCGGTGAGCGTGTCCGCACGGCCGACGTTGAGCATGGCATCCCAGCCAGCCTTGGCGGCGTCCGCCACCGCGCGCCAGCCGCGCTCGATGTAGCCGAGCTGGCCCTGCATGGTGGCGGCCACGTTGGCCATGGCGCGGTCGTACGCCTGCTGGGCCACGGCAGCCGCCTCCAGCACGCGGCCCTGCTCTTGCAGAGCGACGATCTGCTCGTACACGGAAGCGGTCAGGAAGCCATAGCTTTCATTGAGCTTCTTGGAGGCCTCCACGGGTGCTTTGCCCAGCTCGGCAAAGTCCTTGACGGTGTCCTTGATGGCCACACCAGCGGTGCGCTCCAGTTGCACCGCAGTGGTGGCGAACTGTTCCAGGTTTTCTTGCGCCACGCGGCCGGTGGACACCAGCTGCGCCAGCGTGTCCGCTGCATCGCTTTGCGTGCCCACCGTGGTGCTGATGCGCGCCGCCATGGTCTGCAGTTGCGCAGCGGTGGTGCCAGCCGCATTGCCGGTCATGGCAATGGCGCGGTTATAGCCGTCAGCCTCGGCACTGCCTTGCTTGTACGCAATGGCCAGGGCCACGGCCGCAGCGGCAGCGATGGTAAGGGGGCTGATGAGGCCGACCACGTAGCCGCCCAAGGCCTTGGCGGCATTGCCCACGCCACCAAACATGTCCTTGAGCTGCCCGCCCTGCTGCAGCAGCACGGTGAGGGGCGCCTGGCCAGCCTGCAAGCTGACGATGATGTCGGTGAACTGTGCAGGCACCTGACGCAGGGCCGCAGCCGTCTGTGCGGCAGAGATCCCCATCTTGTCGAGGGAACCCGTGGCAATGCGCTGCGCGGCCTCGGCCTGCTTCAGCTCGGCAATGTACGGCGCGAACTTGCCCGCATCCAGGCCCTTGGCCGCAATGTTGAACTCCAGCTTCTCGCTGGCGGTCTTGCCCAGCAGCTGCAGCTCTTGGGTGGACTTCTGGATGGCATCGCGCATGCGCGCTTCGGAGCGCGTGAACCGCTCGGCGCTTTTTTCAGCACCTGCGCCAATGCCGTCAACGGCCTGGCCCGCCTTGCCAGCAGCACCGGCCACTTCATTGGCCATCTGCGTGGCTTTGTCAGCCACGCGGTCGAACGCGCCCTCTGCTTTCTCGGCGGTAACGACGACTTCGCCTTGGATCTGCAGGTCGGACATGGCTCACCCAGAAATGAAAAAGGGCCTGCCGAGGAAGGCAGGCCCCAAAAGAAAAGCCACCCGGTGGGTGGCTGCTATGGATCGGTAGATCGGTTTTCGCTGAACTGTTCCAGTGCTGCCGCTTCCATTACTTGCAAGTCGGCGAACATCAGGCCCCACTCGGTGGTGCTGAGTCCCATGCGGTCAAGCGATGGATAGACAGCCTCATACCGCAAACCGGTGGGGCCGCCGAACCCCACGAACCACTGCGTGCGAAGGCGCTGGAAAAGATCAAAGGCGGGCCAGTTCTCTGGCCACACCTCGATCTCCACCTCTTGCGATATGGCCGCCACAGCAGCCAAGAACGGGTTGGCTTCGTTCTTGCGCTGCTTTCGATAAAGGGCGGCAGCGGCGGCTCTTAGTTTCCCAGGCGGCCTTCAACAATGGCCATCCGGTAGGCCTCCATGATTGCCGATGCAGCCCCCGGGTATTCGTTGCTGAGCTGCTCTACGGCGGAGAGGCTGAGGTCTACGTCCAGGTTCCACGCGTCGAGCACATCCATGATGTATTGAGCGTTCTGCCCACCCGTTTTTTCAAACAGGGAGGCCATGGAAAACTTCTCGTCGTCGGGCTTGGTTTTAGGGCCTGCGGCCTCCACCATACGGTCGAGAAATTCTCCGAACTCCTTACGGGTTCGGTACTTGAACGTGCACTCGATGGCACCCTCGCCCCCTTCGATACGGGGGAACTTGACGATGCGTTTGAACGATTTTGGGCGGTCGCCCAGCTTGATTTTGGACATGGGTTTCTTTCTTCGCAGGGTTGCAGAAAAGGCCCGTGCGCACCCCGGCCGTCCCTGCGAAGGAACGAACCGGGATGCGTCGGTGCGGGGGATGGGCTTGCGCCCGGGGATCAGTACGAGACGGCGCGGCCGAGGAGCGACATCGCGGCGTCCACGGCGTTGACCTGGTTGCTGTTGAGCTTGGGCATCTCAGACACGGCCAGGTAGCCGTAGCCGTAAGTGCGAGCGCCCCCGGCAATCACTTGCTTGAACGCCACCTTGCGCAGCGCGCGGGTGATGTTGAGCATCGTTTGATAGGCGGGCAAACTGGCGTCGTGCGCCATCGAAATGGTCACGGTGGTGGCATTGAAGCCGGTGGGCGCCTTGATCGCATTGCGCTTGGCCAGCAGCTGCACGTCGGTGAAGCGTGGGTCGCCGCCAGAGCCGGAGATGGTCAGCACCTGGGGGATGGCGGTGAAGCCGCTGATCTTCTGGGCAGTACCCGTGTTAGAGCCAGCCGGAAAGAAGTTGGTGTCAGACGCATCCAAGCCGAGGATTTTGAAGCTGTTGGCGTCAATCACTTCGACCTCGAAAACCGTGTCGGTCGCGTCCTCCCACAGCGATGTGAGCAAGATGGGGTCGCCAGTCGTGTAACCGTGGGCTGTGGAAGTTGCTACAACCGGATTCGCATTGGTCATCGCAGAGATGACTTTTGCGGCGGCAAAGGTTTGCGAGAACTGCTGCGAGGAGCCTTCAGGGAAAAAGAGTGCCATGGTGGGCCTTTCAGAAATGAAAAAACCCGCCGAAGCGGGTTGGAAGTGACGCCCTATCCGGGCAACGAAAAGGCCCCGCCGGTTTGCGCCGGAGGGGCCTTGCGGGGTGGGCTGGTAGGCCCGTATACGGTGGTGAGAGCGCTACCTGCCGCTCCACAGGGAAAAGCGCTGCATCGCCCCGTAGCGGGTCTGCACAGGGTCAACCTCGGGCATGGCCAGAGGTTCACCTTGCGACCGCGCGATGAAGGCGGGCGACAGGCGGAGTGCGTCCTCGATCTGGCGGATCAGCGCCATGCTTTCCAGCGAGCGAGCGCTCCATACATTGATCTGCATGTAGCTGTTGCGCTTGTCGCCAGGGGTGTTGTCCAGGAACACCAGCGAGACGCCGCCGATATGCTGATACGTGGCGTAAGGCATGGCGGTATCAGGTGGCGCAATGCCCGGGTACACACGTGTGCACACGGTTTGCAGAAGGGAAGTGAGGTCCGATTCCATGCTCATTTTTTTGTCACCTCTTCGATGTAACGGGCCTTGATTGCTTCGCGCACTTCGGCACGCGTCTCAACCACGGCCCTAAAAACGAACGGATCTGCAGGCGCCCGGCTGGTACCGTTGTGAACCATGAAGCCATAGGGCGCTTCGTCTTTGTTCCAGCTGACGTGATAGGTGCTCACGTCCTTGTAGCTTTTCTCTTTGCTGAACACCTGATAGATGGCATCGCGCAGGTTGCCCGGTGCGTACGGCCCGTACTTCTTACCGCGAATGGTGAAGTAGTGCTCCTCTGCCGACACCGGGGCATTGATGCGCGCCCGGTCGTAGATGATCTGGACGCCAGCCTGGGCAGCGGGCCGCGTGGCCCTCTGCAAGACGCCCAGCTCGGCCCGCAGCTGCTCCTTGAAGCGATCCACGCCCATGCGAATGCTCATGCCCATCAGGTGGCCACCTCGCAGGCCAGGTCCAAGTGCTTTTTGTCCACCGTGTCGGGCAGCACCGCCTTAATGTTGTAGGTGACCCCGCCGCACACCACGCGCATGGCAGCGGTGATATCGGTGCGGTACCGCGTGCGGATGGACACCTTGCGGATGGACATCTCGGCATCAGCCCTGACGGTCTCCAGCCCGGCGGCGCCCCGGATGTCGGCCCAGAACTTTTTGAACGGTACCCAGCCTGTCACCGGCTGCCCCACTTCGTCCTGGCCTTCGGCGGGCGCCTCCACCGTGCAGTAGTGCTTGTACTTTCCGGGGTCCATGTCAAACGCTCCAGATCTTGTACGTGTCGAGCAAGCCGTCCGCGAACTCCTGCGGCAGCGCGGGGCGCTCCGCGCTGCGGCCCCGGTTTTCGTACAGGTCGGTCAGGGCCAGCTTGATCCACTGCACGATGGGCTTGGGCACCGCTTCGGCCGTGGCGCCGTAGCCCGCCTTGTATTGCACCTGCACCGCGCCAGGCCGCTGCCGGGTGGCAGGCCAGCCGGTGCCGTAGGCGGGCATCAGCAGGCCGGGCTCGGCCGTGGGGTCCAGCTCGCAGGCAGCGGGGTCCAGCGTGGTGAAAGTGCCATCGGGCGCCAGGTACTTGACCCACAGGACCGAGAGCACGGGCGGCTTGATCAGCTCGATGTGGCCGCCGCAGCGCGGGAAAGCGTCCATGGTGCGCAACCAGGTGGTGTCGATCAGCGTGCGTTGCAGCCGGTCCTCCGCTGCCTGGCGCGCCACGGTGATCAGGCTGGTGATCAGCAGATCGTTGTGGGTTTCGTCCTGCTCTTCGCGCAGGTGGGCCTTGGCCTCGTCCAGCGTGATGGGCTCGGTGGTGGCGTCGGTGACTTTGATGGTGGGCATGGTGGTTCCGCCTTTGGCTTGCGCCCGCCGCCCAGGAAAGGACGGCAGGCGCAAGGCGAAGGGAGATCAGGTCTTCTTCTGGTTCTGCGGCAGGGCTGCGGCGTAGGCCACGGCGGCCTTGTCGTCGTCGGCGTCGCCCGCCTTCACCAGCGCTTTGGCAACGTCGCTGGGCAGCTCCACCAGGTCATTGGGCTTGCCGTGTTCGTTGCCGACCAGCAGGCGCACGCGCATGGCCTTAGTAGCCTTGGCGGGCGGTGGTTCAGCCAGCTTGGCCTGACCATCGGCGATCAGCTTGTCGGCCACGTCGTCGGGAGCGTCAAACGACGCACCGAACGGGATCTCGGCCTGATCGGCCGCAACAGTGGCAGCAGCGATCACGGCAAGGGCAATCAGGGATTTGCTCATGGGAGTCTTTCGGAGATGAGGTTGCAGTGCCCCGCCAGCTGGCGCCAACGGGGAACATTCCGCTATCGATCAGCCAGGCCGATCAGGTTGCGGAGTGCTGGTACAGCTTGGTGGCGTTGGTGTCCGTCAGGTTGCCGCCCGCGCGCGCCCAGGCCAGGAATCCGATCTGGCCCTTTTTGATGTACGCGCTGTCTTCAAAGCGGAACATCGTCAGCTCCATGGCGTCACGCACCGTGTACTTGCTGTGATCGCCGAAGCTGATGCTCTTTGCGTTGGCGGCGGGCGCTGGCATGTGGTTGTTGATCTCCACGGGGTAGCCGAGCAGCAGATCGGGGGTCTTGGCGCTGATGCCTTCGTCATACGCTGGCGTCCAGATGGGACGGCCGGCCGTGTCCTTGATCTTGCGCACCGTGCGACGGACGATCTGACTGAACATCCACTTGAACGCCTCCGATTGGTACGCCTCATCGATGGAATCCACCAAGTCCACCAAGTCGTCGTAGGTGACGGTGGTGGTCTGGCCCGTAGCGCCTGTCTTGCCGACGCCAGCAGCCACGGTAAGCCCGAATGGCTGGCTAGTGCCGGTGCCCGTAGTGAACAGGCGGTTCTGGATGCGGCCGATGCGCTCGCGCAGACGGCGATTGACCAGGCCAACCACGTCCACAGAGCTGTCCTGCAGCAGCTCGAAAGGAATGGTCACCACCTTGGAGCTGAACTTATAGGTGTTCAGCGGCACGGTGGAGAAGCCAACGTCCAGGTCCGTTGCAGTAGCGTTCTCACCGATGATTTCACCCTCCTCGGTGGTGCCATCGGTTGCGGGAAACGACAGCGCAGCACCATTGCCGGTAACCAGGCGCTCGGCCACACGGCGCATGGCGCCGAAGTCCTTGAGGGCTTCGATGAGCGTGCTGGCCACGATGGGCTGCACGGTGTAGCCACCTTCGGAGCCCGTGGTGGTGCTCATGGTGTTGCGGATGGCTTGCACTTCCTCGGGCGTGAGGCGGTTGCTCATCTTGCGCAGGAACGTTTCGTAAGCGGCCACCGCTTCGTTCTTGGCGCCCTCAGCGTCCTTCTTCTTCGGCACGTTGCGGAAGCTGTTCTCCGCTTCGTTGTCCAGCATGCGCTGGTGGGCCTCAATCTGACGCTCAAGGCGCTCGGCTTCATCAGCCTTGTTGTCGAAATCGGCCTGCTCCTCCTTGGTCCAGGTGGCGGAGCCCTTGTTTTCGAGGAGGTTGCGGGCGTCTTTCTTGACAGCGGCCAGGCGCTCCCGCAGTTGTTGGATGGTCATGGTGAGCCTTTCGTAGTTGACCAAAAAGAAAAGCCCCCAGGGCTTGCGCCTTGGGGGCCGGTACGCAGCGCGGAAGCGCTAGGCGTTGGTGTCCAGCAGCCGCAGACGGCGCCGGTTGTTCTCGATGACTGCCTGCACGTCAATCTCAGGCTCTGGCGGCTTGGGCGGTTCCAGCAGGGCCTTTGGGGCGTTGTTGTAGGCGCTCAGATTCCAACTGATGTTGGCGAGGTTGTTGGGTGCATCCACCAAGCGAGATGTGACACGCTGTGCGAATCCGTTGGCGACGGACTCATCAGCGGTGAACCAGGTCTCAGCATCCATCCATTGCTGGATCTGCTCGGGCGTCTGCTTGGTGGCGGCCACGTACACGTCCACGATGGACTTCTCCACCATGGTGATCACATCGGCAACGCTGCGCAAATCGTTGTCAGTGCCGTAGGCTGCGCCCTGTGCCTTGTGGATCATCATGAAGGCGCCGTCAGCGATCTCCACTTCGTTGGCGGCCAGCGCGATCCAACTGGCAGCGCTGGCAGCAACAGCATCGACCTGGGCGATGATCTTGCCGCCGCTGGCGATGTACTCGCGCATGGCAGTCACGATGGCTTTGGCCTCCATCACATCCCCACCTGGGCTCTTGATGCGCATCCGCAGAGTGCCACCTGGCCCGGCCTGCGACAAGGCACGGATCACGTCCATGGCGCTTACGCCCCAATCGCCCCCGTCATAGATCACGTCGTACAGGTAGAACACGTGTTCGCCGGTCTTTTCGTTCTTCACCACGTTGAGCGGTGCGCGCGGCACCAGGCTATTGGTACGCAGCAGGTTGAGTAGTTGCTTCATGGTGCCGGGTCTCCGGGTTTAGGGTTGGGCGGCGCGCCGCCTGTGTCGGGCGCCTTGCCTGCGGTATCGGGGCGAAAAGGCTTGGCAGCATCTCCACCGAAAGGCCGCAAGTTCTTTCGGGCGCGCACTTCGTCCACCGCCATCCAGCCGGGGCCGCTGCCCGGACCGCCGATGGCTGCACGGTAATAGTCGCCCTGGGCCTTGCTGTTGGCTTCCATCCAGGACTCGCGGTCAAACTCCAGGTAGAGCCCTGCGCGGCGGAACAACTTTCGGTTCAGCTCCTGCTCCATGCGGGTCAGGTGCTGGCTGAGCGTGTACGCCAGGAAAGCGCGGTTCTGCTCTTCCAGGCCGCTACCCCAACTGGTGGAGCCCGAGGCGTCTCCGATCAGATGGGGCGGCACGCCAAAGGCGCGAGCAATGTCCGTCACTTGGAACTTGCGGGCTTCCAGCAGCTGGGCGTCCTGCGCGTTGATCGTGACGGGCCTGGCCGTGATGCCGTTGGTGAGGACCAAGGGCAGCCGATGAGCGTTGTCCAGCCCCGAATACTTGTTGGCGTAGGCCGTCTGCAGGTTGGTGATGGCGTCATCCTTCATGGCGCCGGGCACCTCCAGCACGATGCTGTGATGTGAGCCGCCCCTGAAAAACCGCCCGGCGTATTCATCCATCGCCGCAGCGTTGCCGGTTGCATTGCGTGCCGCGTACTGCAGGGTGCTCATGGCCCGCTGGCCATCAAAGCCGAAATTCGGAAAATGCAGGATGTCATCCTGGTCGGCGCCGTAGGTGCGCACGTCGTGCACGTCGTAGCGCAGGCGGCTTGTGCCGCCCTCTTCCACCCTGCGCGGGCTCACGGCCTCCCACGGCAGTGGAATCAGTTCGCTGACCGTGCCGGAGCGTTTGCGGCCAATGAAACAGAAGCCACTCTCGCGCAGCAGCATGTTGGCCGTCATCAGCTCCCACATGCTCGCGCTGGTGAACCTGGCTGACGGCTCTTCGTTCAGCAGCCACCAGAACGGGTGATCAATCACCTCCTCGCGGCCGCCCTGGACTCGCTTGTAGATCTTGACCGGCATGGAGGAGATGGCGCCCCCGATGCGCGTGACGCAGGCGTACACCGCCGACACGCGCATGCCAGTCTCCGGCGTGATCGCAATACCCGATGCCGAGGCGAAGCCACCGCCCAGCAGCAGCTCCACCACGCGCGGGTCACTGCTGACGATGGTCTCGCTGGAGCCGTTGGCCGCATTGCTGATGGCGCGCTGCGCCTCTTGCTGCGCCCGCCACTCGGTCAGAATGCGCGAGCCAGGCGTGGCGGCCTTGGCCTGCACGTCGTTCCAGGTGGTCATAGCAGTACAAAGCCTTCCTCAATGATGTTGCTCGGCTCGTTGGCCAGCGCGCGGCCGAGAGCCATCAGCATCGACAGCACGCCGTCGATCTTGTTTTCGTCGCGCTCTTTGGTGGGCTGCATCAGCTCGTTGAACTTCGACTTCTTGACCACCAGGTTGCTGACCATCCAGGCCACCACTGGGTTGCCTTCGTGCTGCAGCTGGCCCTCTAGCACCAGGTTCTCCACCTGGATCAGCGCCGGGGTGAAGAACATGGCGCGCTGTGCGATCTCGACCAGCGGCAGGCCTTCCTCAATCAGCTTGCCGACGAAGTACATGGACAGCGCCGGGTCGAAAGCGATCTCCTGCACGTCGAAGCGGCGGCAGTAGGTGCGCATGTCATCCGCGATGCAATCGAAGTCGGTGAGTGCTCCGTCAGTCACCACCACATAGCCCTGCCGTGCCCAGCCTGCCAGGTGGGCGTTGCCGCTCTCCTGCACTGCCAGCTCGTTCAAGTACAGACGTGTGCACACGTTCCACACGGTGACGGGAACATGCAGGCCATCAGGGCCAGGTCGCAGCACTTCGGACTGCCATGCGAGCGTGAGCGCTGCAAAGTCCTTTTTCTGCGCGAGGTCCAGGCCCATGTAGAGCTTGGACCCGTCCGGGATGGCTGCAATGCTCAGGTCATCTGCAGCGCATTTCTCCCAGGCCCGCATGTCCATCCATGGGCTTTCACCGCTGACCCACACGTTCAGGCGCTTGGTCAGGAAGTTGGACAGCGCGCTGGGCATGGCCATGGCCTTGCTGGCCTGGGCCTGCAGCTCATCGAGCTGGACCGACTTGCCCAGGTTTGGGTTGGCCTTGATCCACACCGCTGGGTCGAAGTGGTCATCACCATCGTCCAGCGTGTAGATGATGCCGAACACCCGTTCATCCTGAACCACTCGGTCCAGGATCTTGGTGACGTGCGTGCGCCGCTCGTAGCAGATGCCGCTGCGGTCGGTGCCCGCCGTGGTGATGGTCCACAACAGCGACTGCTCACGCGCGCCGCGCGCGCTGTCGATCACGTCATACACAGCCCGTGTCTTGTGCGCGTGCAGCTCATCAAGCAGCGCAAAGTGCACGTTCAGGCCGTCCAGCGTGCTGCCTTCGGCGGCCAGCGGCGCGGCCTTGCTGCTGGTGTGGGCCACTGTCAGGCTGTGCTGCATGATGGCCACGCCCAGGTGGGTGCGCAGGCCGGGCGAGCGCTCGGCCATGGCCTTGGCATCATCGAACACGATGCGCGCCTGGTCGCGGGTGGTGGCCGCCGTGTAGCACTCGGCCCCGTGCTCACCATCTGCGGACAGCATGAAGAGCAGCAGGCCGGAGCCCTTGGCGCTCTTTCCGTTCTTGCGGGCTTCTTCCTCGTAGGCCTCCAGGAACCGGCGCAGCCGCGTTTCGTGATGCACCCACCCGAAGACGGTGGTGAGGATGAAGCACTGCCAGGGCTCAAGGTGCAGTAAGCGCCCTTCGCGTGCCCACTTCCCCTTGATGTGCGGCAGCAGCTCAATGAATGCGCACGGGCGCGACGCCCGCTCGGCATCGAACACCCAGGGCCAGTCTTCACCGGGCTCGCGTGCAAGGTCATCCACCTGGCGTTGCACTGCCAGGCGGACCCATTTGCAGGTGGGGATCGTGCCGCCGAGAACGTCGCGCATGTATTGATGCGCGCGCTCGACGTATTCGGTCATCGATTCGGATTGGTGAACATAGCGAAGCCCTGGGGCCGCGCCTGGGGTTTGTCTTCAATGCCGGGCAGCGTAGGCTGCACGTAGTTGCTGGCCTGGACACGGCCACGGGCGGCAGGGCTGAGGCCGAAGTGCATCAGGTAGCGGTTGAGCTGCTCGCGCTGCGACTTGATCAGCTGCACGATCACGCTTTGCTGGGCGTAGCCAGAGGGGGTTACCGAGTAGCTGACTTCATAGACCGCGTCGGGGTAGTCCATGCCCGCATCGACCTTGGCCTGCACCTTGCCGTTGAAGGAAGTCTCCAGCTCGGCAAGCCGCCCAGCGGCCTGGCAGTACAGGCCCAGCGCGGAACGATCCAGGCCGCTGATCAGGCCCAGCTCTTCCAGCAAGGGCGTGATCCGCTTCCATTCCTTTTTGGCTTCGAGACCCAGGTGCTTGGGCGGGCTCGGGATCTCGATTCGCGGATTGACCCCTGCAGCCAGATCCAGTGAGCGCTTTCCCGCGTTCCCTTCCAACAGTTTCAGGGCCGCAGGCTTCGGCAGTGGACCACGTGAACCAGACATATCAACCTCCTACTGCCCCAGGCGGGGATACCCCCCCTCCCAAAACCTGCGCACGTAAAAATTTGGGGAACCGGTCGGTTTCCAGGCCAAAGACTCCAAAGTTCAGACCACCCCCTCCCCCTCGGGCCGGGCGCTTGGGCTGGGGTCAGCCGTCGCGGTAGTTGCCCCAGGCGCGGCGCACACCGCGCGCCGTCTCGGCTTTGGTCTTCTTGCCGTGGCAGTCGGAGCAGATCGACTGCTCGTTCGTCGTGTCATCGGCACCGCCCTCGGCAAGCGGGATGCGGTGATCGCGGATGGTGGCGAGCGTCACGCGCCCTTCCTCCCCGCATGGCTCACACAACGGCTTGCGCTTGAACAGATCAGCGCGCATAGCCTGTAGCCTGCGGCCGGTGATGCGCTTGATTTCTTTTGCTGCTGGCGCCCATGACTTCTTCGGATGCTTAGGGCAGCGGCTCGTTCCGTCACGCACTAACACACCGCACCCGGGGTGAGTGCAGGGCCTTGGAGCGGCATAAGTCATCAGAGGCGGATGATGTGAAATACGATCTGTAGTCAACCAACAATCGCTGGAGGGAAATGGTGTCAACGCCTGATAGTAAAGAAACAGTGCCGCAACTAGCTGGCGAGTCTTTGCCCGAGACCGCATCTGACGCGACACTCAGCACACTTCTGTGGACCATAGGATCAGCTGTCGCCATATGTGCGATCCTAGTGATCGGCGCGTACCTCTTCGTGTTCAGAGGTGGGCTTGCCCCTCCAACGCATGAGGCGTGGGGTCAGTTCGGCGACTACTTTGGTGGCCTACTCAATCCAGTGGTGGGTATGGCCACAGTAGTGCTAGTCATTCTTTCTATCAACATGCAAAGGATGGAACTTCGCAACTCACTGGCAGAACTGAAAAACGCCAATGCAGCAACAGCCCTTATGAGCTTTGAACAGTCGCTCTTCGCTTGGCTATCGAACTATCGGGATCTTGTTCAGTCCGTACACGCGGCTAACGCGCAGGGAAGATACGCGCTTACTTCCTTGTATGAGGCGACCCTCGATTTTCCCGTTGTCTACGCGCACAAAACCCGCAGCAATGTAGATTCGCCCATCTTCAAAGCGCAGGTTGCAATCTACGCCAGCCTAATAGATTGGAAAGACGAGGCTTCCCTCACAAATCTCGACAGCTTGGTGTTCGTAGCGCGCACCGAATATTCAAAAATGTACGAGAATTTTCAAACAGAGCTGGATGCTTTACCTCGCACCATTTTCAGATTGCTTCGATGGATCGAAACCAGCCCACTCACACTGGAACAGAAGTGGCACTATGCAGCCCTAGTTAGAGCGCAGCTATCTTGGACTGAGCTTGCGCTGCTCTTCTACAACTGTTACAGCACCCATGGAGAGCAATTTGCTGCAATCGCAAACAGATTTGCTTTATTTGACAACCTGAATCCCGGCAAAGATGTACTGATAAAGCACATAAGACTAAGACCAGATCGTGAAATAGCAGCGCCACTCAAACCTCAAGCCTTCAGCTCTGACTTAGCGAAAGCAGCCATGGGTCTCGCTCAGCAAAAAGCCCCGACAAGCTAATCACTCGCCGGGGTTCCCACTCGATGCATTGCGGGTGGAGGCGCAATACACACACAGTGACTGAAATGTACCCAAAAGGTCTAAGGAGCAGAACTCGATTTCGCGTCTATAGCGCCTTGGCTTTTGCATCGGATACGCGGCCCGCAATCCGCCGCCGCTCCAGTTCCTCGGCCCGCGCCTCCAGCCAGGCGGCAATGGCGTGGTCAGCCTGCTCCAGCTGCGCTTTGATGGTGGACGGCGCCCGCTGCATACGCTGCGCCGTGGCGCTGATGCCCAGGTCTTTCAGGTAGATGCACTCCAGCGTCAAGAACAGATGGCCCTTGCCCAGCTTCAGCGCGCGCACCGCCTCATCCGTCAGCGCCGCCTCCTCATCCTCCACCGGGATGGCCACATGGTTGTATGACCCACGTGACCACACCTCACTGGCAAGCACCGACCGAGTAGCGAAGCCACGCCCGCCACTGGCGCCGCGCGATGACCAGATGGCCCAGTTCTCCAGCCGCCGCTGGATGTGCTTAAGCCGCGCCATACTGCCGCGCCTCATCGTCGGTCATCGGGAAAATGCACACGTGTGCACAGCCAAAACGCACCAGGAACTGCGCCAACTGAGCCATGCGCGGGTCCGTCTGCCCGAATGGCGTGCCAACCACATGCCCGGCCTCGAAAGCATAGAAGCACCCCGGCTGCCCAGCCAGGCCCCGCCGTACCAGCGTGAACGCCTCATTGCCGATCACCTGGGCCTTGTCTTGAATGGTTGCGTACACATTGGGCATGGCGGTCTTGATGGTGTGCAGACCCGCATTCACCGCACCACGCCGCTCATCAGGTATCACTGCGGCCCCTTGCTGCGGATTCGAAACTGGCAGGGTGTCCATACTGTCCATCCTTTTCTATAGAGATCATGGGTAAGTGGCGAGCACCCGCGCGAGGGCGTGCGCACCTGCGCCCCTGCCTGCGCCTGCCCGCACCGTATGCAAGCGGTGCGCAGCCTGCCCAGGCCTTGGGCAATGCAGCGGCCTCAACCCCCAAAATCAGGGGGAAGTAGGTAGCTGGTGATGTCCATGCAAACGCGTGGACACCGTGGACACATGGACACCTACGACATAGGCGCGTGGCAGGCCATCCCCGCCACTGCACCGCACGCCGGGCGTCTTGCGCCCCGGACTTGCACCGTGGCGCGAATCACGCCTCCAACACGGTGAGCGATGCAGCGCGTTTCAGGCACTGCGTGAGTGAGGTAGGCCAAAGCCTCAGAAGGGCGCACTGTCGTCGTCCTCCATACGCTTCAGCTGCGCCGCTGCGGGCGTCAGGGGTGGTGGTGGCGATGGCACCGCTGGCGCTGGTGCACCTGCCTGCTCATCGTCGTCATCCGTGATCTGATCCAGGCCAACCGGCGCATCGTTGCGCGGCCATCCCTCGGGCCGGTGATAGCGCCATATGCGCACCCCGCCTATCATCTTTTTCTGGTGCTCCCAGCCCTGGTGCTTCAGCCAGGCCGACACCTGCTGCTGCAGGCCGTTGGGCGCCTTCGCCACATCCACGCCCAGTGCCTGCACCAGCTGCGCCAGCGTCACGTAGGGCGCCTCTGCATGCACAAAGCTCGACGGACCCGTGGCATTGGGGTTTGGCTTACGGGTCAGGACCGCCAGCAGCTCAGACTCCACCGCTGTCTCCACCAGGCGACTCTCCTGCATCGGCTGAAACAGGCGGTCTTCCTCTTCCTTGGACGGCGTGTACCGCTCATCCTGCAGATAGCGGGCATAGGCCTCGGCCAGCAGCTGGTGGCGGTACTTCGCCACCCACTCGGTGTTGATCACATTGCGCACCGGCACCGGCCAGAACCGCCGATTGCCCGTGCGGTCGCGCAGATAGGTGTCTTCATTGGTCGTGCCCACCAGCACACACTGGCGCGGGAACGACTCCGGGATCTTCCCGTACGCAACCCGATAGCGATCCACCTTCGAGCTGACGAACGCCTTGATGTCCGCCACCTCTGACTTGCTCATACCCGCCAGCTCGGCCACCTCATACAACCAGATGCCCTGCACCTGCTCCTGCCCGTCATGGCCGTGGCCAATGTCAAACTTGGTGTCGCTGTAAAACTCCGTGCTGGCCAGCACCTCCACCAGGGTGGACTTGCGCAACCCGCCCGCGCCCTCCAACACCGGCATGTAGTCAAACTTGCAGCCCGGCTCCATCACCCGGCGCACCATGCCCAGCAGCCAGAACCGGCCCACCAGGCGCAAATACTCCAGCAGGTGCTGCTTACGCTGCAGCGACTCGGGCGACTCACCCAGCGCATACACCAGCCAGCCATCCACGCGGGGCTTGTTGTCCCACTCCTGGGCCTGCAACCACTCACGCACCGGGTGAAACCGGTTCTTGCTGGCCACGGTCTTGATGCCCTCTTCCAGCGCCGCCATGCTCACCGATGGCAGGCCCCAGGTGTTGGACATCCAATCCCCCAGCAGCAGCGAATCGGAATCCTTCAGCTCCCCCGGCTTGCTGTTCGGCCAAGGAAAGGCCCGGCGACGGGCGATGGTGTTGCGCAGCTCGTCATAGGCCACGATGCCCTGCAACTCCGGCGCCTTTTCCAGCGCCGCAATCACCGTCTTGCGCGAAATGTTCCAGCGCTGCTTCTCGCGGTCGTAGTACCAGCTAAGCCATTCCGGCACCAGGCGTGACCCGCACTTGACCAGGTCCGCGTCCGCCGAATTGCCATCTCCATCGCCATCGCCAGAATCCGTGCCCTCGGTGCCAACGGGGCTATCGATTTTTTTGGCCGCAGGCGCCGCCGCTGCAGGCTTGTCACCCGGCTTGTCCAGGTACGCCACCGCCTGCCCAAAGAAGGCCTGCACACGTTCAAACGTCCAGCCGTCCGTCTCTATCGCGTTCTTGCAGTCCCAGCCATCCGGCAGCACACCCGGCTGCTCGATGGGCAACAGGCTCACAGTGCAGCCATGCTCATCACGCAACAGCGCAAGAATGCCCCGCTGCGCCTTCATGCCGGGCTGGTCCACGTAGGCCAGATACGGCTTGGAATCCTTCAGCGCCTGCAGCGCCAGCTCGTACTGGGGCAGGTCACGCACATCAGCGTCATCCGCCAGCTGCAGCTGCTCGCGCACCTGTGCATCCAGCCCCTTGCGCTCCGCTGCTGTGGGTTGCTCCCGCTTGCTGTCACAGTCAGGCCAGCCCAGCACCGTGCAGCCCGCCAGCCAGGCCCAATCGGCCTTCTGCCAGGCTTTGCAGCCACCCGGCCAGCCCGCCACGTGGTACACCCCAGGCGCACCAGCATCCATCAGCGCCTGCAGCACATCGCCTTTGCGCTCGCCCTCCACCAGGACGACCGTGCGGCCAGCTGGCGACGTGCCCGATGGAAAGTACAGCGGACGCGGCTCCTCCCACTGCTTCCAGTGCCATCGCGCGCCGCCCTTGGACTCGCTCTCACACCAAGTGCGCGCAATGTCATCCTTGCCGCCGTCACTGGTCCTGAAGCGCACCACGTAGCCGAAGAGCGCCCCATCGCGCCAGTATTCCGACACGTGCACGATGTCAGCATCCGTGCGGTGCTGGTGCTTGAAATTCACCTTGGGCGCGTACCCCGGAACGGGCGCAATGGCTCGCCAGCTTTCCCGATCAGACACAGGCTTAGGCGGTGGCGCTGGCCGTGGCTCACGCACGGGTGGCGCCTTGCCCTCGGCCGTCATCACCACGCCAGCCACTTGCTCCAGGCCCAGCTGTCGAGCCAGCTCCACGCAGGCCTTCGCCATGGTCAGCTGGTGAATCTTGGCGTACAGGCTCAGCAAATCAGCGCCAGCTTCTTCGCTTGCAAAGTCTGCCCACTGGCCCGTATTCAGGTTGACCGAGCAGCTGCCGCCCTTGCCACCCGCCAGCGACCCGCACACGTATTCATGCCCGCGACGAACACCACCCGGCAGCCACTGGGGCACCAGGTCATCCGCCATGGGGAGCAGCGCATCAGCCAGCGCCGTGTAGTTCAAAGGAGGAAGAGGTGCTCGGCTCAAACAGCAGCCCCTGCGCGCACGCTACAAAACCCGGCGTCTCCACCACCGGCGGCATTCTGTTTCAGGGTCATAGGGTGTCAGCCGCCCCATGCCCGCAGCACGCTGCTCAAGTCCACAAACCCATCATCCTGACCATCAACCAGGGCAGCAGGCACATACTCGGCCACCGGGCGGTTGCGGTATTCCACGCGGCGCTCGCGTGCAATGCGCACCTGCCCTGCCCTGCTCATGTGCTTGACCGTATGGGTCGCCGCCTTCAGGCCCACGCAGGCCACAGCAGCCATCTCGCGCAGGGTCGGGCCGCGTTCAGGCGTAGCCAACTGGGTGCAGGCATTGAACAGCGCCTGGCGCACTTCACCAGCGGGCCGCATTACTTGCCCTCCCACTTGGCCATCGTGCGGTCGTGCTTGGCCTGCATCATCTGCAGCAGCACCTGCCCCGCTCCCACCAGCTCAGCCCACTTCGCCTGAATGTCGCGCAGCTCGCGGGTGCTGATCTCGTTGTCCTTGTCGGCGTCGGTTACCGTGGTCACCACCTCGGCCAGGTCGCGCATCAGCTCGGCCACCGCTGCGGCCGTCACCTCATCCAGGCCGTGGCCGTGGGGCGGCAAGGCCAGCAGCGTGCAGCCCACTGCCTCGGCCACCCGCGTGGGGTACTCCAGGCAATGCTGCGTGCCAGCGTCCACGCACATGGCCGCAATCTCGGCCGCATCCACCGCACCCAGCTTGTACTGGGGCGCCGCCCGCAACTCCTTCTCCAGGGTGCTAGGGCTCTTGCCCAGCCGCGCCGCCACGGCTTCCAAGCCACCAGGGTAGTGGCGCACCGAGCGCCGCACCGAATCAAGGATGTCCATCTGCTCCACCTATCCAAACGCTAAAGACACACACCGGCACGCAGCAAGACACTGCAGCCATGACGAAGAAAAAGCGCCCCACCACACCACCGCACGAAGCCCTGCGCACCTGCCCGCGCGCAAGACACCAACAGGGAGGGAGGAGTGACCCGGCAGCGCTGCTGCGGGCGTGGAGGGGCAGAAAACAGGGGAGGCCCGTATGCACGGGCATGGCTACGCATGCGATGCCTCCTGCTCAGGAGGCGGGGCGGTGTCGGTGGGCGAAGAGCGCAGATCCGGCCAGATGCGTTCACAGCTTTCCGGCCAGTACTGCCTGCGTGAAAAGGCCCCATTCGTGAACGACTCCATCGCCGCGCCGTGCTCTGTTGGCACCGGCCTTTTCCCCGAAGCCATCTTGCTCACAAACGAAGGCGGAACGCGCAGGTGTGCAGCGAGCTTCTGCCCTCGCCCGCTTTCCTGGGACAGCCATGACTTAAGTGACGGAAGTGACATGGCGGCCATTTTATTACCCATTGGGAAAGCGTCAAGATATCCCTTTGGAAAATTCCCCGATTACCCAGCAGGCGGAAGAATTCCGACCATGCAAACAGTCCATGACACACGACGCGCTCGACTGTCGATACTGCTGGACAAGCACAAGACGTTCGCGGCACTCAACGAAGCACTTGAATGGCCGCGCACGGACTCACGCCTATCCCGCATCAAAAATGCGAACGTCCGAACCGACCGAGAGGGCAAGGTGTTCAACATGGGCGATGCCATCGCCCGCGAAATCGAAAAGAAGCTGAACCTTGAAGAAGGCTGGATGGACACCCCACCCACCTACTTCGAGCTGCATGGCCTGGAAGACCCGCGCGCAAAAGTCCTGGAGCTGATGGAACACATGCCACAGTCCGAATGGGCTACTGTCGTGCGGTTAGTAGATGCAATTGCGCAACCGCCGGCCCCCGCCAACGGAACCACCGGCAAGCCCAGCTAAAGCACCGAGTAACGATCCCTACTACTGAAAGATTGATTCATGAAGAAGACGCTGGCAGCGCTCTCGCTGATTGCACTTTCTGGCACAGCCCTGGCGGCCGGTGCCTTTGACGGCATCTACGCCGCAACCGCAGGCACCGTGGGCTACCTCACCGTTCACCAAACCGGCTCTTCCATGATTGCTGGCTCCTACGCCTTTGCGCGGTCCGATGGAACCATCCGCTTCACCTACTCCGGCAGCAGCGTTACCCCTCCAGTGATCGGCGTGTGGGATGTCTTTGGCGGCACCATCAGCGAGGCCACAGCACTGCTCAAGGGCGACATGTTCAACGGCGCTTGCGAAACCACCTGGGAGCTCATCTTTGAAGGCGACACCATCAAGACCCGCGTGGCGGCAATCACCCCCACCGCGCTAGGCGCCCAACAGCAGTTCGCCTGCTCCCGAGTGCTCCCTATAAACACCCTGGCGCAGTTCAAGAAGGTCTTTTAGAACTTGACACCCCAGCAAAAAGCCCCTCTAGAGGGGCTTTTTTGTTACCCATAGTTGAATCTTTACAGATCACCTTCCAATTAAAATTACCCATTGGGTATTTACATTAAATATCCCAATGGGTAATATTTGCCTCGTCCATCACACGACGAGGCCGAAATGCAAACCCAAACCCCCAGTGCACACGTGTGCACACCACTTCACAGCCTAGAGGCTGCTGAGCGCTTCATTGCTGGCTTTGAAGACGACAAAGACCAGGACGTGGGCCAACTGCTTGCCGACATTCGCACAGCGCTGACCGGCCCAATTAGCGGCGCTCTGGCGATTGCACCCAAGTCGTATCGCACGCTCACGCCGACGTACAGCGACGGCTTTGAATGGGCCTCGACTTGTGAGGCCGGCTGGTACCGCATGCGCACCCAGCGCAAATATGGCTGGCGCCACGAGCCCTTGCTCACGTTTGTGAAGGCCAGCCACTGGGACCACACAGGCCGCATATGGGAGTGTGCATACCCCGCCGTAACGGACGACTTTGGCAACCTCGTGGAAGTCAATGCCCGAGGTGCCACAGCATGAGCAGCGCCATCGCCCATCCGGCCCAGGATGCCGAGAAGACATGCACACGCTGCAGTGAGGCTTGGCCCGCAGACACCGAGTTCTTTCGGCTGCAGAACAAGGCAGGCCACCCCGCAAGGCTGGCCCCGTGGTGCCGCGCTTGCGAAGCCGACTACCAGCGTGAACGGCGCAGTGTGGATGCAAGAGGTGTCGCAGCATGACCGCCCACCGCCTCTACACCGCCCTGCGCCGCATCCTCGGCCCCTGCACATCTTTCCGTCTCTCGCGCGCGCTGACAGCGCTGGGAGCCCGCCCATGAGCGCCCCCATCCAGCTCATCCGCCTGCGCACCCGCCGCACCCGGCACCACGCGCTGCGCATCGCGGTACGCATTGGAATGCTGGCACTCTGCTTTGCCGTGGGCCTCACGGTGTGCGCCCTGGTGTATCCACACCTCCCCCGCTGGTAGAGGCCCGCCATGCCCACGCAAGCCAGCGCCATCACGCTGCGGGTACGCGGCTTGGTCACCAGCAGCGTCTACCGCTTCACCCGCCACGGCCTGCCCGTGGTCGAGCTGGAGATCGCAGACCGCGCCACCGGCCAAACCGTGTGCATCACACACAGCTACCCCAACGGAGGCACGGCCAGCTGCACCGCAGCGCGCGCCCTTGCCGCCCGCATGCGCGGCCAGCTGGCCGACCTGCAGGCCATCAATCCCCGCTTCAAAGCCAAGCGCCTGGAGTGCGAGGCAGACCTGATCAACCCCAACCCCACCAGCGCAGAGCGCGCAGATCTCGCATGACTTCCAAGACCATCACCATCCACATCATCGACCAGCCAAGCGGCGGCGTCATGGTGTACACCACGGGCGGCACCCCCATCCCCGGCCAACGCCTCACCCCAGGCCACGCCCTGGCTACAGACCTGCTCAACCTTTGCACTCACCGCGCCAGCGATGTGCGCTACTGGCACGGCACCGACAAGGCCATGGAGCTGGTGCAAGACCTGCTCAACCCCGACCAATACGGCTACGCCGTCAGCCCCGAGGTGCACCGCGCGGCCCGCCGCGTGATGGGCCTGCCCCTAGACCCCACCGCTCAGGTGCCAGCATGACCCGCGCCCGCCCCACCCGAGGCACAGACAGCATCACACTGGCCAAGCCCAACGAAACCAGCGTGCACATCGTGCGCCCCAAGCCCGCACCGCTGCGCCAGGCAGGCCTGCAGGCCATCGGCACTACAACCACATCGGCCCACGGCAAGCCCCTGATCAGCCCCGTGGCCAGCCAGGCCGAGCTGCTGGCGCGCCGCAAGTGCGAACGCCTGGAGCGCGCCACCGACTGCACCCCCGTGCGCAACAGCACCATGCGCGGCCCCGCCTACACCTGCCCCGAGCTGCGCACCAACCCCTACCGCCCAGGCAGCGCCGACGCGTTCCGCCTGCCCAGCCGCACCAGCTTCGCAAAGAAGGGATGAGCACCATGGCAACCGCAGTCCACGACACCGTTACCCAGGCCCTGCCCACCCCCGGCGCAGGCCCGCGCTTGCTGCACACCCCCGTGCACAGCATCGCCCCCAGCCTCACCAACCCACGCAAGACCTTCGACCAGGCCAAGCTGGAGGAGCTGGCCGACAGCATCAAGGCCAGCGGCGTGCACCAGCCCGTGCTGCTGCGCCCCCTGCCCGCGCACCGGCTGGAAGACACCCACCGCGAGGCCCGCGCCAACAAGCGCCCCGCTCCCGAGTTCGAGCTAATCGCGGGCGAACGCCGCTGGCGCGCCAGCCAGCTCGCAGGCCTGGCAGAGATTCCAGCCATGGTTCGCCCCATGACCGACACCGAAGCGCTAGAGGCCCAGGTCATAGAGAACCTGCAGCGCGAAGACGTGACCGAGCTGGAGGAGGCTGAGGGCTACGAAGTGCTGATGCGCACCGGCAACCTCAACGCCGACCAGGTGGGCGCCAAGATCGGCAAAAGTCGCAGCTACGTCTACGCCCGCCTCAAGGTGCTGGACCTGTGCCAAAAGGCGCGCGAGGCCCTGCGCGAGGGCAAGATCGACTTCAGCAAAGCCCTGCTGATCGCCCGCATCCCGGACGAAGGCTTGCAGCTGCAGGCGCTGGCCTACTGCGCACCAGCCAACCACTTCTACCAGCCTAGCTACCGCGACTGCGCTTCGCACGTCCAGCAGAACTACATGCTCAAGCTGAGCAGCGCCAAGTTCAAGATCACGGACGCCAACCTGGTCCCCAAGGCAGGCAGCTGCAGAGGGTGCCCCAAGCGTACCAGCGCCAACCCCGACCTGTTCCAGGACGTGGACAGTGCAGACGTGTGCACAGACCCCAAGTGCTACCACGCCAAGGAAGAGGCCCACAGCGTAGCCATCAAGAAAGCAGCACTGGAGAGCGGCGCGCACATCATTGAAGGCCGCGAGGCCAAGGCCTTGATGCCCAATTCGTGGAGCAGCGAGGTAAAGGGCTATCTGCGGCTGGACGACAAGAACGACAGCCCCACCGATAAACCGCTGCGCAAGCTCATCGGCAAGGCCATGGAGCAGCAAGGCATCAAGCCAACGCTGGTGGCCAACCCGCACAAAGATGGCGAGCTGGTGGCCGTCATCACCCCCGACCAGGCCGAGGTGCTGCTGAAGGCTGCGAACCACGAGGAGGTCGCCGCCAAGATTGAGCAAGAGGCCCAACGCGAAGCCGAAAGCGCTCAGCTCCAAGCCGCGGCCGAGGCAAAGACCGCCTTTGAAGAGCAATGGCGGTGGGACTTGCTGACAGCCACGTGGGACCAGATCCGCAACGGCACACACGAAGCGCCTTCCGACGCTGTGATGCGAGACATTGCCACCACCAAGGCCAAAGGCCTCAATCAGGACCGCGCCAAGAAGCTGTGCAAGCTGCTCGACCTGGGCAAGGTCGCCCCCGTGGCTGGCTTGCTGCAGTACATCGCAGACACCGACGCACCGGCCGATGCTCTGCAGCTAATGGTGATGTTCCAGGACGTGGAATACCGCCACTGGATCGCCCCCAGCGAGGCCAACACCGCCCTGCTGCAGGTGGCCAAGGACTACGGCGTCGATCCGGACAAGGTTAAAGCCCAGACCAAAGCCAACCTGCGCGCCGCCGCCAAGGCCAAAGCCGACCGCGAAGCCGCTAAAGCTGCAGCACCAGAAAGTGCTTCTACCCCTACACCCGCTGCGCAAGCTGTACCTACGCGCGAGGGAGGTAGGGCCAAAGGGGCCAAGGGCAAAACCACCCCCGCTGCGCAAGCCAGCGCTACCGCGCCCAAGACCACGAAGGCCGAGGCCACGGCCCAAATCGCCGCTGCGCTGGCCGAGGCCGAAGGGAACCAGGATCAGGCGCCTGCGGCGCATGGCAACGACGGCGCCCCCGCTCCTGCGAGCGGTGGCGCGGGTGACGCCCCGCCCAGTAACAGCGCCGCGCCGGTAGATCCGTCGGTCGCGTGGCCATTCCCGAACGGCTGGGCAGAAGCAACGGCGACCGACTCCGCAGCCGCGCCCGCTGGTGAGGCCGGTGCAGATGCAGAGACAGGGGCAACAGTAGCTGGGGGCGATGCGCTGGTGATCACATCTGGAATGGTGCTCATAGTCAAAGACACCTGCGACGCCGTGAGCTGGCGCGGCCGCACGATCACCGTCACCGGCGTCAAAGGCAACAGCATTAAGGCCCGCGAGGCCAACAAGCCACCAGCCCACGCCGAGCGTGGCACTTTCTTTGCTGAGGATCTGGAGGCGCTGGCATGACGCACGGCCGCAAGAAGTCCCGAATGGCCCGCATCAGCGCCAACCCGCTCATGCTGGCCCTCATGACCGCCACCAAGCTCACCCAGGCCGAGATAGCCGAAGTGATGACACCCGTGCGCCAATGCCTCAAATTCGTGCGCGAGGGCGTCTCCACGCAACTGCAATTCGAGGTGCTGCGGTCTACCATGCTCATTGCCCAGGGCATCGAACACAGCGGCATCGTGCGTGGCCTTGCAGACCACATCACCAGCGCTCTGCAGGCCTGCACCGCGATCGAGGCCCGCGCCCTCACCTCGTGTGCATGGCGGCAGACCGCCCTTCACTTTCAGGAGCTGGACGCACTCGCCACCGCAGTGGATCTGCACGAATACCAGCTCCAGCAGATCAGCGCTGGCGAGCTGCACCGCATCGTCAACCACATCAAGGCCCGCACCGCCAGCACTGGCGGCAACGTAGTGCGACTCTCCGAAACCGACCTGGCCCTGATGGCCGCATGAAGGACTCACTGCATGAGTACCACCGTCACCATCAAACCCTTGTACCTCGACCGCGAGGCCGCTGCCGCATTCCTGTCGCTGTCATCCACGCAGCTCGAAAAAATGGCATCCAAGGGTCTAGCCCCCAAGCCGCGCAAGCTGTCCGCAGGCCGTAGCGCCTGGCTGGTGGAAGAGCTGGAGGACTGGGGTCGTAGCCTGCCCGTGTCAGACCTAAAGCCCGCACGCAACTCTGGCTACGGCCGCGCAGGCACGCCAGATGATGCGAGCGATTCCAAGTGATCACTCAACCGCCGCAGCCACACCAGCCGCTCCTGGTCGTAGGTGTGCACGTTGTACGTGGCCTCGATCTCTTCGGGCATGTGGCCCACGATGGCCTCTGCAATCTCTGCCGGGCACCCCAGCGCAGCCAACATGGTGCGGCCGGTACGCCGTAGGTTGTGGGGCGTCCAGTCGGTCACAGGCAATTGCAGCGCCGGGTTGTCCCGGCGTTTTGCTTTGGGGCTGTAGGGCTGCAGGTCGTACACATAGGTGCTGAAGGCATGCTGGGTGTACGGTTTGCCCCGTGTGTCTTCAAACAGGTAGCCCGATTGACCCACGCCAGCCAGGCGGCGCTCCACCACCTGACGTGCCCTGCCCCATAGCGGCACGCGCAGATCCACCGCATCGGCGTACCTGGCATTCTTGGTCTGCTCCTTGGGTATGGTCCACCAAAGCACCGCATCGTCGCCATGCCCCTCCACAGCCAGCTGCTCAGGCCGCAGGCCAAAAATCTCGCTGCCCCGCGTGCACGTCCACAGGTACATCACCACGGCATCCTGGCCCACCTGGTGCATGTTGCCCAGCCAGGCCAGCAGCGCGCGCACTTCGTCATCGCGCAGCGCCCGCCGACGCTGGCCCACGTGCTTGCCCGCCATCACCTTGCCCTTGCTCTTCAGGCGCCCTTTCATCACTTGGCGCCACCAGTTGGGCGTGTTTCCGTCCAGCCGCCCAGCATCCAGCGCGTACTCCCAGGCAGACCCCAGCATTGACCGCAACTTGGCCGTGGCCATGGGCGTGGCCTTGCGCGCTTCCAACACATCGAAGCACTGTGCGCGCGTCACTAGGTTGGCATCCGCTGTCGCCAGCTCGGGCTCTTGTTCAATCAGCCGGTCCAGCGCCTTGCGCGCCGCCTCGGCACCGGCAGCCTTGCGACTCACCAGCAGGTGCCCCTTCACGTAGTCCGCCACCAGCATGGCCACGGTGTAGCCTTTGGACGCGGCCGGTGTAGCTTTTGCAGCCGCGCGCAGGGCCTTGCGCTTAGCCACCGGGTCAACGCCCGCAGACTTCTGGCCCCGCAGCTCCATCCACTTGGCCATGGCGTCATGCAGCGTCAAAGCAGGCCACGGCCCAATGGCCACCTGGCGCAGCTTGCCGTCCGGCGTCTTGTAGCGGTACGTCCAGGTTTTGAGGTTTTTGGTGGCCAGCAGCCGCAAGCCGGGGCAACCAGGCACTGCCATCGCATCGCCCGGCTGCAGCGCTTTCGCGGCCCTTGCATCAAAAACCATATACTCCCCACCTGTTGAGTGCACCCCGTGCAGCGTAGTGTAGGTTTCAGATCACCAGAAACTACACTTAAACTACACCGGGAGTATATGCAGCGCGGGGTGAATGGGGCCAGATGTAGGGAACATCGAAAGCCGCATCACAGAGAATCCGGCTGTAAAATCAAGCACTTAGAGCAACTTTCCTTTGGGAATCAACAGGTTGCGAAATGCGGGTGTAGTTCAATGGTAGAACGGCAGCTTCCCAAGCTTCATACGAGGGTTCGATTCCCTTCACCCGCTCCAAATCAATAAAACCTGCCAGGCAGCAATGCCTGGCAGGTTTTTTCATGGGCTGACGTCTTTCTGTCGAGGGCTCTCTAGCCGCCGAGCTTTGGCACGGCACGGTCCGATGCGGGCACATGCATACGCGCCGTTGTTGCATCCTGGCCCAGGTTGAACCGCGCAATGGCCTCAACCATCTGCTGCGCCTGCGTGCGCAGGCTGCTGGCAGCCGCAGCCATTTCCTCCACCAGCGCCGCGTTCTGCTGCGTGGTCTGGTCGAGCTGTGTGACAGCCTCACCCACCTGGCCAACTCCGGCGGTCTGCTCGTTACTGGCCGCGCTGATTTCAGAGACCATGTCGGCCACGCGCTGGATAGAGCTGACGACTTCCTGCATCGTGGTGCCCGCCTGATCGGCCAGCACCGAGCCCTGTTGCACCATGGCGCTGCTGGCGCCAATCAGCTCCTTGATGGCTTTGGCTTCGGCTGCCGTGCGCTGGGCCAGGTTGCGCACCTCGGCGGCCACCACCGCGAAGCCGCGACCTTGTTCACCCGCGCGTGCCGCCTCGACCGCCGCGTTGAGCGCCAGGATGTTGGTCTGAAAGGCAATGCCGTCGATCACACCAATGATGTCGGCGATCCTCTGGCTGCTGTTGTTGATGTCCTGCATCGTGCGGACCACTTTGGACACCACCTCACCACCCTGCTGGGCAACCCGGCTGGCCCCCACGGCCAGTTGGTTGGCTTGGCTTGCGCTGTCGGCGTTGTGGCGTATGGTGGCGCCCAGTTGCTCCATGCTGGCCGCCGTCTGCTCCAACGCACTGGCTTGACTTTCGGTACGCCCCGACAGGTCCTGGTTACCCTGCGCAATCTCCGTACTAGCAGCAGATACGCTGTCGGCACTGGTACGCACCGTGCCCAAACTTTCCACCAACCGGACGCGAAAGCCTTCCATGGCCTGGGCCAGAGAGCCGATTTCATCGCGCGACCGGACGGACACCGCGTGCGTGAGATCCCCCTGCGCCAGATAGCCAAGGGCCGTGCTTAGCTGCTGCACGGGGGCACCCACCAGCCTGCGCGTAGCCACCAACAGCACCACAGTGAGCAACGCAAGTGCCACCGCCACACCCAGCCAAAGCCAGGTGAGCACGCCGCGCGCCTCACTCATCATCTCTGTCAAAGGTGCCTCGGCAACGATGGCCCAGCTCCAGGGTTTGTAGTGCTCAACCGCCACGTAGCGGATGGCGGTATCACTCTCACCGCTGCGACGGGGCGACCAACCGGACTCCAGATCGCCAGAGGACTGGACCGCAGCCAACGACGCCAGCCAAGCCTTGGCGTTGTCGTCCTTGTCATCCAACTTCAGGGACTTGCCAGCGCCGGGCAACCCGAAAACACTGCCCCGTGCGGGGCCCGATGAGAGATTGACGGCATACACAGCACCCGAGGTAAACAATTTTTGTCCCGCCATCACGGTGTCGAGCTTGCCCAGAATGGCACCCATGTCGGAGCCAATGAACAGGATGCCGATGGTGCGAGTCCCGTCGCGGATGGGCTCATACACGGTCATGTACTCACGGCCAAACAGGCTGGCACGGCCGATATAGGTTTTGCCCTCATTCATGAGGGCATAGGCCGGGTGCTTACGGTCCAGCAGGGTCTTGTAAGCACGCTCACCATCCTGCTTTTTGAGGGATGTGGTCACACGAATGAAATCGTCGCCGGTGCGCGCGAAAATCGTGGCCACTGCTCCCGTGCTGTCCTTGGAGAATCGGTCCACCACTTCAAAGTCGCCGTTGACGGAGGCCCCCTGGAAAGACAGCACCGCCTCGGGCTTTCCATCGGCCCCAGGCGACTCTGCGACGGTGAATTGACCTGGGAAATTCGCCTTGAACAGGGTGAAGTCGCGCTTGGCCTGCTCTTGCGCCGTTTCATCAAAGGTCTGGACCAAAGTGCGTACCTGGGCGGCGTATTGCATGGCATCACCACGCGCGAGGCGACCGAAGTCTTTCCAGAGCAGGGTACTGACGATGCCCATCGTGGCCAACAAAACCGCCAACAGACTGAGCAAAGCCGTCAAGGACAGCTTGAAGGCGACGGAATGGCGGGAGCTTGAGGGAATCATCTGGTGCTTTTGGGTAATTTATGCATCAACGTGCATACGGAGAACCAAAGTACCCGAAGTCGCGCAAAAACAAAACCATCGCCGGTGCAATGGCCTTTTTAGGCATAGGGAAAACCCTTGCAAAAATTCACCGCAACAACAACTCGCTGCGGCAGACACAGAAGTCGTCATGCAAGTCTGCGTCGAGGTTCCAGCGTGTTCAAGGCAGGCTCAGCGCCTGTCTGCTTTTAAAAACTCTTTGCACCCCAGTGACGGGATCCACAAACTCCAGAGACCGCGCCAGCAGCTGCAGTGGCCGCGAGTAGTCGCCTTCGGGCGGGTCGTTGACGACGGGATAAAAAGGGTCGTTGCGCAGTGGCAGCCCCAGGGCCGCCATATGCACGCGCAACTGGTGGCGCTTGCCAGTGACGGGCGACAGCAGGTACCGAGCCCAGTCGCCTGCGACCTCTAGCACCTGAATATGGGTGTAGCTATTGGGCTCGCCCGACACCTCCTGCATACGAAAGAACTGCGGACTCTCCTCCAACCGGCTGCGGTGGTCACGCGGGAAGGTCAGGTCGGCGCGCCACGGCGCAACGGCCTCGTAATGCTTGATGATCTGTCGATCGCGGAACAGCGCCTGATACGCTCCGCGCGTTGCCTGATGCACTGACAGCATCACCAACCCAGCCGTATCACGGTCAATGCGGTGCAATGGCGAGAGCTCGGGCAGCCCCAATCGGCGTTTGAGGCGTACAAGCAAGGTGTTATGCAGATACCGGCCTGAGGGCGTTACCGGCATGAAGTGCGGCTTATCTGCCACCACCAGATGCTCGTCCTGGTACACCACCGCTTCACTGAACGGCAAGGCGGGCTCGGCGGGAAGACTTCGATAGTAGTAAAGGCGCAGACCTCCCTCAAAAGCCCGATCAGGCAACACGGCCTGCCCGCGTTCATCCACCACGACACCCGCCTCCATGCGCTCGTGCCACCCTTCACGGGATACGGCCGGCAGTCGCTCTGTCAAAAAATCCAGCATGCTGCCCTGCCCTCGCGCAGGCAGTACCACGCAGCTGGGGCTCACCCCATCGCGCACGGGCAATACATGGGGATGGCGAGGGTTGTGCATGGCGTGCAAATTCTAGGGGGTTGGTCGGCGTCAAGATACGCCAGTCCCGACCGGGGATAGCGCTTCACCCGCGCATACAGGTGGAGCACAAAGCCCATGCAGAGCAGCGCTGTAGGACAAGCACGCCAAAAGGCCTGTTAGCCAACGCAATCGACGCAAATTTGCGTTCTGCGGGCTAGCATGGCTGCTCTATGACAAGACCCCAAACGGACCAGCACACCACATCTGCACGCGCAACGGCGACGGCAATGGCACCAGCGGGAGTGACTTCAACGCCTCGCCCGAGGCAGGGCCATAGCAGGGTCCGCATTGCCTGTGGCGTCATGGTAGGACTGCTGCTGATAGGCGCTGTGACGCTGAGCCAGTGGGATTGGAACCGCTCCAAACCCTGGATCAACCAAACCCTCAGCGAGGCAACCGGACGACAGTTTGCGGTGGAGGGCGATTTATCCGCATCCTGGCACTGGCCACAGCCCCTTGAAGAAGGGTGGCACCGCTGGGTTCCTGGCATCACTGTGCAGGGAACCCAGCTGGTTTTGCAAGACCCTCCAGGATTTGCCCGTCCTGGCAAAGCCGCAACGCCCCAAACCACGGCACGCGCCGAGATGGCGCGCGCATCGCTCAAGCTTTGGCCACTACTGGCGAGGCAAGTGGTCATTGATACCCTGGAGCTGTCTGGCCCGGACATCTCCCTCGCCCGCCTGCGCGACGGCAGCAACAATTGGACGCTGCTCCCCAAGAGGGATCCCGATGACGCCACGCCGCGCTGGGCGTTCAGCATTTATCAGCTAGCGGTTCGCGGGGGGCATATGGCATATAACGACGCCAAGCAAGACCTTGATCTGACCGCCCGCGTCGACACCCTCAGCGAAGGGCAGACAGTCGTTGCATCGGGGAATGCTGCATCGTCTGCGTCTGGCACGGCGAGTGCCTCTAGCACCCCAGTCTATGGCGTGCACTTCGACCTCAAGGGCACGCTGGGCAAGGCGCGTATCGAGGGTCAGGGTCAGGCCGGCTCTGTGCTCTCGCTGCGCGACAAAGAGGTGAACTACCCCCTGCAATTCACCGCTAAGGCGGGCAGTGTAGAAACAGCCGTTCGGGGTATTCTGGCAAATCCGGGTGCGCTGTCAGGGATGGATTTCCAAGTCATGCTCAAAGGCGCCAGCATGGCTGACCTGTATGCACTCACGGGTCTTGTCCTGCCCAATACGCCCGCATTTCAGACCCAGGGACGATTGCAGGGCAGTCTGCAACCAGGCCGTGCTGTATGGGATTACCGTGACTTCACTGGTACGGTAGGCCAGAGCGATCTGCACGGCAATCTGCGCTTCGTGTCGGCTGCGCCACGCGGCAAACTTTCAGGCGCTATCACATCCAATCAGTTGCGCATGGTGGACCTGGGACCAGTGCTCGGTACAGCCACCACGGCGACTGCCCAGCCTGGCCGCAATGGCAAGGTACTGCCCAACGCTGCATTTGCCACCGATCGCTGGAGCACCATGGATATGGATCTTAAGTTTGCGGGGCAGCGTGTGATCCGACCCAACAGCCTGCCGCTGGAGGACCTTAGCGTGCATGCCGTATTGGACGATGCCGTGCTGCGCCTGGAACCCTTGCATTTTGGTGTGGCCAAAGGCCAGATTGAATCCAAACTTGTGCTGGACAGCCGCAAACGACCGCTGACGGTACACATGGACACCCGCGTGCAAAACCTGCGGCTCGCTGCGCTGTTTCCCGAGGTGGAACTGACCCAAAAAAGCCTGGGGCGACTCGATGGCGCCATGGCGCTGAATGGCCAGGGGAATTCCGTAGCGCAGTGGCTTGGCAGCAGCAGCGGCGAGGCCCGCCTGTATGTGCGCGATGGCACTCTGAGCCGCGAACTACTGGACCGCGCTGCACTCAACGTGGGCAGCATCGTGGTGGGCAAACTGTTTGGCGACAACAAAGAAGTGCAACTGCGTTGCGCGGTGGCAGATCTGGCGGTGCGCGAAGGCCTTGCCACGGTCCGCACCGCCAAGCTGAGCACCAACGAGGCGGTGGTGGATGTCACGGGCACCATCGACATGGCAGAGGAACGCCTGAACCTGAGCGTGAAACCAGCGTCGCTGGAGTGGAAGTTCTTCTCGCTGCGCACTCCGCTGTACGTGCGCGGCACGCTGGGCAAACCCGATGTGGGCGCAGAACCAGGCCCCCTGCTGTTGCGCGCCGGGGCAGCCATTGCCGCTGCGGTGGCCGCGCCTGCAGCCTTGGCATTGTTACCTGTAACGGTACCCGGAGCTGACGACGACGCGCAGTGTGCGCCCTTGCTTGCTCAAGCTACACAACCGGTCAAGGCAGGGCGCGCTGGCGCGCCGGTCGCGCGCACCACGCCGTCACGCTAAAAAATACTTCTACACCGCCTCTGCGGGTGTGTGGGCCCCAGCGGCCATCGCCAATGAAAAAGCCCACGGCGTGAACCGTGGGCTTTTCGTGGATCTGCGAGGAACCCGAGGTCAGTCGGCCGTCGCCTCTTCAGGCTCTGCAGGCTCGGACTTCGCCGAACGCTCCTTCTTCGGCAAAGGCTGGATATCCAGCAGTACGTCGGGTGTTTCCACACCCTTGTCGTCCTTCTTCATCTCGATATCCACGGTCAGGCGTCCCCCTTCTGTCAGGCGGCCAAACAGCAACTCGTCAGCCAAGGCGCGGCGGATGGTGTCCTGGATCAGGCGCTGCATAGGGCGCGCGCCCATCAGCGGGTCGAAACCCTTCTTGGCCAGGTGCTTGCGCAGGGCATCGGTGAAGGTGACCTCCACCTTCTTCTCAGCCAACTGCGTCTCCAGCTGCAGCAGGAACTTGTCCACTACGCGCAGGATGATCTGTTCATCGAGTGCCTTGAAGTTGACGATGGCATCCAGCCGGTTGCGGAACTCAGGCGTGAACAGGCGCTTGATATCACTCATTTCATCGCCCGCCTGCCGCGGGTTGGTAAAGCCAATGGTCGCCTTGTTCATGGTCTCGGCGCCAGCATTCGTGGTCATGATGATGAGCACGTTACGGAAGTCGGCCTTGCGGCCGTTGTTATCCGTCAGCGTGCCGTGGTCCATGACCTGCAGCAGCACGTTGAAGATGTCCGGATGTGCTTTCTCGATCTCATCGAGCAGCAGCACCGCGTGCGGCTTCTTCGTGATGGCTTCCGTCAGCAGACCACCTTGGTCGAAACCGACATAACCTGGAGGCGCGCCAATCAGGCGGCTCACGGCATGGCGCTCCATGTACTCGGACATGTCAAAACGGATCAGCTCGATGCCCATGATGTAGGCAAGCTGCTTGGCCGCTTCAGTCTTGCCGACGCCGGTGGGACCGCTGAACAGGAACGAGCCGATCGGCTTGTCGCCCTTGCCCAGACCCGAGCGTGCCATCTTGACGGCACTGGCAAGCACTTCCAATGCCTTGTCCTGGCCGAACACCACGCTTTTCAGGTCGCGCTCCAGCGTCTGCAACTTGCCGCGGTCGTCATTGGACACGTTGGCAGGCGGAATGCGTGCGATCTTGGCCACGATCTCTTCGATCTCGGCCTTGCCGATGGTCTTCTTGCGCTTGCTCGGCACCATGATGCGCTGGGCCGCACCGGCTTCATCGATGACGTCGATTGCCTTGTCGGGCAGGTGGCGGTCGTTGATGTACTTGGCGCTCAGTTCTGCCGCAGCCTGCAGGGCAGCTGCAGCGTACTTCACGCTGTGATGCTCTTCAAAACGAGACTTCAGCCCCTTCAGGATGTCGATGGTTTCGGCCACGCTGGGCTCCACCACGTCCACCTTTTGGAAGCGGCGCGACAAGGCAGCATCCTTCTCGAAGATCCCCCGGTACTCCGTGAAAGTGGTCGCACCGATGCACTTGAGCTGGCCACTGGACAGCGCCGGCTTCAGCAGGTTGGAAGCATCGAGCGTGCCGCCCGAGGCCGCACCCGCACCGATCAAGGTGTGGATCTCGTCGATGAAAAGGATGGCGTTGGGCTTGTCCTTGAGCGACTTGAGCACGCCCTTGAGGCGCTGCTCGAAGTCGCCACGGTACTTGGTGCCCGCAAGCAACGCACCCATGTCCAGGGAGTACACCGTTGCCTCGGCCAGGATCTCGGGCACATCGTTTTGCGTGATCCGCCAAGCCAGGCCCTCGGCAATCGCAGTCTTGCCCACCCCTGCCTCGCCCACAAGCAGAGGATTGTTTTTGCGGCGACGGCACAGAATCTGGATCGTGCGCTCGACCTCGTAATGGCGGCCGATCAATGGATCGATCTTGCCATCCTTGGCGGCCTGGTTCAGGTTCTGGGTGAATTGCTCCAGCGGCGACGCCTTTTCGTTACGCTCACCACCTCCGCCCTCTTCGCCCTCGGCCTGATTCTCGGCCTTAGCAGGCTCGGGCGGCTCGCCCTTCTTGATACCGTGGGCGATGAAATTCACCACATCCAGCCGCGTGACACCTTGCTGGTGCAGGTAGTACACGGCGTGCGAGTCCTTTTCGCCAAAAATTGCCACGAGCACATTGGCACCCGTCACCTCTTTTTTGCCGTTGCCCGTGGACTGCACGTGCATGATGGCGCGCTGGATCACGCGCTGGAATCCCAGCGTAGGCTGGGTGTCCACCTCGTCGGTACCTGCGACCTGGGGGGTGTTGTCTTTGATGAAATTCGCCAGCGATGAACGCAGATCATCGATATTGGCCGAACATGCGCGCAGCACCTCCGCTGCGCTGGGGTTATCGAGCAATGCAAGCAACAGATGCTCCACGGTGATGAACTCGTGGCGCTGCTGACGGGCCTCAACAAAGGCCATGTGCAAGCTGACTTCCAGTTCCTGGGCAATCATGTGAACTCCTTTGTGCTTGCGTGGAAGGGATAACTTTAGATCGGGACAAAAGACCTGTTATTCAACAGGCTCACTGACACATTGCAGTGGGTGGCCCGCCTTGAGGGCGGCGTCAAGCACTTGCTCTACCTTGGTGGCTGCCACATCGCGCGAATAAACGCCGCAGACGCCTTTGCCATCGAGGTGGATCTTCAACATGATCTGGGTGGCAGTTTCGCGGTCTTTACTGAAAAACTCCTGCAGAACCACGATGACGAACTCCATGGGCGTGTAGTCGTCGTTCAGCATGACCACCTGGTACATCTGCGGCGGCTGGGTCTTTTGGGTGCGCCTCTCGAGCACGACCGAACCGCCATCATCCCGCGCAGGCCGGGTCACGGGCGGCGCGGTGGGGGGTGAAGGTGGTTTTGTTGCCATGAAAATCATTCTAGCGACCCGAACAGGGTGCCGCTGCAGGAGAAGCTGGTTGTTGACCAGGTATTTTTCAACCCACGGCTTACAGAAACTTCTGCGGGGAACTCAATCACTCGTACACCACATTGGCGGCACCGGCACCCACTTGGGCGGTCCATGCCGCCAACGCAGCATCGCTGGGGTAGAAACGCGCGTTTTCACCCAGTTGCAACTCTGCCACTGCAGCAGCATCGTCCGACTGGCAGCGCACGCCCATGCGCACGCGCAACCCGTGCACCAACCCCCCTTCGGCGACCTCTTCGCGCAACGGCGGAAACTCGCGTACCAAGCGCGGCACATCTGGCGCCTTATCACCCACAGTCACATGCAGGTATTTGCCAAACCGGCAACGCGCGCCCGCCAGGTCCCACACCTGCTGCACCTTGACGCGCAGACCGCCACTGAAGTGGTCCAGCTGCAGCCGGCCCATCATCACTACAAACTCATCTTCCTTGAGCTGATTGCGGTAGGTATTGAGCAACGCCTCATCGGCAGAAGCCTCAATCACAGCGGACTTGTCGTCCAGCTTGAAGAGTCCCAGCCTCCCGCGTTGCCCGTTGATGACCCGAAAGTCGCTGATGATGCCGGCAAGTACCTGGGGCTCTCGGCTGTCAAGCAGCTCATCGATCTGGGTGCGCACAAAACGGCGCACCTCGGTCGCCACTTCATCAAAAAGATGGCCAGACAGGTAGAACCCGACGGCGGTTTTCTCCAGCGTAAGCCGCTCCTTGATACCCCAGGGCGTTGCGTCCACCAGATCGGGCTCTTGGGTGCTGGAGCCATGGGCATCATCACCCATCATGTCAAACAAGCCGCCCTGATTGACGTTGGCCAGCGTTGCGGCAGCAAAGTCAAAGGCCCGATCAATAGAGGCCACCAGGGCCGCCCGATTGAGATGGATCGAATCAAAGGCACCCGCCTTGATCAGGGCCTCGACCGTGCGCTTGTTCATGCGGGCCTTGTCCACTCGCACGCAGAAGTCAAACAGACTTTTGAAGGGCCCTTTGGTCGAACCCTGGGGGCCTTCACCGCGCCCTTCACGGGCCGCGACGATAGCTTCGATCGCCTGCTGTCCAGTGCCTTTCACCGCCCCCAGACCGTAACGGATGATCTTGTCGGTGACTGGTTCAAACCGATAAAAGCCCCGATTCACGTCCGGCGGCTCGAACGACAGCCCCATCTTGTGTGCATCCTCGAACAGCACCTTGAGCTTGTCGGTGTCGTCCATTTCTACGGTCATGTTGGCGCAGAAAAACTCGGCCGTGTAGTGCACCTTGAGCCAGCCAGTGTGGTACGCCAGCAGGGAGTAAGCAGCCGCGTGTGACTTGTTGAAGCCATAGCCCGCGAACTTCTCCATCAGGTCGAACACCTCGTCGGCTTTCTCCTGGCTGATGCCTTTCTCCGCTGCACCCTTGCGGAAAATGGCGCGGTGTTCGGCCATTTCCTCGGCCTTCTTTTTCCCCATGGCACGCCGAAGCATGTCGGCGCCGCCCAAGCTATATCCGCCCAGCACCTGGGCGGTCTGCATCACCTGCTCCTGGTACACCATGATGCCGTAGGTTTCGGCCAGCACCGGCTCTACCAGCGGGTGGGGGTAGATGACCTCTTCCTTGCCATGCTTGCGGTTCACAAAGCTGGGAATCAGGTCCATAGGCCCCGGCCGGTACAACGCATTCAGGGCAATGAGGTCTTCCAGCCGACTGGGCCGCGCCTCTTTCAACATGCCCTGCATGCCGCGGCTTTCAAACTGGAACACTGCTTCGGTCTTACCCTCAGAGAACAGCCGATAAGTGGGTCCGTCGTCGAGGGGAATATTCTCGAACGCAAAATTCTCCTGGCCCTTGTGCCGCTTCATGATGAACTCGCGCGCAATTTCCAGAATGGTGAGCGTGGCAAGCCCCAAGAAGTCGAACTTCACCAAGCCGATGGCTTCCACGTCGTCCTTGTCATACTGGCTCACGGCGGACTCGCTACCCGGCTGCTGGTACAGCGGACAAAAATCGGTGAGTTTGCCGGGCGCGATCAGAACGCCACCGGCATGCATGCCGATGTTTCGCGTCATACCCTCAAGCTTTTGTGCCATCTCGATGACGGTCTTGACGTCTTCTTCCTTGCGTACGCGCTCGTAGAGCATGGGCTCCAGTTCCAGCGCATAGTTGTTCTTGTCGCCGTCCTTTTTCACCTCAGGCGGATAGGCCAGGGTGTAGGACATGCCAGGCTTGCCTGGCACCAGCTTGGAGATGCCATCACAAAATGTGTAGCTCATGTCCATGACCCGGCCCACGTCGCGGATGGCCGCCTTGGCCGCCATCGTGCCGAAGGTAGCGATCTGGCTCACGGCGTTCTTGCCGTACTTGTCCTTGACGTAGTCAATCACCCGGTCGCGGTTAGATTGGCAAAAGTCGATGTCGAAGTCGGGCATCGACACGCGCTCCGGGTTCAGGAACCGCTCGAACAGCAGGTTGTATTGCAGCGGGTCCAGGTCAGTGATCTTTAGCGCATAAGCGACCAGCGAACCGGCGCCGGAGCCACGGCCGGGCCCCACTGGGCAGCCGTTCTGCTTCGCCCACTGGATGAAATCACCCACGATCAGGAAGTAGCCCGGGAACCCCATTTTGAGGATGGTGCCCAGCTCGAACTCCAGACGCTCGACATAGCGCGGGCGCTCCTTGTCCCTCTCAGCTTCGTTAGGAAAAAGATGTTTCAGGCGCTCCTCCAGCCCTTCGAACGACGCGTAGCGGAAATACTCGTCGATGGGCATGCCGTTGGGCGTCGGAAAATCCGGGAGCTGCGGCTTGCCCAGCACCAGGGTCAGGTTGCAGCGTTGTGCAATCTCGACCGTATTGGCGATGGCCGATGGCAGGTCGGCAAACAAGGCCTCCATCTCCGCCGAGGACTTGAAATACTGGTCGCGGGTGAACTTGCGGACACGACGCGGGTTTGCCAGGATTTCCCCCTCGGCGATACAGATGCGCGCCTCGTGGGCCTCGTAATCATCGGGCTCGGCAAACTGAACGGGGTGGGTCGCCACCACCGGCAGGTTCAACCGGGCAGCAAGCTGAGCGGCTGCCACCACATGGGCTTCATCGTCGTTTCGGCCGGCCCGTTGCAGCTCGATGTAAAACCGGTGCGGGAAAATGCCCGCCAAGCGCAACGCAACGTCGGCGGCACCTGACTCATCCCCCTTCATCAGCGCTTGCCCTACCGGGCCCGCCTGCGCGCCAGACAGGGCAATCAATCCCTCTGACAGCTCTTCCAGCCACGTCCAAGTGCTCAGCGCCAGATTCTTGACGATATTGCGCGTCCAGGCCCGGGCCAGCAGCTCCGACAGATTCAGATACCCCTGGCGACTCTGCACCAGGAGGATAAGGCGCGATGGGACACCTCCCGCCTCGCCTTCAAGAAAGATTTCTGCACCCAAGATGGGCTTGACACCTTTACCTCGCGCTTCCTTGTAGAACTTGATCGCCCCGAAAAGGTTATTGAGATCGGTGATGGCCAGAGCGGGCTGGCCGTCCTTGGCGGCCGCTTTGGCCACCTCGTCGATGCGATTGGTACCGTCAACGACGGAGAACTCGGTGTGCAGGCGCAAATGAACAAACATGCAGGCATTGTAGAAACCCCTGCGACTCTCCAACAGGACTTGCGTCGGCAGCGCCTTGGCGCTGCTGGCGCCACCAGTACAATGCTTTTTCGTGCCCGAAATGGCGCCGAAGGCTTCCGTGACGAGTACGCAGAGCGCACTCCCCTATGACTGAACCCTCGGGCCTTTCTTTGTGCACCTTTTTCCTTCTTTGCTGAAAGCTGCTTGCGATGCTGCGTGCCCCACTGCCCCTTGTTTCCGCCCTGCTGCTGGCTGGTTTGCTGGTTGGCTGCTCCAGCACCACAGTTGATAAAACGGCAGGCTGGAGTCCCAATCGCATCCACTCGGAAGCCCAGGACGAAATGAACAGCGGGGCGTATGACAAGGCCGTTCCTCTGCTGGAAAAGCTGGAAGGCCGTGCGGCAGGCACGCCACTGGCACAGCAGGCCCAGATTGACAAAGCCTATGCCCACTACAAGGCGGGCGAAAAGGCGCAAGCCGTCGCAACGCTGGACCGCTTCATGAAGCTGCACCCTGCCAGCCCTGCATTGGACTATGCGCTGTACCTGAAGGGCCTGGTCAACTTCAACGACAACTTGGGTCTGTTCTCATTTATCTCGCGCCAGGATCTATCAGAGCGTGACCAAAAGGCGGCCAAAGACTCCTTTGAAGCATTCAGCGAACTGGTCACACGCTTTCCTGAGTCCCGTTATGCGCAGGACTCGCGCCAGCGCATGACCTACATCGTCAACTCGCTGGCCCAATATGAAGTGCATGTGGCGCGGTACTACTTCCAGCGTGGCGCCTATGTGGCTGCCATCAGTCGCGCGCAGGTCGCATTGGCAGACTACCAGGGCGTGCCCGCGCTGGAAGAGGCGTTGTACATCCTGATCCAGTCGTACGACGCGCTCGGAATGACCCAGCTGCGAGACGATGCACGCCGCGTGATGGACAAGTCCTACCCTCAAAGCGCCTATCTGAATGGCGGCGTCAAAGGCAAGTCGGATCCGTGGTGGAAGGTTTGGTAAGCGCCATCAGCGCAGACTGAAACTCTTCGAGCGATTCCAGCCTGCGCATGGGGGGCAAAGCTGCCAGCAAGCGCTTGCCATAGCCCATAGTGATGAGGCGCGTGTCGCCCACCACCAAAATACCCCGATCCGCTTCATGCCGGATCAAACGCCCGGCACCCTGCTTGAGTGCCACCGCCGCCTCTGGCAGAGCGTAGGCAGTGAACGCTTTGCCACCGGCCATTTCGATGTGTTGGGTGCGAGCCTCCACCAATGGATCTCCCGGGGGCGGAAAAGGCAGCTTGTCGATAACCACCAGTTGCAGAGCATCGCCTGGCACATCAAACCCCTCCCAGAAGGACGCCGAAGCCACCAGCACACAACCCGGCCGCCCGTGCGATGCCCCCTCGCGAAAACGCTCCATCAGGCGCCGCTTGGGCCACTCGCCCTGCACCAGCACCTCCAACGTGCCTGAAGCCTGCCAACGTGCTTTGAGTGCGTCGCCAATGGTGCGCAAGGCCTTGAGCGTAGTGGTCAGCACCAGCGTGCGCCCGCCCAGCGGCTCGGCGGCCAGTGCAACCCAGTCCGCCACACTACGGCTGTGGGACGGATCTGCAGGCGACGGCAACTGGCGCGGCACATACAAAGCCGCCTGCCGCGCATAGTCGAAGGGGCTGGCCACCCGAAGGATGCGAGCATCCGTGAGCCCAGCTCGTTCGGTGAACCAGGTCAACGCGTCGTCCGCACCGAGGGTCGCAGAGGTGAAAATCCACGCCCTGCCGGCGTTTGAGCCAGGCTCCTCGGGCCAAGCTTCGCCGTCCGAGGTTTCAGCGGGCGACGCCAGAATCCGGGTGCGCATGGCGTCTGCAATGTCCAGCGGGGACTCGATCAGGCGCAACTGGTTGCCCACATCGAGCCAACGCACCGCATCGGCCTGGCACGGGCCTGAAAACCTGGCCAGCCGGGCCAATAGTGCACTGCCCCGTTCGTACAGGCGCTCCAGATCGGGGGACATTTCGCTCACGGTGTCCAGGGCCTCCAGCGCCTGTGCACACGCCAAGGCCAGTGCGCGCAGCGCGGACTGCCATACGGCGCCCGAGACACCTTCGGGAGCCTCCTCCGTCCAGCGCAATCTGCCCCCTCCCGAAATGCCATTCAGTCCCTGGAAAGCAGCGGTGCTCACGACCAGACGGAGGTCCCGTGCAGACAACTCCAGAAGCTGCGCCAGGCCTGTCCAGTCAGCCAGACCGCGCGCATGCTGCAGCCCGGCTATCAAAAGGTCACGGGCAAAGTCCATCCATTGCCCCGTGGAAATCTGCGTACCCAAGAACTGCACGCCAGTCTCATTGATCTGGTGGGCCTCATCAAAAACGACCACACGCACCGTCGGCAGCAACTCGGCCATGCCTGACTCGCGTACCGCCACATCCGCAAAGAACAGATGGTGATTGATGACCACGATGTCCGCCGCCAACGCCTCGCGCCGCGCCCGATGAACATGGCATTCCCGAAAACGCGGGCAGGAAGACCCCAGGCAGTTCTCACGCGTCGAGGTGACCAGGGGGATCACGGGCGATCGCTCGTCCAACCCTGTCAGCTCGGCCATATCGCCGGATACGGTCTGGCGCGACCAGTCCTCCACCTTGGCCAGCACGCGGGCGACGCCTCGGTCCAGAGCCTGAGCATCCTGCCGTGCCTGCTCCATGCGGTGCAGGCACAAGTAGCTGGCGCGCCCCTTGAGCAGGGCCATGCGAACGGGCAGCCCCAGGATGTGCGCCAAGCGGGGCAGATCGCGGGCGAACAACTGGTCTTGCAAGGCCTTGGTGGCCGTAGACAACAGCACCCGCTCGCCACTCAGCAAGGCCGGCACCAGGTAGGCAAAGGTCTTGCCCACTCCAGTGCCTGCCTCCACCACCAGCGCCCCTCCCTCTGTAATGGTCTGGGCCACCGCAATGGCCATCTGGGTCTGACCGTCACGCGGTTGAAAATGCCCATCCGCCCTCGCCAGCACACCATCGGGGGCAAACACCTCGGGCACCATGGCCTCCAGTGACATCAGGCGGGCTCTTGCGGTTGAAGTTGCCGCTCCAGCCGCTCCATCGCGTCACGCAACACGAGTCGGCGCTTTTTGAGACGGCGCAGGGTGAGTTCGTCGGGTGCCGCTTCGGGCTTACACCGGTCGATGAGTGCGTCGAGATCGGCATGTTCCATGCGCAGCTCGATCAACTGACGGTGGGGAGAGTGCAGGCTGGGTTTCAAGGCAGGAGGCCATGGGCATGGCAAAAATGCCACAGGCGGGCGGATAATACGCGCTTGGCCCGCTTTCCACGACAGGCGTTCGCGTAGGCGCCCCCACAATCTGCAGCATGACCAAAGCGTTTCGCCTCATCGCCTCCACCGGCATCCACAAGGGTGACCGCGAATACCAGCAAGACCAGGTGGCCCTGATCTCCCACGAGCGGCACAACGGCTGCGTTCTGGGTGTGGTTGCCGACGGGATGGGCGGCCGCAGCGGGGGGCGCAAAGCATCAGACCAGGTCATGATGACAGCACGACAACTGTTCGAGCGGTACTCGCCCGACACCGATGACCCGGTGGCAATGCTCAAGAACATGGTTGAAGAGGCCCACATCGTTATCCGGTTGACGGCCATATCGGCAGAGCAGGAACCTCACAGCACCATCGCTGCGTTTCTCATCAATCCCCGGGGCGACTGCCATTGGGTGCATGCGGGCGACTCGCGCATCTACCACTTTCAAGGCTCACGGCTGGCATTCCGCACCAGCGACCACTCTTATGTGCAAGCCCTGGTGGACCGGGGTGAGCTGACGGAAGCCGAGGCCAACAACCATCCTCATTCCAACATTCTGGTGGGTTGCCTTGGCACAGAGAGTGACCCGCCCATCACTACCCACGTCATTCCGCAACTTCAGCCGGGCGATGTCTTGCTGGCCTGCAGCGATGGGGTTTGGCACTACTTTTCTCCCACCGAACTGGCATCGGTGGTCGATTCGCTGTCGCCCCGCGAAGCGACGGAGTTCCTGATTGAAAAAGCCCGCTCCCGGGCACGCGGAGGCGGCGACAACCTGTCGCTGGTGGTCGTCAAGATCGAAGCCCTGGCCGAAGAGAAAAAGATTGCTCGCCTGACGCCGCTGGACACGGGTCGGCCCTGAGGGCCTTGTCTGCACCACCCATCGGTGTATCGACGGGTGAACGCGAACCCATCGAACAACCACCAGGTAGTCGCCGCTACCCTAGCGTCAACCACTCAGCCACTGATTGCTTGGCTCAGAGGCCCTTCCAAACTCAGCGAGGCGCAGAAGCAGCAGGCGCTGGCAAGGGCGCTGCAGGCTTGCGGCCCTGAGCCAGGGCATCAGCTTGAGATTTTTCGACCCGCGCGCGGCGCTCCTCCGCCGCTTGGAGCGCCTGGGTATGTTTGGCACGCGATTGGGCAGCGCGCTCGGCAGTCCCCGCAGCGCGGGCCGCCTGTTCACTGGCCTGAACCTGGGCACGGCTATTTTGTTGCTGCGCGCGTTGGTGTGCGTCCTGGTCCCGCTGTGCCTTGGCAACATCCGGATCGGCGGATGGCTTGCGAACCTGCGCGTCAGCGCGTTTGCTCGCTGGCGGTACGGCCATTTGCTTGTCTTCAATGGCCCGCAGGCGCTCCACCGCTTTCTCCCTGCGCTCGGCATCGTTGAGTTCAATTTCCTGCGCACGCAATCGGTCGTGGGACTCCCGTGCCTTGGCACGTACGCCGCGCAAGCAATCCTCCACAGCAAAGCGTTGGTAGCACACTGCCTCATCCTGCTGCCGCCGGGCCGTCAGTGCCTCGCGCTCCATTTTGATTCGGTCACGCTCCACTTTGCGATGTGCAGCGGTCGACGCGGATGCGGCATCTACTTCTACCCCCGTCGCGGCCCGGGCCGGGGCTACCAGCACAGGCAGTATTGAGCAAGCCAGCGCCAGCACTACCGCCAAAAAGCGACCACCGGTCTTGTTCATGTCAACCCCGTATCCACCATGCGGCGCTCCAGCGCCAGAAACTCCTTGGACTGCATCTCGTTGAGCCGGGACACTGTGCGCGGAAACTCGTGAGCCAAAGGCCCTTCGGTATACAACTGCTCGGGCGGTACAGCCGCCGACAGGATGAGTTTGACCCGGCGGTCGTACAGCACATCCACCAGCCAGGTAAAGCGCCGCGCAGGCGACGCCATGCTCACAGGCATGTAAGGAACATCGGACAGCAACACCGTGTGGAACTGCGTCGCAATTTCCAGGTAGTCGTTTTGCGACCGAGGACCACCACACAGTGTCTTGAAGTCAAACCACACCACCCCGCCAGCCTTGCGGCGGGCGCGAATTTCGCGCGCCTCGATATGCAGCACGGGGTCTTCATCGTGCACTTCAGCGAGTTGGTCGAACGCCTGGTTCATCTCGGCATCCGCCTCTGCGCCCAGTGGCGTGTGATACAGCTTTACGTGCTCCAGCGTACGCCGGCGGTAATCGGTGCCATTGTCCACATTGACCACCTCCAGCCGCTCATTGAGGAGTGCAATGGCGGGCAAGATGCGGTCCCGATGCAAGCCACCGGGGTAAAGGTCGTCAGGCTTGAAATTGGAAGTGGTCACGAAGCCGACGCCGTTGTCGAACAACGCCACCAGCAATCGGTGCAGGATCATCGCGTCCGTGATGTCCGCCACATGAAACTCATCAAAACAGATGAGCTTGTAGCGCTTGGCAATGCGCTCGCCCAACACATCCAGCGGATTGACCGTGCCCTGAAGGGCCGCCAGTTCGCGATGCACCTCACGCATGAATTCGTGAAAGTGCAAGCGCACCTTTCGCCTCAGGGGAACAGCGTCAAAAAAGCACTCCATCAAAAAGCTCTTGCCGCGCCCCACCCCGCCATACATGTAGACACCGCGGGGAATCTCCGGGCGGTTGATCAGCTTCTTGATCGCGTTGGAGCGCCGAGCCTTGTACTGGGCCCACTCGTCAGCACAGCGCTGCAGGGCTTCCACTGCTCGCAGCTGGGCGGGGTCGCTTTGATAGCCTTTGGCGGCCAGCTCGGCCAGGTAAGCCTGTTTGACGGTCACTTTGCGGTTGCTCTGATACTACAAAATTGATAGCTACAAGCGCATGTTAATCATGCGCTTGTAGCCGATTGAGACCCAATATCAGAAGTTCAGCGTGCGCTTGTCCACCGCCAGCGCTGCTTCCTTGGTGGCCTCGCTCAAGCTGGGGTGCGCATGGCAAATGCGTGCGATGTCTTCGCTGCTGGCCTTGAACTCCATGGCCACAACGGCCTCGGAGATCAGCTCGCTGGCCTGTGGGCCCACGATGTGCACACCCAGGATCTCGTCGGTCTCGGCATCCGCCAGCATCTTGACCATGCCGGTGGTGTCGCCCAGCGCACGTGCGCGGCCATTGGCCAGGAACGGGAAGCTGCCCGCCTTGTACTTGACCCCATCGGCCTTGAGCTGCTGCTCAGTGCGGCCCACCCAGGCGATCTCGGGGCTGGTGTAGATGACCCAGGGGATGGTGTTGAAGTTGACATGACCATGCTGGCCGGCAATGCGCTCGGCCACGGCAACGCCCTCTTCCTCGGCCTTGTGGGCCAGCATAGGGCCGCGCACCACGTCGCCCACCGCCCAGACGCCGGGCAGATTGGTCTTGCAGTCAGCATCCACCACGATGGCGCCGCGCTCGTCGAGCTGCAGACCCACCGCTTCGGTGTTCAGGCCAATGGTGTTGGGCACGCGGCCGATGGAGACGATGAGCTTGTCCACGTCCAGCGACTGGGCTTCGCCCTTGGCGTTGGTGTAGGCAATGCTTACACCCTTTTTGCCGGTCTTGATCTCGCCGACCTTCACGCCCAGCTCGATCTTCAGGCCCTGCTTGTCGAAGGCCTTCTTGGCTTCCTTGGCGATCTGCTCATCCACCGCGCCCAGGAAAGTGGGCAGACCTTCGAGGATGGTGACTTCAGCGCCCAGGCGGCGCCAGACCGAGCCCATTTCCAGGCCGATCACTCCCGAGCCGATGAGGCCGAGCTTCTTGGGCACTGCGCCAACGCGCAGCGCACCGTCGTTGGACAGCACCAGTTCTTCGTCGAACGGCGTGCCGGGCAGCGCACGGGCGTTGGAGCCGGTGGCGATGATGATCTGCTTACCGGTCAGCGTCTCTTCAGCGGCACCTGCCACCTTGATCTCGTAGCCGCCTTCGGCAGCCTTCACGAACGAGCCACGGCCGTGGAAGAAGCTAACCTTGTTCTTCTTGAACAGGTACAGGATGCCATCGTTGTTCTGCTTCACGACGGTGTCCTTGCGGGCGATCATCTTGGCCACGTCCATCTTGACGCCGGTGGCTGTGATGCCATGGTCGGCAAAGTGCTTGTTGGCATGCTCGAAATGCTCGGACGACTGCAGCAGCGCCTTGGAGGGGATGCAGCCAACGTTGGTGCAGGTGCCACCGGGTGCGGGGCCGCCCTTCTCGTTCTTCCACTCGTCGATACAGGCAACGTTGAAGCCCAGCTGGGCGGCGCGGATGGCGGCGATGTAGCCGCCGGGGCCACCACCGATGACGATCACATCAAATTGTTTGCTCATGGGAAATCTCGTTAAGTCAGTTGGAGAAAGACCCACCGGCGGGCAGGACCAGAGGCCGGGCCACGCGGGTGGGTCGATGGAGTCAGGGGATCAGATGTCGAACAGCAGGCGCGATGGGTCTTCCAGCGCGTCCTTCATCGCCACCAAGCCCAGCACGGCTTCGCGGCCGTCGATGATGCGGTGGTCATAGGACATGGCCAGGTAGTTCATCGGGCGGATCACGATCTGGCCGTTTTCGACCACGGCGCGGTCCTTGGTGGCGTGCACGCCCAGGATGGCCGACTGGGGCGGGTTGATGATGGGAGTGGACAGCATGGAGCCGAACGTGCCGCCATTGGAGATGGAGAACGTGCCACCGGTCATTTCTTCAATGCCCAGCTTGCCTTCGGCAGCCTTCTTGCCGAACTCGGCGATCTTCTTCTCGATGTCGGCGAAGCTCATTTGGTCTGCATTGCGCAGGATGGGCACCACCAGACCACGGGGCGAGCCCACGGCGATACCGATGTCGAAGTAGCCGTGGTAGACGATGTCGTTGCCGTCCACCGAGGCGTTCAGCACAGGGTACTTCTTGAGGGCATGCACAGCAGCCTTCACGAAGAAGGACATGAAGCCCAGCTTGGTGCCGTGCTCCTTGGTGAAGCTGTCCTGGAACTTCTTGCGCAGGTCCATCACCGGAGCCATGTTCACTTCGTTGAACGTGGTCAGGATGGCGTTGGTCGATTGCGACTGCAGCAGACGCTCGGCCACGCGGGCACGCAGGCGGCTCATGGGCACGCGCTGCTCGGGGCGGCCGCTCAGGTCCTCCTTGCCAGCGGGCGCTGCCACCTGGGGCAGTGTCTTGGAAGGCACACCGGTGGGGATCACGCTGGGGGCTGCCACGGCAGCCTTGGCGCCACCGGCCACAGCGGCCAGCACATCACCCTTGGTCACACGGCCATCCTTGCCCGAACCGGCCACGGCCGACACAGACAGGTTGTTGTCGGCGAGCAGCTTGGCAGCGGCAGGCATGGCCACATCGCCCTTGGAGCCACCGGCAGCGGCAGGGGCAGCAACAGGCGCTGCGGCGGCAACTGGAGCTGCTGCCGGAGCAGGAGCCGCGGCACCAGCCTTGCCTTCGGTGTCGATCTTGGCGATGAGCTGGTCGGCAACCACCGTGGCGCCGTCGCCCTGGATGATTTCAGCCAGCACGCCAGCGGACGGTGCGGGCACTTCGAGCACAACCTTGTCGGTTTCGATCTCGATCAGGATCTCGTCCACGGCCACGGCCTCACCGGCCTTTTTCTTCCAGGTCAGCATAGTGGCTTCGGCCACGGATTCGGACAGCTGGGGGACTTTGACTTCTACGATAGCCATATCAATTCTTTCGGAATGGGGTTTTGTTCTGTTGTCGGGTCGCAGCTGGCCTTACTTGGTCAGGACAAAACCCTTGAGCTTGGCAAACGCGCCGTCCACCAGCGCCTTTTGTTGTTCCTGGTGCAGGTGCGAGTAACCCACGGCTGGAGATGCCGAAGCAGCGCGACCGGAGTAGCCCAGCTTCTGGCCTTCGAGCATGTTCTCGTGGATGTAGTGCTGCACGAAGAACCAGGCACCCTGGTTTTGCGGCTCGTCCTGGCACCACACCACGTCGGTGGCGTTGGGGTACTTCTTCAATTCAGCGGCAAACGCCTTGTGCGGGAAGGGGTACAACTGCTCCACGCGCAGGATCACCACATCGTCGGCTTCCTTCTCTGCGCGCTTCTTCACGAGGTCGTAGTAAACCTTGCCAGAGCATGCGATCACGCGCTTGACCTTGGCCGCCTTCTTGACGATGGCTTCATCCTGCTCGGGAATCACCGTCTGGAAGCTGCCCTTGGTGAACTCGGACAGCGGCGAGGTCGCATCCTTGTTACGCAGCAGCGACTTGGGCGTCATGATGATCAGCGGCTTGCGCAGATCACGCACCATCTGGCGACGCAGCACGTGGAAGATCTGGCTGGCCGTAGTGGGCTGCACGATCTGCATGTTGGCGTCGGCAGCCAATTGCATGAAGCGCTCCAGGCGGGCAGAGCTGTGCTCTGGGCCCTGGCCTTCGTAGCCGTGGGGCAGCATGAGGGTGATGCCGTTCACCCGGCCCCACTTCACTTCGCCGGAGGCGATGAACTGGTCGATCACCACTTGGGCGCCATTGGCGAAGTCGCCGAACTGCGCTTCCCAGATCACCAGTGTATTGGGGTCGTTCGACGCATAGCCGTACTCGAAGCCCAGGACAGCTTCTTCGGACAAGATGGAGTCGATCACAACAAACGGGGCCTGGTTGTCGGCCACGTTCTGCAGCGGCACGTAGGTACCAATGTCCCACTTCTCGCGCTTTTGGTCATGGATCACGGCGTGGCGGTGCGTGAACGTGCCGCGGCCGCAGTCTTCACCGGACAGGCGCACGGGATAGCCGCTGGCCACCAGCGAGGCAAATGCCATGTGCTCACCCATGCCCCAATCCACAGGGATGTCACCACGGCCCATGGCCGCGCGGTCGTCATACACCTTCTTCACCAACTGATGCGGCGTCACGCTCTCGGGGATGGTGGTGATCTTCTCAGCCAGGCGCTTCCACTCGGCCAGAGGAATAGCCGTGTCTCCAGCATCGGTCCACTTTTTGCCCAGGAACGGGCTCCAGTCCACCGCGTACTTGCTCTTGAAGTTGGTCAGCACGGGATCGACCGTGTGCTTGCCCGCATCCATAGCAGCGCGGTAGGCCTTGACCATGTCGTCGCCCAGTGACTCTCCCAGACCCTGCGCCGCCAGCTTATCGGCGTACAGCTTGCGTGTGCCGGGGTGCGCGCCGATCTTCTTGTACATCAGCGGCTGCGTCAGAGCCGGGGTGTCCTGCTCATTGTGACCCAGCTTGCGGAAGCAGATGATGTCCACCACCACGTCTTTCTTGAACTCCATGCGGAACTCAAGCGCGAGCTGAGTGGCCAACACCACGGCTTCCGGATCATCACCGTTCACATGCAATACGGGCGACTCGATCATCTTGACGATGTCGGTACAGTACAGCGTGGAGCGGGTGTCACGTGGATCGGACGTGGTGAAGCCGATTTGGTTATTGATGATGATGTGCACCGTACCACCCGTGTAGTAGCCACGGGTCTGGGCCAGCGCCAGAGTTTCCTGATTGACACCTTGGCCTGCAAAGGCCGCGTCACCATGCACCAACACAGGCAAAACCTGCTTGCCGTGTGGATCGGCACGGCGGTCCATGCGAGCACGCACAGAGCCTTCGACCACGGGGTTCACGATTTCCAGGTGCGAGGGGTTGAATGCCAGCGACAGGTGAACCGGACCGCCGGGGGTCGTCACATCCGAGCTGAAGCCCTGGTGGTACTTCACGTCACCCGCAGGCAGGTCTTCGGGAGCGGTGTGATCGAACTCAGCGAACAGGTCCTTGGGCATCTTGCCCAGCGAGTTGACCAGCACGTTCAGGCGGCCGCGGTGGGCCATGCCGATCACGATTTCTTGTACGCCCTTGGCGCCTGCAGACTGGATGAGTTCATCCATCGCAGCAATAAAGCTTTCGCCGCCTTCCAACGAAAAGCGCTTCTGACCCACGTACTTGGTGTGCAGGAAGCGCTCCAGCCCTTCAGCAGCCGTCAGGCGGTCAAGGATTTGTTTTTTCTTGTCAGCACCAAAGCTGGGCTTGCTGCGGATCTTTTCCAGCTTCTCCTGCCACCAGCGCTTCTGGTTCTGGTCGGTGGCGTACATGTATTCAGCGCCGATGGAGCCACAATAGGTCTCACGCAGCGCGTTGATGAGTTCACGCAACGTCATCGACTCTTTGCCGAAGAACGTGTTGCTAGTGTTGAACACAGTTTCCTGATCAGCGTCGCTGAAACCGTAGAACGAAGGCTCCAGTTCAGGAATTGCGGGACGCTCTGTGCGCTTGAGCGGATCCAGATCGGCCCAGCGCTGACCCACATTGCGGTAAGCGGCGATCAGCTGCTGAACGGCGGTACGCTTGCGGCCCAGTTCAGAGTCGGCGCCCGTCGCAACCACAACCTTGGTGCCGCCTTGCTTGGCACGCTCGGCAAAGGCATTGATGACAGGCAGATGGGGAACGTCTTTGGCGTTGCTGCCATCCACGGCGGGGACATGCTGCAGCGCGTCAAAGTACTCGCGCCACGTATCTGGCACGCTACCGGGATTGGCGAGATAGTTCTCGTACATCTCTTCGACATAGGGCGCATTGCCGCCGAAGAGGTAAGTGTTGCCTTGGTAGGCTTGATAGACGGATGTCGTATCGCTCATATTCCGCTGACCTCCGCTTTCCTTGGGAAAGCATTAGCTGGTTGAGAAACCTTCCGCGACACGGCTGAACCGGTTGGCGGATGCGACTGTGGCTGGGGAAGGGCCTTGGTACGGGCGCCATTGTGCCACCGAACCGAAGTCCACCCCCAAAAAGTGGATCCAGACCATCGCCGCACAGCGCAAGAAGCTGCGCCGATCAGCGCCTCGCGTACATTCCGGGTATCCCATTGCAAACCCCACTCCATGCCGCATCAACACCTCCCGGACAAAGCCTTTTTGCTGCTGCTCACCCTCGTCACCGTCGCGTTCGGAGCGATCCTGTGGCAGTTTCACGGAGCCGTTTTCTGGGGCGTCATCCTCGCCATTCTTTTTGCCCCACTGCACCGCAAACTGCTGCGAAAAATGCCCAAGCGGCCCACGCTCGCGGCCTTATGCACACTCGGTTTGTGCCTTGTGGTGGTGATCTTGCCGATGACGGCCATCACGGTGTCGCTCATTCAGGAGGCCACCGCAATCTACGAACGGGTGCGCTCAGGTCAAATCAATTTTGGGCTGTACCTGCAGCAGGTCATTGCTGCACTGCCAGCTTGGGCTGTCGGCCTGCTTGACCGCCTCCAACTTACCAGCGTCGGCGAGCTGCAGCAAAAGCTCTCGTCCTTCGCGGTACAGGCCAGTCAATTCGTTGCGACACAGGCGCTGAGCATCGGTCAAAACACCCTGGAGTTCATTGTCAGCTTCGGCATCATGTTGTACCTGTTATTCTTCCTGCTGCGAGACGGAGCCAGTCTGGCACAGCGTATCGGGCAAGCCACCCCCCTGGAAGAAGCGCACAAGCGCCAGCTGGTCGGAAAATTCACGACCGTGATCCGTGCCACGGTCAAAGGCAACATTGTGGTGGCGGCTTCTCAAGGCGCGCTGGGCGGCATGATTTTCTGGATCTTGGGCATCCAGGGACCGGTGCTGTGGGGGGTGCTCATGGCCTTCCTGTCCCTTTTGCCAGCCGTGGGCGCCGGGCTGATCTGGGTGCCTGTGGCCATCTACTTTCTGGCAACCGGCGCTGTGTGGCAAGGCGTGGTGCTGACTGCATTCGGCATCTGCGTGATCGGGCTTGTGGACAACATCCTGCGCCCCATTCTGGTGGGCAAAGACACCAAGATGCCCGACTACATCGTGCTGATCTCTACCCTGGGCGGCATGGCCTTGTTCGGCCTCACGGGGTTTGTGATCGGTCCAGTGATAGCTGCACTTTTCATGGCCAGCTGGGACCTTTTTTCACCACCTCCGGAGGCGGACGCACCCACCCGGTGATACCCCCCAACCTCGGCCACGTGTACCAGTCAGGGAGGCATGGATAGCCCGTGGCTGGCGCTTCAAATAACCAAAAAAAAGCCTCCCAAGGGAAGCTTTTTGGCTGGAGACGCACTCAAGAGTGCATTCTGAATCGGGTGGTAGGACGTAGAAGATTCAACTTGTGACCAATGGAATGAATGTCAGGACGCAAGCTTGATAAATCAAGGCACTAGGTCAAAGTAGTGTGTGCAAACACCGCAATACCGCGACCTTCGCTGCGCAGAAGGCCGAAACCAGCCCATTCACCAAGAGCAAGAGCCACGCAGCAGCACTGTTCAGCGAAGCGGTGCTCGCCAATCTGGTCTTTGAAGAAGGCGACGCCGGTGAGGCCGAGGTCACTATCAACGTTCGCACCCGATCTGCGAGATGTGGCGCGGACTGCGCGCCGCACGAAGCGCACTTACCACGGCAAGAAGCTGTGCAAGATCGTGGGCGACATTGGCGAGCGCAACAGCCTGCAGCTGCGCATGGATGAACGCCTGGACAACACCCCGGAGGACTACATCGACCAGACGCGCGAGAGTGACTTGCACTTCCTCACCCGCCTGGCCAAGAAGCACGACGCGGTGGCCACAGTGAAAAAAGGCCGCCTGGTGTTCAAGCCATAGGCAGCCCGAAGGCCGCCAATGGCGAAGACCTCGAAACCATCACCATCACCCGCGCCGATGGCGACCAGCACCGCTACCACAGTGCCTACAGCGGGGTGCGCGCGTACTGGCACGACCCGAACGCGGCCGAGAAAAATAGCGTGTTGGTAGGCGAGCAGGAAAACGAAAAACGCCTGAAAGACACCTACGGCAGCGAGGCCGACGCCATGGCCTCCGCGCGGGCCGAGCGCGGGCGCATCGAGCGGGGCAAGGCCACAATGGAGCTGACTCTGGCGCTGGGGCGGCCCGAGCTGATGCCCCAAACACCAGTGGTGCTACAGGGGTTCAAGGATGTGATTGACGACACACCGTGGCTGGTGGTGAAACTGACGCACACCTTGGGCGACAACGGACTGACAACGCGCATGGAGCTGGAAACACGCACGACCGGCCAGTCTCACTGATATCGGTAGGACCACCCAACCGCGGCATTCAGTGCTTCACAGCTCTGGAACGGCGGATTCCAAACATGGCCATCAGACTGGCCAGAAGCAACAGCGCCCAAGTTGACAATGTTGGAATTGACGAGGCTGGTACCACAGCGGCGCTGCGCTGCACCGAGCCCGCATCAAGACAAGCACCCGCAATGCGAGGGTTGCCGCGCTGATCCGCGGTGATTCCGCCAGGCAACAGCGCTGCCGCACCAGCGCAAATAGCGGCACCGCCTGCGACCGGGAGCATCGTCTGTGTCAGTCCCCCGTTGTTCGCGAGCGCCCCGAGAGGCTGAGTCACAGTCACCACGTAATTCAGGGTTCCGTAGCCGGTATGGTCGTCCGCCACGCCTCCAGCGAGGTTGTTATAGAAGACGTTGTTGCGTGATGTACCAAAATCGCCGCTAGGCGAGAGTGCGGCTGGCGTCGAGCTGGCCACTTGGTCTGCAAAAACGTTGTTGTGTAAAGTAGCATTACCGCCGCTCACAGCTATCGCCGCGCCACTGCTGGCCTGATTTGCCGAGAACGTGTTGCTGATGACAGTCACGGTGCCAATAGCGGACATGGCACCGCCAAGGCCGGGCGTGCTGTTGGCACGGAAGGTATTGTTGATAATTGTCAGCACCCCTCCAGGTTGGACATTGATCGCCCCGCCGTTTACCGAAGCTGTGTTGCCAGCGAAGGTATTCCCAGTCACCGTCGCGTTGCCCGAAATTATCATCGCGCCCCCACCGACTGACGTTCCGCTATTGTTCGCAAAAGTCGAATCGGTGACTGTCAACGAACCACCGTTGGCCAAATTTATGGCTCCTCCGTTGGAGGCTGTGTTGCCACTCAACACACTATTGCGAAGTGTCAGACTAGAAGCAACGCTGAAAGCGCCACCAAGTCCAGCAAAAAAGCCGTTGGCTACCGTCACACCGGATACCGTCAGCGCGCCGGCAGTCACGTCAAAAACACGAACTGCACCCTGACCGCTGATCGTCAGATTGCCTGCGCCAGGCCCTTGGATCGTAAGGTTCTGCGCAACCGTCAAAGTAGAGGCCAACGGGATGGTTCCAGTAACGCCCGGATCGAAAACCACTGTATCGCCTGGCACTGCCGCCAGTATTTGGCCGCGAAGCGATCCCGGACCCGCATCGTTGAGGTTCAACACCGTCAACGTGGCCGCATGGGCATTGCCAAAGAACAGGGCAAGCACACACATGCCCACGCCAAGGAGTATTCTGTGATCTCGCACTTGCTTTCTCCCGCTCTTTGAAAGCAGGCAGTTTAAGGCTGAGCAGAAAACCGCGCCCCTCTTCCCGTGCCAACCGTGCGAATCTGCAACACGGCCTAGTGATGGCCTACAGGCACGATCCCACCGCGGCAGAGAAAAAGAGCGTGCTGGTGAGCGTGCAAGACAATGACAAGCCCCAGAAGAACATGGGCGTACAGTCTTCAGGCCATGAGGCATGGCAGGACTTTGCGGAACATGCCTTCTGATTGCGGAACATGCTGAGTGCCATCGAAAAGTACCATGCTACGAAAATGGCGCAAAGAAAAAAGGCCCTGTATTGCTACAGAGCCTTGTGATCATGGTAGGACGTACAAGATTCGAACTTGTGACCAACGGATTAAAAGTCCGCTGCTCTACCAACTGAGCTAACGTCCCGACCGATTGCAGCTATCGTGTCGATTGCTGCAAAGCCTTGAATTGTAGCGTCTTTTTTCCAGCCGATTTGGAATTGGTTGCAAGTTTATCGAGCACCCAGCCTGCGGCACATTGGCCGAAGGTCGCGGTCACAGCGACCACCGAGCCGTAGCCGTGGCAGTTCAAAGAACCATCGCCATCGATATTGCAGGAAGCATCTGGCGGGGCTACGGCCTCACGGCTGAAAACGCAGGTGACCCCGATCTTCTTGCCCTCCCGCGGTGCACCGTGGTGTTTGCGCAGCTGATAGCGCATTTGGGCCAACAGCGGGTCATGGGTGGTCAGTGCGAGATCATCCACATCCACCTTGTGCGCATGCCGCTTGCCCCCTGCTGCACCCACGGTGATGTGCAGCACCCCATGGGCCTGCGCCCATATGGACAGTGCAGTTTTGGCTTTGATCTGGTCACAGGCATCAATGAGAGCGTCTACGGACGTTTGCAGCAAGGCAGGCCAGTTTCCAGGCTCCACAAACTCCTCCACGCAATGAACGATGCAGTCCGGGTGGATTTGTGCGATGCGATCACGCATGGCCAAAACCTTGGCCTGTCCCACCGTATCGGTGAGCGCATGGATCTGTCGGTTGATGTTGGATTCAGCCACATGGTCCAAATCGATCAGGGTAATTTGCGCGACGCCACTGCGCGCGAGGGCCTCTGCGGCCCACGACCCGACTCCACCAATACCAACCACGGCCACGTGTGCGGAGCGAATTCTGGCTGCGCCCTGCACTCCGTAGAGCCGCTGAAGCCCACCAAAGCGGCGCTCCGAAGCGTGCTCCGAAGCGTGCTCCGCACCACCATCTGGCGCAGCCTGCGAGGCAAAAGCCACATCACCCGCCATCACTTGAGCCGCGACAGGCGTTCTTTAGCGGCCACAGCGGCCTCAGACTGCGGATAAGCCCGGATGAGGTCTTCCAGTGTCTTGCGCGCGGTGCGTGTATCTTTGAGCTCAATCTGGCAATTGGCGATGGACAGAGCTGCCTCGGGCGCACGGGCGTGCGTGGGGGCATCGGTCAGCATTTGTTTGAAATTGCCGATGGCTTCCTTGTACTCACGCGTAGCGTACTGGGCATTTCCCAACCAGAAACGCGCAGAGGGCACGTAGCCGCTGCGCGGATACTGCCGCACAAAGCCCGCGAAAGCGACACTTGCATCAGGGAATTTGCCGGAGCGAAAGACAGCCAGAGCCGCCTCAAAATCCCGCTTTTCGGCAGGATCTGCCTGGAAATCGCGGCCATCCACATTGACCTTGATGGGCTCAAACTGCCGCAATCTCTCATCCACACCCTGCGCGATGTCTTTCTGCCGACGCTGCAGTTCACCGACATCGCGCAAAAGCTGCTCATTCTGGCCGTTGAGTTTGGCTTGCTCGGCACGCAAGGTTTCGATCTGCGTCTGCAAATCCAGCAGACTGCGGCGCAACTGAGCGTTTTCTTCGCCCAGCTTGCGCACCTCTTCGGCAGAACGCTGCTGAGATGACTGCAGACCATCAACGCGCTGTCGCATCTCCAGGATAGCCCGTCGCGCTTCGCCATCTTCAAAGATGGCGGCATGGGCAGAAGACAGCGACACGGCGAGCAGTGCCGCCGTGGCCAGCGCCCGCAACGAGAAAACCGGTGCAGCGGATGTCATCAACGGTACGAGAGTTCAGCGCGGCGGTTCTGGGCGCGTGCATCTTCGGTAGCCCCTTGGGCTGCAGGCTTTTCCTTGCCAAAACTCACGGCCTCGACCTGGCTGTCAGGCACGCCCAGCAAGCCCAGCGAGCGGCGCACGGCTTCTGCACGCTTCTGGCCCAGTGCCAGGTTGTACTCGCGGCCACCACGGTCATCGGTGTGGCCTTCGATCATGACCTTGCGGTTGGGGACCGCTTTGATGAAGCGGGAATGCGCTTCAATCAGCGACTGGAACTCGGGTTTGATCACGTAGCTGTCGTAATCAAAGTACACGACGCGCGCGACCCCCACGGGGCCTGCACCGTCACGGCCGGACTGGCCGAGGTCCACGCCCGCCACGCCGCTTTGCGAGGTATTGCCGGAGTTGGCACCGTTGTTGGCTCCACCCATGGTGGAGGTGGCATTTTTGTCTTCGACCGGCACATCATCCAGCTTCACGCCAGAGCTGCAGCCCGCCACGAGAGCGGCAACGGTGAGGGCAAGGGTAATACGTTTCATCATCCAAATTTCTCCTGAAGGCTTGATAACTGAAAGTGCAGATAAGTTCATTGCTTTTGGAACGGGCCCCAGTCCGGCTCGCGGATGTCGCCCGCCTGACCGGCAAGACGCGCCTTGATCTTGCCGTCCAGGGTGGTGGTCATGAGGGCTTCACGGCCTTGCTGTTGGGTGGCGTAAACAATGAGACGGCTGTTGGGCGCAAAGCTGGGATTTTCGTCGGCCGTCGTGTCTGTCACAGCATTGACGGTGCCCGTGGACAGGTCCATCACATGCAGCTTGAATGCGCCCCCCACGCGGGAGATGTAGGCGAGCCAGCGACCGTCCGGACTCACGCTGGGTGAGATGTTGTAGGTGCCGGTGAAGGTCACGCGCTCCGCATTGCCACCGGACGCACCCACCTTGTAGATTTGCGGGGCACCGCCCCGGTCGCTCACAAAGAAAATGCTGCGGCCATCGCCCGAGAACACAGGTTCGGTATCGATGCCTGCGCTTTGCATCAGGCGGCGCGGCTCGCCGCCGTTGGCATCAATGGTGTACAGCTGCGAGCCGCCATCGCGGCTCAACGTGACCGCCAGCGTACGGCCATCCGGCGCCCAGGCTGGCGCACTGTTGGAGCCACGGAAGTTCGCGATCAGGCGCCTGCGACCTGTGGCCACATCGTGCACATAGACCACCGGCTTGCGCGACTCGAACGACACATAGGCCAGTTGCCCCCCGTTGGGCGACCATGCAGGCGAGATGATGGGTTCGGGGCTGGACAGTGCGGACTGGGCGTTCTCGCCGTCGGCATCCGCGACCCAAAGGCTGTAACGGGGGCCGGTTTTGGTCACATAGGCGATGCGCGTCGAGAAGATACCGCGCTCACCCGTGAGCTTTTCGTAGATGAAGTCGGCAATGCGGTGCGACACCAGGCGCAGGTCGCCCTGCGTGACCACAAAACTCTGTCCGCCCAGGTCTTGGCCCTTGACCACATCCCACAAACGAAACCGCACATCAAAACGCCCATCAGCCAAACGCGTGACGCTGCCAGTGGCCAGCGAATCCGCACTTTTCTGGCGCCACAGCGCGACGTCTGGCCGCGCGGTTTCGTCCAGCGCTGCGCCGGAGGCGTCAATAGCGCGGAACTGCCCGCTTCGCTCCAGGTCGGCCTGGACGATGGCCGCAATTTTTTGGGGCGATTGCGCCTCGCCCCGAAACGGAGCAATGGCGATGGGCAATTGGGTCAGCCCAACGCCGGTGACTTCCACACGGAACTGAGCAAGCGCTGGAATGGATGGTGAGGCGATGAGTGCGGCCAGCAACTGGCGGCGCAGGGGAAGCAGCGGAGCTGCGAAAGATGGGTGTTGGGAGATTCGATCTGTGGTCATTGGCATCCAGCAGTGGCCGAACAAGTGCCGAAAGGGCAAACCCGAATGTTACACACAGCGGCGAGCCCCCTGTGACAAACTGTGCGCGACCCACCGTGCCGGACAGGCTGCGCATGGCACAAACGTAGAATCCGGGCGACATGCAAGCCACCGACACGGGCACCAAGCCCGCCACAGCCCCTACTCCCCCCACGACCTTGATGGCGCGCCTGAGGCGGCTGTCGGTGTACTTTGGCGACCAGCGAATGGCCTGGAGTCTGGCCATTGTTGCAACCTTGGTGGGTGCAATCACCGAACCCTTGATCCCTGCCCTGCTGCAGCCGCTGCTGGACAAGGGCTTTACCCAAGGGACCTTGCAGCTGTGGATGGTGCCCCTGGCGATTCTGGGGGTTTTTTTCGTCCGCGGCGTAGCCCAGTTTGTGGGTCAATATGCACTGGCGCGCATCGCCAACGAAGGCATGCTGACACTGCGCCAGGCGCTGTTTGATCGTGTTCTGGCCGCAGAGATGGGATTGTTTGCGCGCCAGTCGGCCAGTGCCCTCTCCAACACCGTGGTCTATGAAGTGCAGACCGGTGCCACGTTGCTGGTGCAGGCCCTGCTCGGCCTGTCGCGCGATGGCTTCACGCTGGTCGCGCTGCTGGTCTATTTGCTGTACCTCAACTGGCAGCTCACACTGATTGTTGCCGTCGTCGTTCCGGGGGTCGCCTGGATCATGAAGACCCTGTCGCGGCGGCTGTACCACTTGACCAAAAGCAGCCAGCAGGCCACGGATGAGCTGGCCTATGTGGTCGAAGAAAACGTGCTGGCGCATCGTATGGTGCGCCTGCATGGCGCGCAAGGCGGGCAGGCGCAGCGTTTTGCCGACCTGAGCCGCAGCCTGCGCCGCCTGGCCATCAAGTCCACCATCGCCTCCGCAGCCATGACACCGCTGACCCAGTTGCTGGCCGCCGCTGCGCTGTCGGTGGTGATCTGCATTGCGCTCTGGCAGAGCCGGGGTGCGGTCGATACGAAGGACGTGACCGTGGGCGGGTTTGTGTCCTTTATTACGGCCATGCTGATGCTGATTGCGCCCATCCGGCGCCTGGCTGATGTGGCCAGCCCCGTGACCCGGGGTGTAGCAGCTTTGGAACGCGGCCTTGGGCTGCTGGGCGACACGGGTGCAGAAACTGGTGGCATCTACCGCAAGGACCGCGTGCAAGGCGCACTCACGCTGAGCAATGTCACTGTATCGTTTGGCGCCGACCACGCCCCCGCCCTGAACGGGGTCAACCTGCAGGTGGCCCCGGGCGAGATCGTGGCACTGGTGGGGCCCTCTGGCGCCGGCAAGACCACGCTGGTCAACCTGCTCCCGCGTTTTGTCATGCCTTCAGCGGGCACCATCGCGGTCGACGGGCATGCCTTGCCGGACTGGGACCTGCCCTCCCTCCGGTCGCAATTTGCCATGGTGAGCCAGGATGTGGTGATGTTCAATGACACCATTGCCACCAATGTGGCGCTGGGCCAGGCCGTGAACGAAACCCGGGTGCGGGAATGCCTGGCTGCCGCCAACCTGGCGGAGCATGTAGAAGGTCTGCCGCAGGGCATCCACACGGTGGTGGGACACAACGCCACGCAGTTGTCAGGTGGGCAGCGTCAGCGGCTGGCCATTGCGCGGGCCCTGTACAAGGACGCCCCCATCCTCATCCTGGACGAGGCGACGTCTGCCCTGGACACCGAATCGGAACGCCTGGTGCAAGAGGCCCTACAGCGCCTGATGCAGGGCCGCACGACCCTGGTCATTGCACACCGGCTGTCCACCATCGAGCATGCCGACCGCGTCGTGGTGATGGAGCGCGGGCGCATCGCCGAGCAAGGCACCCACAGCGAGCTGATGGCGCAGGGTGGGCTGTATGCGCGGCTGCAGACACGCGCCGCGTCGGGCACAGGGGCCATCGCCGAATAAGCACGCACGGCCCACCAGGGTGGCCGCCGATGGCTTCAATGCAGCCGCCGTGCTCCGCCTTGCACCAGCGTGCTGCCGTCGCCTGCTGTGGTTACCACTTGCCCCGGTTGGGCTGGCGGCGGCGGATGGCCACGGCGATTCTTTCTGCAGACTCGGTACGGCTCACACGCAAGGCGAAATCGGCGGCGGTCAAGCCCAGCTGGTTCTTGAGCGTGGGATCGGCACCTTCGTCCAGCAGCAGTTGCACCGCCTCGGTAGAGCCGTAATGCGCCGCCATCATCAGCGGCGTGGTGCCGTTGGGCGATGCTGCATCGATGTAGGCGTGGTTTTCCAGCAGCAATGAAATGATCACGGCATGCTGCGGCGAACCTGCCGACGCGGCGTAGTGCAGCGGCGTCCAGCCCGTCTTGTTGACATCGGCATCGCGCGCGATAAGCGCCTTGACGGCCTCCACGTTGCCCTTGATGGCAGCCATCATCAACGGGCTTTCGTCCTTGGCATTGCGGGCCTCCACATTCAGCCGACGGGATGCCAGCAACGCAGCAACGGCCTTGTTCGCGCCGTTTTGCAGGGCAATCATGAGCCCCACCTGCCCCTTGGGATCACGGGTGTTCGGATCAAACCCCCGGCGCAGCAGCGCAGTGATTGCATCACCGTCATCGCGCAGGACGGCCACAAAAAAATCTTCATAGGCACCGGCCCAGGCCCGGACTGACACCAGGCCCAACGCCACGGCGGCCAAAGCAGAACGTCGTTGCAGGCTCATGCCATCACCTCAGGGAACAAGCGGTCGAAATTGCGGCTGGTGGCCTCCGCCACCACCTCCAGCGTGAGGCCCTTGGTCTCGGCCACCTGCCGGGCCACATGGGGCACATACGATGGATTGTTGGTCTTGCCACGGTAGGGCACCGGGGCCAGGTAGGGGCTGTCGGTCTCGATGAGCATGCGGTCCAGCGGCACAAAGGCCACCACGTCGCGCAGCTCCTGCGCGCTCTTGAAGGTGACGATGCCCGAGAACGAGATGTAGTAGCCCCGATCCAGCGCGGCCCGCGCAACCTGCATCGATTCGGTAAAGCAGTGGAAAACGCCGCCCGCCAGATTGCCTGCGCCATCCTCGCCCTCTTCCTGCAGGATGGCCAGCGTGTCGTCGGAGGCACTGCGCGTGTGGATGATGAGGGGCTTGCCACAGGCGCGCGCCGCGCGGATGTGGGTGCGGAAGCGGTCGCGCTGCCACTCCAGGTCGGCAATGCTGCGCCCGCCCTTGCGATCTTCCATGCCGTAGTAGTCCAGGCCGGTCTCGCCAATCGCCACCACGCGGGGCAGCGCCGCGCGGTCCAGCAGATCCTGCACGCTGGGCTCGGTCACGCCCTCGTTGTCGGGGTGCACGCCCACCGTGCTCCAAAAGTTGTCATGGGCCAGGGCCAGGGCGTGCACGCCCTCGAACTCTTCCATGGTGGTGCAAATGCACAGGGCCCGGGTGACCTGCGCCTCGGCCATGGCCTGGCGGATGGCGGGCAGCTGGCTGACCAGTTCCGGGAAGTTGAGGTGGCAGTGCGAATCAGTGAACATGTGATGAAAAACAAAAAAGCCGACCAGCCAGCGCGGGTCGGCACGGGGGCGGCGGTGGCGCGGTCAGATCGTCTGGGTAGGACGGTCGGAGCCCAGCGCAGTTCCCAGCAATTCCTCGATCTTGGCCTTGAGCTGGCGGGATTTTTCGTCCTTGGGGAACTGGATGCCCACGCCCTGGGTGCGGTTGCCTGCAGCACGGGCCGGCGTCACCCAGGCCACGCGGCCTGCCACGGGGTAGCGCTGGGTGTCGTCGGGCAGGGTCAGCAGCACATACACATCGTCGCCCAGCTTGTAGTCGCGCTGGGTGGGCACGAAGATGCCGCCTTCGGCAAAAAAAGGAATGTAGGCGGCGTAGAGAGCGGCCTTTTCCTTGATGGCCAGCTGCATGACGCTGGGACGGGGCGCGGTGGATGGACTGCTCATGGGTGGGTGTGCGGCTTAGTGTCTGGAGTGTAGGGTGTTTCGCGCCTGGGCGACAAGCGCCTCCAGCATGAGCCCGCCATTGAACGGGTGGTCTGCCGTGCGCGCCGCCTTGGACAGTGCGCGAGACCAGCGTGTGAGCGCACCCAGTGGCGGCGTCTTGGGCAGGTCGGCCTGCGCAAAGTAGCGCGGCGCGGCGCCCACGCTGGCGGCCAGCAGGTCGTGGCAGAGCTTTTGCAGCGCGTCGATCACCTGGGCCGCTGCCCAGTCGCCCAGCACCGTCACATCACCCCGCGCCACGGCCTGGGGCAAGGCGGACCAGGCCTGCGGGCTGCGGCCCGACTGGGCCAGCGCCAGGGCGTCCTCAGGCCGCCCGCCTGCTGCACGCAGAAACGACACTGCCGCATCCCGGGCCACGCCCTGGGCTTGCAACCAGGCCAGGCTGTCGGCCTCCACAGGCCAGACCATGGTGTGGCCCAGGCAGCGGCTGCGGATGGTGGGCAGGAGCTGGTGCGCAGCCTCGCTGGCCAGCACAAAACGCACGTCGCCCGGCGGTTCTTCCAGCGTCTTGAGCAGCGCGTTGGCCGTGACATGGTTCATCTGCTCAGCGGGGTAAACCAGCACGGCCTTGCCTTTGCCACGCGCCGAGGTGCGCTGCGAAAACTCCACCGCATCGCGCATGGCCTCCACGCGGATCTCGCGGCTGGGCTTGCGCTTTTTGTCGTCAATGTCGGCCTGGGCCTTTTCCGACAGGGGCCAGCCCAGCGCCATCATCTGCACCTCGGGCATCAGCACGCACAGGTCGGCATGGGTGCGCACGTCGATGGCGTGGCAGCTGCCGCAGTGGCCGCAGGCGCCCTGCTCTGTCGGCGCATCGCACAGCCATGCGCGCACCATTTCCAGCCCCAGGGTGTATTGCCCCAGACCCGACGGCCCTTGCAACAGCCACGCGTGGCCGCGCTGGGCCAGCAGGCTGGTGCGCTGCGCAACGATCCAGGGCGCCAGGGCCACGGCGGTCTCGCTCATTGCGACCCTCCCTGCGTAGCCACCATGATGGCCAGCCAGCCCTTGCGCACAAACACGCTGGTGAGCTGCTGCCACACGCGGTGGCGGTCTTGCGCCGCATCCAGGCGCGCAAACCGTCGCGGTGCGGCGGCCGCGCGGTCTGCATAGCCCTGGGCGACGCGGCGGAAGAATTCGACCGGTTGGGCCTCGAAGCGGTCAGGCACACGCGCACCGGCCAGCCGCTCGGCCGCCACCTCGGGCGCCAGGTCAAACCACACCGTCAGATCGGGTTCACGCATCAAACTGGTCTCAGGCGCTAGTCCCGTCTGCGCCAGGCGCTCTAAAGTTGATAGCACACCCAGATCGAAGCCCCGCCCCGCGCCCTGGTAGGCAAAGGTGGCGTCGGTGAACCGGTCGCACAGCACCACGTCGCCACGGGCCAGCGCGGGCTCGATCACGTTGCGCAGATGGTCGCGGCGGGCCGCAAAGATCAGCAGCGACTCGGTGAGCGCATCCATCGGGTCGTTCAGGACCATCTCGCGCAGCTTTTCAGCCAGCGGCGTGCCACCGGGCTCGCGGCTCACGGTGACAGTACGGCCCTGGGTGCGGAAGGCCGCGGCCAGGCCTTCGATGTGCGAGGACTTGCCCGCACCGTCGATGCCTTCAAACGTGATGAACAGACCGGGTCGTGACATGGGCGCCTTGGTTCAAGAAACTGTTTACTGCTGCCCGCGCTGGTAGCGGTTGACGGCGCGGTTGTGCTCCTCCAGCGAGGCACTGAAATGGCTGGTACCGTCGCCCTTGGCCACAAAGTAGAGCGCGCGCGTGGCCTGCGGCTGCACGGCGGCCAGCAGCGAGGCCTTGCCGGGCATGGCGATGGGCGTGGGCGGCAAGCCGGGGCGGGTGTAGGTGTTCCAGGGGGTGTCGGTCTGCAGGTCGCGCCTGCGCAGGTTGCCGTCAAATTTTTCGCCCAGGCCATAGATCACCGTGGGGTCGGTCTGCAGCAACATGCCCACCCGCAGGCGGTTGACGAACACGCCTGCAATCTGGCCCCGGTCGCTGGCCTTGCCAGTTTCCTTTTCGACAATGCTGGCCAGCGTCAGCGCCTCGTCCGCCGACTTGAGCGGGGTGTCGGCCGCGCGCTGAGCCCAGGCCGCCTCCAGATGGCGGTCCATGGCGTGCATAGCCCGGCGCAGCAAGGCGATGTCGCTGGAGCCTTTGGCGTAGGTGTAGGTGTCCGGGAAGAACCGCCCCTCGGGCGCCACGCCGGGGCGGCCCAGCTGGGCCATCAGCACCTCGTCGGTCAAGGCGGCAGCATCGTGTTTGATCTGCTCCTCCTTGGCCAGCGCCTGGCGCACCTGGCGCCAGTTCCAGCCTTCGACCAGGGTGAGTGCGCGCAAGGCCTCTTCGCCCCGGGCCAGCTTTTGCAGCAAGCTGATGGGCGTGGTGCCGGGCGGGATTTCGTAGTTGCCCGCCTTGATGGCGCGGTCTTGCCCCGAGACACGGAACCAGGCGTAGAGCAGGCGCGCGTCCGTCTTCACCCCGGCCGCCACCACATCGCGGGCCACGCCGCGCGGCGTGGTGCCGGGCTCGATGGCCAGCTCCAGCGGCTCGGGGCCCACGTCGAGCGGCTGGTGCAGCCACCAATACGCAGCGCCGCCCAGTGCGATCCCCACCAACACGATCAAAGCCAGTAAACGTCGCACAACCCTGCTACCAATATGTATGAATCAGGGCATCATAATTCAGCGATGACCTACCCCTTGAATGGCATAGCCCCCTTGTCCCACCTCGGCGTGATTCGCGTGGAAGGCGAAGACGCCGCCAAGTTTCTGCACGGCCAGCTCACCCAGGATTTCGCCCTGCTCGGCATGGACCAGGCCCGCCTCGCGGCCTTCTTGTCGGCCAAGGGCCGCATGCAGGCCAGCTTCATCGGCTTCAAGCGCAGCGCCAGCGAGGTGCTGCTGGTCTGCAGCCGCGACCTGCTGCCCGCCACGCTCAAACGCCTGTCGATGTTTGTGCTGCGCGCCAAGGCCAAGCTGACCGATGCCACCGCCGACATCGCCCTCTATGGCGTTGCCGGAGACGCTATCAACTCCGTAGCTGGCAGCGCCCAGCCCGCCTGGACCAAGGCCGATGTGGGTGCCGCCACCGTGGTGCACCTGTACCCCGCCGATGGCACCCCGCGCGCCCTCTGGTTAGCCCCCGCCACAGAGCCCGCGCCCGCAGGCCCTGCGCTGGATGCCACGCTGTGGCTCTGGAGCGAAGTCATCAGCGGTGTCGCCACGCTGACCACGCCGGTGGTCGAAGCCTTTGTGCCCCAGATGCTCAACTACGAATCGGTGGGCGGCGTGAACTTCAAGAAGGGCTGCTACCCCGGCCAGGAAGTGGTGGCGCGCAGCCAGTTCCGTGGCACGCTCAAGCGCCGCGCCTACATTGCCCATGCAGCAGCCGAGGTGGCGGTGGGCGCCGAGGTGTTCAGCACCAGCGACCTCGAACAACCCTGCGGCACCGTGGTGCAGGTGGCCGCTGCGCCGGGCGGCGGGTTTGACAGCATCGTGTCGCTACAGATCAGCGCCGCCCAAGAGGGCTCTCTGCAAGTGGGCGCAGAAGGCGGCGTGGCGCTGTCGCTGCTGCCCCTGCCCTACCCGCTGCTGGACGATATTTGAGCCAAATCGGGCACAGGCGCTAGTCCAACATGCCCGAGTAGCTCTCCTTTTAATAGCAAACCATCAAAGCTTGCGGGCCATGGCGATGTGCGCAATGCCTGCCTCTTCGTACGGCTCGCCCACCACCGTGAACCCCGCGCGGCGGTAAAAGCCCTCGGCGCTGCGCTGAGCGTGTAATTGCACTTCGGCATCGCCCCGGGCACGCGCCGCGTCCACCAGCGCATCCAGCAATTGGCGGCCCCACTGCGCACCGCGCACCGACCGGTCCACCGCCATGCGGCCGATGCGGCCCACGCCGGGTGCGTGCTGCAGCAGGCGGCCCGCAGCGACGGGCATGCCCAGCCGGTTGTACAGCACAGCGTGGCGCGCCGAAATGTCGTGCCTATCGGCCTCGACCTCGGCCGGAATGCCCTGCTCGTGCACAAACACATCGGTGCGCACGCGGCCGGCATCGCGGCCCAGGGTGTTCCAATCGCCGGTGCGCACCTCGGCCATCTCAGCGCCCGCTTCAAAACCTTCAAAGATCGCACGCAGTGCGGGCGGCACCGGACGCGAGGTCTGCGTGGCCGGGTCGGCAAACACATAGACCAGCTCGGCAGAGATCAGCAGGCGGTCACCACAGAAAATGCCCGCCGTGAACAGGCACGACGAATTGCCGATGCGCGCGCACTTCAGGCCCACGTCCAGCGTGTCGTCGAGCCGCGCAGAGGCGTGGTACTCCACCGTGGCCTTCTTCACATACATCTCGCCGCCCAGCGCCAGCATGCTCGCCTCGTACGGCAGCGCCAGCGCGCGCCAGTACTCGGACATGGCGGTATCCACGTACATGAGGTAGTGCGCGTTGAACACGATCTTTTGCATGTCCACCTCGGCCCAGCGCACGCGCAGGCGGTGGAAACAACGGAAATCACTGCTTTGCATGGGTTCGTTTACTCCAGATGAAAAGCCAGCCGCAGCGCGCGGGCTGCGTCGGCATGGGCCTTGCGCGCTTCGGGGATGGCGCGGCCCATCTTGATGAATTCGTGGGTCACGCCCCGGTAGATGTCCAGGTCCACCGGCACGCCCGCCAGGCGCAGCTTGTCGGCATAGTCAACGCCTTCGTCCACCAGCGGGTCGCATTCGGCCAGGCCGATCCACGCGGGCGCCACGCCCTCCACGTCCGGCGCCAGCAGCGGCGCAAAACGCCAGTCCTCGCGCTCCTCGCGGGTGGTCACGTAGTGGCCAAAGAACCAACTGATGGCGGGCTCCTCCAGCACCAGGCCACGTGCAAAGGTGGCGTGCGAAGGAGTGTCCTGGTGCGCCGCGCAGCCGGGGTAGATCAACAGCTGCAGCGCCAGCGGCAGGCCCGCATCGCGCGCCAGAATGGCGTTGACCGCGGCCAGCGTGCCCCCCGCGCTGTCGCCCCCCACGGCCAGGCGCTGCGGGTCGGCACCCAGGCGCTCGGCGTTGGCAGCCAGCCACTGCAGCGCATCCCACGCATCGTTGCTGGCCGTGGGAAAGCGGTGCTCCGGCGCCAGCCGGTAGTCCAGCGACACCACCATGCAACCGGCCAGACGCGCCAGCTCGCGGCACAGGATGTCGTGCGTGGCGATGTTGCCAATGGTGAAGCCGCCGCCGTGGGTGTACAGCAGCACGGGCAAGCCCTTGTCGGTGCTGGGCGCGTACAGCCGTGCGGGCAGCATGGCACCGTCGCGGGCGGGGATCTGCAGGTCTTCCACCCGCGCCAGCGCGGCCTTGGGCACCTCCAGCACGTCGGCGCCCGCCTGGTAGGCGATGCGTGCCTCCTGCGGCGTGCGTGTGTGCAGCGGCGGGTGCCCGGCGCGGGCCATGCGTTCGAGCACGCTGCGCATCTGGGGGGTCAGGCGGGTGTGATGGATGTGCAGGTCGATCAACGGTCGGGGTCTCGGCAGAAAAGACAACGGCCCGCAAGGCGGCGGGCCGATCAGGGGTGGGTTACTTGAAGCTCAGTCGCACGGGTGCCGCGCCGGGCAAGCCGTCGTAGGTGGCCGTCACCGACAAGCCAGCCTTGGGCGGCAGCAATGCGGAGAACGAGCCCAGGCTGATCAGGTCGCCCGGCTGCATGGCCAGGCCTTCCTGCGCGAGCGCACCGGCCAGCCACACCACCGCGTTGAGCGGGTGGTCCAGGATGTCGCTGCCTTTGCCGCCACCCAGGCGCGCACCCGCGCCATCGGTCAGCGACACGTTCATGTCGGCCAGGGCCTGGAGCATGGCAAAACGCTCGCCCCGGTACGCCGGCACGGCAATCGGGGCACCCGCCACACCCAGGCGCGCGCCCACGTTGATGGCGGTCACGCCCGCGCCGTTGAGCTTGGGCGGCGCCTGCACCATCAGGTCGGGCAGCTCGATGAAGGGGATGATCTGGTCCACGGCGTCCAGCACGTCCATGGGGGTCTTGGCCTGGTTGATGGCGGCGCTTTTCACGCGCACCAGCATGTCGGCCTCGTACAGCGGGCGGGCACCGAAGGCTGCATCCACCGTGGCGCCACTGGGCAGCACCATGCCCTCGTAGAGCTTGCCCCACACGGGCTTGTCGGTGTTGAAGCGCTTTTGCACGGCGGGGTTGGTCAAGCCCGCCTTGTAGCCAATCGCCTTGCCCATGCGCTGGGCCAGCAAGGCGTTGACCTTGCCGCGTGTGCAGGCTCCGTCGGCGTCCGAAAGGTTCTCGGGGTTGGCCGCCGGGGTCTTGGCCACATAGTTGGCCACCAGGTCGGCGGCCTGCGCGTCGGTGAGGCACTGGGCCTGGGCGCTTGTTGTCACAGATGCGACGGCCACCAGGGCCGCCATCAGGGTTTGCTTCGTTTTCAAGGCTGTCTCCTCCTTATAAAGTGGGCTCAGAACCTTTTCAAAGGCTGGCGAGCTATCGTAATCGCTGGCACCCCCATTCACACACCTTGTTGCACCATGGCTTTCATCTACTACGTCACCCAGATCCAGTTTGAATTCGGCGCCGTCCAGCTGCTCAAGCAGGAATGCGAGCGCGTGGGCATCACCCGCCCTCTGATCGTGACGGACCCCGGCGTGAAGGCTGCGGGCGTGCTGCAAAAGGCGCTGGACGCGCTGCCCGGCATGACGGTGGCCGTGTTTGACCAGACCCCCTCCAACCCCACCGAAGCCGCTGTGCGCGCCGCCGTGGACATGTACAAGGCCCAGGGCTGCGACGGGCTGATCGCCGTGGGCGGGGGCTCCGCCATCGACTGCGCCAAGGGCATCGCGATTGCGGCCACGCACGAGGGGCCGCTGACGCACTACGCCACCATCGAAGGCGGCTCGCCGCGCATCACCGACCGCGCCGCGCCGCTGATCGCCGTGCCCACCACCAGCGGCACGGGCAGCGAGGTGGCGCGCGGCGCGATCATCATCGTGGACGACCACCGCAAGCTCGGCTTCCACTCATGGAACCTGGTGCCCAAGACCGCCATCTGCGACCCCGAACTCACCCTCGGCCTGCCCCCCATGCTCACAGCAGCCACGGGCATGGACGCGATTGCGCACTGCATGGAAACCTTCATGTCCGCCGCGTTCAACCCGCCCGCTGACGGCATTGCGCTGGACGGCCTCACGCGCGGCTGGGCGAACATCGAGCAGGCCACCAAAAACGGCAGCGACCGCGATGCACGCCTGCACATGATGAGCGCCAGCATGCAGGGCGCCATGGCCTTCCAGAAGGGCCTGGGCGCCGTGCACTCGCTCAGCCACAGCCTGGGCGGCGTGAACCCGCGCCTGCACCACGGCACGCTCAACGCCATGTTCCTGCCCGCCGTGGTGCGCTTCAATGCGCAGGCGGAATCGGTGCAGAAGGAAAAGCGCCTGGAACGCATGGCCCACGCCATGGGCCTGGCCAGCGCAGGCGATATTCCCGAAGCCATCCGCGACATGAACGCCCGCCTGGGCCTGCCCACCGGCCTGGCCGCGATGGGCGTGAACGAGGCGATGCTCGACGACATCATCAAGGGCGCGATGGCCGACCACTGCCACAAGACCAACCCGCGCATCGCCACCCCCGAGGAATACCGCGACATGCTGGCCCAGTCGCTCTGAACCCAGCCGCCTCACCCTTGGGCCAACTGCCGCGCACCTGGGCCCGGCAGCCCATGGTGGGGAGCCAGCGCGTGCCCGTGCGCTTGTCAGGCGCGCATTGCGCGTGCTGGCAGCTCCGCAGTTTTACAAAACGTCACACATCAGCAACACCGTGCCGGTAGCGCGATGCAAAACCACGCTCACAACTTCTCACAAGATAGACTCGCCGCTGTCAACAATTAATTAACCATTCATTACCACTGGGGTTGTGGGGGAGGACCACCGTCAATGCGCACCGGAAATCTCACCACCTGGCTTCTGCGGGGCACCTACCCCCGGCTGTATGTGTCCATCGTGGCGATCATCCTGCTGGTCACTGGGGTGCGTTACCACTACCTGCTGGCCGCCGAAACCGACGAAGCCCTGCAGCAAGGCTCTACCGAACTGCGGCGCGCCAGCGACCCTTTGCAGCTGCGCCTGGCCGCCGTGCCCGCGCCCGATGCCGACACCGTGACCCGTATCCTGACCGAGGGGTTGGCGCAGGCAGCGCCAGCAGTGGCGTCCATTAAATGGCAGGCCGCCGACCAGCCCGCCATTGAGGTCACCGCCCTTCCCTACCCCGCCAATGCTCCGAAATGGTTTACCGATTGGCTGGACCTCTCCGCCCCTGTGCAGCAGTCCGGCCTCGCGCTGGCAGACGGCACATCGGGCCGACTGACGGTGACGGCCCACCCGCAGCCCCTGGCGGACCAGGTGTGGGCCACGGTGCTGGTACAGGCGCGCATCTCGGCGCTCAACATCTTCACCATCTTCTTTCTGCTGACGCTGCTGCTGCGGGCCAATGCCCGCATGCTGCAGCGCCTGGCCCAGGCCACCGACGCGTTTCGCCAAGGCTATCTGAGCACCCGCATGGAAGTCACCGGCACGCTGGAGTCCCGCGCCATGGCCGAGACCTTCAACGACATGGCGGGCAAGGTGCAGTCCCTGGTGCTGTCCTTGCATGAAACACAGCGCCAGCAAAGCGAGCAACTGCACTTCACCCGCCAGTTGATCGATGCCCTGCCCCTTCCCGTGTTTGTGCGCCATGCCGACGGCACCTACCTGGACGCCAACCGCGCATGGCAGCGCCTGTTCCAGTCACAGCCAGGTGCTGACGGCGCTGCCGGGGCCAGCCTGCCGGCCGAACTGGCCCCGGAACGGTCGGCCCGCATCGCCAGCGCGCACGACAACGAGATCCGCATCCGCCCGCCCCACCAGCCCCCACTGGACATGGCCTATTTCGAAGCGCCCTTCACCAGCACCAACGGCGAACTGGCTGGCACCATCGGCACGCTGGTGGACGTGACCGAGCGCAAGCGCGCCCAGGAAGCCCTGCGCGCTGAAAAGGAACGTGCCGAGGTCACCCTCGCCTCCATCGGCGACGGGGTCATCACCACCGACCTGGGCGGGCGCATCGAGACCATCAATGAGGCCGCACAGCTCATGACCGGGTTCACGGCCGACCAGGCGCTGGGCCGGCAGCTGGACGACGTGTTTCGTCTGTACGAAGAGCCTGCCAGCCGCACCGCCAGCGCAGCTGCCGAACGCGACACCCAGCCGGGTGGGCTGCAGCAGGCCACCTACGAGGTGCTGATCCACCGCTCTGGCGAGCGCTATGCCATCGAGTACACGGCAGCCGCCATCCGCGAAGGCAGCGGCCACGCGGCGGGCTGCGTGCTGGTGTTCCGCGACGTGACCGAAACACGCAACCTGCGCCACCAGATCTCGTGGCACGCCCGCCACGACGCGCTCACCGGTCTGTACAACCGCGCGGCCCTCGCCGAAAAGCTCACACACGCCCTGTTTGTGGCCCGCAACAAGCAGCTGCTGCTGGCGGTGTGCATGCTGGACCTGGACCACTTCCAGGCCGTGAACGACACCTTTGGCCAGCGCGTGGGCGACCGTCTGCTCAAGGAAGTGGCGCGGCGCCTGGGCGCGTTCATCACGGCCCACGAAGCCGTGGCCCGCATGGGCGGCGACGAGTTTGTGCTGCTGCTGGGCGAACAGCCCGATGTGCCCGCCATCGAGGCGCGCCTGGCCGTGCTGATGCAGCAACTGGCCGCGCCCTATGCGATTGACGACCGCCTGGTGAACATCACCGTCAGCATTGGCGTGGCCGTGTTTCCGCAGGACGACGCCAACCCCGACACCCTGCTGCGCCATGCCGACCAGGCCATGTGCCAGGCCAAGAGCTTCGGGCGCAACCAGTTGCACGTTTTCGACGTGCAACACGACCACGCCGTGCAGACCCAGCACACCCGCCAGACCCGTGTGGCCCGCGCACTGCACGCGGGCGAACTGGTGATGCACTACCAGCCCAAGGTCAACCTGCGCACGGGCGAGATCATCGGGCTCGAAGCCCTGCTGCGCTGGCAACACCCGCAAGAGGGGCTGCTGGGCCCGCAGCATGTGCTGCCGCTGGTGGAGGACACGGACCTGCAGGTCGAACTGGGCGAATGGGTGCTGCGCCAGGCCCTGGCGCAGATGCGGGTGTGGAGCGATGCGGGCATGGGATGGGAGGTCAGCGTCAACATCGCAGCGCCCCACTTTCACCGGCCCAACTTTGTGCAGCGGCTCAAGGACATCCTGCACACCTGCCCCGAGGTGTCTCCCTCGCGCCTGGAGCTGGAGATCCTGGAATCCGCCGCGCTCGAAGACATGCAGTACATGCGCCGCATGATGCAAAGCTGCCAGGCCCTGGGCGTGCGTTTTGCGCTGGACGACTTCGGCACCGGCTTTTCGTCCCTGTCCTACCTCAAGCGCCTGCCCGCCGAGACCATCAAGATCGACCAGTCCTTCGTGCGCGGCATTCTGGAGGATGGCGACGACCTCACCCTCGTCAAAGCCATCGTGGCGCTGGCGGCTGCGTTCCACCGCCATGTGGTGGCCGAAGGCGTCGAAACCGCCGAACACTGCGCCAAGCTGCTGGAGCTGGGCTGCGAACGCGCGCAGGGTTATGGCATTGCCCGGCCCATGCCTGCGGCCGACGTGCTGCCTTGGGCCCGGGACCACGCTGCACGCCATGCTGCCCGGGCGGTGCAAGAGGCGGCACGTCGCCCTGCCTCGACCTGAGAACCTGTTCAAAGTCATTTTGGAGATTGCATTGAAGTGCAATCGGGATGGGTGGATGTCTCGGGTGCGCCGCATGGGCTCGTGCCCATGCAAGCAGCCGGGGCGTTCAATCGCCCGATTTCACTCCAACCCTGCGGGCAAGTGCCTTGCCGGGCGGTCTGCGGCGTTGCGGCGCTTGCCGATAGCACGGGCTATCGGCGGCGCACCGCGCCTTGCATCCCATCCCGGCAAGGTACTTGTGCAACTCTAAAAAGACTTTGAACAGGTTCTGAGAGCCTGCGGCCAGCGCAGGAGACCCAATGGGCCCCAGAGGCGCGTCCGCCCTGGCAGCCTACAACGGCTGCACCGCGCCCATGTCCGGCCGCTCCAGCCATTCGCACCACTCATCCACCAGCTGCTGGCTGGCGCGCGTGGCCGTCAGCCACGCCTGGGCCCGGGCACGGCTGTCCGTGCCGTAGTGGGTGAAGTCGTTGCGGTCGGGCAGCTTGGCGTTGGGCAATCGGCGCACCCAGTCCGGGTCGGGCGACAGCACCACCATGTTGTCGAGCGCCGACGTGGCCTTGTGGCGCCACTTCAGCCCCTTGTCCAGCCAGCCCGGCACCACGCGGTGCTGGAAGTGGGGGTAGAGCACGAGGCCGCCAGCACCCGCGCGCAGCGGCTCGGCCGCAGTTTTTGAGCCTTTTTCGCTGGGAGCGCTAGTGCTTATTGCCTGAGCAGCTATCAATTCAGAAGCACCGACATTCGGCAAACCATAGGCAAGATGCAGGTGGTAGTCGGTGATGCCGCCGTCCCAGTAAGCGCCCCGCGGGGCGCCCGGGATGTTGTGCACGGCCTGCAAGACAAACGGGATCGAGCAGCTGGCCTGCAGCGCCTGCATGAAATTGTCTGAGTTCAGCCCCACCTGCCGGGTGCGGTAGTCGGTCGTGGCAAAAGGCAGTGCCGCACCCGATGAGGAAAACACCACCCGCTCCAGCCAGGCCCCCATCGCCTTGCGGTGCACGGTGTTGGTCACAAACGCCCCCAGATACCCCAGCGGCGTGCCCAGCGCATGCTCCCGCCCCAGCACATGGCGGCCCCGGGACGTGACGATGTGCAGGCGGTAGCGGGGGTGGCTGAGCACTTCCTGCACCCGCCCGCCGTAGAAGGCCTCCAGGTTCTGGCCGAACCGCTCGCTCACATGGGCGGCCGTGGGGCGCTTTTTGCCGGGTGGCAGCTCGTAGTCCTGGTGGATGTAGTCATGCTCCAGCCGCTCAAAAGCCGCCACCGATTGCTGCAGGCAGGCCGTGGCCATGCGCCAGGCGCCAATCGAGGCGCCCACCAAGTGCACGGGCTGATCGGAGCGCGGCAGCCACTCCCCAAAAATGAACCGGTCCATCGGCCCCAGGATCAGTCCCTTGGGACCGCCAGCCGCTGCCGGGATTACGCTCACGTCAGCGGGCCGCAGGCCCTGTTGTTCCAGGTGTTGGCGGGCGCGGGGGCCAGCATGGATGCGCAGTGCTTTCATGGCGCTGATTGTCGCAAAGCGGCTGGGCAGCACCGTCAATCCGTAGACCTTACTCAACAGCGCCTTCCCCGGCAACCGCCTGACCCGCAACCGGGCAACTAGACGATGAAATCCGCCGCCGCATCCGGTCGAGCGGTCCAGTCGATGGGGTCTTGCTGCAGCACCATGTCGATGTCGAGCCCCAGGGCCAGCCCCACTTCGCCAGGGAAGGACACGGCCAGCTCTTTTTCGTTGAGCTCGGCCTCGCGGGCGCGGGCGCGCCAGGCGGCCAGGTGGATGACGCCCGCCAGGGGTTCGTAGACCTTGTTGTCAAACGGTGCGTGCTGGTGCTGCAGGGCGTCAATCACCACCTCGGGCAGTTGCCAGCGGCGCGCGCAGCCCGCAGTGACCTGGCCGTAGCTGTAGCCAAAGATGCGCTGCTCGATCTTGTCGCGGCGCAGGTCAAACGGTGCCACCAGGGTGTTGACCGACTGTGCCTTCTCGGGGTCGGCCAGGTGGATCACCAGCTCGCCCAGGGCATGCAGCAAACCGGCGGTATACGCCGCGATCTGGTTGTGGTGGACGATGCCAGCGAGCGAGCGCGCGAGCTTGGCGGTGTTGAGGCTGTAACGCCAGAACTGCTGCATGTTCACCCCTGGCACCGAGCGCGACGTGGTGCCCAGCGGCGCCGAGGTGACCAACGTGCGCAGCTGTGCGGTGCCCAGCAGCGCCAGCGCCTCGGGGATGCCCGCGATCTGCCCGGGCAGCTGGAAGGTGGGGGAATTGGCCAGTTCCAGCAAACGCGCCGCAAGGGCCGGATCGGTGCCAAACAGCTGGTTCAGGCGCCGCAAGCTGGGTTCGTTCTGGGCCAGCTCGCTCATCAGCAGCGCCACGGCGCGCGGAAGGCTGGGCAGTGCCACAGGTTGGGCCAGCAGTGCGTTCAACTCCATGGGGTACGGCGCCGGTGGTTGGTTCAGGTGCTGGCGATTATGGGCCCCTGCACGGCCAAAAAACCACCGGCGGCACAGCCGGCTGCGTCAGCGGCCTTTGGCCTGTTGCAACTTCGCAAATGCGGACGCCATGGCCGACTGCTGCACAGGCTCGGGCCCACGGCGCTGGGGTTGTGCGTAGCCACGGCCTGCGCCCTCAAAGCGGTTGTCACGGGGTGCGCCCCGGTCGCCGCCCTGGCGCGGTGGCGCGGCATCCAGCTTCATCGACAGGCCGATGCGCTTGCGCTCCACGTCCACTTCCATGACCTTGACCTTGACGATGTCGCCGGTCTTGACCACCTCGCGCGCATCGTTCACGAACTTGTGCGCCAGCTGGCTCACATGCACCAGGCCGTCCTGGTGCACGCCCAGGTCGATGAAAGCGCCAAACTGGGCCACGTTGCTCACCGTGCCCTCCAAGATCATGCCTTCCTTGAGGTCCTTGATGTCTTCCACGCCGTCGTTGAAGCGCGCCACCTTGAAGTCGGGGCGCGGGTCGCGGCCGGGCTTCTCCAGCTCGGCCAGGATGTCCTTGACAGTGATCACGCCAAACTTCTCGTTGGCAAACAGCTCGGGCTTCAGGGTCTTGAGCATGTCGGTACGGCCCATGATCTCGGCCACCGGCTTGCCAGTCTTTTCCATGATCTGCTCGACCACCGGGTAGGTCTCGGGGTGCACGCCCGTCATGTCCAGCGGGTTGTCACCACCGCGAATGCGCAAGAAGCCCGCGCTCTGCTCAAAGGTCTTGGCACCGAGCCCGGCCACATCCATGAGCTGCTTGCGGCTCTTGAAAGCACCATTGGCCTCGCGCCAGCGCACCACGGCCTTGGCCACACTGCCCGACAGGCCCGACACGCGGCTGAGCAGCGGCACACTGGCCGTGTTCAGGTCCACGCCCACCGAGTTCACGCAGTCCTCCACCACCGTGCCCAACGTGCGGGCCAGCTCGCTCTGGTTCACGTCGTGCTGGTACTGGCCCACGCCGATGCTCTTGGGGTCGATCTTCACCAGCTCGGCCAGCGGGTCTTGCAGGCGGCGGGCGATGGACGCCGCACCGCGCAGGCTCACGTCCACATCGGGCATCTCTTGCGACGCATATTCGCTGGCGGAATAGACCGAAGCCCCCGCCTCGCTCACCACCACCTTCTCGATGGCGCGGTCGGCCTTGGCGGCCATCTTGATGAGGTCAGCGGCCAGCTTGTCGGTCTCGCGGCTGGCTGTGCCGTTGCCAATGGCGATCAGGTTCACGCCGTGTCTTTCCACCAGCTTGGACAGTGTGATCAGCGAGCCATCCCAGTCGCGCTTGGGCTCGTGCGGGTACACCGTGGCCGTCTCCACCAGCTTGCCCGTGGCATCCACCACGGCCACCTTCACGCCGGTACGGATGCCTGGGTCCAGCCCCATCACCACGCGCGGGCCGGCCGGTGCGGCCAGTAGCAGATCGCGCAAGTTGTCGGCAAACACTTTGATCGCCACCTTCTCGGCCTCATCGCGCAGGCGGGCGAACAGGTCGCGTTCGGTCGAGAGGCTGAGCTTCACGCGCCAGGTCCAGGCCACGCACTTGCGGATCAGGTCATCGGCCTTGCGGCCCTGATGGCTCCAGCCCAGGTGCAGGGCGATCTTGCCTTCGGCGATGCTGGGCTTGCCGGGTTCGGGCTCCACCGGCAATACCAGCTTGGCTTCCAGAATTTCGAGTCCGCGCCCGCGAAACACCGCCAGTGCGCGGTGCGAGGGCACGCGGCCGATGGGTTCGTCGTAGTCGAAGTAGTCGCGGAACTTGGAGACCTCGGGGTCGTTCTCGTTCTTGCTGTCCACCTTCTTGCTGCGCAGCAGGCCTTCGGCCCACAGCCACTCACGCAGGTTCTGCACCAGCGCCGGGTCTTCAGCCCAGCGCTCGCTGAGGATGTCGCGCACACCATCCAGCACAGCGGGCACGGTGGAGAAATCGGCACCGGGCTTACCGTCATCCAGCACTTCGGGTGGCTTGGTGAACGCCGCAGCTTCGACGGCGGGGTCCAGCGTGGGGTCGGCAAACAGCTTGTCGGCCAGCGGTTCGATGCCGAACTCGCGGGCGATCTGGCCCTTGGTGCGGCGCTTTTGCTTGAACGGCAGGTAGATGTCTTCCAGCTCCTGCTTGGTCGGGGCGGCCGCAATGGCGGCACGCAGTGCATCGGTGAGTTTGCCCTGCTCGTCAATCGCCTTGAGCACGGCCACGCGGCGGTCTTCCAGCTCGCGCAGATAGGACAGTCGCGCCTCCAGTTCGCGCAGCTGAATGTCGTCCAGCCCGCCCGTTACTTCCTTGCGATAGCGCGCAATGAAGGGCACCGTGGCACCGCCATCCAGCAGCTCCACCGCTGCGCGCACCTGTTGTTCACTGACTTTGATTTCTGCGGCCAACTGCCGAACGATCTGCTGCATGGGTGGGGCGGACTCTCTGAGACTCGGTCAAACAAAAAAGCGAAGCGCGCGAGTTTGCCACAGGCGGTTCTGGCAGCCCTTAGACCGCTCGGCGGATTGTTCCCAATACTGGAACAGTTAGTTTGCGACTGGGTGGTTTTTCCCTGAACACCATCGGCGTACAGTTCATCCCATCGATGAGCCCCGGCTTTTTTGAGACGCTTTTTTAGCTTTTAAGGATTTTCATCATGAACAAGACCGCCCGTTTCCTCTCCGTCGCCGCTGTTGCCGCTTTCGCCGCCTTTGGCGCCCATGCCGATGAAGCCGATGGCTCGCAATTTGCCCTGAAGTTCGACACCAACCGCACCCGCGCTGAAGTGGCTGCCGAAGCTGTTGTCGAAGCCCGCACCCACAACATGGAACCCGCAGGCTCGCGTGTGGTGACCTATAAGTCCACCGCCGACCGCGCTGCCGTGCGTGCCCAAGCTGCCGAAGCCGTGCGCACCGGCCAGATCCCTTCGGGCGAATTCAGCGCCATGTAATTTGGCAGACCAACTGCTGAGATTGGTTTGAAGCAGTTGCGGGACTTCCCATGGCGGTGGCACTTCGCGCGGTGCGGGTGTCGCTGCCATGGGGAGTGTTAACTGAACCGCAGGGGCGGGCAGGCAAAAAGGGCTCCCTTTGGGAGCCCTTTTTGTTGGTGCCTGCCGTGTAGCCGCGCCCCCCAAGGGCGCCAGGCGCGCCCCCGCAAAGTCGCTTACAGCGACGGGTCGATCAACACCTTGGCGCCGGTGTTGCGCGGGCCGTAGAACGCGATGGACTCGGCACTCAGCACCCCTGCCAGCGACACGGTGCGCGCGTAGTGGCTGGCGAACGTGGTCTTCAGCTCGGCCGCCACGCGCTGGCGCAACGCCTGGGTGGCCTCTTCGCCAATCTTCTGCAGAAACGGAAACAGCAGCCATCCACCCATGCCCCAGGCCATGCCAAAGGTGCGGTGCACTTCGGTCGGGCGCGTGTCCAGGTGGCCGTACAGGTACACCTGCTTGTGCACGGCCGAACCGTAACGGCTGTATTCCTTGGCCTTGCGGTTGATGGCGGCCTCCATGCACTGCAGGATCTGCCCGGCCAGCGTGCCGCCGCCCGTGGCATCAAACGCAATGGTGGCGCCCGTGGCGGCCAGCGCGTCGGTCAGTTCGGCCATGAAGGTGGGCGCGCTGCTGTCGCACACATATTGGGCGCCCAGCTCGCGCAGCAGCGCCGCCTGCTCGGGCTTGCGCACGATGTTGACCAGGCCGACACCGTCCTTCTGGCAAATCTTGAGCAGCATCTGGCCCAGGTTGCTGGCCGCAGCGGTGTGCACCAGCGCGGTGTGGCCTTCGCGCTTCATGGTTTCGACCATGCTCAGCGCAGTCAGCGGGTTGACAAAACACGACGCGCCCTCAGCCGCCGTGGTTCCGGGCGGCAAAGGCAGGCACTGCGCTGCAGGCATGGAGCGGTACTGCGAATACATGGCGCCACCAATCACTGCCACCGTGCGGCCCAGCAGCGCCTGCGCAGCGGGCGATGCACCCGCAGCCACTACCAGACCGGCGCCCTCGTTGCCCACGGGCATGCTCTGGCCCAGGCGTGCCGCCATGCCGGGCATGGCGCGCTCAGGGATGCGGGCCGTGGCCACCGGCCGCTCGGCCGTGCCCGTGACCTGCACGGTGGACAAGTCGGCGGGGCCCAGCAGCAGGCCGATGTCCGACGGGTTGATGGGCGTGGCCTGCACCTGAATCAGCACTTCGTCAGGCCCTGGCGTGGGCACGGGTGTCGGCTCCAGGCTGATCTGCAAGGTGCCATTGGCTTGTACAAGCGAGCGCAGCTGCAGCGCGGTGGTAGGGATGGATGGGTTCATGGAGGATTCGCAGTGGGATGATGGAAATGGGGCCGCGCGCATGAAGCGGCGCGACGTGGAGGGAGGCTGGGGTGCCAGCAGGTCACAGCCTCTCCACCTGCCGCGCCATTTTTCACCAGGACGCCGGGTTTTGCTGTCCCCTCGGTTTTGCACCCCACAACGCCGTCAGTTTGCTGGTGCGCAAGGCACGCGTTCACCCCATCTCCTTCAGCCTTCAACTACCGGCAACAGCACAGCCCTCGGTCCTGCCAGAGCGCCAGGTCAGCAAGACCAGCAACGCGGCCACCAGCAACAAAACAGCGCTGACGACAAAGGTGCTCTGGTATCCGTTGCGGTCAAATAGCAGGCCCCCCACCGTGGAGCCCAGGCCGATAGCCAGTTGGACCACCGCCACCATGAGACCGCCTCCGGCTTCAGCGTCTTTCGGCATCGACCGGGCGACCCATGTCCACCAGCCCACCGGCGCGGCCGTAGCCACCAGGCCCCACACACCCAGCAAGGCAGTGACAGCGGTGAGCTGGTCACCCAAACAGATCAGCGCGATGGCGATGAGCGCCATCAAGACGGGTGCCATGAACAGCGTTGGGTAAAAGCCTCTGGCCAGCGCCGCGCCGACGAGTGTGGTGCCCACAAAGCCCGCCACCCCGATCACCAGCAGAATGAACGACAACGTGAACCCACCCACATGCGTGACGGTTTCCAGAAATGGCCGCAGGTAGGTAAACAGCACAAACTGTCCCATGAAAAAGCAGCCTACTGCCAGCATGCCCACAGCAATCATCCGGCACCGCAGCAGCCTGACAACCGCACCACCAGAGCCCCCCGCGCGCTGCTGACCGGCAGGCATGGGCGGCAGGCTCACCCACTGCCAGATGAAAGCCACCACCGCCACCGGCACCAGCCCCCAGAAGGCCCCACGCCACCCGACCAGAGCACCCAGATAGCTGCCCAACGGCGCCGCCACCACCGTGGCCAGTGCGTTGCCACCATTGAAAATGGCCAAAGCCCGTGGCACCTGCTGCGCAGGCACCAGCCGCATGGCCGTGGCCGCAGACAGCGACCAGAAGCCACCCACCACCACTCCGATGAGCGCGCGGCCTGCCATGTACACCGCATAGTTCGGCGCCAGTGCAATGACTGCGCCAGAGAGGCACATCAGCGCTGTGAGCCCCAGCAACAAGGTCTTGCGGTCCACCCGGCCTGCCAACGCAGCAATGCTCAGGCTGGTGAGTACGGCGAAGGCGCCCGATATCGCAATGCCCTGCCCTGCCCCGCCTTCGCTGACCCCCAGGTCTGCCGCCATGGGGGTCAGCAGGCTAACGGGCATGAACTCCGACGCGATCAGCGCAAACACGCAGAGCGTCATCGCAAAGACGCCGCTCCAGCGCGCAGGCTGCACCGCTGCACCCAGCGCACCGTCGAAATCGACCGACGGCGCAGCGCATACCTGAGTGGTCATCGTTTACGCCAGGTGCTTGCCAAAGAACGCCGTCAGCTTGTCCCACGGGATCAGGTTCACGCGGTCATACAGATCCACGTGGCCTGCTCCGGGGACGATGTGCAGCTCCTTGGGCTCGGCAGCACGTTGGAACGCGTCTTCGCTGAACTCCTTGGAGTGCGCCTGATCGCCCGTGATGAAAAGCATGGGGCGCGGAGAAATCGTCTCGATGTCATTGAACGGGTAGAAGTTCATGAACTTGACGTTGCTGGTCAGCGTGGGGTGGGTGGTGGTCAACGGCGAACCGCCCTTGGGAGTGAACTCGCCACGCGGGGTGCGGTAGAAGTCGTAGAACTCGCGTTGAATGGGGTGAGTGTCTGCCGTCAGCTGGTGCACCGTGCCACCGGTGTACTGGGTGGCACCGCCGGTGAACTCCACATACCGCTGCTCGGCAGCGGCGGCAATGATCTGCTTGCGCTGCTCCACGGTTTGCGAGTGGTTGAGCGCATCACGGTTGGCAGCGCCCATGTCGTACATGCTGACCGTGGCGATGGCCTTCATGCGCGGGTCGATCTTGGCAGCGCTGATGACAAAGCTGCCGCTGCCGCACACACCAATGGCACCGATGCGCTCGCGGTCCACCATCGCCTGCGTGCCCAGAAAATCCACCGCTGCACTAAAAGCCTCGGCATAGATGTCAGGCGCCACTGCGTTGCGCGGCTGGCCGTCGCTCTCGCCCCAAAAAGGCAGGTCCAGCGACAGCGCGACAAAACCCTGCTCTGCCATCTTGGTGGCATACAGGTTGGCGCTTTGTTCCTTGACTGCGCCCATGGGGTGGCCCACCAGAATGGCCGGATTTTTCTTGCTGCGGTCCAGGTTCTTGGGCACAAACAGGTTGCCAGCCACCGCCATGCGGTACTGGTTCTTGAAGGTCACCTTGCGCACGGCCACCTTGTCGCTTTGGTAGAAATTGTCGGCGCCGCTGAGCTTGCCGTGCGCTGGCTGCGGCCCCGCTGCCATCGCACTACCACCCGCGGCAGACAGCCCGCCCCATACCGCCGCACCGAAGCCCGCCCGGATGAGGAAGTCGCGCCGGTCCGAGGTGAGGGGGGCTGTGCCGGGTATTGGGTGCTGCGCGTGGATGTTGGAGAGTGTGTTGTGCATGTTCGATGCTCCTGGGGAGGTAGGAAATTGGGGAAGGACGAGAAATCGAGAAATGAAGGCGGGGGTCGATGGCGCGCCTTCGTTGGACGCTCCAATGCTTTGTCCACGCGTCAATCGCTGGCGCGTTCGATACGCACCTTCAAAGGCCCCTGGCGCTGCAACGCGGGCAGGCCCGTGTCCACTCTGCCCAGCCGCACCAGGCCGCGTGCATAGGCGTCATCGCCCACGAAAATCGCCAGATTGCCCCAGGGCGCGTAGTAGTTGATGTCACCTGTTTTGGGGGTGATGCCCGCCGGTGCCCCGTCCACCGACAGCTTGCGCGGCAGGGTGGCGATGCGTTCGATCTCCGCGTAGTTCTGCAACGTCAGCGACAGCGGCAGTTGGGCCACAAAATCGCGCGCTGCGGCGTTGTTGTCCAGGGTGGCGGTGGCAATGGCGCCATCAATTTGCAGATGAATTTTCATGGGGCCCTGCTGTGCAAAGGTGGTGGCGGGCATCACCCCGGCTGCCAGGGTGAATCCCAAGGCGACACCCACCAGGGCGCGGCGTTGGAAGGGGTGGGTGCTGATGCGTTGTGCCATGGCGAGAAGTTTGCCCAGCATTGCTTGCGCCGACTAGATAATGAATGGCGAATGGGTTTATAAGACTGGCTAACCAATCAATCCAGAGAATCAGACATGGCGAGACGCAACCTGAACGATCTGATGGCCTTTGTCACCGTGGCGCGCGAGGGCAGCTTCACCCGGGCCGCAGCCACTCTGGGCGTCACGCAGTCCGCGCTGAGCCAGACCATCCGTGGCCTTGAAGAGCACCTGCAGATCCGGCTGCTCACACGCACCACGCGCAGCGTCTCGCCCACACCAGCGGGCGAACGCCTGATGCAAGCCATCGGTCACCGCTTTGACGATATTGAGGCCGAGCTGGATGCGCTCACCGCACTGCGCGACAAACCCGCAGGCACTGTGCGCATCACCTGCGGCGACCACGTCATGCACACCACGCTGCTGCCCAAGCTCATGCCACTGTTGCACGACAACCCCGACATCACGCTGGAGTTCGACATGAACTACGGCTTTCGCGACATCGTGGCCGACCGTTTTGACGCCGGGGTCCGCCTGGGCAACACCATCGACAAGGACATGATTGCCATGCCCATCGGCCCGCCGCTTCGCATGGCCGTGGTCGCATCGCCCAGCTACTTTGCCGCCCATCCCATTCCCAAAACCCCGCACGACCTGACGGCGCACCGGTGCATCAACCAGCGCATGCCTACCTCGGGCGGCCTGTACGTGTGGGACTTTGCGCGCAAGGGCAAACAGGTCAACGTGCGGGTGGATGGCCCGCTGATCTTTAACACCGCCCCGCCCCAGGTCGATGCAGCGTTGGCCGGGCTGGGCATTGCGCTGCTGCCCGAGGACGAACTGGCCACCCACATCGAAGACGGACGCTTGGTCCGAGTGCTGGAAGACTGGTGCCCACCGTTCGCGGGCTACCACCTGTACTACCCCAGTCGGCGTCAGCCATCGCCTGCGTTTTCGCTGGTGCTGCAGGCGTTGCAGCTGCGGTGAAGAGACTGCTTGCAAGCACGCGGGTGGCTAGAGATCACGAGGCTGCGAATACGAACAAGGGTTAGACAGCGGCCTGTTGCGACCCCTTGTCACGTTGGAGCGATTCAGTGCTTGACTTAGAGTGCACTCCAACTTTCAGAATCGTTCCCATGGCATCCCTCCTCACCATTGCCGAAGTCGCCGAACGCACGGACCTGACCGCGCACACGCTGCGCTACTACGAGCGCGCCGGGCTGATTGCGCCCGTGGCGCGCGCGCCAGGTGGCCAGCGCCGCTATGCGGCTTCGGACATGGAATGGATCGGATTCCTGCTGCGCCTGCGCGAGACCCAGATGCCCATTGGGCAGATGCAGGCCTTTGCGCGGCTGCGCAGCGAAGGGAACGCCACCGCCCCCGAGCGGCGCCAGTTGCTGGAACAGCACCTGGCGCAGGTGCTGGCAACGATCACCACGATGCAGCAAGCCGCACAGGCGCTGCAAGCCAAGATCGCGCACTACCAGGGCCTGGAAGCTTCCCTTCGGTCCACCCCGTCGGCCACCCACCAAGGAAGCTCCCATGTCCCCCGAAACCCAACCCCGCTATCTCCAGGGCCTCGCCAAGCTGCGCGAAATCGACGGCCACGCGGGTGAGCGTGTCGTCGCCAGCCTGGCCGACATCGCCCCCGACTTTGCGCGCTACCTGATCGAGTTTCCGTTTGGCGACATCTATTCGCGCCCCGGACTCGATCTGCGCAGCCGCGAGATTGCAGTCATCGCCGCACTGACCGCGCTGGGCAACGCCACGCCACAGCTCAAGGTGCATTTGCAGGCGGCGCTCAATGTGGGCGTCACCCGCGAAGAGGTCGTGGAGGTGCTGATGCAAATGGCGGTGTACGCAGGTTTTCCGGCCGCGCTCAACGGACTGGCCGCGGCACGCGAGGTGTTTGCAGCAGCCGACGCACAACCAGAGACCGCTTGAAGCGCCCTGCCGCCCCGCCCTGTCCTGCCGGATGCGACTGCTGCGGAGCGACCGCCTATTTGGCGGCCCCCACCGGCATCGGCCGCACCAGCCGCACCGGCAGCTTGCTGGCCCGCGCGGCATCGCCGCGCGCCTCGCCGGTGGACAGGTTCACCGCCCAGCCGTTGATCATGGCCGCCTGCCGCGCGCCATCACCCGCCCGGCTCTGGGCGATGTTGCCGTAGGTGTACTGGTTGACGCTGGGCGCGCTCACGTTGGCGGTGGACGTCCAGTGCCACTGGCCCGGCGCCGCCGGGAACAGAAGAGGGTTGAGGCCCGGGTGCGACAGCGCCTTGTCCACCAGCCGCTGCAGCTCTGTCGCACGGGGCAGGCGCCAGCCCACACCCTCGGCCTTCCAGCGGTCAGAGGCCAGCGCCGTGGCCTCGGCACGGTCCAGCAGCAGGGGCTGGCCCGTGCAGGTTTTGCCGGTCCATTGCATGCCCTCCACACAGCGTGGCCAGGCCAGGCCGGCACGCTGGTCCAACACATAAGCGCCATCGGCGGACAGGTACCAATCGGCGGCCACCTGCGAATCGGCGGCCTGCGCAGGCCCGGCCAACAGGGCAACCAACAGCGGGGGGATGAGCGGCAACAATGTTTTCATGGGCAAAGCAGGGGCAATGAAAGCCAGGTACAGGTCCGGGGGCAGAGAGGCATCACAGGATGCCTTGGCGACACCCTAACCCGGCAGCGGCCCGCGCGCCACCCACCAGGTCAAGAAACCCGCGCGGCCCGCCGCTTGTCCGTGCGGCCACCCACGCCCACTCCTGCCAGCGTGCCTGACGCGGCCAATGCCTCGGCCAGGAACCCCACAAACGCCTGCACCCGCGTCGAAAACTGGTGCCGCTGCGGGTACACCGCGTAGATGTCGGCCGCAGGCGTGTGGTACTGCGGCAGCACGGGCTCCAGCAGGCCCTGGGCCAGATGACGGTTCACGTCCCACTCGGCGCGCATCACGATGCCGTGGCCCTGCAGCGCCCACAACACGGCGATCTCGCCGTCGTTGGTGGTGAGGTTGCCGGTGATCTTGATCGACTCGGTGTGCGCCTTGCTGCCACGCCCGGTGGTCAGGCGCCACAGGCCGTAGGCCTCGTCGCCCTGGCGGATGCCGATGCACTGGTGCTCCATCAGGTCGCGCGGCACGCGGGGCCTGCCATGCTGCTCCAGGTAGGCGGGTGCGGCGCACAGCACGCGCCGGTTGGGGGCCATGCGGCGGGCAATCACGCGGCCGTCGGGCGGCTCGCCAAAACGCACGCACACGTCGTAGGCATCGTCGGTGATCGGTGGCGGGTGCACCGACAGCTGCAGCTGCACATCCACTTCGGGGTACTGGCGCACAAAGTCCGAGATCACGGGGGCGATGTGCATGCGGCCAAAACCCAGCGTGGCATTCACGCGCAGCAGGCCCTTGGGGCTGGCCTTGGACTGCACGATGAGTTCATCCAGCGCATCGATCTCGCGCAGGATGCGGCGCGCATGCTCCAGCAGCAGCTCGCCCTCGGGCGTAAGGCTCATGCGCCGGGTGGTGCGGTTGATGAGCACCACACCCAGGCGCTTTTCCATCTGCGCCAGGTGTTTGCTCACGGCGGCGGTGGAGACACCCATTTCGCGCCCGGCGGCGCTCAGGCTGGGGCTGGCCGCCAGTGCCGAGAAGAAGCCCAGTTCTGCGGGCTGGATGGTAGAGCTCATCGCCGCATTATCAACTGCAGGTTAACGATGGATTCACTTGAGCGCCGTTTTTACAACGAGCGGATGCCTACAGTCGCTCTCACTGTTTTTGTTCCACCCGTTTTTTCGCGGCAAGACATCCCCGCAGGCCTTCCCCAACGCTTTCACACACCAAGACCAAAGACCTTCATGAAAACCTACCAAATCGCCACCATCCCCGGAGACGGCATCGGCAAGGAAGTGATTCCCGCCGGCCAGCGCGTGCTCGAAGCCCTGGCCGCCCGACATGCGGGTCTGCAGTTCCAGTTCGAAAACTTTGGCTGGGGCGGCGACTGGTACCGCGCCCACGGTGTGATGATGCCGGCCGACGGGTTGAATGCGCTGCGCGGCAAGGACGCCATCTTGTTCGGCTCAGCCGGCGACCCGGACATCCCCGACCACATCACGCTGTGGGGCCTGCGCCTGAAGATCTGCCAAGGGTTCGATCAGTACGCCAACGTGCGGCCCACGCGCATCCTGCCGGGCATTGATGCGCCCCTGAAGCGCTGCACGCCCAAGGACCTGGACTGGGTCATCGTGCGCGAAAACTCCGAGGGCGAATACTCGGGCGTGGGCGGCCGCGTGCACCAGGGCCATCCCATCGAGGCGGCGACCGATGTGTCCATCATGACCCGCGTGGGGGTGGAACGCATCCTGCGCTACGCCTTCCGCCTGGCCCAATCCCGCCCCCGCAAGCTGCTCACCGTCATCACCAAGAGCAACGCGCAGCGCCATGCCATGGTGATGTGGGACGAGATTGCCGCGCAGGTGGCCACCGAGTTCCCTGACGTGAAATGGGACAAGGAGCTGGTGGACGCCGCTACCGCCCGCATGGTCAACCGCCCTGCCACGCTCGACACCATCGTGGCCACCAACCTGCACGCCGACATCCTCAGCGACCTGGCCGCCGCGCTGGCGGGCAGCCTGGGCATCGCGCCCACCGGCAACATCGACCCCGAGCGCCGATACCCCAGCATGTTCGAGCCCATCCACGGCTCGGCATTCGACATCATGGGCAAGGGCCTGGCCAACCCCATCGGCACCTTTTGGTCGGTGGTGATGCTGCTGGAGCACCTGGGCGAGGCCGACGCCGCCCGCGCAGTGATGCAGGCCATCGAACAGGTCACCGCCAACCCCGCCCTGCACACCCGCGACCTGGGCGGCACGGCCACCACGGCGCAGGTGACCGACGCCGTGTGCGCGCTGATCAGCAGCACGCAGTTGCAAAAGGCCGCCTGAGCTGCGTGGCCCCAACACACTGCGCCCTGCCCCACGACCCGATGAGCACGCACATCGACACCCAGGCTCGCCACTGGCTGCGCAGCATGTTCGACGCCGCCATCGCATCCGCGCAGCCCGCGATATGTCTGCCGCCGCACCTGCCTGCCCCGCCCCGGGGCCGCACGGTGGTGATCGGCGCGGGCAAGGCATCGGCGCAGATGGCGCAGGTGCTGGAGGCCCACTGGCCCACGCCGCTGTCTGGCGTGGTGGTCACACGCTACGGGCATGCTGCCGCCTGCCAGCACATCCGCGTGCTGGAGGCTGCCCACCCCGTGCCCGATGCGGCGGGCCTGGCTGCTGCGCATCAGATGCTGGCCGCAGTGGCGGGCCTCACAGCAGAAGACCTGGTGATTGGCCTGTGGTCGGGCGGCGGCTCGGCGCTGCTGCCCTTGCCGCTGCCGGGCATCACGCTGGCCGACAAGCAGGCGCTCAACCAGGCCCTGCTGCGCAGCGGCGCCAGCATCGGCGAGATGAACTGTGTGCGGCGCCACCTCTCGGCCATCAAGGGCGGGCGGCTGGCCCTGGCCTGCAGCCCCGCCCGCGTGGTCAACCTGGTGATGTCCGATGTGCCGGGCGACGACCCGCTGGACGTGGCCTCGGGCCCCACCGTGGCCGACCCGACCACCCGTGCACAGGCGCTAGCCATCTTGCAGCGCTACCGCATTGCTCTGCCGCCCGCCGTGCTGGCCGCGCTGGACACTGCCGCCAGCGAAAGCATCAAGCCTGGCGACACCCGACTGGGCCCCATCACCACCCACGTCATTGCCACGCCCGACTTGGCCCTGCAGGCGGCGGCCCAGGTGGCGCGCCAGGCGGGCATCGAGCCCACGCTGCTCGGCGACGCGCTGGAGGGCGAAGCCCGCGACATGGGCACCGTGCTGGCCGGTGTCGCCCGCTACGCCGCCAAGACCCCGTCACCACGGCACCGCGTGCTGCTGAGTGGCGGTGAAAGCACTGTCACCCTGCGCGCACCGGCACCAGGGCAAGCCATGCCAACCCCGGGGCGCGGCGGGCGCAACGTGGAATGCCTGCTGTCCCTGGCCCTGTCGCTCAAGGGCTTGCCCGGCGTGTACGCATTGGCCGGGGATACCGACGGTATCGATGGTCTGGAGCCCGTGGCAGGCGCCATCGCCACGCCCGACACGCTGGAGCGCGCCGCCGCGCTGGGCCAACACGCCACCGCCGCGCTGGACGCACACGACGCCCACTCCTTTTTTGGCGCGCTGGGCGACGCCGTGGTCACCGGGCCCACGGGCACCAACGTCAACGACTTCCGCGCGGTCCTGATCGCAGCCACGGGCTGACGCCATGCACCGACGTCCCTAGCCCAGCAACCACAAGAACCACAACCCAACGGAGACAACCATGACACGCATTGCAACCCCGCACCACCCACCATCAACGCCGCCCACAACGCCCTCCACACGCCGGCACCACCTGCTGGCGCTGGCCGCTCTGGCTGGCGCTGCCTGTACCCTGCCCAGCGCACCGGCGCTCGCGCAGGCCTGGCCGGCCAAGCCCGTCACCATCGTTGTGCCCTTTGCGGCCGGCGGTACCACCGATGTGCTGGCCCGTGCGCTCGGCGAAAAACTGGGCACAGCCCTGGGCCAGCCCGTGATCGTGGAAAACCGGGGCGGCGCGGGCGCCACCATCGGGGCCGACTACGTGGCCAAGGCCCCTGCCGACGGCTACACGCTGCTGATGGGCGCGGTGCACCACACCATTGCAACGAGCGTGTACAAAAAGCTCAACTACGACTTTCAAAAGAGTTTTGCACCCATCACCACCGTGGCGCTGGTGCCCAACGTGCTGGCCGTGAGTGCGGCCACGCCCGCCAAGGACGTGAAGGAGCTAGTGGCGCTGATCAAGGCCACGCCCAACAAGTTCTCCTACGGCTCCAACGGCGCGGGCACAGCACAGCACCTGATCGGCACGCAGTTCGCCACGTCCATCGGCCAGCCCCTGCTGCATGTGCCCTACAAAGGCAGCGGCCCGCTCACCACCGACCTGCTGGGCGGGCAGGTGTCGATGTCGTTCGACACCGTCACCCCTGTGCTACCGCACATCAAGGCGGGCAAGCTGCGCGCCCTGGCGGTGACCACGGCCAAGCGCTCGTCCACCCTGCCCGATGTCCCCACGCTGCAAGAAAGCGGCTTTGCGGGCTTTGACATAGGCACCTGGTTTGGTGTGCTGGCCCCCGCCCGCACGCCCGCCGATGTGGTGGCGCGGCTGAACACCGAAATGGTCAAGGTCATCCAGTCGCCCGATTTTCAGAAGCGCATGCAGGACATTGGCGCCGAACCCATCGGCAACACCCCCGCGCAGATGGCCGAACAGATTGCGGCCGACACCGCACGTTTTGCCAAGCTGGTGGCAGACAACAAGATCACCACCGACTGACCCGGTGGCAAAGAGCGGTTGCACAGAGTCGTCGCACAGGGTGGCTGGCGAGGTGAATGGTCAAGGTGGGTTGGTATAAACCTGCGATGACCGACACCGCCGCCCCCATTGCCAACACCGCCCCCGCAGCCCTCGTCCGCGCGCTGGAAGAACGCGCCTTCAACGCCTGGCCCGCGCACCAGACGGTGTTTCACCGGGGCTGGGTGTTCCGGCTGTCGGGCGGCTACACCAAGCGCGCCAACTCGGTCAACGCGCTGGTGCCTGGCGCGCCGTTTGACGGCGTGCGCGAGGCGGCGGTGGCGCTGTATGCGCGGCATGGTTTGCCCGCCGTGTTCCGCATCTCCCCCCTGGCCCCGGCCGAGGCCGACCAGGAGCTGGCGGACGCGGGCTACCAGCACTTTGACCCCTCGCTGGTCCTGCACCGGCCGCTGGCGCTGGGCGCGGTGCCCCGGCCCGACGGCAGCACCGTGGTCAGCGCCTCGCCATCGCCCGCGTGGCTGGAAGGTTTTGCGGCGGCCAACGGCGTGGCGCCGCACCACCGCAACCTGCACCGCAGCATCCTCGACGCCATCGCCCACCCGGTGGGCTATGCGCTGCAACACGACGCCCAAGGCCATGCCGTGGGCTTTGGCCTGGCGGTGCTGGAGCGCGGCGCGGTGGGCCTGTACGACCTGGCTGTGGCGCCTGAACACCGGGGCGGCGGACGCGGGCGCGCGCTGGTGCAGGCGCTGCTGCACTGGGGCATGGAGGCCGGTGCAACCAGCGCCTACCTGCAGGTGCGGGCGCAGAACACGCCTGCGCTGCGGCTGTATGAATCGATGGGGTTCAAGACGGCCTACGGCTACCACTACCGGGTGCCGGGCTGAGATTGGCTTCTGCACCTCTCCCACAGGATGCGAGAGAGCCAGGACCAACGCTGAGGCCCACGCAGTGCCTTCACGCGTTGGTTGGAAGCCAAACAGGCCGCAAGCGCTAGTGGATCATGCGCCAGCTGCTATTGATTCAATAGCAAACCATTCACCGCTCAACGGTGGCTCAGCTTGCGCACCGCCCAGTCGCCCAGGCTTTGGACGGCTTGCACAAAGAAAATCAGCACCAGCACCACGGCCAGCATGATCTCGGGCAGAAAGCGCTGGTAGCCGTAGCGGATGCCCAGGTCGCCCAGGCCGCCGCCGCCGATGGCACCGGCCATGGCCGAGTAGCCGGTCAGGCTCACGAACGTGATGGTCAGGCCCGCCACGATGCCGGGCAGCGCCTCGGGCAGCAGCACCTTCCACACGATCTGGCTGGTGGTGGCGCCCATGGCCTGCGCGGCTTCGACCAGGCCGTGGTCCACCTCGCGCAGCGCGGCCTCGACCAGGCGGGCCACAAACGGGGCAGCGGCAATGGTCAGTGGCACCACGGCTGCGGCCGTGCCGATGGACGAGCCGGTGATGAGCCGCGTGAACGGGATGATGGCCACCAGCAGGATGATGAAGGGCGTGGACCGCACGGAGTTGACCAGCCAGCCCACCAGCTTGTTGACGGGGCCGTTCTCCAGCACACCGCCGTCATCGGTCAGGCGCAGGAACACGCCCAGAGGCACCCCCAGCAAGCCGCCCACCAGGCCGGAGATGCCGACCATGATGAGCGTCTCCCACAGCGACGAAGCAAACAGATCCAGCATGGCTGGCGTGAAGTTGTTGAACATGATGTGTGCTCCCTCTTAACCGGCCACGGCCACTTCTTCCACCTCGACCCCGCCCGCGCGCAGGTGCGCCACCGCGCCGCGCACGCTCTCGGCCTCGCCACTGGCGTACACGGCCAGCGAGCCAAAGGTTTCGTCCTGGATCTCATCCACCTGCCCGTGCAGGATGCTCATGTCCACGCCAAACTGGCGGATCAGCTGCGACAGGATGGGCTGGTAAGCGCTGTCCCCGGCGTACGACAGGCGCAGCAGCTGGCCGGTTCGTCCTGCGCTCAGTTGGCCTGCCAGCTTGCGCACATGGTCCAGCACGCTGGCGGGCAGCTCTTGCGGCAGGATCTCGTCGATCAGGCTCTTGGTGATGGCCTGCTGCGGGCGGGTGAACACGTCCAGTACCCGGCCCTGCTCCACGATGCGGCCAGCCTCGATCACGGCCACGCGGTCGGCCACCTGCTTGATGACCTGCATCTGGTGGGTGATCAGCACCACCGTCAGGCCCAGCTCGCGGTTCACCTGGCGCAGCAGGTCGAGGATGGAGCGTGTGGTCTCCGGGTCCAGCGCCGAGGTGGCTTCGTCGCTCAGCAGCACCTTGGGGCGGCTGGCCAGCGCACGCGCAATGCCCACACGCTGCTTTTGCCCGCCGCTGATCTGCGCCGGATAGCGGTCGGCCAGGGCCGACAGGCCCACCAGCTCCAGCAGTGGGTTCACACGCTCGCGGATGGCGGCCTTGTCCATGCCCGCCAGCTCCAGCGGCAGCGCGGCGTTGTCAAACACGGTGCGCGACGACAGGAGGTTGAAGTGCTGGAACACCATGCCGATCTCGCGGCGTGCCTCGCGCAGCTGCGCGTCGTTCAGCTGGGTCAGGTCCTGCCCGCCCACGATGACCTGGCCCGTGGTGGGCCGGTTGAGCAGGTTGATCACCCGCACCAGCGAGCTTTTGCCCGCGCCGCTCTTGCCGATGATGCCGAACACTTCGCCCGGCTGGATGGTGAGGTCGATGCCCTTGAGCGCCTCGACCGGGCCTTGTGAGCCCTGGTAGGTTTGGGTGATACCCCGTAGTTCGATCATGAAACACAAAGGGCCGCCACACGCCGGGCGGCGCGGGTTCGGCCCCAAAAGACACAAAGATCAGGGAATGTACTATTGCGCCATAAAGAATCAAACTATCAAAAAATAAAGTAATAAGACATCAAAGTTATTTGCACGGTGTGGCCGACTCCAGACTACGCTCCCGCGGGCACCGCCACCCGGCCATTCACCTTGCGCGACACCAGCGCGCCCAGCACCAGCACCCCCAGCGCCGCCATCGAGAACACGGGAGCGATCCAACCCCGGTCCACACTGGCCGCCACCAGCAGCACCCCCAGCGATTGCCCCAGGAACAGCAGGCACGCAAACAGCGTGACCGCCGTGCCCCGGGCCTCGGGCGCCATCTGCGTGGCCTGCACCTGCAGCGTGTTGTGCAGCATGTAAAACCCCACCCCGGCAAAGAAGCAGCCCAGCACCCCCCAGGCCGCCACCGGCCCCCAGGCCAGCAGCAACAGCCCGGCAGCAATCAGCGAGGCGCCCATCAGCGCCAGGCCCCGCTCACCCAGCAGCGCCAGCCAGCGGCGCGCCAGCAGGCTGTAGATGAGCCCGCCCACGCCATACAGCACCATCACCCCACCGGCCGCCGAGGCCGACAGCCCAAACCCGTCCACCATGCGCGCGGGCACAAAAGCCAGCGTGCCAAAGGCCAGGGCGCCCTCCACCGCCACCACGGTCAGCACCCAGCGCACCCGGGGCATGCGCAGCAGCGCGGCCGTGTTGGCCAGGTACGCCGACAGCGAAAAAGCAGGCGGTACCGCACCGCCAGCCGCAGGTGCCGGGGTGCTGGCCGCCATGGCGCGGTCTTGCCGCCAGAGCAGGCTCGCGGCGGTCAAAAACAGCAGCGACAGCACCACAAACGCAGCCCGCCAGCCCAGCGCCTCGACTGCAAAGCCGCCAAACCACTGCCCGGCCATCATCCCCGACACCGTGGCCACCATCAGCTGCGCCAGGGTCTCCTGCCGCTGCTCGTACGGCACGTTGTCGCCAATCCATGCCATCGACAGCGGGATGATGCCTGCCGCCGACGCCCCCATGGCCGCACGCGACGCCACCAGCACCGGCAGCGTGGGCGCCAGCGCCGTCACGCCGCTGAAGAGCGCACAGGCAAACGTGGCGCCAATCACCACGCGCACCTTGCCCAGCCGGTCGCCCAGGGGGCCATAAAACAACTGCAGCACGCCATAAGACACGGCAAACGCCGCGATGACGGCCGACGCATCGCCCGTGGTGACAGAAAACTCGCGTGCCAGGGACACCAGCATCGGGTCGCAGACACGCATGGAAGCCATGCTGCAAAAGGCTGCCAGGCTGATCACCCGCAGCATCGTCGAAGAAGAGGTCATATGACCCGATTGTGGTGCGGCCAGCGCAAGGTTGCTGGCGCGGGGTGGCATGCACCCCGGTGGCTCAAGGTCAGGGAGAGGCGCGTTGGACACACCAGCGCGTTCCGTTGATGGTTGGCGAACGACATCCAGCGCATCAACCCGCCCAACGCCCACCGGGACGGACGAGCTGCAAACGGTGAATGCCGAACGGCGAAAGGTCGGGAGCAGCCGTCCTCAGCCCTTGCCCCCATTGAAACTGGTGTCGAACGTGCCCCGCACATCCAGCCGCTGCTTGATGAGGCCTGCCGCCAGGTAAAAGTCGGCCGTCTTCTGCTGGTCGGCCAGCACCTGGGCGTCGATGTCCTGCCAGCGGGTGGCGCGGCGCTCAAACTGCAGCTGCGCCGCATCGGCCGGAATGCCCACGATGCGCGCCAGCGACTGGCCAAACGGCTTGGCGTTCTGGTACGACCACACCTGCGCACGCGCCACGCGCTCCTTGAAGTCCGCCAGCGCCGCACGCTTTTCTGCCAGGGCCGCATCGGTGGCCGCCAGAAAGCTCAGGCCCGACCACAGGCCCCGGCCGCTGACCAGCACGCGCGCATGGCCGCTGGTCTCAGCCAGTGCGGTGTAGGGCTCCCAGGTGGCCCAGGCATCAACCGAGCCCTGCGTCAGCGCCAGCTTGGCGTCTGGCGGCGGGATGAAGCGCAGCTGCACATCGTCGGCCATGAGGCCCGCCGACTCCAGCGCCTTGAGGGTGACCAGATGGCCGATGGAGCCCCGGTTGGTGGCAATGCTCTTGCCCTTGAGGTCGGCCGCCGTCTTGAGCGGCGAGTGGGGCGCCACCAGCACGGCCGTGCCGTAGGCATCAGAGCGGCTGGCCGCAAACGCCTTGACCCGGCTGCCCGCCGCCAGCGTAAAAAGCAGCGGCGCATCGCCAATGGGGCCAAAGTCCACCGCGTTGGCGTTGAGCGCCTCGGCCAGTGGCGCAGCCGCCGGGAACTCGCTCCACTTGATGTCGTAGGGCAGGTTCTTGAGCTCGCCCGCTGCGTCCAGCAGCGCCTGCAGCCCACCCTTCTGGTCGCCCGCACGCAGCAGCACGCGTGACGAGTTTTGGGCATGGGTGAGGACGGGCGACAGGAACGAACTGGCAGCGACCGAGGCGGTCAGCAGATGGTGGAATTGGCGGCGCAGCATGGTGTGGTCAATGAAGGCAAGGTTGATTCGGCATTCATTGCATCACCCACCCCACGCGGCGCCAACGAAGGCTTGCAAGCATCCATATGCGGTTTTCGTATGCGCGCGCGGGGTGTGGGTGGGGTGGCCCGCTGGCCTGCGGCGCTCAGTAACCGCGCTCCCTGTCCACCACGTCGTGCAGCGGCAGCCCGGCCACAAAGCGCTGCAGGTTGCCCACAAACTTGCACGCCGTCACCTCCGCAGCCCCTTGTGCGGCCCACGACACATGCGGCGTGATGCGCACACGCGGGTGGTGGTACAGAGGGTGGCCGTCGGGCAAAGGCTCGGGGTCGGTCACATCCAGCGTGGCGCCCGACAGGCGGCCCGCATCCAGCGCATGCAGCAGTGCCTGCTGGTCCACCAGGGCGCCGCGCGCAATGTTCACCAGGTGCAGTCCCGGCCGCGCATGGGCCAGCGTGGCCGCGTTGACGAGGTGGTAGGTCTGCGCGGTGATGGGCAGGGCCAGCACCAGGTGGTCAGACGCCGCCTGCAGCTGCTCGATGGAGCCCACCGCCTGCACGCCTTCACCCCCTTCACCCCGTCCATCCACCGGCGCCCCCCCACGCCGCAGCGCCACCACCTGCATGCCCAGCGCCTGTGCACGCAAGGCCACCGCGCGGCCAATGGCGCCATAGCCCGCAATGCCCAGCGTGCGGCCCTGCAGGGTGCCGGGTAGGTGCTGGTCCACCCGCGCAAAGGTCTCGCGCCATGGGTCGGCCCCTTGCACGCGCAGTGTGTCCCAGTCGCGCTGGTGTGCCAGCAGCGCCGTGATCACATATTCGGCAATGGGCACAGCCGCCACACCGCGTGAACATGTCACCAGCGGCACCTGCAGCAACCAAGGCGGAAAGAAGTCGATGCCCGCCGACGCCACATGCACCCACTGCAGGCGCCCCGGCCAGCCCGCCGGGGGCTGCGCGGGCGCATTGCGCCAGCCATTGCGCGGGCCGGTGAACAGCACATCAGCATCAGCGGCGCGCTCCCATGCAGGCACAGCGGCATCGTCGGCCAGGGCCACGGGCAAGCCCGCTGCGGCCACCAGGGCATCGGTCTCGGCACCGGTCTGGTTCAACACCACCAGGGGGCGGGGGGCCAGCACGGCATTCATGGCGTATCCGTTCTCATCGTCTCAGCCCAGGCCCAGCGCGCGGCGGCCTGCGGCAATGTGGGCGCTGTCCTCCTGCGGGGTGTGCACACGGCCACACAACACATCGCGCAGGTGACGCTCCAGCGGGTTTTTGCGTGCCAGGCCGTGGTTGCTGGACAGCTGCAACGCCGCCTGCACCACGTCGATGGCGTTCTGCGTGGCCACGGTTTTGACGAGGCCGCTGTCCACCGCAGGCACCAAGGTGCCGGTGTCCAGGTCATGCGCCACGCTGGCGATCAGCCGGTCGTTGGTGAGCAGCAGGGCCTCGATGCGGCCCACGGCCTCCTGGGCGCGCGGCAGGCTGGACAGGGGTGCGCCCAGGTTGGCGGGCGTGCGCTCGCGCAGAAAGCGCACCACCCAGTCGCGCGCTGCGCGGGCCACGCCCGTGTACAGCGCGCCCAGCATCACCGTCATCTCGGCCAGCATGGCGGGCTCGCCACGGGCCCAGTCCTGCGGGAGGCGCACATCGAGCGCGTGGTCGTGGGGGGTCAGCACGTCCTGCAGGATCACATCGTGGCTGCCACTGGCGCGCAGGCCCAGGTGGTCCCAGGTGGCGTCGATGCGGATGCCGGGCGAACCGGCCCGCACCAGGAACGAGCCCACGCGCGGCACCTCTTCATCGGTGCGGGCCCACACCACATACCAGCGCAGGATGGGCGCGCCGGTCGAATACACCTTGTGCCCGCTGATGCGCCAGCCCTCGGCCGTGTGCCGCGCCACTGTGGCAGGCAGGCCGCCGCGTGCGGGCGAGCCCAGCTCGGACTCCACGCGCAACGCGTTGATGAGCGACACCTCGTTGTGCGACTCGTGCACCAGCTGCCGGGCCAGCGCCCGCGGCCAGGGGGAGCCGGGCCGCCCCATGCCGCGCTGCTGGATGTACTGCATGGTCAGCACCAGCGCCGTGGCCGGGCAGCCCTGGCCCACCGCGCCAATCACCTCGCCCAGTTGCGCGGCCGACGCGCCCTGCCCGCCCAGCGTGCGCGGCGCGGCCAGCGCCAGCAGGCCGGCCTGCTGCAGGTCGGCAAAGTTCTGGTGCGGAAAACTCCCGTCCCGGTCATGCGCCACGGCGCGCTCGGCAAACTCCACCGCCAGCGTGCGCGCCACCTGCCCCCAGGTCAGCGGCGCGTTCATTGCAGCACCTCGGGCTGCTGCCGCACGAGGATGTCGAACAGGCTCCTGAAGGCAAACTGCGCGCCGCCGGGCCCGCCGATCTGTGCATGTGTGTGCTGCGCGATCTCATGGCGAATGAGTCGGGGCGCGCCCGCCGCCTCGGCCAGCAGCTGGGCCTGGCAGGCGTTCTCCAGCGCGATGTACCACCACGCCGCCGCCTCCACCGACGGCCCCGCCGTCAGGATGCCGTGGTTCTGCAGGATCACCGCCTTCTGCGCACCCAGCGCCTTGCCAATGCGAAAGCCCTCGTCCGTCTCCAGCACCACCCCCGTGAAGTCGTCGAACAGCGCGTGGTCTTCATAGAAGATGCACGAGTCCTGCGTCAGCGGGTCGAGCTTGCGGCCCAGCGCAGACCACGCCTTGCCATATGTGGAATGGGTGTGGGCCGCAGCAATGATGTCGGGCCGCGTCTCGTGCAACGCCGCGTGGATGGCAAACGCCGCGCGGTTCAGCGGGCCCTGGCCGATGACGATCTCGCCTGCCGCGTTCACCAGCAGCAGGTCGGACACCTTGATCTGCGAAAAATGCACGCCCAGCGGGTTCACCCAGAAGTGGTCCGTCCACTCCGGGTCGCGCGCAGTGATGTGGCCTGCCAGCCCGTAGTCAAACCCCTGCTGTGCAAACAGCCGAAAGGCCACGGCCAGGTTCTCCTGCCGGTAGCGGCGCTCGGCCTGCAGCGTGGGGCGCGGGCTGGGCGCATCAAACCAGTCCTTGCGCTGCGGCGTGGGGTTGCGGGCGAGGTCGGTGGCGGGCAGGGGCTTGAGGACGGCAGACATGGGTGGCGGCTTTCCAGATCGGTGAGGTGGACGAAAGAGAAACGAACCCGCCCACCATAGGGGTGCCCCCGCCCCGCGCCAACGAAGAAATCCGCGTGACCACATACAGTTTCTGTATGAAGCAAGGGGCGCAGGCAGCGCACTCCCCGATTTGAGCCAGACACCATGAACGGCTGTCGAATGCGCTGACTCGCGGAGGGCGACATGCACCGACCGGTTCTGACGCCATGGCGCGCCGAAAGTGACGAGCCTGCACGGCAGGAGGCTACCGCAGCCAGCTCAGTCACAAACGGCCTCAGCCCCGGCTGATCAAACACATTCGGCCTTCTGGAGCCCAAATCCCCTCGGTGCGAAAGTCATCGTGTGGGCATCTGCGCACGGACACCACATTAGGACGGGAGCTCTCCAGTCGCAGCAAAGGCATCTACGCAACCCCTCCGCGCGAAGCCCTAGCTCTCGAAACCACTACAGATCAGAAGAGCTCGCCCAGAGCCTATTGATCAAGCGTGCGTGTGGGCATGTTCACCATTTACCCTTGCCGCATGGCCGCAGTCCGGTGACAACGGCATCCCAGACAGCCGGGCGGATGGACAACACTCGGTCTCGACTAGTCAATCAGAGGAGCCCTCCCGCAGTCATCTCGCCTTCCGAATCTGAGGCCTCTAGCTAACGACGAAGTGGAGTGCATACTGTTCCAAGTCACACGAAAAAAGTCCTGAGTCAGCTCAGCCTTACGTACTCACCAATTGCCCCTTCACAAATTTTTATTGACCCATGATCGACTTTTCGAAAATTCGCGAATGCAGTATGAAAATGCAGCCATTCAGATGGGCTGAAATTTCGGACCTCTATTCAAAGGCTGACTGCGCCGCACTTTCCAAGACCTATCCCCACGATCACTTCCGCACCGTCGAGGCTTATGGGGGAGAAAAAGACTATCGATACGACGCCCGATCCCTGATTCCGATGGGAGAGCAAACCATATCGCACGCCGAATCCCTGAGCCCTTATTGGTACCAACTGGCACAAGACCTACTTTCTGCAGAATACCGGCTTGCCATGTCGTCCATTACTGGCATTGACCTGACTAGCCTGCCGATGGAGGCGCATGTTTATCACTACGGCCCTGGCGCACTTCTGGGCCCCCATCGCGATCTCCCCGAGAAAATTGTCACCCACGTTTTTTATTTCAACGACAAGTGGCATCCCATGGACGGTGGCTGTCTGGCCATCCTGAATTCTTCCGATGCAAAGGACGTTGCTGCTCTGGTAAACCCGACCATTGGGAATTCGGCCACCTTTGTCAGGTCGGACACTTCTTGGCACGAAGTGACACGGGTATCGGAGCAAGCTACTCAATCCCGACGGAGTGTGACCGTGACGTTCTACCAACCCGGATCCATCAGCTCAATGTGGCCACCAGGGGTGGATATGGAACTGCATGACTACCCAAGCTGAATAGCCCGCGTGCCACGCGCTGGCATCTTTGGCGCAGCTAGTTTCTCAACCTGGGCATTTCGTGATGTTGCCGTCAAGCGGCGCCTGCATTGAATCCTTAATTACCGTAAATACATGAACAGGCAGTCATTTCTGCGACCCGCCCATCTATTTATTCCCTGGGAACATAGAGAGCTTATTTTCTCATTGATTCAACGTGAAATCACTTCCCGTTATCGAAATTCACTCATGGGATTGATCTGGTCAATCATCACCCCTGCATTTACCCTTCTTGTCTACACCACCGTATTCACCAAGGTATTTACTGTTCGCTGGCCCGATAGCAATGAATCCCCTACTGAATTTGCACTGCTTATTTTTATCGGTATGACGATTTTCAATTTTTTTTCGGAATGCGCGCTCCGCGCACCGACAATGATTGTATCCAATACAAATTATGTAAAAAAAATTCAATTCCCACTTGAAATTATGCCCTGGATCAATCTGGGGGTAGGCTTATTTCATATGCTTGTGAGTTCAATCGTATGGCTTGCTTTCTATGGATTGACAATTGGAATTCCGCCCGCATCTTCTTTCATCTATCTTTTTGTTTTAATTCCAATCTGCCTCTACATACTCGGCATTTCCTGGATCCTGAGCGCACTCGGCGTCTACTTTCGTGATATCAATCACATTATTGGTGCACTTTTACTACCGATCATGTTCTTGACCCCTGTATTTTATCCAATCAGTGCACTCCCCCCTGAATGGCACCAAGCAATGGGCTTGAACCCCCTGGCACAGGTGATTGAAGATGCACGTACGGCATTATTCTGGGGAGGCATGCCAAATATCATAAAATGGGGTACATCGATCCTATTTTCCGGCGTCTTCGCGATAGCAAGCCTTTGGTTTTTTCAGAAAAGCCGCGAGGGATTTTCCGATGTCCTCTGAATTCGCCATTGAAGTCGACAAAATCAGCAAGTGCTATCAAATTTATGACAAGCCACGTGACCGACTGCTGCAGATGCTCCCTTTTGTCGGGCAGCAGCGGTTCCGCGAATTCTGGGCACTGAAAGACGTCTCATTCCGTGTCCGCAAGGGAGAATCCCTCGGTATTATTGGACGAAATGGAAGCGGAAAATCAACTCTGCTCCAACTGATCTGCAACACGCTGCGCGCCACGTCGGGGCAGATTCAAGCCCGAGGGAAGATAGCGGCACTGCTCGAGCTTGGGTCAGGATTCAATCCAGAATTCACAGGCCGTGAGAATGTCTATCTCAATGGAGCACTGCTTGGATTGAAAAGAGCGGAAATAGATGCAAAGTTTGACGAAATTGCCGACTTCGCCAATATCGGAGACTTCATCGACCAACCGACCAAGACATATTCCAGCGGGATGCTTGTGCGCCTGGCATTCTCGGTGTCCGTCTGCGTGGAGCCCGACATACTGGTCATCGATGAGGCTCTTGCCGTCGGTGACGCCTCCTTTCAGTTCAAATGCTTGGGTCGGCTAGAGAACCTGGCAGGAAAAGGAACAACTCTTCTGTTTGTGTCCCATGACATGAGCATGGTCAAGAGATTCTGCAACACCGCGATCTATCTCCATGAAGGACTGTTGAAGGCATTTGGATCTCCTGAGACGATTTCCGAAATGTACCTGCTGGACATGCGGGACGAGCAACGCCGCTGGGCAAGCGGCGGAAAGATTCCAGTGACGAGAAAACAGGAGGTCAACGGTGCACGCATTGCATTTGGGACAACGGAAGGAGAGGTAATCTCCGCCAAATTCACCAACACCGGAAGCCACTATTCGTCATTTGTCTATGGTGAGACAATCGAGATCGTCGTCAGCTATAGAATCAGCAAGTCAGTCTCATTACCCAATATCAGCATTACCATCCAGGAAGCACGGCTGCTCGTCGTTGGTGGAAAAAATTTTGTGCTTCCCCTCACCAATTCTGACATCGACGGGGAAAGTGGAACAGTCACCTTTCACGTCCCAGCGATACTGGCAGCAGGTCGATACTACATCACCATCAAGCTGATGAATGGTCGCACCGAGGAGACCTCACTCCTGATTAACAAGCAAGTGGGGATACTGAGTTTTGATACGGTAGCGCGCGGAAATGACCCTTTTCTTGGTATCGTCGATCTGGGAATCGAAGCAAAAAACCAGGCAACCAGCTTTCATGGCGGATGAATTTTTGGATCAATCTCCACTCCATTACGGAACCCGTGCAACGCCCACTGCAAAGTCGGTTTCAAAAAATCGGTTGTTCAAGAGAGTGTCTTCAATATCGAACAGCATCTGGAGCAAAGCCATCGAACGCGGGTCTGTTTCTACGAAATTACCCGCAATCCCATGCAAGGCGAACTGCAATATATTGCCACCACAGGGATTGAAAGCATGTTCGACAAAATAATCAGATAGCACCCTGCGTATGTCTTGTGACCGAATTGCCTCTGACGGATCGACCTTGATTACTTCTGCCGGCTCGGGAAGTTGCACGTTGAACTGTACCTTGCCGAAGTGTTCCAGCTGAAATGAGCGGCGATACTCTGGAGGCAAAAGGCGGAAAGCACTTTCGACAACCTCCCGTTGGCGCCCTGGAAAAGCAAAATGATTGGCTCCTACATATTCATTATAGAACACCCAGCCCCCCGGCTTTAAGGCGTTGCGAACCAACCCACAAACCGACTCGAGTTCCTTGATGTGATGCAACGACCCATTAAACCAGACGGCATCGTAAGTATTTTTCTCCAACGGCGTTTTTTGGACGTCCTGTACGTGATACTTAATATTGGAAGCGCCAATTAAATTCGCCTCTTTCCGGGCAATATCAATAGCACCGGGCGCAATATCAATTGCATCACACTCGGAAAAGGCATTGAGTCGGAAAAGGTCCCGCTCCAGAGTACCGCTGCCACAACCGATGCTCAACATCCTGATCGGGGATATCGAACGATCTAGGAATTCACCAAGGCAATATTGCACCCACCAGCGATGATCGGTCCCTCCACAGGCCAGCCGCTGAAAGCGCTGCTGAACAGCCGGCACAGCAAGCCAGTAGACCTGGGGCGAAAAGGCATCGGAACTCGCCACATTCTTGGACCAATGGTCGGCGGTGATCTCACTATCGGATCTCATTCTGGCCTTCCTGGCTGGCGGTTGTGCGTGTGCGGCTTCCAGGCACCCCATTTGCTTTCGAAGTAAGCTTGGTTTCGGTCCCAGATGGCCTGATATTCACCCGTCTCGATCAGTTTTCCAAACGATGCTTGGCCATAATGATGGATAAAGGCATCTTCAGCACATACTGTTCGATAACCGGCCGCGTGCATTCTCCGACTGTAATCATCATCCTCGAACATTCCGAGACCGAACATCTCGTCCAGGTCCCCGATTTCATTGAAAACATGGCGCCGCATCGCCACACAAAACATTGCCAGCATCGAGATGTCGAAATGGCGGCCGGCATGCGCGACGGTATATCCAGAAGCGAATTCATGCATCTGCTCCAGATTAATATAGCTTGTATTGATCTTTGCTTCGTTACCGATTGAATTGGTCACTGGTCCCACCATGCCAATTTTCTCATCCTCCAAATGACGGAGCATTGCCTCCAGCCAGTCGCCTGTGACCACCGTATCATTATTGAGCAACACGATATATTCGCCCTCGGCCAACGTAATTCCCTGGTTGTTTGCCGCCGCAAAGCCTCTATTGCTCTTGTTGATAAGCACCTTCACCATCGCATACCGGCTCTGAATTTCATGGAGCATGGCTCCGGTACCATCGGAAGAAGCATTATCAACAATGATCAATTCATAGTTGGGATATGTAGTCCAGGAAACAACGCTCTCAATACATTGCCTGGTAAGTTCAGCATTATTGAAGCTCACTATTACAATCGAGCATTTTCCGTACAACCCCTTGATGGCCTCCTGGGTTGCGATATAGCGATGCCGCCAATCATTTTCCCTGGCCAACTCCTTTCTTCGTTCAACCAGTACGAAATCTATTTCGGCCAACGCGATTTCTATTTTTGCAAGAAAATCCTCGAACTCAGTGGCAAAATATACATAATCTTGGTATATTGCCATCTCTTCAAGTGGCACACTCACCACCGGCTTCCCGGCGCTCATGAATTCGTAGAATTTCACTGGATCCACCGCATGCGTCACTTTGTTCAACTTGAATGGGATCAGGCATACATCAAAGCCGTGAAGATAGCGCGGCATGTCCTCATAAGGCTTTCGGCCCGTAAGGTGCACGTTGGACATCCGGTCAAGGCCCGCCAGATCTTTTACAAAGCGATCCCCGACCAATACAAAATTCCAGCTTGGGCGTTTTTCTGCCAGGAAATGTAACAAAGAAAAATCAATCCAGGGAGCCAAGGCGCCGTAGAACCCAATGATGGGCTTCTTTAGATGGGCAAGCAGATTGTTTTCAGTACATCGATCAAAAAAGAAATCATAGTCCACAGCATTTCGCACGAGCAGACAATCTATTCCTTGGTCCATCCATTTTTTCTTTAAAACAGATGCAGTTACCGTAACCAGATCTGCGCTGCGAACCAGTACCTCTTCTTCTTTGATAAGTTGCTCGCCGATATCAGGGAAGTCAGCCCATTCGTCCATGCAGTCGTATTGAACGCGCCATGACCGGGACTTCTGTAAGTCGAGGGCCAACCCGGTCCAGTAAGAAAGATGGACCACGACCAGAGCGGCTCTTATCTTTGCATCCAGCGCCAGCCGGGAAAATGATTCGTTCCCAGCCTTAAGATTGGTAGCTGACATCTTTACGGAATAGAAATCTTCATATTCACTGAAAGCCAGACATACCTCGAATATCCTCTCGGCAACCTGCCTCAACTCGTAGGGAGCCCTCCTTTCAGGCATTCCCGAGCGTACGATATAAAACACACGATGACCATGAGCGGCAAACTGAGACATCATCTGCTGCGGTCTTTGATACCGGGCAGACCATTCGATGTTGGCAAAACAGACAATATCAATTTTATCGTTGCATTTTTCGCCAACGAGGGGCACAGCTAGCGGCCGGAGAAGCGGAACTTCCTGGAATTGATTGCGCAGTGATTCTGCATGGAGTCTTCTTTTGAGGCGCCTTGGCAAAAGCAGATTTCCGAGCGTACGGGCAATCGGCGAGCGGTCGGCCAGCAGATACATCAAATCGATCAGCAGATATTTGAGACTTTTGCGACGCCACTCCAGCGCCATCTTTGCAGCTTCTGCTTCTTTTTTCAGCCAATCAATGGCGATGTCTCGGGACGCAATCGTCTCCCTGCTGGTAATCAACTCTTGCTCAAGTTGAGTAATGGCCTGCCGCATCACTGCCATTTCGCCGCAGGAAGGGCATTGATGCGGGCCTTCGGGGTCCCCGATGGCATTCCCGTGAGCTGGGGTGGGCAGTAGGTTTTCCGATTCGTCTGATTCTGGCTTCATAAGAAAATAGTATGAATCTGCTTCAAGCTGACAGGCCTTGCAACCAGCGCCACGCCCTGCGCAAGGGGGCCGTCGTTTTCCAGGACATGGATTGGTGCAACTCCAGCAGTTGGGTTTCAAGATCGAGCGATCTGCGCGTTACCTCCGACAACTGCGCTTTTGCTTCACCAAGCGAATCCTCGCAGCCTATCAAACGAGCCTTCAGATCCCGCAGATGGTCGGCGGATTCCGGATCGCCTGCTCCTGCCTGCCGTTGCCCATGCTCCAGAATGCCAGGCAGCGACATCAAAAAAGCACTCGTCGCGGTCGTGGAGTCCGTCTTGCCCGCTCGAACCACAGCGGCAACATGATTCCAGTAGTTTTCCAGCATGTCATTAGCCTCGACCACCACATCCGACGGTTCTTTGCGGCCCATTCGTTGGGACAACCATTGGGGATCGTCGCAGCCTTCAGGCGGCAACGGATGCACGGTGTCGTATTTGGCTAGCGCCGTGAACTTTCCTTGGGAGAGATCGCTGGAGCTGAATACCGGAACACCACAGGACAGTGCAGTAATCGCAAGGTGATAGCTGTGTCCCGCGACTGCTTCGGATCCGCCTATCAGCGATGCCAGCACCATCGGAGATGGCCATGCGCTGAGACAAAACGTCCCCTGCAGCTCGCTGTCAATGAACGATTCGTGATCACAAAGCACCGGCCCGAGACGGAGCAGAAGCACGCTGAGATTGGGCAACTCCGTACGAAATTTCTTCAAGTAATCGGTAAGCCGCTCGAGATTCTGGGTCGCCTGAATCACGAGATATGGGGCTTTCAGGCCCAGAGCGTCGCGAATCGCAGCCGCCTCATCGGTCGCGGCATGGGATTTCAAACAGCGCCCGATTGAAAAGGCGGTATCAGGCATCACATGCACGCGCTGCGGCTCAACAAATGGCCTGAGTGCGGTCTTCGACGGTTCGTCTCTCACCGCGATATGAGCGCTGGAATCAAGCGCAAGAGAAAGCAGCGGGTGGCTCCAATCTGGAATCTCGTTGCAATGCATGCCCGGAGCATTCCATATGACAGGCACACCATGCTGCGCACCCACCAATGCCGGCGCCAGCCAATATCCCGTGGGATGGTGAATCCACGTTGCCGGTGGCCCATATCCCGGAGCGATGAATTTGTCAAAACGGACAATGAACCCGCCGCCAATCAGGATTGCATCAAGATCACTGGCCATGCGAGGCAATTCCGCCAGTGACTCCACACCATATGGCCAATCCTCCGAGGATTTTGCGTGATAGGAAAATGGGGTGAGTTCAACGCTTCCCAGCCTGCGGGACAACTCCAGTTCTGCAATGATCGGGAAAAGCAGATCACCATAATTCTCTACATCAAACGTGCCAAAGATGCCAATGCGCCAAGAGCGTTGGTTCTTCATTGCATTGGAATCAGTTGCATTCATTTATAGGGTTATAAAAACTGGGCGCTCGCACTTTCAGTCCCATTTGATTATTCATGCCAGAGAAATTCTGAAAATCTAGCGGGCTCCACAGCGAGCCAGCTCCATTTTTTTAGTTGCATGCGCATTTTCCAGAATCTTCAACGTGGCCAGTCCTGCCCGCTCCCATGAAAAACCACGGGAATGCTGGAGTGCATGCGCACCAAGTTCCCGTCTCAATTCCTCATTGGTGACGAGCTTGGTAAGACCTTCGGCAATGGAATCCACGCTAAGGGGATCTACAAGAACACCGCCTTGCCCTACCACCTCTGGAAACGCTGAGGACATGGAGGCCAGCACCGGAGTTCCAAACGACATTGCCTCGGCTGCCGGCAAACAGAAGCCTTCCAGGAGAGAAGGCGCGGCCAAGCATTGCGCATGACAGTACAACGTCGACAGAATCTGATCGTCAACGTTATCCAGGACAAGCACCTTGCCCGCAATCCCCAAGGCTGCAATGTCACTTTTGACAGAGTTTTGTCCCCAGCTCGCGCCCCCCACCAATACTAAAAGTATTTCAGTGTCGCTACGCTTGATCACCTGTTGGAAAGCCTGCAGCAATCTTGCCAAATTCTTTCGTGGCTCGAAACTACCCACAAAGAGTACATAGGGCATTTCAATGCCAAAGGTCTTTAAATGGGTGATCGGCAAGGGGGATGGCATATGCGCCCCACCTTCGGTTGCGATGGACACTTTTTTCCAGACTGTCTCATCAAAATGAAGCCTGATGTCTTCCGCCGTCGATTCAGAAATCGCAATGATCTGTTGGGTGGAGGCAAGGCTTCTGGGCATCAGCACGCGGTCAAGGTGATACGTGACGCGACGCATCGTTTCTGGTTGCTTCAACCAGCACAAATCATGAACAGTTACAGTGGTGGCTGTTTTTCGCGGCAAGAACCATGGCAGCCTGTGCGCAGGACTCCAGTAAACATCAGGTCTATCAATACTCCCCCAAATGACTTGGGAGCAAAACAAACTGGCGATGCGGCCGGCATCCCGAGGTAAATAATCAGACCGACAAGTCACATTTGGCAGATGAGCATAATTCCCTGACGGGCACGCCCTACCATAAAGCAACCAATGATGCCGACCCTCGCTCTGCTCTATCATGATTGGCAGCAGGCATTTGATGTACCTCGCGATGCCTGAACCAGGTACCTCAAGCATGCTGATGTCAACGGCTATACGCATCAATACCTTCCCTTTTCCTTGTTTTTCATGCTGCTCTCTATACGACCGGCATTTTCATGCGGCCCTATACACTCATCGATCACGCCCTTATAGTGAAAGGCTCTTTTACCCCAAGCAAACTCTGCAATGGTGTTTTCATCACGCAGAAACATTGATTGCAATGCCCCGCTTGTCCATCGCGCATGAATTTCGCGGAGGATGCGTTCGATGGAATCTGCCTGGTTCTGGACAACCCATCCTGCCCGGACGCGCATGATCAGTGCGCCGGCCTCGTCCATTGGGGTATTGGCAATATGCAAGATAGGTGAACCTATACCGAGATACTCATAAATTTTTCCTGGAACTTGAAACGGCTGGCTGTTGCCCACGCTAAGCAGCACATCGGAATTCTGCTGCGCGGAAATGCACGTGCCATGATCGACTATCCCGTGAAATTTGACCCCTGGAATGCCATCGAAAAGTGCTTGGTATGCAGCGTGATTTCCATAAAATGTGACTGAAATATCCAGATCACGAATCGACCGCAGCGCCCTTGCAAACTCGACAGGAGAACGGAAGTCTGCATAAAAATTCCCGGTATAAACAAGATGCAGGGACTTGGAATGATGGCTATTTTCTACACGTCCGCTATTTCGACTGGGAAATCCCTGTGCGATGCAGGTGAATTTATTGTCGGCGTCTTGTAATCCGTGGCGCCTTTTCAGGAGATCGACAACAGCCATCGTCGTTACCACTATAGCGTCGGCACGGGCAATAACTTTTGCTTCAAAGACTAGATCGATGCGCTGGCGCCAGCGCGGCGTATAGGGCGCAACTACAGGATCAGCGAGGTCGACGATAAGCGGAATTCGAGTGATCCGTTTGGCCAAGAGACCCAACAGAAGGTCTACGCCGGGCTCGTGCGACGCCACTACCGCGCTGTACCGGGTTGTTCGGAGCAACTGAATCAAACGCAAGGACGCGCTGGGTGCCCATTCGGTACGTAAGTCTGGAAATATAATCTGATCGAGTACCCGGCGCCCCCACCGGTGCATTTTTAACCAGACCGAATCGCCACCCAGCGGCCCCACCGCGCCACCACCTCGTCCCCACCTGGATAAATGTAAATAGGCTTTTTGAGAAAAACCGACATATGGACCAGGCCAGACCCGATGGACGGTAACCCCAGGCGCAAAATCCTCATGAAAAGGGGGCAGCGCAGGCATGTCCGAGCAAAGCACATGCACTTCCACACCGAGCTTTGCCAGTTCATTCGAAAGATAGAACCATCGTAGTGATTGGGCTGCGATGATGGGGGGAAACTCATAGGCAATCAGAAGAATGCGCATAACTGTTTTTTCTCAATGCCTTATGCAATATATCCACGATTTTTTCTGATGCCCTGCCATCGCCGTAAGGGGAATTGCCCCGTGAAAACGATTTGTACACAGTATCATCATCAAGCAGTTGCAGCGATGAATTGACGATGGATTCAAAATCATGCCCCACCAATTTGGTAACGCCGGCTTCTAAGCCCTCAGGCCTTTCGGTTTCATTGCGCAACACGAGCACCGGCTTACGCAAAGATGGGGCCTCCTCCTGGACCCCCCCTGAGTCAGTGAGTATAAAAAACGAAGATTTCATGGCCGCGATGAAATCAATATAGTCAAGCGGGGGGGTCAAACGAATCCGTGAATGATTTGAAAGATACGAGTACGCCGCATCCTTTATAGCTGGGTTAGGATGAACAGGGAAGAGAATAAATACATCGTCCCTCACGTCAGCCAGATATCGCGCCGCCCGGCATATTTCAGAAAATGGCTGCCCGATGTTTTCCCGTCTGTGCGCGGTAAACAATATCATTTTACAGTTCGCGAATTCTGGAAGCACGAAGGGCGGACAACGATCTGCGGTATAAAGCAAGGCATCCACTATCGTATTGCCCGTCACGTAGATGGTATCGGCAGATTTCCCTTCGGCGACGAGATTTTTTTTAGCAATATTAGTCGGTGCAAAATGCCATTGCGCCAGGTTTCCAACCAGTACGCGATTCATTTCCTCGGGAAATGGATTTTTATAGTCTCTCGTTCGCAAGCCCGCCTCCACGTGAGCAAAGGGAATGCGAAGATAGAACGCAGCGAGTGCGGCAACCGTGACTGACGTTGTATCACCTTGTCCAATCACGATATCAGGCTTTTCAGCCTGAAAGCAACGATCCAGTTCACCAAGCAATCGGATGGTCAGTTTTGCCAGGCTCTGATTTGGCTCCATGACGTCGCAAATAAAATCCGGAGTCAGCGAAAAATGCGACAGCATTTTTTCGACCAAGACAGGGTGTTGCCCTGTCGAAACAATCCGTACCGATGCCCAATGGGTGTTGCGCAGCGCAATAATCAGTGGAGCCATTTTGATGGCTTCCGGCCGGGTACCCACTACACAAATGATATTTATCCGGCTAGATGATTGCATTGCAAAGGAATAGAGTTGGGACAAAAATGGTACGCCCGTTGATTGCTTGGTTGGCTTCGTTCTATTCTGGGCCAGTCACAATTTGTTCAGTCTCGGGATTTCGGTGAATGACGCTTTGCGCAACACAAGGTGCAGACCAGCGCTTCAGGCCACATCGCCGTGGCCCCCATCGTACGCCCGCGCCTTTTCGATTGAAGCGTCGGGCCATTGGATCCATAGCAGGTACGCGTGCATGAGAGCTTGACCTGAATCACAGGAGCACACCGCGACGCATGTTTTCCGGAGACCCCAGCGAGCGCTGCGTTTGCCCCATGTCGGCGCTGCGCCATGGGCTTCGTGCGCGATAGCCGGACCCGGCGGACTCTGGCGCACTGCAAGCGATGGCTGGACCACGGCAACTTTTTGCATGGCGCCCCTGCATCTTGCGCTTACCATGCGCCCCTGATTTCCATCAAGGAGCACCCTCCCATGAGCATGAAAAAGCGCAACTTCGTCGCCGCCGGCATGGGCCTGGCAGGCCTGTGGACTGCCACGGGCAGCAGCCACGCCGCCACGCCGGCCAAGGCCCCCAGCGGCCCCACGCTGCTCACCATCAGCGGCGCCATCACCCAGTCCAACCGCGGCGCGCTGGACACCACCATCGACCAGATGATGGGCAAACACGGCATCCAGTTTGACAAGGCCTTCGCGCTGGACGCCGCCGCCCTGGCGCGCATGCCCGCCGTCACCATCAAGCCCACGCTCGAATACGACAGCAAGCCCCACACGCTCAAGGGCCCCCTGCTCACCACCGTGCTGGCCGCCGCCGGTGTGGCAGCGGGCAGCCCCGTGCAACTGGGCCTGCGTGCGGTGGACGGCTACAACGTCAACATCAGCATGGCCGACGCCCAGGCCTACCGCATGATCGTCGCCACCCACATCGACGGCCAGCCCATGGCCCTGGGCGGCTTGGGCCCCCAGTGGGCCGTGTACGACGCCGACGTGCTGCCCGCCTTCAAGGACAAGCCCGTGAAGGACCGCTTTGGCCTGTGCCCCTGGGGGCTGTACCACATTGAGGTGAAGAAGGCCTGAGCGGACGCGTGTCATTTCCCACCTGCTTCAACTGCCGCGCCAGCGTCCCGCCAGGTACATCCAGGTGCCTCAGATGCGGCCGGTGGGCAGGCGGCAGTCCTTCCGCGTCGCGAGATGACCTCAGCCCCAGGGAAGCGGGCTGGGGTCTGCCTCCCTATGTTCTGGAAAGCGCTTCATTTCGCTGGACGTCGCTGCTGGCCCCTTTGTGGGTGCCGCCTTTGGTGATGATCTGGCTTGGGGCCCCTCCCCCGGCAGTGGCCGCCATACTGGCTCTGTTCATCTTCATCCCCGGGCTGTATGTCATCACCAACCTGCCACGCTACTCGCGGTGGGCCAAACTGGTCGCCTCGCTGGGCTATGTGGCGCTGTCTGGCCCCTTGGGTCTAGCTTGCCTGGTTTGGATGGACCGCTTGCTGCAAAAAGCGTAACCCTTGCCTTGCGCGGATTTCGCTCTCATTTGTATAGCTGCCAGCGCATGATCCACTAGCGCTACAGCCATATTTCACCCCAAATCAGCCCCGGCGGCGCCCCATGCGCACCGCCAGCGCCGCCAGCGACCCCACCGTGGCCAAGCCCACCACCCCCAGCCAGCCCCACTGCGCCAGCGCCAGGCTGCCCAGAGCAGCCCCGGCCGACATGCCGATGAACATGCCGGTGAACAGCAGCGCATTGAGCCGGCTGCGCGCTGCGGGGTCAATGCCGTACACGATGGTCTGGTGCGCCACCAGCGTGGCCTGCACGCCAAAGTCAAAGCCAATGGCACTGGCCACGATCAAACCCAGTTGGGCCTGCGCAGGCAGCAGCGGTGCCAGCGCCATCACCGCAAACGACGCGGCAGCCAGCCCGGCGCCATAGCGCGTCACCACCTCGGGCCCGCGCTTGTCGGCCAGGCGCCCGGCCAGTGGCGCTGCCAGTGCCCCTGCAGCCCCGGCCAGGCCAAACGCACCCGCAGCCGCCGTACCCAGCTGAAACTGGCTGTGCAGCATCACCGCCAGCGTGGACCAGAACGCGCTGAAGCCCACGGCCAGCAGCCCCTGCGCCCAGGCGGCGCGGCGCAACGCACTGTGCTGGCGCCACAAGGCCACCATCGAGCCGATCAGCGCGCCGTAGCCCAGCTGCGTGGTGGGCGCAAACCGCGGCAGCCCACGCCACACGGCCACCGTCAGCAGCGCAATCGCCACGGCCGCCGCCACATACACCGTGCGCCAGCCCCACTGCTGCGCTACAAAGCCGCTGACTACGCGCGACAGCAAAATGCCCAGCAACAGCCCCGTCATCACCGTGCCCACCATGCGCCCGCGCTGCGCCGCCGGGGCCAGCGTGGCGGCGGCGGGCACTACGTCTTGCGCCACCGTGGCCGCCAGGCCCACGGCCAGGCTGGCCGCCAGCAGCGCGCCCATGCCGGGCGCCAGGCCGCTCAGCAGCAGCGCCAGCATCAGCGCGATGGACTTGATGACGATGATGCGGCGCCGGTCAAACCGGTCGCCCAGCGGCGCCAGCAGCAAGATGCCCAGCGCATAGCCCAGCTGCGTGAGCGTGGGCACCAGCCCCACCACGCGGCTGTCGGCCTGCATGTCGGGCCCCAGCACGCCCAGCATGGGCTGGCTGTAGTACAGCGACGCCACGCTGAGCCCCGCCGTGGTCGCCAGCAGCAATAAGAGCGGCGCACTCACCGCCCCCTCCGCAGGCGACGCCACCGGGGCAAGCCCCACTGCGCCGCTTGCATGCACGTTTTGAATGGAAGACATCACAACACCATTGGTTAGAAAGGAATGGTGCGATTGTTCTAGCACGCCGCAGCGCTGGGTAGTAGGCTGAATTGCAGATTCGTTATACGCTTGGCGTATGACCAACACCCTGCCAGCCTTGCAACCCGGCGCCGACCGCATCGAGCTGATGCAGACCTTTGTCCGCATCGTCGAGGCCGGCAGCCTGTCTGCCGCCGCCCAGCAACTGGGCACCAGCCAGCCCACCGTGAGCCGCCGCCTGCAGGCGCTGGAGCGCAGCCTGGGCATCAAGCTGTTGCAGCGCTCCACCCATGTGATGAAGCTGACGGAAGACGGCGACCGCTGCTTTGCCCACGCCAAGGCCCTGCTGGAAGACTGGCGCGCCATGGAGGACGACCTGCGCGGCACGGCCGACACCCCGCGCGGCACCCTGCGTGTGCTGGCGCCGCACGCCTTTGGGCAAGACCAGTTCATCGCCCCGCTGATGGCCTACCTGCGCTGCTACCCCGAGGTGGATGTGGAATGGATGCTGCACGACCGCCGCCCCAACTTCATCGCCGAAGGCATCGACTGCGCCATTCAGGTCGGTGCGGTGGACGACCCCAGCGTGGTCGCGGTGCGCCTGGCCGAAGTGCCCCGCATCGTGCTGGCCGCCCCCGCCCTCATGGCCGGGCGCCCCACGCCCCAGCACGCGCAAGACCTGCAGCCCCTGCCCTGGCTGGCCCTGAGCACCTTCTACCGCCGCGAGGTCACGCTGAACCAAGAGCCCGGCGGCGAGGCCCACACGTTTGGCATCACGCCCCGTTTGGCCACCGACAGCCTGTACGCCCTGCGCAGCGCCGCCCTGGCCGGGCTGGGGGCGTGCATTTCATCGGCGTGGATCGTGGACAACGATGTGCGGCAGGGGAAGCTGCTGCACCTGGTGCCCACTTGGCACGCGGCGCCGCTGCCGGTGTACCTGGTGTACCCGTATGCGCGGTTTTATCCGGCTAGGTTGCGGTTGTTCTTGGAGGCGATGCGGGGGGCGATGCCGGGGTTGGTGGGGATGCGGGCGGTGGGGAGTTGAGCGCAATCGGCCTGCGAAAGACTGCGCTGATATGGTGGAATCCTGTCACCTACAAGGGGGATTTTGATGACTGACCAAGAACACAAAGAATGGTTGATGCGTTACCTTGAGGACATGGAAAGATTCTCCCGAGAACGGTTGTCTGCCTCCGCAGATCTAATTGCGAAGTTCACGGCTCTCGCCGCATCCAAGGGCGTGAATCTCAGCACGGATTCATTCGAGTACATCCAGACCACCGGCATCGTCGCAAAGGCACAGGGCATTGCAAAGGCGCTCTTGGGGCCGATAAAGATCGAGCGCGACGGATTACTTTCGTTCAAAGAGATCGCGAGCCGATTCCCTCCCAGCACCTATTCCGAAGGGTGCTTTGCGGGACCTGACTTTATTTTGATGGCCCATCCCTGTTACCGGCGTGGAATGCACCCGGTCAACAATTGGGCACCGAGGTTTATAGACTTATTCTGGCGGTTCGATGAACCCGGTGTAGAAAAGTACATTGCCCTCGATGAAGACCGAGTCCGGATCGACGTTGACGGCTTGGGCTATTTCGAAGCTGACACTTGGTACGGGGCCCCCTTCGATCAGGACATACGAAACATCAAGCCCGGAATCGCCAAGCTGCGCCCACCCCTGGACATTGAATCTCGAGCTGCCTCCTACCTCTTTGCCAACACCTACTGCCTTGACATCAAGTGGAGTGAGTCGGACGGCATCAAGTCGTTCCAGGCCCTGGAAATCAAGACAGAGGACATCCGTATCGAGATCGGTGGGCAGCATTACTTCCCAGCCCGCTACCTGCATGCCGAGTTCGACATTGCTGCCAATTGTTTTAGACACTTCGATGGCGCGATTCAGCTTTTCACGAACGAAGAATATCTACATAGGCGCGACTCCGACTTCAATATGACGTTGAAGAACCCAGCGCATATAAAAGCCAGATCGAGCAAGGTATTCAAAATCAATGGCCCGCTGAAAACTGCAAGCTGGGTCGAATTTTGTTGTCACTTCTACACCGCTAACCCACTTACTTTCGAATACTTCAGTGGTGAATACCCGCGACATGTCACTGAGTCCCTTGAAAGAATCAGGAGCAATGCAGCGCAACACACAAACGGACCTGCCTGACCGCTTTCGGTGAAGGCTGCAAGCGGCGACGACCTCGCCACCGCCGCCAACTCTGCAACGCACTACGCCGGCATCCTGCCCTAAATCGCAAGCCGCCCAACACGCTCAGCAGCCACCGCCACATGACGCAGCAACTCAACGTTGCAAGCGTCAAAACCCACGCTGAATCCTTGTTCATCCTCCAACCGGCGAACAAACACCTGCGCCATCGCAAGCGCCTCTTTCCAAGCCGCCGCGCTGACCTGCTCCCCCACCGTCAATTCAAGCGCCCGCTCCGGCAAACCTCCCCCCGCCGTAGGTGCAAACGCCATGGGCGTCATGTCATACGCAGGGGCCAGCTCGTAAGGCCTGCGCCCCTCAGACAAGCACGACAGATTGCCGCTGTGCATGTCGGTGTTGCCGATCAGCGTGCCAAAGGCCCACAGCAGGCAGGCCGTGTCCAAGGCCTGGGGGGTGATGACGCCTTCCTTCCACAACGCCCTGGCAATCACCGGCCAGTTGCCGCCGCTGCCGACAAACTCGGCGTCCAGCGCGGCGAAGGAATGCAGCGCCCTGCGTCCGCGCGCACCCAGCCGGTCAAACCGCTGCACCTCCAGAAACCGTTGGGTGCCGTGCATCCAGGTCACTGACTGCGCGGCAGCCACGCCGTGGTCGCGCAGCACCTGCAGGGCGATGTGTTCGGCCAGCAGCAGGTCGCGCCAGCGGGCGCTGACGGGGGTGTCGAGTTCTGCGGTGAACTTGACCATTACGTGCGCGGCGGTGCCATCGGCTTGTTCTGCATAGGCGGTGAACTTGGGCTGCTCGCCAGCGGCTGAGGAGCCCGCCACTTCGCCGCGCGCGGCCAGGTCGGCCAACCGGGCGTAGGTGGGCAGCTTTTGCGCAGCTGCAATGGGCACCGGGTCGGGCGCGTTAACGAACTGGTCGCGCGCGGCGGGGCCGATGAGCAGGTTGCCGGGCATGTCGTCGCCCTGGTCCAGGATGGCGCGCAGCACGTGGGTGTCGCTCCAGTCGCCCAGCCGCTCGGGCAAGCCCAGGCGCTGGCCGTGCCGCTGGCAGTAGGCGCGCCCCAGGTAGCCCTGCGGGCGCATGTCAAAAATCCACCAGGGCAAGCCGTCGCTGTGCAGCCGGGCCCCGCCCGCTTCGACCATCACAAAGCCCTGGGGGCACACCGGGATCAAGGTGCCCAGGGTTTCCAGCGCGCCCTGGGGGTTGACGCGGTACACGGTGGCTTCCAGATCGGAGCGCAGCGGATCGCGGAGCGTGTATTGAATAGATCTGGCGGCGCCAAAAGGCACCACCTCGTCACCCAGCGCGCTGAGCGCCCGGGAGACGGTGGGCTGGCTGACCTGCAGCGCCTGGGCCAGCGCCTGTGCCTTGGCAGGGCCGGGGCGCAGCAGGGGGCGGATGGCGTTGGCGTAGGTCTGGGCGGCGGAGGGCATGCCCTAAGGATACGCCGTTTGAATTGAAAATTGAATAGATAAAAGAATAGATAAAACGGGCTGAATGGACGTATCGAGATCGCCCGACTACGCCGGCAACCGCACCGCAGCCTCCCGCAACGCCTCGGCAAACGCCATGGCCGCCGGCTTTTGCTGCGTGCCCCGGCGGTAGGCCAGGTACAGGTCCAGATGCACCACAGGTTCGCGCAGCATGGCGACGTCCAGGCCCTGGCGCAGGCATTCTTCCAGTGCGAACGAGGGCACGATGGCGCTGCCACGGCCTGCGCGCACCATGCCGATGAGGGTGCCGATCAGGTTCATGCGAGGGCGCTCCTGGTGGGCCAAGCCCAGGCGGGAGAGCTGCTTTTCAATCACCACCTGGATGGGGTTGCCCGACGGCAGGCTGACCAGGGGCACGTCTTTGAGGCGGCTCCAGGGCTGGCTGTCGGACAGCTGGCCGCTGGTGTGCGCCGCATCGGGCGGGCTGATGCGCATGAGGCGGAACTTGCACAAGGGCTGGCGCGACAGCCCCACGGCGGGTTTGACGAAGAAGCCAAAGCCGATGTCGGCCTCGCCGTCGAGCACACGCTGGCGCACGGTGCCTACCTCAACGTCGCTGAGCTGCACCTGCACGCCGGGGTGGCTTTGCGCAAAGCCGCGAATCACCTCGGGCAGCAGGCTGGCCGAGATCATGGGGGTGGCCGCCACCAGCAGGCGCGAGCGCACAGCGGCCTCGTTGCCGTCCAGCACGGCGCCCAGGGCGCGCAGCTCGCCCACCACGCGCTCGGCCACGGGCTGCAGGCGGCGCCCGGCGTCGGTCAGCGTGATCGACCGGGTGGTGCGGTCAAACAGGCGGGCGCCCACCTGGTCCTCCAGCTCCTTGACCAGCATGCTCATGCCCGAGGGCGACAGGTGCACCTGCTCGGCCGCCTTGGCAAAGCTTTGCAGGCGCGTGACCTCCAGAAAAGCGTGGAGCTGGCGGGTGCTGACATTCATCAGCTTTGATGAAGAATTCATCAGAATTTTCCGTTTGATCAATGTCAAGAGTGTCGTTGTAATTGTCCTGTAACGCCCTTTCAACGACTAAAGAGACAAGCCCCATGTTCGATCAGCCTGCATTGCGTGCCCACACGCGCCCGCCCTCCCCCCAACGCCGCAGCCTGGTGCTGGGCGCGCTGGCCGCCACGGCTGCAGCCGCCACGCCCAAGGCCTGGGCGCAGACGGGGGCCGATGCACCGGTGCGGCTGGTGGTGCCGTTCACGCCCGGCACGGGCATCGACCTGATTGCGCGGCAGATTGCGCAGCCGCTGTCCGACCGGCTCAAGCGTCCGTTTTTTGTGGAGAACAAGGCGGGGGCGTCCGGCATCATCGGCACGCAAGAGGTGGTGCGCGCGGCGCCCGACGGCACCACGCTGCTGGTCAGCGTGAACACACTGGTGATGAACATGGCGCTGTACCCCAAGCAGGGCTTCAACCCGCTGACGGACCTGGTGCCGGTGAGCCAGACGAGTTGGGGGCAGCTGCTGCTGGTGGCGTCCGCCGGGTCCAAGATCGAATCGCTCAAGGACCTGATGGACCGCGCCCGGGCCAAGCCCGGCTCGCTCAACTACGGCTCGCCCGGTGCGGGCACTCCGCACCACCTGGCCATGGAGCTGCTGAAGAACCGGGCCAAGATTTCGCTCACCCACATCAGCTACCGGGGCACCGCCCCGGCCGTGACAGACCTGCTGGGCGGGCAGATCGACGCGATGTTCTTGCCCATCCACGTGGCCTTGCAGCATGTGAAGGCGGGCAAGCTGAAGGCGCTGGCCATCAGCTCGGACACGCCGCACCCGCTGCTGCCCGAGGTGCCGTCGCTGGGCACGCTGAAGCTGGGCGACCTGAACGTGGACATGTGGTACGGCGTGTTTGCCCCCGCAGGCACGCCCCGCGCCATGGTGGACCGGCTCAACACCGAGCTGCGCGACGTGCTGGCCTCGCCCGCCGTGGCCAAGTCGTTCGAGACCCAGGGCATGACGCCCGCCCACAGCTCGCCAGACGCCTTCCAGAAGCTGGTGACGGCTGACGCCAAGCGCTGGGCCGACCTCATCAAGGCCCAGGGCATCACCGCCGAGTAACTACGACTCGCCCCGCACCACACAGCAGCGCGCAGCGCAGCACAGCACTGCGCAACCCCGCATCGCGACCCGTACCGAACCGAATCGAACAAGACCAACAACATGAACCAGCAAGCAACCGTGGCGCCGCAGCAAGACGCCGAAGTGATCATCGTGGGCGGCGGCCCGGTCGGCATGGGCCTGGCCATTGAGCTGGGCCAGCGCGGCGTGAGCGTGATCGTGGTGGAGCGCTATGTGCAGCCCCAGCCCATTCCCAAGGGCCAGAACCTCACGCAGCGCACCATGGAGCACTTTCACTTCTGGGGGGCAGAAAAGCAGCTGCGCGCAGCGCGCACCATTCCGGTCGAATACGGCATTGGCGGCCTGACCGCACATGGCACGCTGCTGGGGCCCTACAGCTACGACTGGCTGCAACGCGACCTGGTCAAGCCCTACTACTTCACGGCCAACGAACGCCTGCCGCAGTACGCCACCGAGGCCGTGCTGCGCCAGCGCGTGGCCCAGCTGCCGTCGGTGCAGACCCTCTACGGCTGGGAGACCAGCACTGTTGCGCAAGATGACGCGGGCGTGTCCGTCACCATTCAGCAACGCGGCGACGGCAAGGCCCAGCGCGTGCTGCGCGGCGCCTATGTGGTGGGGTCGGACGGAGCGCGGTCGGTGGTGCGCGAGCAAGCGGGCATCACCCACACCCGCACGGACCACGACCGCATGATGGTGCTGCTGGTGTTCAAGTCGCAAGGCCTGCATCAGCTGCTGGAGCGCTACCCCGGCAAGTCTTACTACAACGTGCTGCAGCCCGAGCTGAAGGGCTACTGGAAGTTTCTGGGCCGGGTGGACCTGGGCAGCACCTGGTTCTTTCACGCCCCGGTGCCGCCAGGCACCACCAAAGACAACTTTGACTTTGCCGCCTACCTGCACGATGCAGTGGGCGCGGAGTTTGAGGTGGAGTTTGAGCACATCGGCTTTTGGGACCTGCGCTTCATGCTGGCCGACAGCTACCGCAAGGGCCGCGTGTTCATCGCGGGTGATGCCGCCCACAGCCACCCGCCCTACGGCGGCTATGGCGTGAACTCGGGCCTGGAAGACGCGCGCAACCTGGGCTGGAAGCTGGCTGCCACGCTGCAAGGCTGGGGCGGCGAGCGCCTGCTGGACTCGTACGACGCCGAGCGGCGCCCGGTGTTTGCGTCCACCATCAATGACTTCATTGCGCGGTCCATCGAGACAGACAAGGAGTTTCTGGACACCCACGACCCGGCGCGGGACCAGGCCGCGTTTGAAGCCGCGTGGCAGGCGCGTGCACAGGGTGCCGTGGGTGAGGTGCATGCGTTTGAGCCGCACTATGAGGGCTCGGGCATCGTGTGGGGCAGCGAGGGCCGCGCCAGCAGCGCCAAGGGATCGCACCGGTTTGAGGCGCGGCCTGGCCACCACCTGGCACCCGCCACGCTGCCCAGCGGGCGCAATGTGTTTGAGGAACTGGGCCCGGGCTTTTCGCTGCTGGTGGTGGGCGGCGACGGCGCGCACGCGCCATCGGTGCAGGCCTTTCGCGAGGCGGCGGCGGGCCTGGGACTGCCGCTGCGGCTGGTGGACTGTGGTGACGGGTGTGAAGGCACCGAGCCTGCGCGCTATGGCGCACCGCTGGTGCTGGTGCGGCCCGACCAGTTTGTGGCCTGGACGGCGCCTGCTGGCGGCCCCCTGGTGACCGCCGAGCAAGCCCGCGACGTTCTGGCGCGCGTGGCGGGGTAACCGCACGGGCGAGGCCGCTGCGTTAGCGGCAACGCCCCAGCCCGGGAGTGATCCAGGCCAGGGCGCGATCCAGGCCGGGGCGCTACGCAGCCAATCGCTCAGGCGGCCTTGCGCAGCGCGGCGGGTGCCACCGGTGTCTGCTGTCCGTCGCGCTCTGCCACCTTGGCGCGCACCAGGGGCAGCAGCTCGCGGCCGTACTCGATAGCGTCCACCAGCGGGTCAAAGCCACGGATCAGGAAGGTAGTGATGCCCAGGTCGTAGTACTTGAGCAGTGCGTCGGCCACCTGCTCGGGCGTACCCACCAGCGATGTGGAGTTGGACCGGCCGCCCAGCTCGCGCGCAATGGCCGTCCACAGGCGTTCGTCGACACGGTCGCCCTTGGCAGCGTCGGCCAGCAGGCGCTGCGCGCCTTCGCTCTGCTGCGGGCCCACGCCGCGCGAGTAGCCTTGGCTCACACGCAGGCGGCGCGTGTCTTCCAGAATGCGCTCGGCCTTGGCCCAGGCTTCGTCCTCGGTCTTGCCCAGGATGGGGCGGAACGAGATGCTGAAGTCCACATGCCGGCCCTGCAAGGTGGCCTCGGCGCGCACACGGCGCACCAGGTCGCCCGCCTGGGCCAGCGACTCGCCCCACAGCGCATACACGTCGGCATGTTTGCCGGCCACCTGCAGCGCGGGTGCAGAGGCACCGCCAAAGTAGATAGGCACGCGCTGGCCTTGCAGGGGCTTGACTTCCGACACCACCCCCTTGGCGCGGTAGTAGGTGCCTTCGTGGTCAAAGGGTTTGTCTTCAGCCCACACGCGGCGCAGGACGGTGAGGTATTCGTCGGTGCGCGCATAGCGCTCGTCGTGGTTCAGGAAGTCGCCATCGCGCTGCTGGTCTTCGTCCGAGCCGCCGCTGATGTAGTGCACGGCCAGGCGGCCGTTGGTGTAGTGGTCCAGCGTGGCCAGCTGGCGCGCGGCCAGGGTGGGCGCCACAAAGCCGGGGCGGTGCGCCAGCAGGAACTTGATCTTGTCGGTGACCGATGCCGCGTACGTGACGGTCAGCAGCGTGTCGGGGCTGGACGAGCTGGCAGGCACCAGGATGCGGTCAAACCCCGCGTGCTCGTGCGCCTGGGCAAACACGCGCACATAGGCGGGGTCCACCGCCGGGCCCTTGCGGGCGATGGTTTCAGAGACTTCGTGCGGCTGGATCATGCCGATGAACTGGACGGGCATAGCGGGCTCCTGTGGCGATGGGGTGAAACAAGGTTGGGTGAATGGTTGGCAACGTCACGCGTGCGGGACTGCAGCCATGATCTGCCCGCCCCTGGTGCGCGCCAACGAAGAAAAACGCGTTTGCAAAGTTGTGCGGCGCATAGGCCCCGCCGCACACGGCGATGGGGGTACACCGCCGCCGTGCTCGCCGCTATGCTGTGGCGGGTTGTCATCCAGACTCTGCCGCCTGGCCGTCAACGTCGGCATGGATCGGCCAGTGCATTGCCAACCTGAACGCCTGGCCCTGGCCTCTGACCGCTGGCGCCTCGCTCCTAACTCCTCACAATGGCCAGCCCACTTCGCATCCAGAAAGGACCCGAACCACCATGCTCTCGCACGTTTTTGTTGGCATCACAGATTTCGAGCGCGCCCTGGCGTTCTACCGGCCGGTGCTGGCCTCGTTGGGCATTCAGGAGCGCTTTTGCGAAGCCGAGCGGCCCTGGGCGGGCTGGGAGTCCACCCCCGGCCCCCGGCCGCTGTTCGTGATTGCCCGCCCGTTCAACGGCGAGGTGCCCCACCCCGGCAATGGGCTCATGGTGGCTTTCATGGCCGCCACGCGCAGCCAGGTGGACGCGGCCCATGCGCTGGCGCTGAGCCTGGGCGGCCAGTGCGAGGGCCGCCCCGGGCTGCGGCCCGAGTACCACGCCAACTACTACGGCGCGTATTTTCGGGACCCGGACGGCAACAAGCTGTGTGTGGCGTCGCACGGACAGGCGTAGCGCAGGGTGGCACCGGGTGGGCGGGAGGCCCCTGCGCTGCTCATTTAAGGAGAAATGGCCTCAAGCGCTAGTCAATAAAGCGCTGGCCGCTATTCTTTTAAGAGTAACCTGAACGCGACCCAGGCGTTCGCTCGCGGCCCGCTGCCAACACGCTGGTGGCAGGCACTGTCAGTGCGGGAAGCCACCCCGCACCAGCCGCACGGGCTCTGCGTCCATGCGGCGAATCAGCACCTGCAGGCCATCGCCCGCAGCGTTGGCAGCTACATCGGCAGAAGGCAGCTGCTGGGCCGCTGGCGCAGTGCGGCAGACCAGATCGTCCTCCGACCACGCGGCCTTGCCCGGCTGGCCCCGTGCGCGCAGCCAGCCCGCGCGGTCTGCGATGAGCTGGTGGCCGGGCAGGTCGCTGGCGGGAACGCCCAGCACCAGGGCCAATGCCAACGGCGCTGCAGTATCGGTGGTCAGGCATTCCGCATCGGCGGCAGCAGCATCGGGAGTGTGCGGCGCGCCAGGCCCGGGGTGCGCCACCACCAGCGAGACGAGGCGTGGATCATCGGCAGGCAAGGGGCTGCCGCTGCCTGGCAGCACCACGCGCAGCCGCTGCCCCACCAGGCTGCGCGCCGTGTGCTGGCGCCCCTGGCGGCACAGCACGGCCACGTCGGGCAGGCGCACCGGGCGGTCCCAGGTGCCCGATTCGCGCAGCATCTGGCCTGCGGCATGGGCTTGCAGGTAGTCCAGCACCTCCCACACCTGCGCGTCGGTGAGCTGTGTGGTGTCAAAGCCGGGCATGGTCTGCGCGCCGTTGCGGCCCTGCATGCCGTGGCGCACACGCCAGAAGAGTTCGCCATCCAGCCGCTTCCACAGCAGCGCGCCGTTCAGGTTGGGCGGCCACATGGCCAGCCGGGCTGCATCGGGCCCTTCGCCGTTGGCACTGGCGCCGTGGCAGCGCACGCAATGCTGCTGGTACACCGCCTGGCCGCGCACGATGCCCTGCGCAGTGAAGCCCGTGGGTGACTGGTGCAGGCTGGTGGTCACGGCGGGCGTCAGCAGCAGGTGGCGATGGGGCCAGGGCGCAAACACCACCAGTGCAGCGGCCAGCCACCACAGCGGCTTGCGGCCGCGCCGCCATGCCGCTGAAGTCGCCAGCGCCAGCAGCGCCACACCCACACACAGCAGCGACAACAGCACGCGCCGCGCGTGGCCGGCATCCACCACCAGCATCTCGGCGGCCACACGGTGCGCAAACGGCCAGGCGGGCTGGCCGTGCACGTCGGGCGCCAGGCCCACCGCATGCAGCAGCGTGCGCAGGCCCTGCTGGGTGGCCTGCAGGCCTTCGAGCAGAGCGGCCAGCCACTCGGGCGGCAACGACAGCCAGGTCAAGGCGGCGGCTACCAGCTGGCGTCCAGCCCCAGCAACGCCAGCGCCTCGTGGCGCAGGGCCGCCAGGTGCGGGTCGCCCCGGTGGCGCGGGTACGGCAGGTCGTTGACCAGCACCTGCTTGACGCGCGCAGGCCGGTCAGAGAACACCACCACGCGCTGCGCCATGAACAGCGCTTCTTCCACATCGTGCGTGACGAGCAGGGCAGAGAAACCCGCACGCTGCCACAGCTGCACCAGCTCGGTCTGCATGGACAGGCGCGTGAGCGAGTCGAGCTTGCCCAGCGGCTCGTCCAGCACCAGCAAGGTGGGGTCGTTGACCAGCGCACGCGCCAGCGCCACGCGCTGCGCCATGCCGCCCGAGAGCTGGTGCGGGAAGGCCTTGGCAAAGTCCTGCAGCCCAACCAGGGCCAGCGCTTCGTCCACTCGATGGCGCTGGGATTTGAGGATGCCGCGCGCCTGCAGGCCCAGGGCCACGTTGTCCCACACGGTGCGCCAGGGGAACAGCGTGGGGTCCTGGAACACCACGATGCGCGACGGGTCGGGCTGGGTGATGGGGGCGCCATCCTGCAGCAGCTCGCCGGTGGTGGCGGGCTCCAGCCCCGCCACCAGGCGCAGCAGCGTGCTCTTGCCGCAGCCGCTGGGGCCCAGCAGGGCCACGAACTCGCCGGGTGCTATGGACAAGTCCAGCTCGTCGATCACGTGCAGCGGGCCTGCGGGCAGGTCAAACCAGTGGCTGACATTGCGCACGTCAATGCGTGCGCCGGTCACACGGGCCGCCGTAGAGACTTCAGGAATCGTCGCGGAACTCACCATTTCACCACCCCCTTCTGCCACGACAGCACCCTGTCGCGCAGCACGAACAGCAGCGTGATCACGCCCGAGAACAACAGCGCCATCACGATGAGCGCCGCATACATGTTGGGATACGCCGCCCAGCCCTGCGCCCAGGTGAGGTACCAGCCCAGGCCCGCTTTCACGCCCAGCATCTCGGCCACCACCAGGGTGGAGAACGCCGCGCCCAGCCCCATGAACAGGCCCACAAACACCTGCGGCAGCGCCGCCGGGATGGCCACGCGCAGCACCAGAAACCAGGGCGACGCGCCCATGGTGCGGGCCACGTCATAAAAGTTCTTGTGCACCCCGGCCACGCCCGACCAGGTGAGGATGGCCACCGGGAAGGCCGTGCCCAGCGCAATCAGAAAGATCGCGGTGGACCAGCTGGATGGAAAGAAATAGAAGCTGACCGGCAGCAGCGCGGTGGTGGGCACCGGGCCCAGGATGCGCAGCACCGGGTGGATCCAATAACTTGCCTGGCGCGACCAGCCGATCAGCACGCCCGTGACAAAACCTGCAGCTGCTCCAATCGCAATGCCCAGCGCCAGCAGGCGGATGGAGGCGCCCGCGCTCTCCAGGAGGCGCGGCCAGTCGGTGGCGTACACCTCCACCAGGCTTTGGGGCGGTGCAAAGAAGGGCGGCGGCAGCGTGCCCAGCTTGGCGGTGAACACCTCCCACACCGCCAGGCCGACGGCAATGGCCACCAGCCACGGTCCAGCCGCACGCACGCGGCGCACCACGGCAGCCAGCGGACGGGCCAGCACGGTCAGCGCCAGCAGCAGTGCCGACACGCCCCCCGCACCCCAGGCGAACTCTTCGGTAAACGCCCATTCGCTGAAACCCGCCGGCTTGTTGGGCCACAGGCCCGTGAGCAAGGCCAGCCCCGCCCAGGCCACGGCGGCGGCCAGCCCCACCCACCAGAACCCCAGCGCCGCTTTGGCCGCCTTGAAGTCGGGCGCGGTGGCAGGCTGCGCACCCGCAGCATGGGGCGCACCGGATGATGGGCTGGGCGCACGCAGCGGGGGCTGCGAAGGCTTGGGGCTGATGCCCGGCGGGGCGCCCAGGATGTTGTCGGCAACAGTGCTCATGGAGAGGGTCCTTGCACGGAATGGGAGGAGGCTCAGGCCAGCACGTCAGCGTGGACGTGGGCCGCGAAGCGCGCTGGGTCGGTGCCGGGTTTGAGCACGCCCACCAGCTTGAAGTCGCGGGCATAGAACTCGATCTCCTGCCGCAGCGCCGTGCCCACCGGGTGGCTGCGGTGCGTGAGCGTGCCCAGCACGGCGCGCAGGTCCTCCTGCGGCACCTTGGAATACGGGCTGAAGATGCGCGCCGTTTCGTTGGGGTTGTCGGCCACGAAGTCCGACGCCTCGATGATGGCGCGGGTCAGCGCGGCTGCCGTGCCCTTGTCGTTGCGCACCATGGCGCCGCTCACGCCCAGCACGCAGCAGGTCTTGGCCGCGTATTCGCCCGACAGGTTGGACGCCAGGTCCACCAGGCCCTTGGTGCGGCGCTGGATCAGCAGCAGGTTGGGGTCGCCATCGGCAATGGCCTGGGCCTCGCCTTTTTCCACCGCCAGACCCAGCATGTCGCCAGGGAACTGGCGCCAGGTCACGTCCTTCTCGGGGTTCAGCCCGGCCTTGGTCAGCAGCACCGAAAAGAAATTCTTGCCGGGGCTGTTGAGGTCCGACACCGCAATGGTCTTGCCCTTGAGCTTTTGCAGGCTGGTCACGCCCGCCGCCTCGTAGCCCACCAGGCGCGAGCAACCGCCGTGCGAGCTGCCCACCAGCTTCACGTCAAAGCCTGACTCCAGCGGCTTGATCCAGCGGTGCACCATGCCCAGGCCCGCGTCAGCCTTGGAGGTGGCGATGGTCTCCAGCAACTGGTCGGTGGAGCCCGCAAAGTTGATCAGCTCGACCTTGAGGCCATGTTTTTCAAAAATGCCGCGCTCGATGGCGACCGGCGCGGCCGACAGGCAGATGGCGTTGGCGTTCCACGCCAGCTTTACCTCGCGCAGCTTGCCGGCGGCCAGCACGTGGCTGCCCACCACACTCGACGCCCCCACCACGCTGGCCGCGCCCGCTGTCTGCAACAGCTGCCGGCGCGTCCAGCGCCCTCCCACCCCACCTTGGCCTTGAAGCTTGCTCATGTTGTGCCCTTTTGGTTGTCAAATCCTGATCGGCGCTGCGATTGCCCGTGAATTCCTGTGGATGCCTGCGAGCCGGTCCGCACCGCCGTTACGATGGATTGGCATTGAACTGAAAGACGCCTCGCAACAGAACGAAGAAAAACAGGGATGCATATGCAAAACACGCAACACACGGGCAGCCCGGGCGCTGGTGCAATACCGGGCATGAGTGCATTGCCCAACCCATCGACCCCACCCACGTCCCCCTCCGCCCCCCACACCGCCCGCCTGCGCCACTTTGTGCAGCAGCTGGCCGCGCTGGTGGAGCAGCGCCTGCCCGAGCCCGACACCCTGACCCAGGGCGCGACGCTGCTGCGCACGCTGGTGGCCCATGACGACTGGCTGCCCGACACCTATGCCCAGCCCCACCCCGATCGCTACCAGCAGTACCTGCTGCATGCCGACGCATTGGGGCGCTTTTCGGTCGTGAGTTTTGTGTGGGGCCCAGGCCAGGCCACGCCCATTCATGACCACACCGTGTGGGGCCTGATCGGCATGCTGCGCGGCGCCGAGGATTCGCAGGCCTATGCCCGCACGCCCGACGGCCGCTGGGCACCGCAGGGCGAGCCCGTGCGGCTGCAGCCGGGCCAGGTAGAGGCCGTCTCGCCCAACGACCCCGCCATAGGCGATGTGCACCGCGTGGGCAATGCCTGGGAGGGCCACACCTCCATCAGCATCCACGTGTACGGCGCCAACATCGGCGCGGTGCAGCGCAGCGTGTACCTGGAGGACGGCACGCGCAAGCCGTTCATCTCGGGCTACAGCAACAGCACCCTGCCCAACCTCTGGGACCTGTCCAAAAACCCTGCACCGGCTGCCTGAAGCCGATCCGACCCAACACCAAGACCATGACCGCTCCCGCCCTGCCCCAGACTTCGTTCCACCAGGTTCGCGAGGCCCTGCTCGCCCGCCAGGAAATCGCCTTGCTCGACGTGCGCGAGGAAGACCCGTTTGCCCAAAGCCACCCGCTGTTCGCCGCCAACCTGCCCGCCGGCAAGATCGAGCTGGATGCGTGGACGCGCATTCCGCGCCGCGATACCTTCATCGTGGTGTACGACAACGGCGAAGGCCTGGCCGAGCCCGCCGCGCGCAAGCTGCAGCAGCTGGGCTACACGCAGGTGACGCTGCTGGCCGGTGGCCTGCAGGGCTGGCGCGATGCGGGCGGCGAACTGTTCATCGACGTGAACGTGCCCAGCAAATCGTTTGGCGAGCTGGTGGAGGCCGAGCGCCACACGCCCTCGCTGGCGGCCGAAGAGGTGCAGGCGCTCATCGACGCCCAGGCCGATGTCGTGGTGCTGGATGCGCGCCGGTATGACGAATACCACACCATGAACATCCCCACCGGCGTGAGCGTGCCCGGCGCGGAGCTGGTGCTGCGCGCGCAGGCACTGGCGCCCAACCCGGCCACGCAGATCATCGTGAACTGCGCGGGCCGAACGCGCAGCATCATCGGCACGCAGTCGCTGGTGAACGCGGGCATCCCCAACCCGGTGGCGGCCTTGCGCAACGGCACCATCGGCTGGCTGCTGGCCGGCCAGACGCTGGAGCGCGGCGCCACCCGCCGCTTTGACCCCGCCGTGCATGCCGACCGCGAGCGCGCGCCCCAGCGGGCGCGCAGCGTGGCCGACCGCGCGGGCGTACAGCGCGCCACCCGCGCCGACCTGGCGCGCTTTGGGGCCGAGGCGCAGCGCACCACCTACCTGCTGGATGTGCGCACGCCTGAAGAATTTGCCGCAGGCCACCTGCCCGGCTTTCGCAACACGCCCGGCGGCCAGCTGGTGCAGGAGACCGACCACACCGCCGCCGTGCGTGGCGCGCGCATCGTGCTGGTGGATGACGACGGGGTGCGCGCGAACATGAGCGCATCGTGGCTGGCGCAGATGGGCTGGGACGTGTGGGTGCTGGACGACGCGCCCGCCGCCGACTTCAATGAGACCGGCGCAGTGGCCAACACCGTGCCCGAACCCGAAGGCCCCATTGCCTGGGTCACGCCCGCACAACTGGCGGCCTGGCTGAACGAAGAAAGCAAAGAGAGCCCCGGCCACACCGCCGTGCTGGACCTGACCACCAGCGCCAACTACGTGCAGCGCCACATCCCCGGCGCGTGGTTCGTGATCCGCTCGCAACTGGCACAGGCGGTGGCCAGTATTCCCAAGGCGCAGCGTTATGTGTTGACCTGTGGCAGCAGCCTGCTGGCACGCTATGCCGCGCAGGACCTGGCCCGCCTGACGGGTGGCGCCGAGGTGGTGGTGCTGGAGGGTGGCACGCTGGCCTGGATCGCCCAGGGCCTGCCGCTGGAGCATGGCGAGACGCGCCTGGCCTCGCCACGCATCGACCGCTACCGCCGCCCATACGAAGGCACCGACAGCCCGCGCGAGGCGATGCAGGCCTACCTGGACTGGGAGTTCGGGCTGGTGGAACAACTGGGGCGCGACGGCACCCACGGGTTCCGGGTGATCTGATTCACTATCGATTTAATAGCTGCCAGCGCATGATTCACTAGCGCTACCGGCAGATTTCGCTACAAACCCTCTTCTGGGGAGCCCCAGGGCCGCTCACAACGCCCCGTAGCGCCACGACACGTTCATCGCCAGCACCTCGCCCTGCGCCAAGCTGCGCAGGCCGGGCTGGCCCGGTTGGTGAAAGGCATCGATGGGCTGGGTGATGGGCTCAAAGCAGAACGCCGGGCCCTGTGGCGGGCGGTACACCAGGCAGTAGTGGTGGGCCGCGCCGCCGTCCTTGGCAAAGTCTGGCATGTGGGCGGTAAGGCGCAGACCGCGCTCGGGCCAGTCGATCTGCGCGGTGCCGCCCCAGCCGGTGTAGGCGTTGTCGATCAGGCCGCCATTGGCGGGCGCACCGGTGTTCAAGTCCCAGCCGGGCGGGAAGTGCTGCGTGTGCTGTGTGGGCAGGGGGTCGTCGCCACACAGCCACACGCCCTGCACCGGCGCCGTGATGCGCGTGCCGGGCGTGCGCGGAAACCAGGGGTGCAAGCCCAGGCCGTAGGGCAGCGGCTGTGCGCCCAGGTGCCGCACCTGCACCGACTGGTCCAGGCCGCCCTCCACCAGCCGGAAGGTCTGCACGCACTCGTACTCGTAAGGGTTGCCGTCAAAGCGCTCGGAGCGCAGCTGCATCTGCAGCGTGTCGGGCGCGGGCTGGGTCAGCTGCCAGGGCTGCAGCCACCCGTCGCCGTGGATGGGGTACGGCTCGCCCATACGGTTGGGACGCATGGGGTGGAACTGCCCTGCGTGCTCAAACCCGCCGCCGCTGATGCGGTTGGACCAGGGCACCATGGCAAAGGATGCAAGCTGGTACAGGTCGGGCGTGGCGCCATCCCACGGCCGCCACAGGTCGACGCGTGCATCAGCCTCTTGCGGGTCGTCGATCTGCCAGGCCGCCACGCTGCCGCCCAGTGTGGGCACCAGGCCCAGGTGCTGCCCCGCGTGGTGCAGCCAGACGATGGGGTGGGATGGAGAGGCCTCGGTCATGGGCGGTGTGCTTTCTGCAGGATGGAGAAACAAGGAGGCGGAGCCAGGGGCCTCGCTGCTGCGCGCGGGGCTGGCATCAGCTGCCAAACAGATGCGCGGGCAGGCCGGGCGTGCTGATGTCCACGGCAAACAGTGCCCCGGCCAGTGGCTCGGCCGCGAGCTGCTCGGGCGTGAGACCGGTGCGGGCCGACGTGATGTACAGCATGCACAGGTCCGCACCGCCAAAAGCGCAGTTGGTGACCTGGCTCACGGGCAGCGGGATGCGGGCCAGCTCGTCGGCCGTGTCGGCGTCGTGGCAGGTGACGCAGCCACCGCCCCAGTGCGCCACCCACAGGCGGCCCTGCGCATCGGTGGTCATGCCGTCGGGCACGCCGTCAGCCGCGGGCCAGCGCTTCCACAAGGTCTTGTCGCTCACGGTGCCGGTGGCCGGGTCGCAGCGGTAGTGGTAGGTGGTGCCCTGCACCGTGTCGTTGAAAAACATGGCCGGGCCCTGCGCGGTGGTAGCCCATGTGGGACCATTGGTCACGGCAAAACCATCGTCGTGCCGCACGCAGTCGCCGCTGGCGGTGTAGGTGTAGAGCGCGCCCGTGGGCGCCTCGCACGCAAAGTCCATGCTGCCACCCCAAAAGCGGCCTTGGGCGTCGCACTTGCCGTCGTTGAATCGGTTGCCTGTGCGCTCTGGCTCGGGCTGGTGCAGGTAGCGCGGGGCGATGTCAGCAGCGGGGTCGAACAGTGCAAAACCCCGGCGCAGGGTGACGATGAAGCCCGGGGCGTGCGCGCGCTCAGCAATGGCAGAAATCTCTTCGTCAAACGTCCAGCGCTGGTGGGCGCTGGTGGCCGGGTCCCAGCGGTGCAGCTCGCGCTGCAGGATGTCCACCCAGTACACGGCCTGCTCGCGCACGGACCACATCACCCCCTCGCCCAGTGCGTTACCCAATGTGACTACGCAGCGCACGGCGCCGGTTGTTGTGGGAGCAGAGGCGGACGCGCCGCTGGACGGTGGGATGGGGGTATCCAGCGAAGGGCGCACGTTGGTTGTCTCCGGTCGTTTTTTTGCATCGGCCTGCCGCCAGGCACTTGACGAGCGGCATCTTATCAACGCCAATTGATGCTTGAAATGAATTTTTTTGCCATTGATTGATTGCAATATTGATATGACACAGCTTTTTACCCCCTCTTCTTCCTCGACCGACGCCACCGGCGCTCCCCAGGGCCTGGCGAAATTCCCCAGCCTGCAAGGCCGCGCCGTGTTTGTGACGGGCGGCGGCAGCGGCATTGGCGCGGCCATCGTGGCGGCGTTTGCCGAGCAAGGTGCCCGCGTGGCGTTTGTGGACGTGGCGCGCAACGCCAGCGAGGCGCTGGCCCAGCACATTGCCGACGCAGGCCTGCCCCGCCCCTGGTGGCGTGTGTGTGATGTGCGCGATGTGAACGCCCTGCAAGCCTGTGTGGCCGAAGCGGCGGCCGAGCTGGGCAGCGACTTTGCAGTGCTGGTGAACAACGTGGCCAGCGATGACCGGCACACGCTGGAGTCCGTGACGCCCGAGTACTACGACGAGCGCATGGCCATCAACGAGCGCCCCGCCTTCTTCGCCATCCAGGCCGTGGTGCCTGGCATGCGCAGGCTGGGCGCGGGCTCGGTGATCAACCTGGGCTCCACGGGCTGGCAGGGCAAGGGCACGGGCTACCCCTGCTATGCGATTGCCAAGTCGTCGGTGAACGGCCTCACGCGCGGGCTGGCCAAGACGCTGGGGCAGGACCGGATCCGCATCAACACGGTGTCGCCGGGGTGGGTGATGACGGAGCGGCAGATCAAACTGTGGCTGGACGCCGAGGGCGAGAAGGAGCTGGCGCGCAACCAGTGCTTGCCGGACAAGCTGCGGCCGCATGACATTGCGCGGATGGTGTTGTTTTTGGCGTCGGATGATGCGGCGATGTGTACGGCGCAGGAGTTCAAGGTGGATGCTGGGTGGGTTTGACTTTTTGAAGTCTTTTTGGGCTCTGGCGCTTATCCATTAAGCGCTGGCAGCTATTGTTTTTGTAGTTTGTGAGTGTGGGTGCTGGTCTGGCGGCGTGCTCGGGTTAAGGATGGAGGCCGGGAGTCGCCCGGCGTGCGAGTAACTTTCTTTCGCGTCGCCGAAAGAAAGTCACCAAAGAAAGGGCGACCCTACTGTCTGCGACCCCTTCGCTTCGCTACGGGGCAACCTGGGGTGCTCGCGCGCGGGGTGCACCGCAGAACTCGCTGCGCGCCTTTGGCGCTCCGCTCGGACAACTGCGGTGAGTCAGTTCACGAAGCGCGTGTGTACTTCGGCACACGCGCCACCCCGCGCCCTGCGCGCCCCAGGCGCATCCAGAAGGGAACCCGAGGGACATCCACTCGGGCCATTGCTTCGCTGCGCTGCGCTCGGCCCCGTCTCGCGGGCGCAAGCGTCACGCGCTGCGAAAGCTGGGCCGAACGCAGCGATGGCCCGTGTGGCTGTTCGGCTGTTGGATGTTCGGCTGTCCACCCCCTGCTGGCTGCGCCTGCGGCGGGGCGGTTGTGGGGTGAGCATGGGCGTCGAAGCGCCCATGCTTCGTGAACTGACTCGCCGTGGATGTCTGAGCGGCGCGCGCGAGCGCAGAGCGAGTTCCACGGCGCACCCCGCAACCGCCCCGCCGCAGGTTTACCCCTTCGCACAGCGAAGGGGTCGCAGACTGGGGGGCGCCTTTCTTTTGGGTACTTTTCTTTGGCGAAGCAAAGAAAAGTACCTCGCCCGCCGGGGCGACTCCCGGCCTCCGCCCTGAACCCAGGCACCCGGCCACATCAGCCCAAAGACCTAGAACCAAGGAAGCGCTCACCAAAAGACTATCAAAACAATAGCTACCAGCGCATATCTCACTAGCGCATCCAGCCAATATCAACTCAAAACCATCAATCCCCCACCTCCAACCGCCTCCCGTACTGCACCAGACTCGTCTGCTTCAACGCCTTCATCATCACCTTCGCCGCTGGCGACAGCAGCCGGTCCGACCGCGTGATGATTCCGAACGCATCCATATGGCACGGCATCGCCAGCGGCAACACCGTCACGATCCCATGCGCCGCGTAATAGCGCGCCACATCCTCCGCCACCACCGCAATCATGTCGCTCTGCTGCAGCATGCGCGTGATGAACAGCAGCGCCGATGTCTCCACCGTGTGCAGCGGCGGCGCCAGCCCGTCCTGCTGGAACATCAGGTCAAACCGGTGCCGCAGCACGCTGCCCGCCGGCGGCACGATCCAGCTGGCCGACACCACATCGCGCAGCGTCAGCCCGGTCATGCTCGACAGCGGGTGGCCCGGGCGCGTCATGGCGCAGACCAGCTCCTCCGTCAGCGACTCATAGCGCAGGTTCTCCTTGTCGTGCTCCTCGTAGAGGCGGCCCACCACGATGTCGAGCTTGCCCTGCTCCAGCCGCTCCAGCAGCACGGGGCTGGTTTCGATGTCCAGCGAAATGCGCAGGCTGGGGTGCTCCTGCTTGACCTGTGCCACGGCGGCGGGCAACAGGCTCAGGCCCGGTGAGGTGATGGCGCCAATGCCTACCTGGCCGTAGTGCCCACGCTTGAGCGCGCCGATCTCATCGTGCGCCTGGTTCAGGTTGGCCAGGGCCATGCGGGCGTGGCGGATCATGGTTTCGCCGTACCAGGTGGGGCGCATGCCGCGTGGCAGGCGGTCAAACAGCGACACCTCCAGCACATCCTCCAGGTCCTTGAGCAGCTTGGAGGCGGCCGGCTGGGTCATGCTGAGCACCTGGGCGGCGCGGTGGATGTTGCCCTCTTCGGCCAGGGCCACCAGCAGCAGCAGCTGGCGCGTCTTGAGGCGGGCGCGGATGAACCAGTGGTTGTAGGTGCTCATGAATGGGAGGACGGGAAAAGGGAGGGGTTTTCCAGAATGCAAAGAACGATATGTATTTTGTCTAAAAAACGATTGGATTGATATCTAAACCTTCCATAGACTTCGCCGCAACTGCAACAAAGGCCTCTCTCCATGAAGCTCGGCGACCTCCAGCTCAGCCCCCGGCACCTGATCAACGGCCGGTGGGAAATCGGCACCACCACCGGCATCAGCACCAACCCGTCGGACACCCGCGAGGTGGTGGCCGAATACGCCCGCGCCGACCGCAACCAGACCGAGCTGGCCGCGCGCGCTGCGGCCGACGCCCTGCCCACCTGGAGCCAAAGCACCCCCCAACGCCGCGCCGACGTGCTGGACATGATCGGCAGCGAGCTGCTGGCACGCAAGGACGAGCTGGGCGCACTGCTGGCCCGTGAAGAAGGCAAGACGCTGCCCGAAGGCATCGCCGAAGTGGCGCGCAGCGGGCAGATCTTCAAGTTTTTTGCGGGCGAGGCGCTGCGCATCCAGGGTGAGCTGCTGGCCTCCGTGCGCCAGGGCGTGCAGGTGGACGTGACCCGCGAGCCCGTGGGCGTGGTGGGCATCATCGCGCCGTGGAACTTCCCGTTCGCCATCCCGGCCTGGAAGATCGCCCCGGCCCTCGCCTACGGCAACACCGTGGTGTTCAAGCCCGCCGAGCTGGTGCCCGCCTGTGGCTGGGCGCTGGCCGAGATCATCAGCCGCAGCGGCCTGCCCGCCGGTGCCTTCAACCTGGTCATGGGCAGCGGCCGCGAGGTGGGCCAGACGCTGGTGGACCACCCGCTGGTCAATGCGCTGAGCTTTACCGGATCGGTCGCCACAGGCGACCGCATCCTGCGCGCCGCCAGCCAGCGCCGCGCCAAGGTGCAGCTGGAGATGGGTGGCAAGAACCCGCTCATCGTGCTGGCCGACGCCGACCTGGACCAGGCGGTGGACTGCGCGCTGCAGGGCTCGTATTTCTCCACCGGCCAGCGCTGCACCGCATCGAGCCGTCTCATCGTGGAGGCCGAGGTGCACGACGCCTTTGTGGCGCGCCTGCGCAACCGGCTGGCCAGCCTGAGGGTGGGCCACGCGCTGGAGCGCGGCACCGAGATGGGCCCGGTGGTGGATGACAACCAGCTGGCACAAAACCTGGACTACATCGACATTGCGAAGAGCGAGGGAGCGGAGCATGTCTGGGGTGGCGAGCGCCTGGAGCGCCCCACCCCAGGCCATTACATGAGCCCCGCCCTCTTCCTGGCCCGCCCCGAGCACCGCGTGGCGCGCGAGGAAATCTTTGGCCCCGTGGCCTGCGTGCTGCGGGCTGACGACTACGAGCACGCACTGGCCTTGGCCAACGACACGCCCTTCGGCCTGTGTGCGGGCATCTGCACCACGTCGCTCAAGCGCGCCATGCACTTCAAGCGCCACGCCGCCGTGGGCATGACCATGGTGAACCTGCCCACGGCGGGTGTGGACTTCCATGTGCCTTTTGGTGGCCGCAAGGAGTCGAGCTACGGCGCCCGCGAGCAGGGGCGCTACGCGGCCGAGTTCTACACCACCGTCAAGACGGGCTACATGCTGGCCTGAGCCCTGCCCTTTTCGAGCGTTCCTTCTTTCCATCCCGCAACCATCGTCAACCAACCATTACAGACAGGAGACAAGATGATGAAAATGAACCGCCGCACCGTTGCTGCCGCCTTGGCCAGCGTGCCCGTGGCCGCCTTGCTGCCCGGCACTGCCTGGGCACAAAAGCCCCTCGTGCTGGGCTTCAGCCAGGTGGGGGCCGAGAGCGAATGGCGCACCGCCAACACCGAGTCCATCAAGTCGGCCGCCAAGGAGGCGGGCATCGAGCTGAAGTTCTCGGACGCGCAGCAAAAGCAGGAGAACCAGATCAAGGCCATCCGCTCGTTCATCGCGCAGAGGGTGGACGTGATTGCGTTCTCGCCCGTGGTGGAGTCTGGCTGGGAGCCCGTGCTGCGCGAGGCCAAGGCCGCCAAGATCCCCGTGGTGCTGACCGACCGCGCGGTGAACACCAAGGACACGTCGCTGTACGTGACCTTCATGGGCTCGGACTTTGTGGAAGAAGGCCGCAAGGCCGGCCGCTGGCTGGTGGAGAAGATGAAGGACCAGAAGGGCGAGGTCAACATCGTCGAGCTGCAAGGCACCGTGGGCTCGGCCCCTGCCATCGACCGCAAGAAGGGCTTTGAAGAAGTCATCAAGGCCGACCCCAAGTTCAAGATCATCCGCAGCCAGACCGGCGACTTCACCCGCGCCAAGGGCAAGGAAGTGATGGAAGCCTTTCTGAAGGCCGAGGGCAAGAAGATCAATGTGCTGTACGCGCACAACGACGACATGGCGATCGGCGCCATCCAGGCCATCGAAGAGGCCGGCATGAAGCCCGCCAAGGACATCACCATCATCTCTATCGACGCGGTGAAGGGCGCTTTCGAAGCCATGATCGCCGGCAAGCTCAATGTGAGCGTGGAGTGCAGCCCCCTGCTGGGCCCGCAGCTGATGAGCGCCGTCAAGGACATCAAGGCTGGCAAGTCCGTGCCCAAGCGCATCGTGACGGAAGAAGGCATCTTCCCAATGGAAGTGGCGGCGAAGGAAATGCCGAACAGAAAGTATTAACCCCCTGAGGCGCTGCGCGCCCTCCCCCTTTCTCTCGCATCGCTGCGCGATGCGGGAAGGGGGACGCCACCGGCCCGGCGGGGCGGCCCTTGGGCGGTGGCTCTGGCACTGGGCCGCGACAGTTTCGTAAGGCCGTGACGCATCCAAGCGGCAATCAAATCAAAACAACATCAGGAGACAGACTCAAATGAAGCGTGCAATTTTCAAGGCCGTGCTGGCCACCGTGGCACTGGCTGCCATTGGCGCCACGTCCGTGGCATCGGCCCAGGACAAGGGCACCATCGGCATCTCGATGCCCACCAAGTCCTCGGCGCGCTGGATTGCCGATGGCGACAACATGGTCAAGGTGCTCAAGGACCGGGGCTACAAGACCGACCTGCAGTACGCCGAAGACGACATCCCCAACCAGCTCGCGCAGATCGAGAACATGATCACCAAGGGTGCCAAGGTGCTGGTGATCGCGTCGATTGACGGCACCACGCTGTCCAAGGCGCTGCAAAACGCGGCCGACAAGGGCGTGAAGGTCATTGCGTACGACCGTCTCATCAAGGGCTCGAAGAACGTGGACTACTACGCCACGTTCGACAACTTCCAGGTGGGTGTGCTGCAGGCCACCTCCATCGTGGACAAGCTGGGCCTCAAGCAAGGCAAGGGCCCGTTCAACATTGAACTGTTCGGCGGCTCGCCGGACGACAACAACGCCTTCTTCTTCTACGACGGCGCCATGAGCGTGCTGCAGCCCTACATCGACAGCGGCAAGCTGGTGGTGCGCAGCAAGCAGACCGGCATGAACAAGGTGGGCACGCTGCGCTGGGATGGCTCGGTGGCCCAGGCGCGCATGGACAACCTGCTGTCGGCCTACTACGGCAAGGACAAGGTGCATGCGGTGCTGTCGCCCTATGACGGCATCTCCATCGGCATCCTGTCCTCCCTCAAGGGCGTGGGCTACTGCACCGCCCAGCAGCCCTGCCCTGTGGTCAGCGGCCAGGACGCTGAGGTGCCTTCCATCAAGTCCATCCTCAAGGGTGAGCAGTCTTCCACCGTGTTCAAGGACACCCGCGAGCTGGCCAAGGTGGCCGCCAACATGGTGGACGCCGTACTGACAGGCAAGCAGCCCGAGATCAACGACACCAAGACCTACAACAACGGCGTGAAGGTGGTGCCCTCGTACCTGCTCAAGCCCGTGTCGGTGGACGTATCCAACTGGAACACGGTGCTGGTGGGCAGTGGCTACTACAAGGAGTCCCAAATCAAGTGAGCGCGAGCGGCTTCTGCATGTAGAGCCGCCGCCTGCGAATGCTGCTGAGGCAGCGCAGGCGGCGTGCAACCGGGATGGGGCCCAAGGCCCCGCCAACAGACTGAGAGACCATGCTTCTTGAAATGCGGAACATCCGCAAAACCTTCCCTGGCGTGGTGGCGCTGAACCAGGTCAACCTGCAGGTGCAGGCCGGGGAGATCCATGCCATCGTCGGCGAAAACGGGGCGGGCAAATCCACGCTGATGAAGGTGCTGTCGGGTGTGTACTCGCACGGCAGCTACAGCGGCCAGATCCTGTTCGACGGGCAGGAGCGCGAGTTTGCGGGCATCCGCGACAGCGAGCACCTGGGCATCATCATCATTCACCAGGAGCTGGCGCTAGTGCCACTGCTGTCGATTGCCGAGAACATCTTCCTTGGCAACGAAACCGCGCGGCACGGCGTCATCGACTGGATGGCTGCGCACAGCCGGGCCCAGGCGCTGCTACACAAGGTGGGCCTGCGCGAGTCGCCCGACACACCGGTGGGCCAGCTGGGTGTGGGCAAGCAGCAGCTGGTGGAGATTGCCAAGGCGCTGTCGCGCAAGGTGCGCCTGCTGATCCTGGACGAGCCCACCGCCAGCCTCAACGAAAATGACAGCCAGGCCCTGCTGGACCTGCTGCTGGAGCTGAAAGCCCAGGGCATTACCTGCATCCTGATCTCGCACAAGCTCAACGAAATCTCACGCGTGGCCGATGCCATCACCGTGCTGCGCGACGGCAGCACCGTGCAGATGCTGGATTGCCGAGAGGGCCCGGTGAGCGAAGACCGCGTGATCCAGGCCATGGTGGGCCGCGAGATGAGCGACCGCTACCCCCAGCGCCAGCCACAAGTGGGCGACATTGTTTTTGAGGTGCGCAACTGGCGCGCCCACCACCCGCAGCGCAGCGACCGCGAGCACCTCAAAGGCATCGACCTGAATGTGCGGCGCGGCGAGATTGTGGGCATTGCGGGCCTGATGGGCGCAGGCCGCACCGAGCTGGCCATGAGCATCTTCGGCCGCTCGTGGGGCCAGCGCATCAGCGGCGAAGTGCGGCTGCACGGCCAGCCCATCGACGTGAGCACGGTGGAAAAGGCCGTGCGCCACGGCCTGGCCTATGTGACCGAAGACCGCAAGGGCAATGGCCTGGTGCTGAACGAAGACATCCAGTTCAACACCTCGCTGGCCAACCTGCCGGGCGTGTCGTTCGCCAGCGTGATCGACAGCGGTCAGGAACACCGCGTGGCACAGGACTACCGCGAGAAGCTGCGCATCCGCTGCTCGGGCGTGGACCAGAAGACGCTGAACCTCTCGGGCGGCAACCAGCAAAAAGTGGTGCTGAGCAAATGGCTGTTCACCAGCCCCGAAGTGCTCATCCTCGACGAGCCCACGCGCGGCATCGACGTGGGCGCCAAGTACGAGATCTACACCCTCATCGCCCAGCTGGCGGCGGAGGGCAAATGCGTGATCGTGATCTCCTCCGAAATGCCCGAGCTGCTGGGCATCACGGACCGCATCTATGTGATGAACGAAGGCCGCTTTGTGGCCGAGATGCCCACGGCCGAAGCATCCCAAGAACGAATCATGCGAGCGATTGTGAAAGCCAGTTGATATGAGCCAGACCACCCATCCCCCCGCCAGCACGCTGGCAGACGGCAACCCGACAGCAGCGGCGCGGCACGACAAATCGCTGTTGCAGCACCTGCAGCACAACCTGCGCGAATACGGCATGTTGATCACGCTGGTGGCCATCATGGGCTTCTTCCAGTACATGACCGAGGGCACGCTGATGCAGCCCTTGAACCTGACCAACCTGGTGCTGCAGAACAGCTACATCGTCATCATGGCGCTGGGCATGTTGCTGGTCATCGTGGCCGGGCACATCGACCTGTCGGTGGGCTCGGTGTGTGGTTTCATCGGCGCGCTGGCGGCGGTGCTGATGGTCGAATACAACTGGCACTTTGTGCCCGCCACGCTGGTGTGCCTGCTCTGCGGCGGGCTCATTGGTGCGGTGCAGGGCAGCTTTGTGGCGTTCTCGCGCATTCCGTCGTTCATCGTCACGCTGGCAGGCATGCTGGTGTTCAAGGGCCTGGCGCTGGCGCTTCTGGCGGGTCAGTCGGTGGGGCCGTTCCCCTCGGCGTTCCAGATGCTCAGCTCGGGCTTTATCCCCGACCTGTTCAGCGTGGAGGGGCTGCGCCTGACCTCGCTGCTGCTGGGCGCTGCCGTGGCTGCGGCCCTGGCCGTGGGTGGACTGCGCCAGCGCGCCAACCGCCTGCGCCATGGCGTGCAGACGGAGCCTGCGGGTCTGTTCATCGCCCGCACCGTGGTGTTTGGTGGGCTGCTGGTGTACTTCAGCTACCTGCTCGCCTCGTACAAGGGCTTGCCTAATGTGCTCATCGTGATGGCGCTGCTGATCGTGCTGTTCGACTTTGTCACCAGCCGCACCACCATCGGCCGCCGCATCTATGCCATGGGCGGCAATGAGAAGGCGGCCAAACTCTCGGGCATCAAGACCGAGCGGCTCACGCTGTATGCGTTCATCAACATGGGCGTGTTGGCAGCCCTGGCCGGGCTGGTGTTTGCGGCGCGGCTCAACACCGCCACACCCAAGGCGGGCCTGGGTTTTGAGCTGGACGTGATTGCTGCCTGCTTCATCGGCGGCGCATCGGCATCGGGCGGCGTGGGCAAGGTGATGGGCGCGGTCATAGGCGCCTTCGTGATGGGCGTGATGAACAACGGCATGTCCATCCTGGGCATCGGCATTGACTACCAGCAGGTCATCAAGGGCGTCGTGCTGCTGGCCGCCGTGCTCGTGGATGTCTACAACAAGAACAAAGCGTGATGACCCCCATGGACGCGTCCACCGCTCACGCCCCAGCCGCTGCGCCGGTGCTGCAGCTTTCGGGAATCCACAAGCAGTTCGCGGGCATCCCCGTGCTGCGCGATGTGCAGCTCAATCTGTACCCCGGCGAGATCCATGCGCTGATGGGGCAAAACGGTGCGGGCAAGTCCACACTGATCAAGGTGCTGACGGGCGTGCTGGAGGCCAGCGGCGGGCAGATGCGGCTGGGAGGGGAAGCCGTGTGGCCCGACTCGCCGCTGGCGGCCCAGCGCCTGGGCATCAGCACCGTGTACCAGGAAGTCAACCTTTGCCCCAACCTCTCGGTGGCCGAGAACATCTTTGCGGGCCGCTACCCGCGCTGCGGCATTGCACAGGGTTTTCGTATCGACTGGGCCACGCTGCACCAGCGCGCCCGCGAGCTGGTGGCGCGCATCGGCCTGCAGATCGACGTGACGCGCCTGCTGTCGGACTACCCCGTGGCCGTGCAGCAGCTGGTGGCGATTGCGCGCGCACTCAGCATCGAATCGCGCGTGCTGATCCTGGACGAGCCCACCTCCAGCCTGGACGACGACGAAGTGCAAAAGCTCTTTGAGGTGCTGCGGCGGCTGCGCAGCGAGGGCTTGGCCATCGTCTTTGTGACGCATTTCCTGAACCAGGTGTATGCCGTTTCCGACCGCATCACCGTATTGCGCAACGGCAGCTGGGTGGGCGAGTGGCGCGCGCAGGACCTGGGCCCACAGGCACTGATCGCGGCCATGCTGGGGCGCGACCTGGCCGCAGCGTCGGAGCAACCCGCACCAGCGCCCGCCGTGGACAGCCGCCAGGCCACGCTGCTGCAAGCCGAGGGCCTGGGGCAGGACACGCAACTGCAGCCGCTGGACCTGCAGATCCGCGCAGGCGAGGTGGTGGGCTTGGCCGGGCTGCTGGGCTCAGGCCGCACCGAGCTGGCGCGCCTGCTGTTTGGCCTGGAGCAGCCTGACCGGGGCGCGCTGCGCATCGACGGGCAGGTGGTGAAGTTTGCCAACCCCATGGACGCGATCCGCCATGGCCTGGCCCTGTGCCCCGAAGAGCGCAAGACCGATGGCATCGTGGCCGAGCTGTCGGTGCGCGAGAACATTGCGCTGGCGCTGCAGGCCCGCATGGGCGTGGGCAAATTCCTCTCGCGCGCCGAGCAGACGGCACTGGCCGAAAGCTATGTGAAGCTGCTGGGCATCAAGACCGAGACCGTGGACAAGCCCATCGGCCTGCTCTCGGGCGGCAACCAGCAAAAGGCGATCCTCGCGCGCTGGATGGCCATCGAGCCGCGCCTGCTGATACTGGACGAACCCACGCGCGGCATCGACGTGGCCGCCAAGCAGGAAATCATGGACCAGATCCTGCGCCTGGCCCAGGGCGGCATGGCCGTTCTGTTCATCTCTTCCGAAATGAGCGAGGTGGTGCGCGTGGCGCACCGCATCGTGGTGCTCCGCGACCGCCACAAGGTGGGTGAGCTGCCTGCGGGCAGCAGCGAAGACGCCGTCTACGAACTCATCGCCGCAGAACATGCTTGAACGTCCCCCCTCTCCTTCCCTTTTTGCCGCGCTGATGCGACACCGCTTGGCGTGGCCCGCCGTCACGTTGCTGCTCCTGCTGGCCATCAATACGGCTTTCAACGCCAGTTTTCTACACATCGAATGGCGCGATGGGCACCTGTACGGCAGCCTCATCGACATACTGAACCGCGCCGCACCGCTGGTGCTGGTTTCGCTGGGCATGACGCTGGTGATTGCCACACGCGGCATCGATATTTCGGTGGGCGCGACGGTGGCCATTGCAGCGGCCGTGGCAGCGTGGCTGATCGGCGGCTCGGTGTCGGGCACCGAGAGCCGGTTTCCACTGCCCGTCGCCATCCTGGGCGCCATCGGCGTGGCGCTGCTGTGCGGGCTGTGGAATGGCGTGCTGGTCGCCAAGGTGGGCATGCAGCCCATCATTGCCACACTGATCCTCATGGTGGCGGGCCGGGGCATTGCCCAGCTCATCACCGACGGGCAGATCATCACCATCTACTACACGCCCTACTTCTTCATGGGCGGTGGGTACCTGGCAGGGCTGCCGTTCTCTGTGTTCGTAGTGGCCGCAGTCTTCGTGGTGCTGTACCTCGCCATCACGCGCACGGCGCTGGGCCTGTTCATCCAGGCAGTGGGCATCAACCCCACGGCGGCGCGGGTGGCGGGCGTGCAGGCGGGGCGGCTTATCGTGGCGGCCTATGTGTTCTGCGGCGTGTGCGCGGGCATTGCGGGGCTGCTGATCAGCTCCAACGTGAAAAGCGCGGATGGCAACAACGCTGGGCAGCTGCTGGAGCTGGACGCCATCCTGGCCGTCACGCTGGGTGGCACCGCCCTCACCGGAGGCCGCTTCAGCCTGGTGGGCAGCGTGATTGGTGCGCTCATCATCCAGACGCTGACCTACGCCATCTACTCGCTGGGCGTGCCGCCCGAGATCAACCTGGTGGTGAAGGCCGTGGTGGTGTTCATCGTGATGCTGCTGCAGTCGCCCGAGTTCCGGGCGCAAGTCGGCGCCCTGGCACGCCGCCCCGGCGCGGGAGCTCTCCAATGAGCGCCGTACCCAAAACCGCAGGCTTCGGCACCGTGAACCACCCTGCCCCACAGGCCACCGCCGCGCGCGCGCGGTTCAACCCCAAGTACCTGCCGCTGGCAGCCACCATCTCGCTGTTCGTGGCCATGGCCACGCTGGGTTCGGTGCTGTACACCGGGTTCTTCTCGGCCCAGGTGTTCCTCAACCTGCTGATCGACAACGCCTTCCTCATCATCGTGGCGGTGGGCATGACGTTCGTGATCCTGTCGGGCGGCATCGACCTCTCGGTGGGCTCGGTGGTGGCACTGACCACCATGGTGCTGGCCGCGCTGGTGGAACACCGGGGCTGGAACCCCATCGTCGCCATCCCGCTGGTGCTGCTGATGGGCACCGCATTTGGCGCGTTCATGGGTTTCCTCATCGAGCGCTTTCGGCTTCAGCCCTTCATCGTCACGCTGGCAGGCATGTTCCTGGCGCGGGGGCTGTGCTACCTGATCAGCATCGACTCCATCAGCATCACACACGAAGGCTATTCGGAGCTGGCCCAGTGGCGCCTGCCGCTGTGGGAAGGCGCATCCCTATCGCTGGGGGCGCTCATCGCCATCGCCGTGCTGCTGGTTGCCCTGTTTGTGGCGCACTGCACGCCGTTTGGCCGCAGCGTGTATGCGGTGGGCGGCAGCGAGCACTCGGCTGTGCTCATGGGCCTGCCGGTGCGCCGCACGCTCATTGGCGTCTACACGCTCTCGGGCTTTTGCTCAGCACTGGCGGGCGTGGTGTTCACGTTCTACATGCTGTCGGGCTACGGCCTGCATGCCGTGGGCATGGAACTGGACGCAATTGCCGCCGTGGTCATTGGCGGCACGCTGCTCACCGGTGGCGTGGGCTATGTGGCGGGCACGCTGTTTGGCGTGCTCATGCTCGGAATCATCCAGACCCTGATTTCCTTCGACGGCACGCTCAGCTCCTGGTGGACACGCATCGTCGTTGGTGTGCTGCTGTTCGCTTTCTGTCTGCTGCAGCGGCTGCTTTCGCGCCGCTCGGGCAAGGCCCGTTGAGTCTTCATTTTTCCTCTTTCTCTCGCACCCCACCATGACCACCCCCAAGCGCAAACTCCGCTCCGCCGAATGGTTCGGCACGGCCGACAAGAACGGCTTCATGTACCGCAGCTGGATGAAGAACCAGGGCATCCCCGACCACGCGTTCGACGGCCGCCCCGTGATCGGCATCTGCAACACCTGGTCCGAGCTGACCCCGTGCAACGCCCACTTTCGCAAGATCGCCGAGCATGTGAAGCGCGGCATCTACGAGGCGGGTGGCTTTCCGGTGGAGTTTCCGGTGTTCTCCAACGGCGAATCCAACCTGCGCCCCACGGCCATGCTCACGCGCAACCTGGCCAGCATGGACGTGGAAGAGGCCATTCGCGGCAACCCCATCGACGCGGTCGTGCTGCTGGTGGGCTGCGACAAGACCACGCCTGCCCTGCTGATGGGCGCGGCCAGCTGCGATGTGCCCGCCATCGTGGTCACGGGCGGGCCCATGCTCAACGGCAAGCTCGACGGCAAGGACATCGGCTCGGGCACGGCCGTGTGGCGCCTGCACGAGTCACTGAAGGCGGGCGAGATCAACGAACACCAGTTCTTTGCGGCCGAGGCAGGCATGTCACGCTCGGCGGGCACCTGCAACACCATGGGCACGGCCAGCACCATGGCCTGCATGGCCGAGTCGCTGGGCACTTCGCTGCCACACAACGCAGCCATCCCGGCCGTGGATTCGCGTCGCTATGTGCTGGCCCACATGTCGGGCAAGCGCATTGTGGAGATGGCACACGAAGGGCTCACGCTCTCCAAGATCCTCACGCGCGAAGCCTTCGAGAACGCTATCCGCACCAACGCGGCGATTGGCGGCTCGACCAACGCGGTCATCCACCTGAAGGCCATCGCGGGCCGCATCGGCGTGCAGCTGGACCTGGAGGACTGGACGCGCATTGGCCGTGGCACGCCCACGCTGGTGGACCTGCAGCCCTCGGGCCGCTTCCTGATGGAAGAGTTCTACTACGCGGGCGGCCTGCCCGCCGTGCTGCGCCGCCTGGGCGAGAACGGCCTGCTGCCCCACCCCAACGCACTCACCGTCAACGGCAAGAGCCTGTGGGACAACGTGCGCGAGGCGCCCCAATACAACGACGAGGTGATCCGCCCGATCAACAACCCGCTGATTGCCGACGGTGGCATCTGCATCCTGCGCGGCAACCTGGCGCCGCGTGGCGCGGTGCTCAAGCCCTCGGCCGCCTCGCCCGAACTGCTCAAGCACCGGGGCCGCGCCGTGGTGTTCGAGAACCTGGAGCACTACAAGGAACGCATCGTCGATGAGAACCTGGACATCGACGCCAGCTGCGTGATGGTGCTCAAGAACTGCGGCCCCAAGGGCTACCCCGGCATGGCCGAGGTTGGCAACATGGGCCTGCCGCCCAAGCTGCTGCGCCAGGGTGTCAAGGACATGGTGCGCATCTCCGACGCGCGCATGAGCGGCACCGCCTACGGCACCGTGGTGCTGCACGTGGCGCCCGAGGCGGCAGCCGGTGGCCCGCTGGCTGCTGTGCGCGATGGCGACTTCATTGAGCTGGACTGCGAGAACGGCCGCCTGCATCTGGACATCAGCGACCAGGAACTGGCCGCACGCCTGGCCGCATTGGCTGGCGCGGACAACGGCGGACGCGGCGGCTACCAACGTCTGTATGTGGACCACGTACTGCAGGCGGACGATGGTTGCGACTTTGACTTCTTGGTCGGCTGCCGGGGGGCCGCTGTGCCCCGCCACTCGCATTGATGCGCACTCTGAGACGCTCGCCGCAGTCAAACGCTACAAATTCCATAGCCACCAGCGCTTATTCAACTAGCGCTAGAGGCATATTCAACTCAAATTCTTGCCCATACCCGCCATGCCTGCCCCCCATTCCCTCCAGAACCCTCGCTACCGAGGCATCTTCCCCGTGGTGCCCACCACCTTCCACGAAGACGGCACGCTCGACCTCGACAGCCAGAAGCGCTGCCTCGACTTCATGATCGATGCGGGTGTGGATGGCGTTTGCATCCTAGCCAACTTCTCCGAGCAGTTCTCGCTATCGGACGCCGAGCGCGAAGTCCTCACCCGCACATCGCTGGAGCATGTGGCAGGCCGTGTGCCCGTCATCGTCACCACCACCCACTACGGCACCCGCGTGTGCGCCGAACGCAGCCGCGCCGCGCAGGACATGGGCGCCGCCATGGTGATGGTCATGCCGCCCTACCACGGTGCCACCTTCCGCGTGCCCGAGGCGCAGATCTACGAGTTCTATGCCCGCGTGTCGGATGCGATCCGCATCCCGATCATGGTGCAGGACGCGCCCGCCAGCGGCACCGTGCTGTCGGCCCCGTTCCTCGCCCGCATGGCGCAGGAGATCGAGCACCTGGCCTACTTCAAGATCGAAGTGCCCGGCGCCGCCAGCAAGCTGCGCGAGCTGATCCGCCTGGGCGGCGCCGCCATCGAAGGCCCGTGGGACGGCGAAGAGGCCATCACGCTGCTGGCCGACCTGGATGCCGGCGCCACCGGCGCGATGACGGGCGGCGCGTTCCCGGACGGCATTCGCCCCATCATCGAGGCGCACCGCCAGGGCGACATGGACCAGGCGTTTTCGCTCTACCAGCGCTGGTTGCCCCTCATCAACCACGAAAACCGCCAGGGCGGCATCCTCACGGCCAAGGCGCTGATGAAGGAAGGCGGCGTGATCACCTGTGAGGCAGGCCGCCACCCCTTTCCCGCCATGCACCCTGAAGTGAGGCGCGGCCTGATCGATATCGCGCGGCGGCTGGACCCGCTGGTGCTGCGCTGGGCACGTTAATCAGGACACCCATGGCGCCTGCACGTTATCTGGTGCCCGCCGAGGCGGGCCTGATTGCCCTGGACTGGGGCACCAGCGCATTGCGCGTATTCCGCATGGGCGCGCATGGCGAGGTTCTGGAAACGCGGCACCGCCCCTGGGGCATCATGAACCTGCCCCCCTCCACCGCGAGCGTGGCAGACGGCGGGCTCGGCGCCGCGTTTGAACGCGCACTGCAAGACACCTGCGGCGACTGGCTGGCCGCCGCACCCGGCCTGCCCCTGCTGGCCTGCGGCATGGTGGGCAGCGCCCAGGGCTGGCGCGAGGCCAAATACCTGCCGACGCCCACCTCGCTCGATGCATTGGCGCGGGGCCTGACGCTGGTGGAGCGGCGCGACGGCCCGCCGCTGCACATCGTGCCGGGCCTGTTGCAGCAGGGCGCGCTGCCCAACGTGATGCGCGGCGAAGAAACCCAGGTGCTGGGCGTGCTGGCAGGCCTTGCACTGCCTGCGGATGCGCCCGTGCTCATCGGCCTGCCCGGCACCCACAGCAAATGGGTGCTGGCACGCCAGGGGCGCATCGAGCAGTTCCACACCTTCATGACCGGCGAGGTATTTGCCGCACTGCGCGGACACACCATTCTGGGCAAGACCATGCAGGCTGCGGCGGCACCCGACGACGATGCCTTTGCGCGCGGGCTGGAGGTGGCGCGAGGCAGCGATGCCGCGCTGGGACTGCTCTCGCACATCTTCAGCACCCGCACGCTGGGGCTGACCGGCGCGCTGGCGCCTACCGCGCAAGCGGACTACCTCTCGGGCCTGCTGATCGGGCACGAGGTGGCGAGCCTGAGCCGCGCACAGGGTCAAACCCCAACAACACCACCAACGCTGGTGCTGTGCGGCGAGCCCGACCTGTGCCGCCGCTACGCCGTCGCGCTGCAGACCCATGGCTTTGCCACACCCACCATCGCCACGCAGGCCACGGCCACCGGGCTGTGGCAGATCGCGCTGGCGGCAGGGCTGGTCGTTGCGCCCGCACCCTCCTCCTCACACCCCTTCACCGCCGGGAGTCTGGCTGCATGAACCCCATCGACAAAACCCTGTTCCACATCCTGCAGCGCTGCGGACTCATCGCCATCCTGCGCGGCGTGCAGCCGCACGAGGTGGTGGCCATCGGCCATGCGTTGTACGACGCAGGGTTTCGCATCATCGAAGTGCCGCTCAACTCCCCCGAGCCGCTGGCCAGCATCCGCGCGCTGCGCGATGCGCTGCCCGCCGACTGCCTCGTGGGTGCAGGCACGGTGCTCTCCATCGATGCCGTGGCCGATGTGGCCGCAGCCGGTGGGCAGATCATCGTCATGCCTCACAGCGACCCCGATGTGATCCGCGCTGCCCGCGCCGCTGGCATGGCCTGCGCGCCCGGCGTGGCCACGCTGACCGAAGCCTACGCCGCGCTGGCAGCGGGCGCCAACATGCTCAAGCTGTTCCCGGCCGAGGCGCTGCCGCCCCATGTGCTCAAGGCCTGGCGCGCCGTCATCACGCCGCCCATGGCGCTGGTGCCCGTGGGCGGCATCGTGCCCGAGAGCATCGCGCCGTATGCCGCCGCTGGCGCAAGCGGCTTTGGTTTGGGCTCGGCCCTGTACCGGCCCGGTGACCAGGCCCCTGAGGTGGCGCACAAGGCTGCAGCGTTTGCGCGGGCCTGGCAGGCATCGTTTGGCTCCTCGCCCGCGACCGCCTGACCTGCCCCATTCCCTCAAGACAACCCCGTACTTCCGCCCCCTTTGCATCGCCCCATGAAGATCACCCGACTCACCACGTTCATCGTTCCGCCACGCTGGTGCTTCCTCAAAATCGAAACGGACGAAGGCATCACCGGCTGGGGCGAGCCCGTGCTGGAAGGCCGCGCGCACACCGTGGCGGCTGCGGTAGATGAACTGGCCGACTACCTCGTTGGCAAAGACCCGCGCCACATCGAAGACCACTGGACGGTGCTGTACCGGGGCGGCTTCTACCGAGGCGGCGGCGTGCACATGAGCGCGCTGGCCGGCATCGACCAGGCACTGTGGGACATCAAGGGCAAGGCACTGGGCGTACCCGTGTCCGAGCTGCTGGGCGGCAATGTGCGCAGCCGCATCAAGGTCTACAGCTGGATCGGCGGCGACCGCCCCAGCGAAACAGCCGCCGCTGCCCAGGCCGCCGTGGCGCGCGGCTTCACGGCCGTGAAGATGAACGGCACCGAAGAAATGCAGTACGTGGACAGCTACGACAAGGTGGAACGCTGCCTGCAAAACGTGGCCGCCGTGCGCGAGGCCGTGGGGCCGAATGTGGGGATTGGCGTGGACTTCCACGGCCGTGTGCACCGGCCCATGGCCAAAGTGCTGGTCAAGGAGCTGGAGCCCTACAAGCTCATGTTCATCGAAGAGCCTGTGCTGAGCGAACACGAAGAGGCGCTGAAGGAGATTGCCCGCATCTCCTCCACCCCCATCGCCCTGGGCGAGCGCCTGTACTCGCGCTGGGACTTCAAGCGCGTGCTGCAGGGCGGCTATGCGGACATCATCCAGCCCGACCCCTCACACGCAGGCGGCATCACCGAAACCCGCAAGATCGCCAGCATGGCCGAGGCCTACGACGTAGCCCTCGCCCTGCACTGCCCGCTGGGCCCGATTGCACTGGCGGCCAACCTGCAGCTGGATGCGGTTTGCTACAACGCCTTCATCCAGGAGCAGAGCCTGGGCATCCACTACAACCAGGCCAACGACCTGATGGACTATGTGTCCAACCCCGGGGTGTTTGCGTACCAGGACGGGATGGTCGCCATCCCCACCGGGCCGGGGCTAGGGATTGAGGTGAACGAAGACTATGTGCGCGAGCGGGCGCAGGAGGGGCACCGGTGGAGAAACCCGGTGTGGCGGCACCGGGACGGGAGTTTTGCGGAGTGGTGAGGTGGTTGGGCGCATTGTTATTGATACGGGGCGGTTTACTCCAGAGTATCGATGGCGCTGTACCTCAGCTTGCCCAGGGCTTCGGCAACCTCGGCTCGAACGGGGCTCATGAATGGATTGCGCCAGATCAATAGGCTAGGAGCAGTCGCCCAGTTTCATCTTTCGAACGCTTGCTGGTACGGGGATGATTCTGTCAGCTCAGAGAAAGTCAGAGCGGTTTGGGCAAATCACAGGCTGCAAAAAGCGCGACACGAGCTTCATCAAGCACCTCGACAAGCTCGTCTGCAACAAACTGTCTGCTTCCGATTTCAAGCAAACCTTCGCCTTGCAACACGTGTGCCAGCCGGTAAGCCCGCTCTAACAAGGCTGCAGCTTCAGGCAACTCCTTTTGTCCGCTCATGCTGTGTCAGTGTGCCTGGATCAGGTTGGCTGCACCCAATCCGAGGAACACCATAAAAAGTGCCTTCTGGAAGACGGGACCGACAAGGCGGCTACGTAGCAGCTCACCAAGCTTGAGCCCGCTCAATGCGCCGATCAATGCTCCACCGACTGCAATAGCAACAGACGACGAGATCAACCCCAAAGGGGCGGACATCTGCACTTTCACGGCGAGCGACAGAGTGGCCACGGTGAATGAAAGGCCCAGCGCTTGCACCATCTCGTCCTTGCCCAGCCGCAGCGTCTGCAAGTAGGGAACCCAGGGCAATACGAAGACGGCAGTGAGCGCCGTCACGAACCCAGTGGCCGCGCCTGTCGGCAGGCTGAGCCATTTGCTGGTGAGTGAAAGATCGGGCAGCTGAGGTCGCCACAAGCCCCAGATGCCATAGGCCATGAGAATCCCGCCCAGCCAGCCCTTGGTCGTTTGTGCGGAAACGGCGTCCCCCAGACCGGGCGCGCTCACAGTCACGATCGCGATTGCCAGCCAACCAGGCCACAGCCGGGATACCAGTGAGCGCAGGTGAGGACCACGGCATTGCGCGATATTGGTTGCCAGCGAGGGTATGACCAACAGTGCGGCCGCTTGCACAGGAGGCATCCACAGCCCGAGCAAGCTCACGGCCACTGCAGGCAGTCCCATGCCGGTGACGCCCTTCACACCACCGGCCAGAACGAAAACAACGACCACCATCAAGAGCTGCAAAATGTCCATGCCCTATGGTGTGTGCATGGCCCAAGTGCTGTCCATCGGATTGCAGTGAACAGATCCTTCACGTATTCCGTAGGATGGCGGTCATGAGTACCCCTAAGCGCCGCACCACGGACTACCGCGTTGATCCGTTTGACCTGCACCTCTTTGCCGCCGTGATGGAGCACGGAACCATCACTGCCGCTGCTTCGTCCGTGAATCTGTCGTTGGCTGCGGCCAGCGCTCGCCTCAAGGGTCTTGAAGACGCGACCGGTTCGCGGTTGTTGGAGCGGTCCAAATCGGGCGCAATACCCACCGATGCGGGACGCGCTCTGCTGCGCCATGCCAACCGCGTGCTGGCTGAGCTCGAATCGCTGCATGTAGAGATGGCGAGCTTTGGTCATGGATTGCGCGGGACCGTTCGGCTGCTGTGCAACACAGCCGCCATGTCCGAGAGCCTTCCGCGCACGATTGGCCAATTCTTGGTGAAGACCCCTGATCTTGATGTGGACGTGCAAGAGCTTTCGAGCGAGGCGGTTGTGGAGGCATTGCGCCGTGGCACCGCCGACCTGGGCATCGTCGCCGATTACGTCGACACCTCTGGGCTGCTTGTGCAGCCATGGGTCGATGACCGTCTGGTGGCACTCTTGCCAAAGCGCTGGTCTTTGGGCCGCCGCCGTTCCGTGGCGTATGGCGAATTGCTAGTGCATCCCTTTGTGGGTTTGGCCCGGGAGAGTGGACTCAGCCGCTTTCTGGCAGCGCAGGCCAGTCGCAGTGGCCGGGTCCCGCGCCATCGGGTGCGTCTGGGCGGATTTGACGCTGTCGCGCAATTGGTAGCCGAAGGCGTGGGAGCGGCGGTCATGTCCGAGAGCGCGGCTGCGCGCTTTGCCAAGTCAGGTACCCAGATCCTAGGACTATCTGATGCTTGGTCTCGGAGAAAGCTGCTCGTTTGCATGACCCCGGCAGGCAGCGAACTGCCCAGCGTGAGCGCGCTGGGCAATGCGCTGCTGACAGCGCGACCGCAGGTTGGGAACCGGTGAGCAGAGGACGTTGGCAGGGTATGGGATAAGGATTGCTGTTGCCCGGTAGCCTGCTATCAGCGTCAGAACACTGACCGGCCGCAAACGCTACGTTGCAGCCTCACGCAACCGCTTCCAATTTTCCTGCGGCATAGACGGCCACGCGACAACAACTTCCGGTTGTTAGCCCAATGGCGGGCAGGAGCGTCCTCATTCAGGCCCCTGGGGACTCATTGCTTCAACCTCGGAATGTCACCGTGGGGATGCTCACATTTCAATAGCTGCTAGCGCCCACCCATATTGCGCTAGGTGCCGATCACACCCCCAACTCCTCTGCAACCCTGTTCTACCCTTGTTCAAAAAACAGTCCCTCCCAGACACTGTGATTAAAATCAGTATCCTGCCAGCCCACCCACTCCTCCATGACGGTGCTGCCCTCCCCCAACTCGGACTCCCCGCCCTCCATCACCCGCTTTCACCGCACGCGCCTGATGCAGATCTGGCGCTCGGCAGGCTGGCCGTGCAAGGATGGTCTGGAGATCGACCTGCTGGCTGCGGGCCTCATCAGTCTGCACATTGCGGCCGATGGTTACGAAACCCTGCGCCTCACCGACGAAGGCATCCGCACGCTGGCGCAGGCCCGCCAGCGTGGCGTGCGGGCGCTGAGCCTGCACGACCGGCTGGGGCAGAAGTTTGCAGCGCAGTTGCTGGCTTCGGGCCGCATCGTGTGGACCGAACTGTCACTGCGCGCGGTGATCGACACCGTGCCGATGGGGGATGTGGTGCCGACTGCGGCCACGGCCGATGCGCCCGCCAACACTGCGCCCGCCATGGCGCCGCTGTGGGCCGAAGATGACCACGCCCCGGCTGCCCGCGCCGCTGCCAATGTGTGGCGCATGGCCCGGCCCGATCTGTTCTCGGTGCGCAATACCTCGGTGCCCGCCTACCTGCAGCCCATGGTGCACGAGGTGAAGGCGAGCCGGGCCGACCTGCTGTCGGACCTGCGGCACGATGCCAAGCGGCAGGCCTATCAGTGGTTGTGCGAGGAGTGCTACTACGTCTTCCCGGCAGGCATAGCCGAGCCCGACGAGATCCCTCAGCACTTCGGCATCTGGGTATTGCACGGCAGCGTAGATGACGGGCGCTTTGAGCTGCTGCGCCCCGCGCGGCACAACCGCTGCACCCTGCCCTTTTCTGTGTGGATGGCGCTGTGCAAGGCCACGCCGCTGCGCAGCGATGACGACATGGCTCAGACCCATTTGGGCGAGCCTGCTCCTCCCGCCACCGACACCCCGACCACCCCGCCATGACCTATACCGTGGCGGTGCGCGAGCTGTGCGAGTTCACCGCCAAGCAGGGCGACCTGGACCTGCGCTTTACGCCTGCGCCCACCGCGCTGGAGGGCATGGCGGGCCATGCGGTGGCAGCGTCGCGCCGGGGTGCAGGCTATCGCGCCGAAGTGGCACTCAGCGGCAGCTACCAGAGCCTGCGCGTGCGCGGCCGGGCCGATGGCTACGATCCCGCGCAGCAGCGCATCGACGAGGTCAAGACCTTCAAAGGGCGGCTGGACCGCCAACCCGCATCGCACCGCCACCTGCACTGGGCGCAGGCCAAGGTGTATGGCTGGCTGCTGTGCGAGCAGGAGCAGCTGGCGCACATCGACGTGGCGCTGGTGTATCTGGACGTGGGCACGCAGCAGGAGACGGTGTTCACCGAACACTGCAACGCCGACGACCTGCGCCAGCACTTCGAGGCCCAGTGCCAGCGCTTCATTGCCTGGGCCGAACAGCAGGTGGCCCACCGTGCCGCACGCGATGCGGCACTGACCACCTTGGCGTTTCCCTTTGGCGACTTTCGCACCGGCCAGCGCCCGCTGGCCGAGGCCGTGTACAAGACGGCAGTGGCGGGCCGCTGCCTGCTGGCCCAGGCGACCACGGGCATTGGCAAGACCATGGGCACGCTGTTCCCACTGCTCAAGGCAGCACCGGCCCAGCGCATCGACAAAGTGTTCTTTCTGGCCGCCAAAACCTCGGGGCGGCAGATGGCGCTGGATGCGCTGGCGCGCCTGGCCGACAGCGCACAGGCGCTGCCCCTGCGTGTGCTAGAGCTGGTGGCGCGCGACAAGGCGTGCGAACACCCAGACAAGGCCTGCCACGGCGAATCCTGCCCGCTGGCCCGGGGCTTTTACGACCGGCTGCCTGCCGCCCGCGCTGTCGCCGTGACCCCCGCCAGCGCAGGCAACCCCGCGCCCGTCCTGCAACAAGCCCGTGTGCGCGACGTAGCCCTGCAGCATGACGTCTGCCCCTACTACCTGAGCCAGGAACTGGCCCGCTGGGCCGATGTGGTGGTGGGCGACTACAACTACTACTTTGACCTGGGCGGGCTGCTGCACGGCCTGGCCCAGACCAACCAGTGGCGCACGGCGCTGCTGGTGGACGAGGCCCACAACCTGGTGGAGCGCGGCCGCAAGATGTTCACCGCCGAGCTGCACCCCGCCGCCTTGGCCCAGGCCCGCAGCAGCCCCACCGCTGCGCAGCACGCGCCGGTGAAGAAGGCGCTGGACAAGGTGCGCCGCGCCTGGGTGGCGCTGGACAAGGCGCACCCGGCCCCGTACACGGTGCTCGAAACCTTCCCCGACAAGCTGCTGGCCGCGCTGCAGCAGTGCACCACCACGCTCACCGAACACTTCACCGACCACCCCACGGAGCCAGACGGCGCGCTGCAGACCTTCTACTTCGACGCCCTGCACCTGCAGCGCATGGCCGACCTGCTCGATGCGCATTCGATGGTGGACATCACCCAAACTTCGTCAAGCCACCACCAGCGGGCCGCTAAACCCGGCGATTCCGTGGTCTGCATCCGCAACGTGGTGCCCGCGCCCTTCTTGCAACCCCGCCTCGCAGCGGCACACACCAGCACCTTGTTTTCGGCCACGCTGCAGCCCGCGCGCTACTACGCCGACCTGCTGGGCCTGCCCGACCACCATGTATGGGTGGATGTGGAATCGCCCTTTGCCGCACACCAGCTGCAGGTGCAGGTGGCGCGCCACATCTCAACGCGCTACCCGCACCGCGCGGCATCGCTGGCACCGATTGCGGCGCTGATGGCGCAGCAGTTCCGTGCGCGGCCCGGCAACTACCTGGCGTTTTTCAGCAGCTATGACTACCTGCAGCAGGCTGCTGCATTGTTTGCGCAGCAACACCCCGACGTGCCGCAATGGTGCCAGTCGCGCCGCATGCTGGAGGGCGAGCAGCGCGATTTTCTGGCGCGCTTTACCGACAGCAGCCAGGGTATTGCCTTTGCTGTGCTGGGCGGCGCGTTTGCCGAGGGCATCGACCTGCCGGGCAAGCGGTTGATTGGCGCCTTTCTGGCCACGCTGGGCCTGCCGCAGGTCAACCCCGTCAACGAGCAGATCCGCGAGCGCATGCAGGTGCTGTTTGGCGCGGGCTACGACTACACCTACCTCTACCCCGGCCTGCAAAAGGTGGTGCAGGCCGCAGGCCGCGTGATCCGCACGCCCAGCGACGAGGGCGTGGTGCACCTGATGGACGACCGGTTTGCGCAGGCCCAGGTGCGTGCGCTGCTGCCTGCATGGTGGCAGGTGGACTGAGAGGCTAAGAGGCTGAGAGTCTTTTGCCTATGCCCGCCTTGCACGCCATAACACCGCTGCTCGTCGTTGCAAATGCGCGCCATAGCCCGAGCTATGGCTGTGCCTTGCGCCTCGATCAGCGGTGTTATGGCGCACCTTTCGGGCACTGGCGAAAAACTCTCAGCCTCTCAGCCACAAAAAAAAGGCCGGTCACCTGTTGGGGACCGGCCTTGCAAAGGCCGCCAAAGCGGCACACAGAGAGTCAATCTTCAGGATGCAACGGGCTCCGTCACCACCAGCTCCTTGGCCTTGCCACGCTGGCGGAAAAACGCCACCGTTTGCCACAAGACGAATGCGGCGATCAGGCTGATCAGCGTGCCGCTGATAGGACGGTTGATGAACACCTCAAAGCTACCGCGCGACAGCAGCATGGAGCGGCGGAAGTTCTCTTCGAGCATGGGGCCCAGGATGAAGCCCAGCATCAGCGGCGAGGGGTCCATCTCCAGCCGCATGAACAGGTAGCCCAGTGCACCAAACGCCACAGTGATGAACACATCGTCCAGGTTGTTGTTGATGCTGTAGGTGCCAATGCAGCAGAAGAACAAGATCGCGGGGAACAACACGTTGTACGGGATCTTGAACACCGACAGCCAGTAGCGCACCAGCGGCACGTTCAGCACCAGCAGGAAGCAGTTGCCAATCCACATGCTGGCGACCAGACCCCAGAAGAGTTCGGGGTGGCCGGCAATCATGTTGGGGCCGGGCTGGATGCCCTTGATGATGAACGCGGCCATCATCAGCGCCATCACGGCGTTCTCGGGGATACCGATGCTCATCAGCGGGATGAAGCTGGTGCGTGCAGCCGCTTCGTCCGCTGCAGCCTGGCCAGCCACGCCTTCGATGCAGCCGGTGCCGATTTCGTGACGGTACTTGCTGACCTTCTTGTCCAGCGCATAGGCCGCAAACTGGGCGATCACGGGGCCGCCGCCGGGCAGGATGCCCAGGATGGAGCCCACAACGCTGCCACGCAGTGCGCTGGGGATGATGCGCTTGAACTCGGGCCAGGTGGGCATGAGCTTGATCTTGCCGTTGAAGGGCGAGCGCTCTTCACGCGAGTCCAGGTTCTTGGCGATCTCTGCAATGCCGAAACAGCCCAGCGCAATGCTCACAATGCCCACGCCGTCAGCCAGGAACGGAGCGTCCCAGGTGAAGCGGGCCAAGCCGCTGTTCACGTCGGTACCGATGGAGCCCAGCAGCACGCCCACCATGCACATGGCCAGGCCATTGAGCAGGCTGCCGGTGGTCACGAAGCTCACGCATACAAAACCCACCAGCATCAGCGCGCAGTAGTCGGCAGGGCCAAACAGAAAGGCCACCTCGCCCAGACTGGGCGCCAGGAACGCCAGCACCACAATGGCCACCGTGCCCCCGATGAAGCTGGAGAACCCGGCGGTGAACAGGGCCAGCCCCGTTTTCCCTTTCAACGTCATCGCATACCCGTCGATACACGCCACGATACTGCTCGCATGCGGGATCTTCATGGTGATGGCGCTCACGCTGTCGCCGTATTGCGCACCATAGTAAATACCGGCCAGCATGATGAGTGCGCCGGTGGTGTCGATGGAATAGGTCAGCGGCAGCAGCAGGCTGATGGTGGCCAGCGGGCCCAGGCCCGGCAGCAAGCCCACCAGGGTGCCCACCGTGCAGCCCAGGGCGCAGAACATCAGGTTCTGCAGCGTCAGCGCGTGGCTGAAGCCAAACGCGAGGTTGTTCAAGACTTCCATGGCGGCGACCTCAGTACAGCGGCAGGCTCACGCCCAGCAGCTTTTGGAATGCAAACGCGATGCCGACCAGCACCGCAGCGATCTTCAGGTTGCGCTTCCACGAGTACGACGTACCCGCAAACCCCGAGCAGAACACCAGAAACACGATGCCCGCGATCATGTTCACAAAGTGCGACAGCGCCGCAAAGCCGCACAGGCTGCCCAGAATGATGGCGATGTTGCGCACCTGGAAGTCCATGGGCACCGGCGCCACCAGGCGCGCGCGCACCACGGTGATGACCCCGATCACAAACAGCATGCAGCTGACGATGAACGGGAACATGCCCGGCCCTGCGCGGCCGAGCGTCCCCAGCGAATAGCTCATGGACGGCAGGCCAAAGCCCAGCGCCAAAGCCATGAGGGCAAAGCCTCTGAGTAGATTGCGGTTGATCATGTAAAGGTTGTCTCCTGATAGGCTGGACGACCCCATCCGGCGGTGCAAACGGCGCGCAGGGCTGGGGTATGCTGACGGGCAGACTATCTCCATCGAACCTGATCGCAGGCTGATCTTGGCCATGCGTAATTTCACGTAGAACCCCGACCTCCATGCGCCTCCTCCTGGTGGAAGACGACCCGGTGCTCAGCCGCACCATGGCCCAGGGCCTCGAAAACGCGGGCCACCGTGTCGAGCTGGCCCATACCGTCGAAGAAGCCCAGCACTGGTGGGCCGTACAGGCTTTCGACGCTGTGCTGCTGGACCTGAACCTGCCCCACGCTGCCCATGCGCGCAGTGGCCTGGGCAGCGGCCTCACCGCCCTGCGCAGCGCCCGTGCGCGCGGCGACCGCACCCCCGTGCTGGTGCTCAGTGCCCGCGACAGCACCGAGGAGCGCATTGCCGGGCTGGACGCGGGCGCCGACGACTATCTGGGCAAGCCCTATGAACTCAAAGAGGTGGAAGCGCGCCTGCGCGCCCTGCTGCGGCGCGCCAGCGGCACCGCCGACATCGTCACCGTGGGCCAGCTGGTGCTGGACCGCCAGGCGCGCCGCGTCAGCGTGGCCGGGCAACCGCTGGAGCTGCCCGCGCGCGAGTTCGATTTGCTGTGGGAGCTGATGACCCCGCCCGGCCGTGTGCTGAGCAAGGGCGACTTGTCCTCGCGCCTGTCGGACGGCAGTGAGGTGGTGGGCGAAAACGCGCTGGAGGCCTCGTTCTCCCGCCTGAGGCGCAAGATTGCGGGCAGCGGCGCGGCCATCCGCACGCTGCGTGGGCTGGGTTACGTGCTAGAGGATGACGTTGGCCAGTCCTGAACCCGGCCCCGCACCGCTGCACCAGCAGCCGCCCGACCTGCGCCAGCGCATCGGCCGGCGCGTGCTGCTGTCACTGGTGCTGATCTGGGGGCTGGGCAGCACGGTGGTGCTGGGCGTGGGCAACCACTTTGTGGCCGAGGCATTTGACCGAGCGTTGCTCGACGACGCACACGCCGTGGCCGCCCATGTGCGCGGCGGCCAGCCGACAGATCCTGCGCGCGACCCTTTGCGGCTGGACCTCACGCCGCGCGAGGTGGGTCTGCTGCGTTTTGACCAGAGCGAAACCGTATGGTTTGCGGTGTACGCGCCCGATGGCAGCTTCATCGCAGGCGACCCCCATTTGGCGCCGGGCGTGGTGGCGGCGGGCAGCAGCCACGCCTTTTCGCAGCTTTCGCAAGACGGGCGCGAGCTGCGGCGCGCCACCTTGCAGATTGCGGGGCCGCCCTCTTTCACCGTCGTCATGGCGCAGACCACCGCCGAGCGCACGCAGCTGCTGCGCAGGCTGCTGGTGTACTCGGGCCTGGCCCAGCTGTGGCTGCTGGTGGTGCTGGGGTCGTGGCTGCTGCGTGGCATCGAGCGCGACCTGCATCCGCTGGGTGCACTGCAGGACGCCATGGACCAGCGCGACGCTGCCGACCTGCAACCCCTGCCGCCCGCGCTGACGCAACAGGCCAGCACCAGCGACGTGCAACGCCTGGGCGTGGCCCTGGACGGCTTGCTGGCGCGGGTGCAGCAAAGCCTGCACGCGCAGCGCGAATTTGCGGGCAACGTGGCGCACGAGCTGCGCACTCCGCTCGCTGGCATCCGCGCCCAGGCCGCCCACGCACTGGCCCACAACGACCCGGCCGTCTGGCGCAGCGAAATCGAGGGCATCGCCCAAGCCGAACAGCGCGCCAGCCGCACCGTGGACCAGCTGCTGGCCCTGGCCCGTGCGGCCGAGGGTGGCATCGCGCTGACGTTGCAGCCCTTGGCCTTGCACTCGCTGGTGCGCGACGTGCTGCTGCGCTACCTGCCACGCGCCGATGCCCTGGGAGTGGACCTGGGCGCCGAGGGGCTGGACCAGGCCGTGGTGGTGCGGGGCAACACAGCGCTGGTCGAAGGCATCCTGAACAACCTGCTGGACAACGCACTGCGCTACGGGCGCGGCACGCCACCCCGCATCACCGTGGCGCTGCACACCGAGCCCGGCTTTGGTGTGCTGCGCGTGACCGATAACGGCCCCGGCGTGGACGCCACGCTGGCGCAGCAGCTGCAACAGCGCTGGGCGCAGGGCGACCAGGGCCAGCGCCTGGGCCAGGGTGCAGGGCTGGGCCTGGCCATCGTGGCGCGGTATGTGCAGCTGATGGAAGGACGGCTGGAACTGGCGGCAGCCAGCGACACAACCGACGGATCTGGCCTCGCGGCCAGCGTGTGGCTGCCGTTAGCGCCCAATGCGCCTGCCCCCTCCAGCACGCTCCCCACAACCCCATGACGAGCCCGCCCGACCCAGCACTGACCGAGGCAGAGCAAGCGGCCTTCCTGCAGTCCATCGCCCGCGTGCGCAGCGCGGCCGGGCGGGCCTTGCGGGCGGTGCAGGCCCACGCCATGCAGGGCGCTGCAGCCCATGGCACCGAGGCCAACGCCGCCGCCCAGGCCGCCGTCGATTTCATCGCCCAACTGCACAAGGGCCTGGATACCGTGGCAGAACAAGCCCGCGCCACCGGCCCCCAGCCAGCGTGCCAGGCGGGCTGCGCGCACTGCTGCCACCTGCGCGTGGAGGCGACGGAGCCCGAGGTGCTGCGCATCGCCCAGCACCTGCGCACGCTGCCCGGCGCGGACCAGGCCACAACCCTGCTGCGCCTGCAGCAGCACGTGGCGGCGGCAAGCGCGGGCAGCACACGCCAGCCCTGCAGCTTCCTCGTCAATGATCGGTGTGCCATCTACAGCGTGCGCCCTGCCGCCTGCCGCAAGGCGCATTCCTTGTCGGCTGCGCACTGTGCAGAGCAATCTCCCACCATCCCGCAAAACCTGCGCCTGCTGGTGGACGCCGAAGCGCTGATGGCCGGCACCGCCCTGGCCTACCGCGACCAGCCCTTGCCCGCGAGCGCCCACGAACTCAACGCCGCCGTGCAGGCAGCCCTGGGCGGCACACCGCTCGACGCACCCAGCGCTCTGCTGCGCTGGTACCGGGGTGACGAAGGCGCGCTGGCCCTGCCCACCACATTGCCGTGAAAGCCCACGCGCCTTGATGTCCGTCAAGACCCACCGCAACCAGCCGCCCACAATGCAGCCAGCCCCGCAGCCGCCTGGCCGTGCGGCCGAACTTCTCGACGACCCCCCGCCTCACGCCTGATGACCCAGCCCACCCTCCGCTCCTGCGCCCCCCTCCACCTGGCAGCCGCTGCCGCCATGGTGGTGGGCCTGGCAGGCTGCAGCAAGCCCGAAGCCACCGGCCCCGCCACCACCAGCTTCGATGCCATCACCACCGCGTGCACCCAGTTCCTGGCCGCACGGCAACCCCATGTACTGCCTGGCGCCGCGGGCGACTGGACCCTGACCGGCTACAGCCCTGCCCTGGTCCAGCCCGAAGTCACGCGCACCGAATCCACCGTGACACCCTACGTAGGCAAACTCGTCATCAAGGACAACGAGGCCCAGGCCCACGCACCCACCGAAGCCGCCGCCCAGGCCATCACCCTCACCCCCGCGCACCTGCTGTCCAACCGCACGCACACCTTCATCTACAGTTTTGACGGCACCCAGTGGCGCTGGCAGAACGGCCAGCGGCTGACCAAGATACCGGGGCAGAACGACCGGCTGGAGGCCGTGGCGCTGGCGGATGTCTCGGCAGCAGGGCCCAGGGGGTTTGCGGGGTGCTTGCCGCGTTGAGTCGGATCAACACGCTCTCTTTTTGATAGCTATTACCGCATGATTCACTGGCGCTTCCGGCTGTTTTTGATCAAATTCCGCATCAAAACAGCACAGCGCCGCCCACCTCCGCCTCGTGCAGCCTGGTGCCGCACGCCGGCCCTGAGGGCCGTCGCGCAGCCAAGCCATTCACACCGCTCATTCCAGGTCGGCATCCAGCCGGGCGATAAGGCCCTGCGCATTCACGGTGATGTCGAGGTTGCCGATCTCGTGACCAAAATCCCCCGTGAAGTCCACCCGCACCCTCGCGCGCTGCGGCCCCAGGCGTTGCATCGACAGGAACCGGGTCACCGTCTGGTAACCGACGAAGTACTGTTCGACATAGCGGCGTATTCCGGCATGGCCATCAAAACGGTGGCCCGTGGAGGGGTCGTCGATCACGGCATCGTGTGCAAAAAGGGCGAGCACCCGCTCCACCGCCAATGCGTTGGTGGCCGCGATCAGCGCATCCGCCACGTGGCGCAGGTGTTCGTGCGTCGGGGCCATCGCACCATGCCGCAGGCCTGCAGCGTCGTCCCTGCTGGCTGGCCCGCTGGCGCTTTCTGCCAAAGGTTGACCCGGCTGGCTCATGGCAGCACGCTCACCACCACCTTGCCAAGGGCGCGGCCGCTGGCGACCAGGGCGTGCGCCGCTTCGGCCGTGTCCAGCGTGAAGCTGGTCAGGTCGAGCAATGGCTCCAGTTGCCCCGCTTCCGCGAGCAAGGTGGCCTGCTCCATGATCTCGCCGTGGTGTTCACGGAACTCCCCCGTGAGGATGGGAAGCAGCGTGAACACCCCAGAGAAAGTAGCACCCCGGAACGACAGCGGCGCCAGCTTGTGGGTGCCCCAGCCCAGCGAAGTCACCACACGGCCCGAGTAGCGGCGGACCGCCACAAACGACGCATCCAGCACTGGCCCACCCACGGTGTCGTAAACGATATCGAAGCCCTGGCCGTCGGTGAACGCGTGGACATAGGCCTCGACCGAAGTCGTTTCATGGTCAATCGGCGTGGCGCCCAGGGACCGGATGTAACCGGCCTGCGCCGCCGTGCCCGTGGCGAACACTTCGGCACCCCGCGCGCGGGCCAGCTGCACCGCCACATGGCCCACGCCCCCGGCGCCGCCATGCACCAGCACCTTGTGCCCGCTGCGCACGTTGGCGCGGTCCACCAGTCCTTCCCAGGCGGTGATGAAGACCAGCGGCAAGGCCGCTGCCTGGCGCATGGTCAGCCGGCCCGGCTTGTGGGCCAACAGGCGTGCATCCACCGCCGCGTATTGCGCCAGGCTGCCTTGCAGCCCGCCAATGCCGCCGGTAAATCCATACACCGCGTCCCCCACCTTGAAGCGAGAGACGCCCTGCCCCACCGCCTCCACCACGCCGGCGAGGTCCATGCCCAAAACGGCGGGCAGCGGCTGCTGGGCGTGCTCGGCGGCGCCCGCGCGGATCTTGGTGTCCAGCGGGTTCACGCCGCTGGCGTGGATGCGGACCAGCACCTGGCCCGCCGCGGGCTGGGGCCGGGGCAGCAAGGTGGGGGTCAGTGCGCCGTGGGGGGATGCGAGCACCAGGGCCTGCATGGTGGGGACGGGAGAGGTGGACATGGCGTTTTCCTTCGCGGGGTTGAACAGTGCCGCCAGTTTTCACCTTTCGCTTTTGAATGAAAATCCACAAGATTGAAACCTTGTCATTCACTTTTGTATGATCCAGCCAATGAACTGGGATGACGTACAGGTGTTCTTGGCCATTGCCCGGCACGGCACGCTGGGTGCGGCAGGCCGCGCCCTCCAACAAAGCCAGCCCACCATGGGCCGCAGGCTGAAGGCGCTGGAGCTTTCTCTGGACCACACCCTGTTCCAGCGGACCTCCGAGGGTTTCGTCTTGACCGACGAAGGAGCCGCCGTGCTGCGCCACGCCGAGGGCATGGAAGCGCAGGCGCTGTCGTTCTCCCGCCAACTGGACGGCGCAGACCAACAGCTGGAAGGCGCGCTGCGGGTATCGACCTCTGACTGGTTTGGACTGCATGTGCTGGCGCCGCTGTGCGCCGCGTTCACCAACCACCACCCCCGCGTCAGCATCGAACTCCTGACCGATGCGCGCCTCTTCAGCCTGGCGCGCCGCGAGGCGGACCTGGTGGCGCGCATCGTTCCTTTTGACGAGCCCGACGTCATACAGCGGCGGCTGATGCATGTGCCCTATGCGCTGTACATGCAGCGGGGCGCAGACATGCCCACGGACGATGCGGACGTTCGCCTCATCACCATGGACCTGGGCTTCAGCGAGATGCCGGACGCGGCCTGGCTGCGCGAAGCCTTTCCTTCGGCGCGCATCGCGTTTCGCAGCAACAACCGGCACGTGCAGGCCGTGGCCTGCGCATCGGGCGCGGGCCTGGCCGTACTGCCTTGCCCGTTGGGTGACTCACACCCCGGCCTGCAAAGGGTGGAGGTCGCCCCAGCGCCGCCAGGGCGCGATGTGTGGCTGGGTTACCACCGGGACCTGCGCCGGGTCCCCCGGCTGCGCGCGCTGGTGGAAATGCTGATGCAAGCGCTGGGCCCTGCTCAGGGCGATGCAGGCGACCAGGGCGGCTGACAAAACGCTGGGAGCTCCGTCGCAGCGCTTGGCTGATGGCGGTCAGCGACCCAGCCCCGCCCCAACGGCCAGCACATGCTCGATGAAGCTGTGACACGGGTGGCTCTGGTGCGCCAGCACATCTGCCTTGACCAAGATGCCCAGCGGCCCCACCGCCTGTGACTTCCACGGCAAGACCGCCAGCTCTCCACGCTGAACCAGCGGCCGCAGCAGGCTGGCGGGCGCGCACATCAGCATGTCGCTGTCGGCCAGCATGGCGTATGCAATCTCGGTCGAACGGCTCGACACGCGGCACAGCTCGGGCACACCACCCAGTTCATCGAAGAGGCTCTCCACCTGCTGGGGTCCCAGCCCGGTCAGGGGTGGGGCCAGCCAGCGCTGCGCCAGCAGCTCTGCGGCGGTGACGGTGGCCTGCCGGGTCAGAGGATGCTCCGGGCGACAGGCCACCACAAACCCATCCTGCAGCGCGGCGCAAAACGCGAACCCTTGCGGCAGCGGGGTCGGTTCGCGGCAGATGGCCAGGTCCAGCGTCCCCTCCTGGATGCTCTCCAGCAAATTGTCGATCGTGACCTCGTGGACATCGATGGCCGCATCCGGGTGTGCGGCAACGTAGGTCGGGATGGCCATCGTGAGCAGGCCGTTGATGCCCGCCGCAATGCTGCCGATGCGGATCAGCGCAGACGCTGCGCCCTGCTGCAACAGCGCAGCATTGCCTGCGGCGGCCTGGAGCGGAACCAGCGATGCGCGCAACAGCGGCAGGACCGCCTCTCCCAGGCGGGTCAAGCGCATGCCCTTGGAGTGCCGCTCGAACAGAGGGCCGCCCAGAGAGCTTTCCAGCTCGACCAGCGCATGGGTCGCGGCGGGCTGGCTCAGGCCAATGGAGGAAGCCGCCCGGTGCAGGCTCTGCAGGTCGGCGATCGCAATGGCCAGCTGCAGGTGCTTGAGGCGCACCCGCCCCAGGATGCGGTTGAACAGGACGGAAGGCGTCAAATCCGGCATGACTTATTCAAAAATTGAATTCACTTGAAAAAGAAGCATTGGCCTTGCGGAGTCTGCTATGGAACGATCTCGCGCTGGCAAGGGGCAAACCCACGCCAGATGCATTCAATTAACGAATCTTATTCCCGCACCAGCCCGCCGCTGGATGCGAGAGATCTCAGGAGACAAACCACCATGCCATCACCTCAGCGCCAGCCCCTGCGCACGATCACTTTGCGCCCCACCCACTTCCTGCTCGCTCCGGTCGTGGGCGCCCTCCTGGCCATGGGCCAGGCACAGGCCGCAGACACCCTGGACACCGCCTGCAAGACCACCGCCGAATGCCAGGCACAGGTCGCCAAGATCCAGGGTCTGGTCAAGGGGGACGCCACGAGCGCCTTGTCCAAGTCGCAGGACACCTTCTACTGGTTTGGCCGCATCAACATGGCGTCGACCGTGGTCAACGTGGAGCAAGGCATCATCCCCAAAGCCCAGGCAGGCCGCATTGCGCGGGGCGTGGAGTTGTCGATCACGCAGGCAACGGCCCCGGGTGGCAAGCGCCCCACCGATGTGCTGCAGGTCGAGAAGATCATCACGGACGCCGTGGGCCCCGAGGCCACGCTGATCCACACCGGGCGCAGTCGCCAGGACATCCACTCCACCCTGAACGCCGCGCAGTTGCGCCTGGAGATGCTGGACTTTGCCGATGCCCTGGACCAGGTGCGCGCACGGCTCATCACCATCGCACAGGCGCACACCGCCACCTATGTGCCCGCCTACACCAATGGCGTGCAGGCCATGCCCATCAGCTATGGGCACTACCTCATGGCGTTTGCCGATTCGTTCGCCCGCGACTCGGCCCGCATCCGCGAAGCCTACGCGCGCATCAACCTCAGCCCCATGGGCACGGCCGTGCTGGCCAACTCCAGCTGGGGCATCAACCGGGAGCGCCTGGCGCAACTGCTGGGGTTTGACGGGCTCATCGTCAACTCGCTGGATGCCGGGCAGATCAGCACGTATGACATCCCGATCGAGGCCACGTCCATCGCCAGCTCGACCGCCATCCGCGTGGGCGCTTTCATGCAGGATGTGCACACCCAGTACCACCAGACCCGGCCATGGCTGCTGCTGGCCAGCTCCAAGACCTACACCAGCAGCGCCATGCCGCAGAAAGCGAACCCGGGCATCATCCAGAACACCCGCGCCAAGGCCAGCGATGTGGTGGCGTCGGCCCAGGCATCGCTGTGGCGCGCCCATAACGTCACGCCCGGCATGATCGACTACAAGAACACCTGGAGCCCCGGTAGCGCCAAGACTTTTGTCCAGGGCGTGGAGATGCTGCAGCAGTTGGCCGATGTGCTGGACTCGCTGCGCATCGACCCGGCCCGCGCGCTGGACGAACTGGAATCCGAATGGACCACGTCGATGGAGCTGGCCGAAACCCTGCAGCGCACCCATGCCATTCCGTTCCGGGTGGGCCACCACTTTGCGTCGGACGTGGTGGTGTATGCCAAGGAGCGCAACATCCGGCCCAAGGACTTTCCGTACGCCGAAGCCGTGCGCATCTACCGCGAAGCGGGCAAAAAGTACGACATCAAGGACCAGCGCCTGCCGCTCACGGAGAAGGAATTCCGCCGCGCCCTGTCCCCCGCCGAGATGGTGCTGACCCGCACCGGCACAGGCGGCCCCCAGCCCCAGGAGGTCGCGCGCATGGTGGCCGCTGCCAAAGACACGCTGGCCAAGGACCGCGCCTGGTCGGGTGAAGCCCGGCAGCGCCTGCTGGCCGCCGAGGCGGCGCTGAACGCGGCGTTTGAGGGCGTGAAGTCACTGCCCTGAACGGGGGATGTCCGGGGGCGGGCCTGAGGAGAACAAAAAACCGGCGGCGTCGCCTGCGTCATTCCAGCCTGCGCCCGTCGGTGTCATCTGCCACGCCATCACCGCCCTGCTGCACCGCTTTTTCGACCGCTTCGCGCGTGAGCGTCGGCACAAAGCTTTCAATGAACCGGTAGGCATACCCGCGCAGCCAGGCACCTCGCCGCAGACCCAGCCGGGTGAGGTTGACCTCGAACAGATGGCCCGCGTCGATGAGCCGCAGGTGGCGGTCGCGCTCTTCATCGACCGCGATGGACGCGACGATGCCCACGCCCATGTCCAGCTCCACATAGGTCTTGATCACGTCAGCGTCCATGGCGGTGAGCACGATGTCGGGCGCAATGCCTTCGCGCGCAAAGGCCTCGTCGATGTGCGCACGGCCGGTGTAGCCCAGTTCGTAGGTGATGATGGGATATTGCGCCAATTGCTCCAGCGTCACCGGGCCGGGCAGGTCCAGCAGGCGGTGGCCCGGGGGCACCACGATGCTGTGCGTCCAGCGGTAGCACGGCAGGGTGACCAAGGCGTCGTAGCCGGCCAGCGCCTCGGTAGCCACGCCGATGTCGGCCTCGCCGGACAACAGCATCTCTGCCACCTGGCGGGGCGAGCCCTGGTGCAGGTGCAGCGACACCTGCGGGAACAACGCCCGAAAGTCGCGCACCACCTGGGGTAGCGCGTACCGCGCCTGCGAGTGCGTGGCCGCCACCGACAGGCGCCCCTGCGCGCTGTCGCTGAAGTCCTGGCCGGCACGCCTGAGGTTGTCGGCCTCCAGCAGCAGGCGCTCCACCGTCGGCAACAGCACTTCGCCAGGCGGTGTCAGGCCCGTGAGGCGCTTGCCCGCCCGCACAAAAATCTCCACGCCCAGTTCTTCCTCCAGCTCGCGGATCTGGCGGCTCACCCCGGGCTGCGAGGTGTGCAGGATGTGTGCCACTTCGGTCAGGTTGAAGCCCCGCCGCACGGTTTCGCGCACAGAGCGCAGTTGCTGAAAGTTCATGGATAAAAGCCGGTCTCACAATGTCGATGTGACTGCCACCGCGCGGGGACCGTGTTGGCGACGGCCCCATGCGTTCCGTAGCCAGACAGCCCGTAGCGCAGGGGCCTGTAAATACTATGTTTTTAATAGCATCAAGCGCATATTCCACTGGCGCATCAGTCACTTTTCTTTGGTTTTTTGCCCGTACGGGCCTTACATGCCCCGCTGGGACAGGTCGGGCACATAGCGGTCGGCCTGGATGTCGGGCGACAGCCCGTGGGTGATGACCTCGTCGGTGATGGGCAGGAACTGCGCATTCCACTGCTCCCACGCCGCGCGCAGGCGCTCGAACACCTCGGGGTGCTTGTGGCGCAGGTTTGCGCGCTCCAGCGTGTCGTCCTCCACGTCGAACAAAAACTCGTTGTCGTTGATCTTGAGGTACTTGAAACGGCCCTCGCGCACGGCGCGCTGGCGCTGCGACTTGTAGCGCCAGAACAAGGTGCGCGGGTGCACGGGCGCGTGGCCTTCCAGCACGGGCAGGATGTCTTCGCCGTCGGGCGGGTAATCGGCGCTGGGCACCACCCCTGCGCCTGCGAGCAGCGTGGGCAGCCAGTCCATGGTGGCGGTGACCTGGTCGCTCACCTGCGGTGCAATGCGCGCAGGCCAGCGCAGCAGCGTGGGCACGCGGATGCCGCCTTCGAGCAGCTCGGTCTTCTGGCCGGTGAAGGGCCAGGTCTTGGAAAAGCGCTCGCCGCCGTTGTCGCTGGTGAAGACGACGATGGTGTTGTCGGCCAGGCCTTGTGCCTTGAGTGCATCCAGCACCTGGCCCACCGCCTTGTCGAGCGAGCGCACCATGCGCGCATAGGTGGCCAGGTTGCCGCCGTCGTAGTGAAAGAGGTCTTTCAGGCCCAGCGAGATCTCTTCGTCCTCGGGCCCCACCCAGGGCCAGTGGGGCGCGGTGAAGTGCAGCGACAGAAAGAACGGCTTGGCCGCGCTGCGCTCGCCGATCCAGCGCGTGGCCTCATCGGCCAGCAGCTGGGTGTAGTAGCCCACGCGCTCCACCGGCACCTCGCCTTCGTACAAATCGCGCGCCACGGCATCGCCCACGCCGGGCTTGTGCGTGAAGTAGTCGATGGCACCGCCATAGTTGCCAAAGAAGCGGTCGTAGCCACTCTTGAGCGGGCCGAAGGTGGGCAGGCTGCCCAGGTGCCACTTGCCAATCAGCGCCGTGTCATAGCCCGCATCGCGCAGCAACGATGGCAGCGTGGGGTGCTCCGGCGGCAGGCCGTGCACATGGGCCTTGCGCACCAAGGGTTCCTCCAGCCCGCCGCGCAGGCGGTACTGGTAGCGCCCGGTGATCAACGCAAACCGCGTGGCCGAGCACACAGCCGAGTTGGCATAGGCCTGGGTAAAGCGCACGCCCTCGCCCGCCAGCGCATCGAGGTGCGGCGTGATGAAGTCGGCCTGGCCGTACACGCTCAGGTCGGCCCAGCCCAGGTCGTCGGCCAGGATGAAGACGATGTTGGGTGCCTGCGTAGAAGCAGTGAGGGTGGTGGTGCTCATGCAGCCCCCTTGGCCTTGCCAGCGGCATCGGTCTCGCGCCACTGCTTGTCGAGCTTGAGGTCCTTGACGGCCTGCTGCACGAAGGCGGGCTGGAACCAGGCCTTCACGTCAAACGTCTGGCGGATCAGCCCCAGCTTGACGCCGTCATCCAGCACGCCCTGGTAACCGGCGATGAAGCCCTCGTCGAGCAGCGGCGAATATCGGGCGGTCAGGTTGTCGCCCGCCAGCTCTTCGCGGAACGAAAGCTCGGGGTTGCCGCTGTTGTCGGCATACAGCTTGATGAGCGCCTCGCGGTTGCCCTCTTGCGAAGACCAATGGGCGGCGCGCACCAGTTGGGTCACCAGGCGCTGGGTGAGCTGCGGGTTCTGTGCAGCGAAATCCTCGGTGGCCAGGATGCCGGAGTTGATGGTGTAGTCCGGCCCACGGCCCTTGGTGCTCAGCGCAATCTGCGCGCCCTGGGCTTTGAGCAGGAACAGGTCCGAGCCGCCGAACGTGGCGTCGATCTGCCCAGCCACCACGGCGGCCTTGGAGGTGGGCCAGTCCATGTTGATGAGCTTCACGTCCTTTTCGGTCAGGCCCGCCGTGGCCAGCAGGTTGTCGAAGGTGCGCTGGTAGGCGGTGCCCTTGAGCACCGTGACCTTCTTGCCCTTGAGGTCGGCCACGGTCTTGATGCTCACGCCGGGCGCCGTGGCCAGATAGCTGTTGCTGCCCCGGCCCGTGGCCGCAATGAAGCGGGTGGGCAGACCGCGCGCACGGCCAATGACGGCGGCCAGGTCGCCCAGCGAGACGATGTCGAGCTGCTTGGCCGACAGCGCCTCGTGCACGGCCGGGCCTGCGCCGCGAAAGAAGTTCCACTCGATCTTGATGCCGTCCTTGGCAAATTCATCTTCCAGCCACTTGTTGGCCTGCAGCACCGCAAACACGCTGCCGCCCGGCGAGGGCTTGCCGGCCGTACCCAGGTCGGGCGAGCCGATGCGGATGACCTTGGCGGGCGACTGGGCGCGCAGCACCATGGGGGCAGCCAATGCGGCAGCGCCAGTCACCAGCAGCGAACGGCGCGTGGAGAAAACGAGGGGGTTTTGTTGTGTCATGGGAATCTCGGGGATCGGTAAAAGGGGAACAAACAATCAAACGGCAAATTGCCACTGCGCGGCAGGCGCCAGCTGCTCGCCGCGCTTGAGCGGCGGCTCGGCCAGGTCGGCCGCCGGGTGGCCAGAGAACTCGCGCAGCACGCTGTCCTTGATGGCGGTGAACGCGTGGGAGGTGCGCTCGCGCGGATGGGGCAGCCCCACCGGAACCGTGCGGCGGATGCGGCCGGGGCGCGGCTCCATCACGACCACGCGGTCGCCCAGGTACACGGCCTCTTCCACGTCATGGGTCACCAGGATCATGGTGATGCCCTCCTGCTGCCAGATGCGGTGCAGCTCCTGCTGCAGGTGGGCACGGGTCATGGCGTCGAGTGCGCCAAAGGGTTCGTCCAGCAGCAGGATGTCGGGCCGGTTGACCAGCGCCCGCGCAATGGCCACGCGCTGCGACATGCCGCCCGAGAGCTGGTGCGGGTAGGCGGTCTCGAACCCCTCCAGCCCCACCAGCGCAATGTGCTCGCGCACGGTGGCGCGCTGCAGGCCTTCGGTCAGGCTGGAGTTGAGCAGGCCCAGCGCCACGTTCTTCTCGACCGTGAGCCAGGGGAACAAGCGGTGCTCCTGGAACACGATGCCCCGGTTGAGGCTGGTGCCCACAATGCGCTGGCCGTTCAGCAGGATTTCGCCCTGGTAATCGCCCTCCAGGCCAATCACCAGCCGCAGCAGCGTGGACTTGCCGCAGCCGCTCGAGCCCACGATGCTCACGAACTCGCCGGGCTCGATGATGAGGTGGATGTCCTGCAGCACGGGCAGGGCTTCGCCCTTGACCTCGTACTGCTTGTTCAGGCCGCGAATGGCCAGGGTACCGGCGTGTGCCATGGTGTGTTCCTTTTCAAATGACGTTGTTCTCAGCAATGGCCCGCAACTGGCGCGGCCCAGGCCAGTGCCCCCGGGGAGCTGGCTTTGCCAGGCCCCTGGGGGCGTCCCCCTGAGGGGGATGGCGCGCAGCGCCTCAGGGGGCTCAATACCTTGCGATCGTGCGATCACGCCAGGCCAGCAGGCGCTTTTCCAGTGCGGCCAGCAGCGCGTTCAGTACAAAGCCCACCAGGCCCACCACCACCACGCCAAACAGCACCAGGTCCATCCAGAAATGCTCGCGCCCGTCGATCAGCGTGTTGCCAATGCCCTTGCCCGAGGCCAGCAGGTATTCGGCCCCCAGCGTGGCCAGCCAGCTGTAGATGAGCGAGAGCTGGATACCGGTGAACAGTGAGGGCGCGGCGGCAGGCGCCACCACGCGGCGCAGCGTTTGCCACACGCTGAACTCGTACACGCGGGCCACCTCCAGGTACTCACGCGGCACGCTGCGCAGGCCCTCCAGCGTGTTGAGCACCACCGGAAAGAACGCCGCCATGGCCACAAACGCTACCTTGGCGGTATCGCCCAGGCCAAACCACATCGACAGCATCGGAATCCACGCAAACAGCGAGATCTGCTTGAGCGTGTGGAACGTGGGCCCCGCCAGCCGCTCGGCCCAGCGCGACCAGCCCAGCAGCGCACCCACCGCCAGCCCGATGCCGGAGCCAATGCCGAACCCCCAGCCCATGCGCCACAGGCTGGCCGACAAGGCCACCCACAGTTCGCCGCTGACAACCTGGCCCACACCGCGCTGCCATACGGCCAATGGCGATACCAGCAGGGGCGAATCGGACGTTCCCGAAGCCACCACCGCCCACCACACCGCCAGGATCAGCACGGGCAGCAACCAGCCCCGCAGGCGTGCGGGCACTTTTTGGAACACGTTGCGTTGCACGTTCACAGAAGACATTGGCACACCCCGTTCACAAACCCGGCTTGCGCCAGCGCAGCAGCCAGGCCTCGGACACGGCCAGCAGCTTGTCGATCACAAACCCCACGATGCCCACGGCCAGCACGGCGGCCAGCACCACGTCCAGCTGAAAGAGCTGGCGGCCATAGACGATGAGGAACCCAATGCCCTCCGATGACGCCAGCAGCTCCACCACCACCAGCGCCAGCCAGGCATGCGTGAGGCCATAGCGCACGCCGTTCCAGATGGGCGCCGTAGCTGCCGGAAACACCACCTTGCGCAGCATCTGCCAGCGGGTGAAGCCATACACACGCGCCACCTCCACCAGCCGGTTGGGCACGTTCTGAATGCCCTGGCAGGTGTTGATGGCCACGGGCACCAGGGCCGCCTTGGCGATCAGCAGAAACTTGAGCCCCTCGTCAATGCCCACCACCAGGATCAGCAGCGGCAGCCAGCCGATCACCGGCACCTGGCTGAAGGCCTTGAACAATGGGAAGAAGTAGTCACGGAATGTCGGCGACAGGCCCATGGCACCACCCAGCACCAGGCCCAGCGACAGGCCGATGCCAAAGCCCGCAAACACGCGGACCATGCTGATGCGCAGGTGGTCCCACAACTCTCCGCTGGCCAGCAGCTCGCCAAACACCTTGAACACGGCGGCGGGCGGGGGCAGCACCTGCTCGGGCACCCAGCCCCACAGGGCGGAGAGCTGCCACAGCGCCAGCACGGCCAGCGGAAAGGGCCAGGCCCAAAGCGAACGCCTCGCCCAAGTCCAGGCGGCGTTTTGCCTTACCGCTGGGGGGCGGCGTGTGGGAGCATCCGGCAGCGCGTCCAGCGGGCTCACGGGGCTGCCTGGCCCGGCCGCGTTCAGTGCGGGTATCGCCATCTTTTGCATTTCCTTTGTGGGTGGTGGAGCTGCTACCACCTGGGGTGAGCGCAGCGCCATCGATAACAACCAAAAGAAATGTAAAAGACGTTTGTTATAAAAATAAATGGTTAATACTCATATGCAATGACAAAGATGTTTGCGGCATGAGCAGCGACGCCTGCGTTATGAGGTTGCCTCGGCGCAGGCACAAAAAACCCGCCGCGCACAAGGTGCGGGCGGGTTGCAACGAGCGGTGGTGAGCGGCTTTTTCCCGGGCTTGGACACCGTGGTTTGGATTGGAGACCTGGATCAGGGGGCGGCGACCAGATCCCCATTGGCGCCATACACAGGCCAGTAGCTCTCCAGCTTCAGCTCCTTGAGTGCAGCGTTCAGATAGCGGCGGTCAAACCAGCTATCGATCTCTGGCTTCTTGCGGATGAGTTTGAGCTTGTGGGCCTCGTCGGCCGCGTCCTTGTAGCGCGCCACCAGAAATGGGTCGAGCAGTGGCGACAGGCGCACGCGCAGCGGCTGTCCAATAAAGTCTTCGCGCCACACCTTCTCGGCGTACTCGGCCTTGCCCCACTGCGCAAACAGTTCGGCACGGCGGTTTTCGTCGGAATATTTATGGGCGTACAGCACCACCGTCTTGACCACGCGCTCCACCGCCTTGGGGTGGCGGGCGGCGAAGTCGTCGGTCACCAGCAGCGCCGTCTGGCGGGTGTACTTGTAGGAATCTTCCGCAGCCGACCACACCACCTTGGCCAGGCCCTGGTCACGCAGCTTGAAAAAACCCACATAGCCAAATGCGGCGTCGATGTCCTTGCTGACCAACGCCGCCTCAGCGCTGGGCAAATCCAGATTGAGCAGTTTCACATCGCGCTCGCTCAGACCCTTGTCGGCCAGCGCGCGCACGGCTGCCAGATGCAGGTTCGTGCCCTTGAACACGGCCACCTTGCGGCCCTTGAGGTCTTCCAGGCGGCGGATGTTGGAGTCGGGCGGCACCGCAAGGTAGAGCCCGCCGCGCACGCCACTGCCCAGAATGATCTTGGTCTTCACGTCACTGGCCCGGTGCACGATAGAGGGCAGGTCGCCCTGCCACGCAAAGTCCAGTTGCTTGTTGACCAGTGCCTCATTGACGGCCGGACCCGCGCCCTTGAAGAAGGTCCATTGCACCTTCACACCGTCCTTCTTGAACTCTTCTTCCAGCCCGCCATCGGTGTAGGCCAGCGCGGCCGAGGTGCCACCATGGCGCACCGGGTCGCTGCCCACACCGCCGGTGGCGATGCCGATGCGGATCACCTTCAGGGGATCTTGCGCCTGTGCGGCTGCGCTACCCGCCCACAGGCCCAGGGCCACCGCTGCGCTGGCTGTCGTGGCGGCCGCCCAGAGCGCTGTTTTCCATTGCGTTTTTTTCATCTGTTGACCCTTCGTGCCTGTTGTTTTACCTGTTGTCGTTCCGGTGTGCGTGCGCAATGTGCTGCACACGTCGCCGATCACTCTAGGCAGGCCCTGCGCGTGGGCCAACGACCAAAAACAGATATCCAAATTTGCGGATGGCAGGCCCACGCGCGCCAGTGCAAGGCGCAGTTTTCCGACTATGCATATGCAAACTGCTTCGTTGATGCGCGCACTGCGCGCTGTCCCAATCGTGTGGGAGTTCTCTTTCATCACCCCACCGTTTCAGAAAGTAGCGCCATGTCCAAGATCAACGATTTGCACCCCACGTTCACCCGCTTTGCGGTAGAGCCTTACACCCCCACCATCGGGGCAGTCATCCACGAGCTGGACCTGCGCCAGCCCCTGGACGCCGCCACGCAGGCCGAGCTGCGCCAGGCACTGGCCGTGCACGAGGTGCTGTTCTTCCGCGACCAACACATCACGCCGCAGCAGCAGGTGGACTTCACCCGCAGCTTTGGCAATGTGGCCGAGGTGAAGGCGTTCTTCCCCCGGCTGGAGAGCCACCCTGAGATCGAGATCGTGGAGAGCACGGCCGAGCGCCCCAAGGCGTCCAACCAATGGCATGCGGACATCACCTGGCGCGAGCAACCGCCGCTGGGCACCAGCCTCTATGCACAGGTGATCCCGGCCAGCGGCGGCGACACGCTGTGGGCCAGCCTCACGGTCGCGTACGCCAGTCTGCCGCCTGCCTTCCAGGCTTACCTGGAAACGCTCACGGCCGTGCACACCTGGGAGATCAGTGGCTGGACGGAGTACCTGCTGCGCAAGGACGCCAGCGGCGAAGAACTGAAGGCCGCCCGCGCCAAGTACCCGCCCGTGGAGCACCCCGTGGTGCGCGTGCACCCCGTCACGGGCAAGAAGATCCTGTACGTGAACCCCACCTTCACCAGCCACATCAAGGGCCTGCACCGCACGCACAGCGATGCGCTGCTGACCCAGCTGTTTGCCCTGCCGCAGGTGGCCGAGTTCCAGGCCCGCCTGCGCTGGGCGCCGGGCACGCTGGCCGTGTGGGACAACCGCTCCACCCAGCACTACGCAGTGGGCGACTTCTTTCCGCAGCACCGCAAGCTGCATCGCATCACTATTACCGAGTAGCCCCCCTGAGTCGCCTTCGGCGCCATCCCCCTTGGGGAGACGCCCCCCTGGCCTGGCAAAGCCGGTTCCACGGGTGCACTGGCCTGGGCCGCGCCAGTGTCGAAGGCCGCGAGCCATCTCCACAAGTTTTGGAATCTCACATGACCCAACCCGACACATCCAGAAAACTGCGCCTCGGCGCCTTCATCATGGCCACGGGCCACCACGTAGCCGCCTGGCGTCACCCGGGCTCACAGGTCGATTCGGGTGTCAACATCGATCACTACATCGAGGTCGCCAAAACCGCCGAACGTGGCCTGTTTGACCAGGTGTTCGTGGCCGACAGCCCCGGCGTGTGGCACAAGGGCGACCGCGAGTCCTTCAGCCGCCAGGGACGGATCTCGCACTTTGAGCCCGTGACGCTGTGGGCAGCGCTGTCGGTCGTCACCAAGCACATCGGCTTTGTGGCCACAGCCTCCACCACCTACGAAGACCCCTACCTGCTGGCGCGCAAGTTTGCGTCGCTGGACCACATCAGCAAGGGCCGGGCCGCCTGGAACGTGGTGACCACCAGCGCCGAAAACGTGCACGGCAACTTTGGCCTGGACACGCACCCGGACCCCGCCACGCGGTACGAGCGCGCCCACGAATTTGTGGACGTGGTCAAGGGGCTGTGGGACAGCTTTGACGACGACGCCCTGGTGCGCGACCAGACAAGCGGCATCTACTTTGACCCCGACAAGCTGCACGCACTCAACCACGTGGGCAAACACCTCAAGGTACAAGGGCCGCTCAACATCGAGCGCTCGGTGCAAGGCCACCCAGTGATTGTGCAAGCCGGCTCCTCGGAAGACGGCAAGGAACTGGCCGCCGCGACGGCCGAAGCCATCTTCACCGCCTGGACCAGCCTGGCCGAGGCCCAGGCCTTCTACAAGGATGTGAAGGGTCGCATGGCCAAGTACGGCCGCAGTCCTGAAGAACTGCTGGTGCTTCCCGGCATCTCCCCCGTGATTGGCCGCACCGAGGCAGAAGCCCAGGCCAAGTGGGCCGAGCTGCAGGCCCTGATCCACCCCAGTGTGGGCCTGGCCACTCTCACCCCCTTCTGGCCCGGAGAGGACCTGTCGAAGTGGAACCTTGACGCACCTCCGCCGTACATCCCCGAGCCACCCAAGGGCATCAACAGCCGCGCCCACGTGGTGCTGGAGCTGGCCCGGCGAGAGAAATACACCGTGCGTCAGCTGTACGAATACCTCGCCGGTGCACGCGGCCACTGGGTGGTGATCGGTACACCCGAGACCATTGCCGACCGCATGCAGGAATGGTTTGAGAACGGGGCGGCGGACGGCTTCAACGTGATGCCGCCTGTATTGCCCCAATCACTCAACGAGTTTGTGGACCTGGTGGTGCCTGAACTGCAGCGGCGCGGTCTGTTTCGCACCGCCTACGAAGGCACGACCCTGCGGGAAAACCTGGGCTTGGCACGGCCCGCGAGCCGGTACACAACACTGCTCGCGAAGGCGGCCTAGGCATCATGCATGGCGATCCCAATGACATCGGCAGGGCTGTCCGCAGGGCTCCTTCGTCATGTGCCACCCTGCAGCGCCGCAGGGTTGGGATGACTCGGCAGGCGCGGCTGGCCTGCCTTGACACGGCGCACGGGCAGATCGGTCGCCAGGCGTTTCAGGGCGGCCCCCCGGGATGCGGACTGAAAGCCGTGCGGTACCACCAGCACGTCCGTGCGGGCTTCATGGAGGATGCGTTGCGCAACGCTCTCGAACAGCCAGTCTGCGCACCGGGACGCGGGATGCTTGCCCACCACGATCAGGTCGGCCCCGGCACCTTGCTGCGCCACCAGCACCTGCCGCGCCGGGTCGCCCCGGCCGATGGAGGATGAAAGCCGGTTGCGCCGCGCATCGTACGAGTCGGTCAGCTTGAACATGCGGTCCTGCGCATGGCGCCTGCACTGCTCGCGGTAGATCTGGATGGCGCGTTCCGACACTTCGGCATAACGCAGCTTGCCCTCATTGGCAGTGCTGACGGCATGGAACAGTTCCACACGTGCGCGGGGGTGGAGCGCCAGGCCCAGCTCCACCAGGCGATGCGAAGCCTGAGAAAAGTCCACCGCCACCATCAGGCTCTGGTAGGGCTGTGCCGCTGCGCTACGCACCACGATCACGGGGCGCCGGCAGGCACGGAGCAACTGGATCGCAGGGTGCGCGCCGAACCAGGCCCGCAACCCGCGCTGCGGGGCCATGCCCCACACCACCAGGTCGTGACCCGCTGCCGCGCGGGCGATATCCGCCACCGTGCAATCCATGCGCGTTCCGGCATGAACAGAAATCTGGTGGCGCTGCCGAATCTGCAGCGCATGGTGCGACAGTCGCACGGCCACGTCGGGTGGCGGCACTTCGCCGGGTTGGGAGAGATACACCAGCTGCAACGCAGCCCGATGCTCTGCGCCCAGCAGCGCCGCACGCGCCAGCGCGTGCCCTCCCTGTTCAGAAAAATCGGTGACGGCAAGGATGGAACGAGGGGTCATGGTGGTACGTCCTTCTGTGGTGAACAACGCGCACTCCTCCAACGGCTGCCAATGCGATTGGCGCCAGTCTGGTGGGCAGTGATCTGGTGGTACGGCCCGCAACGGGCCGGAATACGGAGGCGACTAGGTGAGGTAGTCGCCCGTGGCCTCAGGCTGGTACTGGATGCTTTCGATGGTGGCGGAGCACTCTTCGCCATGGGGCGTTTGCCAACGGGCCACGTCTCCGGCCCGCAAGCCCAGCAGGCTGATGCCGACCGGCGACAGCACCGAGATGAAGCCCGCCGCAGGCTCGGCGTCCTGCGGGTAGCACAGGGTCAGCACCTGGCGCCGGTGGGTGTGCTGGTCCACCAGCTCCACGCGTGAATTCATGGTGACCACGTCTGCCTGCACGGTGCGCGGGCTGGTGATATCGGCGTTGGCCAGCAGGTCGTCCAGCAAGGGGGCTGGCCGGTTGCCGACCAGCCTGGTCAGGCGCGAATAGTCCAGGTCGGTGAGCGTGCGCTCGCCAGGGGTCACAACTGCATGCATACAAAGCACTCCATCGAATGCGGCGGTGCCCCGTGGGGACAAGACGGCCGCTACCGCGCTTGGCTGGTGCCCGGCGGTGGATGGTTGCGCTACAAGGGGATGAGGAGAGAGGGTGCCGCCGGGCTCAGGAATGTGCTGGCGTCAGCTGACGACGCGCGTTCTTCTTGGCCACCGCTCGCGCGCAGGCCGCTGCGCGGGGCAGCACAGCCAGGGCGGCAAAAGGGTAAACCAGAAAGGTCGTCATAAGCCGGAGTGTAGGCAACACGGGCGGTTCTGGGGGCAATAGCCCCAGGGTTCTTGCCAGATACCCGGCGGCCGGGTGGCCGGGTGGCCGATCTTTGTCGCCACCAGGGGCCACCCAGAGCGTCACGCCAGCTGGGTGGCCCCTGCGCGGCGTACTCAGGCCACTTGCGGCAGGTAGCTGGGTCGCGTGGCTGTCATCGCGAGCTTGACATGCTGTGTGAGCTCATCGGCCAGCACCTCGTCCGCGCCTGCTTCCAGGCCATCCAGCGCGCGCCGAACGATCTGAACCGGGCTGGTCTTGGGCACGTCAAAGCCGCGCGTCAGGTCGGTATCCACATACGCCATGTGCAGGCCCAGGACCTGCGTGTTTTGCGCGGCCAGCTCATGGCGCAGTGCATTGGTGAGCGACCAGGCCGCAGACTTGCTGGCCGAGTAAGCAGCCAGCTCGCCGCCATTCACCCACGACGCCACAGACAGCACGTTGAGCAGCGCCCCGCCTCCGTTGGACTGCAGGACCGGGGCAAAGGCTTTGCTGACACGCAGCACGCCAAAGACATTGGTCTCAAAGATGCGGCGCATCACCTCTTCGCTGTCGGCCGCCAGAAACCCGCCGGGCTGGGCGATGCCCGCGTTGTTGATCACCAAACTCACGTCAGACGCCTGCGCGGCGGCGGCCGCCACCTCTTCGGGGTTGTTGACGTCCAGGCGCAAAGCCTGCACGCCGGGTTGCGGGACGATGGTGGACGGATCGCGCGCCGCGGCGTAGACCTTGCGCGCACCGCGTGCGAGCAGCTCGCGAACAAAGGCCAGGCCAATGCCGCGATTGGCACCGGTGACGAGGACAACAGCGTTTTCGATCTTCATGGGAATCTCCAGGGTTGGGGTGGGACTGAACAGGGATATGCACGGGCTGTGCAACGGATGGATATGGAGTGAGGGCTCGATAGGTGCGAGACGGACGCGAGACGGGTGCGAGGCAGCAGTAAGCGAGCAGCTCAGCGCACCTTGACGACGACCTTGCCCTTGGCACGGCCGGTTTCCACGTAGGCGATGGCTTCGTTGGTTGCATCGAAGGGAAACACCTTGTCGATCACCGGGCGGATGGCCCCTGCATCCACCAGACGCGTGATCTCCTGCAGCTGGCTGCCCTGTGCACGCATGAACAGGAACGAGTAGCCAATGCCCAGCACTTGGGCACGGCGCCGGGTAACGGCGCTCAACAGCCGGAACACCATCCGCAAGAAGCCCGACGCATGAAGGGTTTCGCCGAATGCGGGATCGGGCGGGCCCGAAACGGAGACAAGTTGGCCTCCGCGCTTGAGCACGCGCAGGGACTTGGCCAGCGCCTTGCTGTCCTGGCTGTGCAGCACCACGTCATAGTTGCGCAGCACGTTTTCAAAATCTTGCTGGCGGTAGTCGATGACAACGTCCGCGCCCAGGCTTTGGACCAGTGCGGCACTGCCCGCGCCGGCGGTGGTAGCCACGGTGGCGCCCAAGTGCTTGGCCAGCTGGATGGCGATGCTGCCCAGCCCCCCCGACCCCGCCTGGATGAAAACCTTCTGCCCTTTGCTGACCTGGGCCTTCTCCACCAGCGCCTGCCATGCCGTCAAGCCCACCAGCGGGATCGACGCTGCCTCTTCCATGGTCAGGCTGCGGGGCTTGAAGGCCAGCGAAGATTCCTTGACCGCAATCAGCTCCGCAAAGCTGCCGATGTGAAAGTCGTCCGCCCGGGCATAGACCTCGTCCCCCGGCTTGAACTGCCGCACGCGCGGCCCTACTCGCACCACCACGCCCGCCACATCGTGCCCGAGGATGAGCGGCATCTTGTAAGGCAGCAGGAGCTTGAACTCACCATCTCGGATCTTGGCGTCGAGCGGGTTGACGCCCGCTGCATGGACCTCCACCAGCACCTCATCGTCGCGCAGGGAGGGAGCAGGAACATCGACAGGCCGGAGTACGCCCTTTTTGGCATAGCGATCCAGAACAAACGCTTTCATGGGGTTTCCTTTGCTGCAAGGGATTGCATGGCTGCGCGGCAGAGCCACATGGACTGGAGAGGCTCCACCAAAAACGCCGTCCCTCCATGACGCACCAGATGCTGTGCAGGGGTTGGTCCGCAATTTCGCATGATAAACATCATATGTAATGATAAAAAAATGCGTGCCATCGCACGATCAAGAAAAGGCTGGGTGTGAATCCGCGTTATGCCGTTTCTGCCGGCAACAGGTGCTTGAGCGCGGCTTCGCGCAGGCTGTCGGACAGCGCGGCGTCGTCCACAGCACGGGCAAGCACGAGCGCTCCCACCATGGTGGACAAGGTGACAAGCGCTTGTTCATGGTTTTCTGGCTGGCCCCACTGGGGTGACTGGCGCGCAATCAGATCGACCATTTCCTTGATGTGCCGGGTGGAGACGCGTCGCACCTCAGGGGACTGGCGCGAGGTTTCGGAGCCCAACGCGGCCAGAGGGCAACCCGTTTCGATGCTCTCGACATGTTCGCGCGAAAGGTAGGCCTTGAGCACGGTTGCCATCGCCTGCGAGGCGCCCCCCCCCGCCACAGCGCCCGCAACCGTCGCCACAGACTGAGCGCACGCCTGTGTTGCCGCTTCGGCGAGCATGGCCTCGCGAGACTCGAAGTGCGCATAGAAAGCACCATGCGTCAGGCCTGCTTCCTTCATGATGTCCGCAACCCCGGTGCCATGGTAGCCCTGGCGACGGATCGCCCGCGCCGCTACCGACACGATGCGCTCATGGGTCGCCTCTTTGGCGGCGGCTCGGGCATTGGGCTGTCTATTTCGCATGATGTTTATCATACATAAATCCACCATCCAGTGCAACGGCGCTTCGTCCACGGGGTTACACACACGCCCGTGCATCGTCCCCCCCCAAAAAAAATCAGGCCCCTGTGGGGCCTGGAATACGAGCAGCGCCATCAACAGGCACGTGGAGGATGGTAAAAAAGAAGGCGGGCTGCGGCTGTCTTGATGAGCCCCCAGCCCTCCCCTCCTGCGATGCGACCGTTTCCAAGCGAGCTATTCGCCTGTCGCAGTCTTCATCCAGAGCACAGCAGGCCCCCGCACGCAGCGGATCGCCTCAAGCGCCCGTTTTGTGCGCGATTCAGCCGCAACACCAGTGGTGGCGGCGGGCCGTGCTTCATCACAGCTTGGCGATGGACACCTCCGTGGACTTGACCAGTGCGACCACATCGGAACCCACGACCAGGCCCAGGTCGTCCACCGAACGGGTGGTGATGACGGAGGTGACGATGCCCCAGGGGGTTTCGACATCGACCTCAGAGACGACATCGCCGCGAATGATCTCGCGCACTTTGCCCTTGAACTGGTTGCGTACGTTGATGGCTTGAATGGACATGGGGTTCTCCTTGAATAGTCCGTTGAAAAATGAAAACAGTGGGTGAGAGAAACAGAAAAATCACACCGCCCAGCGCAGGCCATGCGCTGGCACACCTGGCCATGGCGCCTCGTGCGCAGGGTCGCCATCGGGCTTTTGCAGCACGCGGTCCAGGATGCGTTTTTCGATGGCGGCAAACGCGGCGTCACCGTGCGAACGGGGGCGTGGCAGGTCGATGCGCTGGTCCAGCGCGATCTGGCCGTCTTCGATCAGGATCACGCGGTCGGCCAGGGCCACGGCCTCTTGCACGTCGTGGGTGACCAGCAATGCCGTAAAGCCGCTGGTGCGCCACAGGCCTTCAATGAGGCGGTGCATCTCGATGCGGGTCAGTGCGTCGAGCGCACCAAGGGGTTCGTCCAGCAGCAGCAGGCGCGGGTTGTGCACCAGCGCACGCGCCAGGGCCACGCGCTGGCGCTGGCCGCCCGACAGGCGTGCCGGCCATTCGCCCAGCCGGTCGCCCAGGCCCACGCGCGCCAGCACATCGGCCGCAGCGCCGCGCCGCTCGGGAGGCAGGCCCAGGGCCACGTTGTCTGCCACACGCTTCCAGGGCAAAAGGCGCGAGTCCTGGAACATGATGCGGGTGTCACCGCTCAGGCCCGTGATGTCCCGGCCGTCCAGGCGGATCGCACCGCCAGAGACTGACTCCAGGCCCGCCACCAGGCGCAGCAGCGTGCTCTTGCCGCAGCCACTGCGGCCCACAATGGCGACAAACTGGCCGGGTTCAATCGTGAGCTCGGTCTTCTTGAGGACATCGCGCGTGCCGTAGCGCTTGTCCACACTGCGCACTTCCAGGCGCACGCCCTGCGCTGTGTTGGGATCGTTCTGGCTCATGACATCAGGCTCCGGGTTTGAAGAGAGGCACATCGAGGGCATTCACGCGCCTGGGCAGCAGCTTTTCAGCCCAAAAGGCATCCGCAATGCGCTGTTGCTCGGCAAGGGCCGTGGGCACCACGGCGCGCACCTCATAGCTGCGGCGACTATTGGCCAGCTCGATCACGCCCGCATCCAGCCCCCACACCGGTGCCAGCAGCGCGGCTGCGTCCTTGGGACTTTGCTTGACCCAGGCACCCGCCTTCTGCAGCTCGTGGAAGAACACACCGAGTACATCGGGTCGGGCCTTGGCATAGGGAGTCCCGGCCAGGTAATAGCGCTGGTAAGACGCCAGATCACGCCCGTCGGCCAGCACCCGTACCGCCGACTGCTTTTGCACGGCGGCCAGGAACGGGTCCCACACCACCCAGGCGTCAATGGCGCCACGCTCAAAGGCTGCACGGCCGTCGGCCGGCGTGAGGTAGGCGGGCTCGATGTCCTTGAACGCCAGGCCGGACTTCTCCAGGGCTGCAATCAGCAAGAAGTGCACGCCCGCCGCCTTGGCAAAACCGATCTTCTTACCCTTGAGGTCGGCCACGGTCTTGATGGGTGAATCGGCACGCACCACGATGGCCTGGGCGGCGGGCGATGGCGATTCCTGCGCCACGAAGGTGAGGTTGGCGCCGGCCGCCTGGGCGAAGACGGGCACGGTGTCGGCCACGTCGGCACTGACATCGATGTTGCCCAGGTTCAGGGCTTCGAGCAAAGGCAGGCCACTGGTGAACTCGTGCCACGAGACCTTGACGTTCAGCGGTGCCAGCAATTGCTCCAGCGTGCCCCGTGTTCGCAGGATTGTGGTGAGTGTGGATGATTTCTGCAAACCAATGCGCAAGGTCTCGGGCTTGCCTTGCGCCGCAGCCAGGCCGCTGGACAGGGCCGCAATGGCACCGAGCACGGTGCGCCGATGAATCAGGAAAGGAAGGGTCATGGTCGTGATGAATGCGTTGTAGGAATGTCGGAGTCAGGGCCCCGCAGCTCAAGCCGTCTGGTAGCCGGGGTGCCAGCGCAACCAGTAGCGCTCCAGCCCCTTGGCAAACACGTCAGCCAGCTTGCCCAGCAACGCGTACAGCAGGATGCCCACGAGCACGATGTCGGTCTGCAGGAACTCACGCGCATTCATCGTGAGGTAGCCAATACCCGCCTGTGCCGAAATGGTCTCTGCCACGATGAGGATCACCCACATCAGGCCGAGCGAGAAGCGCAGTCCCACCAGGATGCTCGACAAGGCGCCGGGCAGAATGATCTGGCGGTACAGCTGCCAGCGCCCCAGTCCGTAGGTGCGGCCCATCTCAATCAAGCCCGGGTCCACATTGCGGATGCCGTGGAAGGTGTTGAGATAGATCGGAAAGAACACCGACACGCTGATGAGGAACAGCTTGGCCGACTCGTCGATGCCGAACCACAAGATCACCAGCGGAATCAGCGCCAGCGCAGGGATGTTGCGCACCATCTGGATGGTGGAGTCGAGCAGCGTCTCGAACAGCTTGACCGAGCCGGTGAGCAGACCCAGCAGCAATCCCAGCCCGCCCCCGATGGCCAGACCCGCCAGCGCCCGGCCTGCGCTGACCTTGACGTGGGTCCACAGCTCGCCAGACAGGGTCAACGTCCAGGCTGCCTTCACCACTTCCAGCGGTGCAGGCAACACGCGGGTGGACAGCCAGCCCGAAGAAGAGGCGATCTGCCACAACACGATGAGCCCTACAGGCACGGCCCAGGGCAGCAGACGCTGCGCCACGTTGGCCACAAAGCGGACTAGCGACGCTGGGAGCAAAGGCCCTTCGAGCGGGAGATCGACGGAGTCCGCCACAGGCGATATCTGCAGCTCTCGGGTGGTCTGTGTCATGGTGTGATGTCCTGTTCGTTATCGGGCTCCAGGAACTCCAGCTGGTTACCCGCCGGGTCCTTGACGTAAAAGCGCAGGTAGCCGGGCAGCGCGCGGTTTTCCACCAGCGGCAGCTCGGCCTGCAGCAGGCGGTGGCGCAGCGCGGGCAGGTCCTGCACCTCGAAGGCCAGGTGCGACACCGCAGGCGCCGGTTGCCAGTGCTCGGTAGGCACCAGATCGATGCGCTGGGTGCCCGCGGCAAACCGCAGCGTGTTACCGGCCTGCAAGCGCACCTCCGGCAGGCCCAGCAGGCTGGCGTAAAAGCGCCGGATGGGCGCCTCGGCCCCAGCCGGGAAGGCCAGTTGCACGTGGTTGATGGACTGGATGCTCATGGCATATCTCCTGCGGTGCCGATTCAGCTTTGCGACGCACGGGGCACAAAGTCATTGGCGACGGTCTCGCCAAACGGCCCCAGCGGGTTGCCGCCAGAGAGCTTCTCGCGCACGCCCACGGGCAGCAGCGGGAACACCAGCTCGGCAAACCGGTAAGCCTCTTCCAGGTGCGGGTAGCCCGAGAGCACAAAGGTGTCCAGCCCCAGCGCCGCGTATTCCTCGATGCGCGCCGCCACCGTTTCCGGGTCACCCACCAGCGCCGTGCCCGCACCACCACGCACCAGGCCCACACCAGCCCACAGGTTGGGGCTGATCTCCAGGTCGGCCCGGCTGCGCTTGACACCACCCGCATGCAGCTGTGCCATGCGGCGCTGGCCTTCGGAATCCATGCGTGAGAACACCGCCTGGGCACGCGCCACGGTCACGTCGTCCACATGGCTGATGAGTTCTTCTGCAGCGGCCCAGGCCTGGTCTTCGGTTTCGCGCACGATGACGTGCAGGCGGATGCCAAACTTGACCGTGCGGCCCCGCTTTGCAGCGCGGGCGCGCACGTCGGCCACCTTCTTGGCCACTTCGGCGGGGGGTTCACCCCAGGTCAGGTAGGTCTCCACCTGCTCGGCCGCCAGGTCGTGGGCGGCGTCGGACGACCCACCGAAGTACACCGGTGGGTGCGGCTGCTGCAAGGGCGGAAACAGCAGCTTTGCGCCCTTCACCGTGAGGTGCTTGCCCTCGTAGTCGAGGCTTTCGCCCTGGTGGCTGCGCGTGAGGATTTCGCGCCAGATGCGGATGAACTCGGCCGACTGCTCGTAGCGCGTGGCGTGGTCCAGAAACACGCCGTCGCCCTCCAGCTCGGCCTGATCGCCCCCGGTCACCAGGTTGATGAGCAGTCGCCCGCCCGAGAGCCGGTCGAACGTGGCCGCCATGCGTGCAGCCAGTGCGGGCTGGTGCAGGCCGGGGCGCACAGCCACCAGGAACTTGAGCTTCCTGGTCACGGCAAGCAGGCTGGACGCAACCACCCACGGGTCTTCGCAGGAGCGGCCGGTGGGTATCAGAACGCCCTCGTAGCCCAGGCTGTCAGCGGCAACCGCCACCTGCTGGAGATAGTCATGGCTGAGCTGGCGAGCGCCTTTGGCGGTGCCAAGGTAGCGGCTGTCGCCGTGGGTGGGAATGAACCAGAAGATTTGCATGGGACAGGTCTCTTCAAAACGGGATCTCAACGAGGTCCGAACGAAATCAGTAGGAGATGGCAAAGCCGAACTGGGGCGGGCGCAAGACTGCGCGCCGCTGCTGACCGTTCAGCCCCCAGGCGGTGGCCGTGACGCACAGAACGCGTCGCAGCTGGGCGTGCAACGGGAAAGGCATGGGCGCAGGCATGGCAAGCTCCTTGGAACGTGTTTGTGGTCTGGGTAGTGGGGTTACAGCAGATCGACCGGCGCGGCGTGCAGCAGGTTGAGCTTTTTGGGGATCAGCTTCAGGTCGAAGAAGGTGTCGGCAATGCCTTGCTGCTCGGCCAGGATCTCGCGCGTGACCGGGGCGGTGCCGAACTGCGCGCGGTTCAGGTACAGCTCGGTGATGGACTTGTCCAGCCCCAGCACGGCAGAGAGCTCTGCGGCTGCAGCCGCCTTGTTCTTGGACGCCCAGGTGTCAATCGCGTTGACCTCTTCGATCGCAATGCGCAACACATCGGTGTTCTTGGTCGCGAAGTCGCGCGAGGTGAAGTAGTAGGCGCGGTTGTTGACCACACCCGTGGCGTCGGCCAGCAGGCGGGCGTCCAGCGTCTTCTGGGCGGCAGCGAGGAACGGGTCCCAGATGATCCAGGCATCGACTGCGCCCTTTTCAAACGCGGCGCGCGCGTCGGCTGGGGCCAGGAAGACAGACTGCACGTCGCCGTATTTCAGGCCGTTCTTCTCCAGCAGCTTGACCAGGAAATACTGCACGTTGGAGCCCTTGTTGTAGGCCACGCGCTTGCCCTTGAGGTCGGCCACGCTGCGGATCGGGGAGTCCTTGGGCACGATCACGGCCTCCAGCGCGGGGCGCGGCACCGTGGCGCCAGCGTAGACCAGCGGCGCGCCAGCGGCCTGGGCGAAGATGGGCGGGGCTTCGCCCACGTCGCCGAAGTCGATGGAGCCGACGTTGAGCGCTTCCAGCTGCACGGGGCCGGCGTTGAACTCGGTCCAGGTGACCTTCACGCCCAGCGGGGCCAGTCGCTTTTCGAGCGTGCCACGGCCCTTGAGGATGGAAAGCCAGCCCTTTTGGTGGCCCACGCGCAGCACGCGGCCGGGCGCAGTCGTTTGTGCAAGGGCCGGGGCCCCCGTGACGCCGAGAGCGGCGGCGGCCAGACCGGTGAGCAGCGCCTGGCGGCGATGAAGAGAGAAAGGTTTCGTCATGGTGATGGTTTGTTTCTAGAAAAATGGGGCGGCAAAAAGAGGCCAAAACTGCGGGAATTCAGCCCGCGACAGGCACCACCGGCATGAGCAAGAAGGCACCGATGACCACAAGCGAAGCCACCACCAGCAAGGCAACACCCAGCCAGCGCAGGGCGTCGCGCAAACCCAGGGGACGGTCTTCGAGGACCGATGGAGCCTGTGGCTGTGCGGACAGAGGGATTGCGTCACCGGACATGAACAGCACCTTTTTTTGTACAAGCAGGCAACAGCCCACCCTGCCTGCGCTCAGCGGGCATTACCAGGAAAACAATGGAAAGGAGGAAGGCGGGCGGAGCGTGGGCACCCGCGGCCAGGGCCGCAGGCGCGCGGTCCGTCAGACGCTACATCGCACTTGCGAGAAATGCACGGGCGCGAACCGTGTGGCCTGGGCGGGCGATGGGCGAAGGGTTTCGGTGACCAGCACGTTCACCGCGTCATCCAGCCGGGCGGCAATGTCGGCCTGCACGTGGTAGGTGCCCTCGGGCGTCAGCGTGACCTGGGCGTCGGTGGCGTAGATGCCGGGCAGGATGCTCTTGGCACCCAGCGACTGCAGCACGGGGCGCAGCGCGTAGTCCAGCGCCAGCATGTGGTGCGGGCTGCCGCCCGTGGCCAGGGGCAGCACGGTCTTGCCCTTGAGTGCTGTCTGCGGCAACAAATCCAGAAACACCTTGAGCACGCCGCTGTACGCCGCCTTGTAGACGGGCGTAGCCACCACCAGCACGCTGGCATCTGCCACCTGGTCAATCGCCTTCACCACGGTGGGATGGCCAAAATCGGCCAGCAACAACGCCTGGGGCGACAGGTCGCGGATATGGACGCGATCCACCAGCGCGCCACGCACCGACAGGCGCTGGGCCACGGCGTCGAGCAAGGCGGCGGAGCGGGAGCGCTCTGAAGGGCTGCCAGCGATGAGCAAGGCGGACATGGTGTTGGTTCCTTTGTTACTACTGTTTTGATAGCTACCAGCGCATGACGGACTAGCGCTTGAGCTTGTTTTTCTTATAAAAAGGACAAACAACGCCCCGCCCGGCCCGTTGGGGCCAGGGTTCTTCCATGGAGGCTGGAGCATCGCCCCAGCCGCCTTCGGGGCGGTTGGGCCTGCTTACTTGCGCGTGTAGATCTGATCGAAACTCGCGTTGTCCGCAAAATGGTCCTTGGCAGCCTTGTCCCAGCCACCGAACGCGTCGTTGATGGTGAACAGGTTCAGCTTGGGGAACTGCTTGGCGTACTTGGCCTTGGCCTTGTCAGAGACTGCGGGGCGGTAAAAATGTTTGCCCGCAATGTCCTGGCCTTCTTCGGTGTACAGGTACTGCAGATAGGCCTCGGCCACGGCACGCGTGCCCTTCTTGTCCACGTTCTTGTCCACCACCGACACGGCGGGCTCGGCCAGGATGGAGATGGACGGCGCGATCACGTCGAACTTGGTGCCGAATTCCTTTTCGAGCAGGTAGGCCTCGTTCTCCCACGCAATCAGCACGTCACCCTGGTTGCGCTGCGCAAAGGTGATGGTGGAGCCGCGTGCGCCGGTGTCGAGCACGGGCACGTTGCCGTACAGCTTGGCCACGAAGTCCTTGGCCTTGGCGTCGCCACCGTACTTGCGCTTGGCGAATTCCCACGCGGCCAGGTAGTTCCAGCGGGCGCCGCCCGAGGTCTTGGGGTTGGGTGTGATCACTTTCACATCGGGGCGCACCAGGTCGTCCCAGTCCTTGATGCCCTTGGGGTTGCCCTGGCGCACCACCAGCACGATGGTGGAGGTGTAGGGCGAGCTGTTGTGCGGCAGGCGCTTTTGCCAGTCTTTCGGGATCCAGCCTCCGTTGGTGTGCAGCGCATCGGTGTCGCCCGCCAGCGCCAGGGTGGCCACGTCGGCGTCCAGCCCGTCGATGATGGAGCGCGCCTGCTTGCCTGAGCCGCCGTGGCTTTGCTTGATGGTCACGTCCTGGCCGGTCTTGGCCTTCCAGTGCTTGGCAAAGGCCTGGTTGAACTCCACGTACAGCTCGCGGGTCGGGTCGTACGACACATTGAGCAGCGTCACAGACTGTGCAAACGACGGCAATGCCGTCAGGGCCAAACTGCCCACCAGGGCAGCGGCGAAGGGAAACTTGATAAAGTCGCGGCGAAAGTTCATGGAAGGGCCTCTTTTTGTGAATGTGTTGCGGTGCAAATCACCGATGGAACGCATTCTGGAAGGCCCTCTTCAAAACTGGAACTACTGAGATTTCAGTTCTTAATATCAAAATCATCTGAGCGAAGCCTTTTTCGCTCGCCCCACACCAAGGACATCCCATGGCACGTACCGTTCAATGCATCAAGCTCGGCAAGGAAGCCGAAGGCCTCGACTTCCCCCCCTACCCCGGCGAACTGGGCAAACGCATCTGGGAAAGCGTGAGCAAGGAAGCCTGGGCGGGCTGGCTCAAGCACCAGACCATGCTGGTCAATGAAAACCGCCTGAACCTGGCCGATGCGCGCGCCCGCCAGTACCTGGCACGCCAGATGGAAAACCACTTTTTTGGTGGCGGCGCAGACGCCGCGGCGGGCTACGTCCCGCCCAGCGCGTAACGGAGCGACGCGAAGTGCAGCGCTGCAAAAAGTGGTTTCGCCAAAACCATTTCTTCGGCAGCGGTGCTGACGCTGCGGCGGGATATGTCCCGCCCGGCACGTGACGCAACGCAACGCACCCTGGAGCGGTTCGCGGTAAAAACCGCCTTCCCTTTCCAACAGGCCGGCGCCACGCCGGCCTTTTGCCGTCCACATGACTGAACCCATCGAGTGGCTGCCGGATGGCACCCCCTACAGCCCCCGCTTCGGCGACCGCTACCACAGCGAAAACGGCGGCCTCACCCAGGCCCGCCGGGTGTTTTTGCACGGCTGTGGCCTGCCCGAGGCCTGGGCGGGGCAATCGCAGTGGCGCATTCTGGAGACCGGGTTTGGCTTTGGCCTGAATTTCCTGGTGACCTGGGCCGCCTGGCGCGCCGACCCGAAGCGCCCCACGCTGCTGCACTTCGTATCGACAGAAGCCTGGCCCGTGAGTGCAGCCGATCTGCTGCGTGCCACCTCGGTCCACCCTGAGCTGGCGCCGCTGGCTGAGGCATTGCACCGCCAGTGGTGGGGCCTGCTGCCGGGCGTGCACCGCCTGCGTTTTGATGAAGGCCGGGTGCTGCTCACCCTGTATGTGGGCGACACCCAGGCCATGCTGCGCCAGCAGAACCTGACGGTGGACTCTATCTACCTCGACGGCTTCAGCCCCCAGCGCAACCCCGAAAGCTGGGACCTGCACACGCTGAAGGCCGTGGCACGCTCTTGCCGTCGCGGTACACAGCTCGCCACCTGGACCATCGCACGCGCCGTGCGCGATGCCCTGGCGCAATGCGGCTTTGAAGTGACCCGCGTGCCCGGCGTGCCGCCCAAACGCGACAACCTGCATGCCACCTTCAACCCGCGCTGGGAGCCCCGCACCCCGCGCCAGCCCGGGGCAACGCCGGAACCCTCTCTGCCCGGCCCCTGCATCGTGATCGGTGGCGGCATTGCAGGTGCCGCCGCCGCCGCCAGCCTGGCCCGACGCGGCTGGCAGGTCACTGTACTGGACCAGGCCGCCGAGCCCGCCGCAGGCGCGTCCGCCCTGCCCGCCGGGGTCTTCGCGCCCCATGTGTCTCCCGACGACAGCGTGCTGTCGCGCCTGTCGCGCAGCGGCATCCGCTCCACGCTGGAGCAGGCCCGCTGGTTGCTGAACGAGGGGGTGGACTGGGCGTATTGCGGCGTGCTGGAGCACCGCACTGACGGCAGCCCCGGCCTGTCACCCGAATGGACACAAGGGCCGGGTGCCGCCTGGAGCGAGCCTGCCCCCCCCGCTGCCCTGGCTGCTGCCCAGTTACCGCCCGACGCAACCGCCTGCTGGCACCACCAGGCGGGCTGGGTGCGCCCGGCGCGTCTGGCCAGGGCCTTGCTGGGCCAACCTGGCATCCAATGGCGGGGAAATTGCGCGGTAGCCCAGCTGCGGCGCGTGGAGACACCCGCCACGACACACAGTCCGGACATCGCCACCTGGCAAGTGATCGATGCCCACGGCCAGGTGCTGGCCGAGGCGCCCACCGTGGTCATTGCGGCAGGCGCGGGCAGCGCGGCGCTGCTGAACCACCGCTGGCCCCTGCAGCCGGTGCGCGGCCAGGTGTCGTGGGGCGTGCACGCCGACCCGGCAACACTGCTGCTGCCATTGATTCCGTTCCCGGCCAACGGCAACGGCAACCTGGTACCCCGTTTCCCCATGGGGGATCAAGCCGACGGGGATCAAGGCTGGGTGATGGGCTCGACGTTCGAACGCGATGTGCAGGCCCTGCCGCCCAGCACAGCCGACATCCACACCGCCCATGCCACCAACTGGGCCAAGCTGCAGGGCCTGCTGCCCGGCATCGCGCCCCAGCTGGAGCCTTTGTTCACCCAGGCGCTGGCCATGTCGGCGCCTCAGCCCGCCCCGGGCGAGTCCCCCGCTCTGCGCACCTGGGCCGCCGTGCGCTGCACCGCGCCCGACCGGCTGCCTCTCGTGGGCCCGGTGGATGCGGTCCACCTGCCGGGCCTGTGGGCCAGCACGGCCATGGGCGCACGGGGGTTGACACTGGCGCTGTTGTGCGGCGAACTGCTGGCTGCCCGAGTGCAGGGCGAGCCCCTGCCGCTGGATGCGCGGCTGGCCAAGGCGCTGGGCACCGAGCGCCTGCCGTAACGCGGGCGCCGCAGGCATCCCAAGGCAGCCCTCCGCCAGCCCGCGCCAATCCTTGCTTATAAACAAATAGACATATTGGCAGAGCAAAACAATAGTTTGCATCCATAAGAAGCCCCTCTACATTCGCCGCCATGCATGAATTGGCGTTTGTTTTTGCGGGCTTTGCCGTCGGGCTCATCGTTGGCCTGACCGGTGTGGGCGGCGGCTCGCTCATGACGCCGATCCTGATCTTCTTCTTCGGTATCAAGCCCCACATGGCGGTCGGCACCGACCTGCTGTTCGCGGCTTTCACCAAAATGGGCGGCACCGTGAGCCTGGCCCGCCAACGGCTGGTGCCCTGGAAAGTGGTGGGCCAGTTGTGCGCCGGCAGCATTCCGGCGGCGCTGCTGGCGCTGTGGGCGCTGAAAGTCCTGGGGCCCGCCAGCGGCACGGCGCAGGCCATCATGACCACCACGCTGGGCTTTGCCCTGCTGCTCACGGCGGCGGCCACGCTCTACAAGGTGGTGGCGTTTTCTGCCCAGCGCCAGGCAGCCGAAGCCGCTGCCCGCAAAAGCCACACCGGAGACCCCACCCGCCCCCGCCACTGGAGCCTGCCGGTGCTGCTGGGCGCCGTGATCGGCACGCTGGTGACCTTTACCTCGGTGGGCGCAGGCGCCATTGGCGTCACGGTGCTGTTGCTCGTCTACCCCATGCTGCCGCTGCCACGCATCATCGGTGCCGACATTGCCTATGCCGTGCCGCTGACCCTGGTGGCGGGCCTGGGCCACGCATCCCTGGGCTCGGTGGATTGGCCTTTGCTTGCACAATTGCTGGCTGGCTCGCTGCCGGGCATCTGGCTGGGCTCTCGCCTCGTCGCCCGTACTCCTGAGCGCCTGATTCGCTCCGCCTTGTCCATTCTGCTGGCCTGGGCAGGCTTCAAACTGATTCTGATCTGAGTCCCTATGTACCAATACACCGCTTTCGACACCCAGTTCGTGAAACAGCGTGCCGCACAGTTCCGTGACCAGCTCACGCGCTGGCAGACGGGCAAGCTGAGCGAGGACGACTTCCGCCCCCTGCGCCTGCAAAACGGCTGGTACGTGCAGCGCTACGCGCCCATGCTGCGCGTGGCAGTGCCTTATGGCGAGATCGCCAGCCGCCAGCTGCGCGTGCTGGCGCAGATTGCCCGCGAATACGACGAGCCCGAAGCCGCCGTCTTCAAGGCCGCCATGGAAGGCCAGGGCAAGCTGGGCACCACGTTCCTGCCCACGCACTGCGCCCACTTCACCACCCGCACCAATGTGCAGTTCAACTGGATTCCGCTGTCCAAGAGCGCCGACGTGATGGACCTGCTCGCCAGCGTGAACCTGCACGGCATCCAGACCAGCGGCAACTGCATCCGCAACACCACCACCGACGCGCTGGCAGGCATCGCCGTGGACGAGATCGTGGACCCCCGCCCCTATGCGGAGCTGATCCGCCAGTGGTCCACGCTGCACCCCGAGTTCGCGTTTTTGCCCCGCAAGTTCAAGATCGCCATCACCGGCGCCAAGGACGACCGCGCGGCCACCGGCTGGCACGACGTGGGCTTGCACCTGGTCAAGAACGATGCAGGTGAGATCGGCTTCAAGGTGTTCGTGGGCGGCGGCATGGGCCGCACGCCGGTCATCGGCACCGTGATCCGCGAGTTCCTGCCGTGGAACCAGATCATGAATTACATCGAGGCCATCGTGCGCGTGTACAACGAGCACGGCCGCCGCGACAACAAGTACAAGGCCCGCATCAAAATTTTGGTGAAGTCCGAGGGCCAGCAGTACATCGACGATGTGGAAGCCGAATACCGCCAGATTTTGGAGATCGACGGCGGCCCCCACACCATCCCGCAGGGCGAATTTGACCGCGTGGCCGCCTGCTTTGTGCCACCCAAGCTGGCCGACATTGCCGACGTGGCCCCCGCAGCCTTGCAGGCATCGCTGGACGCACAGGCGGCAGAGCATGTGATGTTTGGCCGCTGGCTCAAGCGCAATGTGCACGCCCACCAAAATGCCCAGCTGCGCGCTGTCACACTGTCCTTCAAGCGCCCTGGTCAGTCGCCCGGCGACGCCACCAGCGAGCAGCTGATCGCACTGGCCGACCTGGTGGACAAATACTCCGCCGGCGAAGCCCGCGTGACGCACGACCAGAACGTGCTGCTGCCCTGGGTGCACGCCAGCCGCCTGTTTGACCTGTGGCAAGAAGCCAAGGCCCTGGGCCTGGCCAGCGCCAACGTGCAGCTGCTGACGGACATGATCGCCTGCCCCGGCGGCGACTTCTGCGCGCTGGCCAACGCCCGCTCGCTGCCGATTGCCGAGGCCATCACCCAGCGCTACCAGGACCTGGACGAGCTGGATGACATCGGCGAGATCGACCTGCATATCAGCGGCTGCATCAACAGCTGCGGCCACCACCACAGCGGCCATATCGGCATCCTGGGCGTCGATAAAGACGGCAAGGAGTGGTACCAGGTCACGCTGGGCGGCTCCGACGGCTCTGACCTGTCGGGCGCTGCCGTGGCCGGCAAGGTGATTGGCCCCTCGTTCTCGGCGGCCGAAGTGCCGGATGTGATCGAGGCCGTGCTCGGCGCCTACCGCGACCTGCGCGAAAGCGGCGAGACCTTCCAGAACACCGTGCGCCGCACTGGCCTCGACCCGTTCAAGGAAGCCGCCAAGCAGGCACGCCACAAAGAACCAGAAACCGCTGCCGCCTGAGCCCCGCAGCGCCGTACAGCACAGCCCCACAGACATGATGTTGAAACTAATCGCCGCCCAAGACCACCAGCCGCCTGCCGACGGCGACGCCCGCGCCGTGGCCCTGCCCAACGATGCCGATGCGCTGGCCCTACCGCTCGATGGGGTGGACCGTGTGGATCTGCACTTCCCCAACTTCACCGATGGCCGCGCATTCAGCCAGGCCTTCTTGCTGCGCCGCCGCCGTGGCTTTACGGGCGAGATCCGCGCCACCGGCGATGTGCTGATCGATCAGCTGGTGCAGATGCAACGCACGGGCTTTTCCAGCGCCGTGCTGCGCGAGGGCGTGGACGCTGCCGATGCGCAGCGCCAGTTTGAACGCTTCCCTGGCTTCTACCAGGGCGACGCCGTGAACCCCCAACCCCTGTTTGCCGCCCAGGCCGCCTGACAGGCGCACCGCACCGAAACACGAGCCCCTCACCATGAGTCACATCGATCTCGCACGCATCAACGCCGACCTGGGCCGCAACGCGCCCGCCCTGGTGGAATGGGCCCTGGGCCTGGGCAAGACCAGCATCGTCACCACCAACTTCCGCCCCTTCGAAGCCGTGATCCTGCACATGGTCACGCAGGTGAATCCTGACGTGCCCGTGGTCTGGATGGACAACGGCTACAACACCGAAGCCACCTACCGCTTTGCCGACGAAGTGACCCAGCAGCTGGGGTTGAAGCTGAAGATCTACCTGCCCCTGCGCTCGCGCGCCCACCGCGAAGCGGTGGACGGCCCTACGCCCGCGCTGGATGACCCACGCCACGCCGCCTTCACCGAAGAGGTGAAACTGGAGCCCTTTGCCCGCGCCCTGCGCGAGACCGCGCCGCAAGTCTGGTTCACTGCGCTGCGCGCCACTGACACCGCCGTGCGCGCGCAGATGGACCCGGTGAGCATCAACCCCGACGGCCTCATCAAGGTCGCGCCGCTGCTGCACTGGTCGTCCAAAGACCTGCACGAGTACTGCGTGAAACACGGCCTGCCCAACAACTTCGACTACGTGGACCCCACCAAGGGCGAAGACAACCGCGAGTGTGGCCTGCATATTGCCCACTGACCCCAGGTCCGACCATGAATGCCCGCACCGACTCAGCGCTGCTTGAGAAAACCAACAACATGAGCTACCACCTCAACAACTCCCACCTCGACGCCCTGGAAGAAGAAACCATCTTCATCCTGCGCGAAGTCGCCGCCGCCTTCGAGCGCCCCGCCCTGCTGTTCTCGGGCGGCAAGGATTCGCTGGTCATGCTCAAGTGCGCCGAAAAGGCCTTTGGCGCGGGCCGCATCCCTTACCCGCTCTTGATGATCGACACGGGCCACAACTTTCCTGAAGTGACGGACTTCCGCGACTTCCGGGCGAAGGAGCTGGGCGCCGAACTCATCGTGCGCAGCGTGGAAGATTCGATGGCGCGCGGCACCGTGCGCCTGGCCCACCCCGGCGAATCGCGCAACGTGCACCAGTCGGTCACGCTGCTCGAGGCCATCGAGGAATTCCGCTTCGACGCGCTGATCGGCGGCGCCCGCCGCGACGAGGAAAAGGCCCGCGCCAAGGAGCGCATCTTTTCGCACCGCGACAGCTTCGGCCAATGGCAGCCCAAGGCCCAGCGCCCCGAGCTGTGGACCCTGTTCAACACCCGCCTGCAGCCCGGCGAGCACTTCCGCGTTTTCCCCATCAGCAACTGGACCGAGCTGGACGTGTGGCAGTACATCGACCGCGAGCAGATCGGCCTGCCCAGCATCTACTACACGCACAAGCGCCAGGTGGTGGACAAGAAGGGCCTGCTGATGCCGGTGACCGAGCTGACCCCGCCGCGTGAGGGCGATATGGTGGAAACGCGCGATGTGCGCTTCCGCACCGTGGGCGACATCACCTGCACCGCCCCCGTGGAAAGCACCGCAGCCACCCCGGCCGAGATCGTCATCGAGACCTTGGCCGCCGACGTGAGCGAGCGTGGCGCCACACGCATGGACGACAAGACATCGGATGCTTCGATGGAGAAGCGCAAGAAGGACGGGTATTTCTGATGACCGCTATCAATTCAATAGCTACTGGCGCAAACAACACTAGCGCTACCGGCCAAAACGACCATATTTCCGCCCTCAAGTTCATCACTTGCGGCTCCGTCGATGACGGCAAGAGCACGCTGATCGGCCGCCTGCTGGTGGACAGCAAGGCCGTGCTGCAAGACCACTTGGCCGGCGTTCAGCGCCAGGGTGAGACCGACCTGGCCCTGCTGACCGACGGCCTTTCCGCCGAGCGCGAGCAAGGCATCACCATCGACGTGGCCTACCGCTACTTCGCCACGGAAGAGCGCAAGTTCATCATTGGCGACGCGCCCGGCCATGAGCAGTACACCCGCAACATGGTGACGGCCGCCAGCAGTGCCGACGCCGCCGTGGTACTGGTCGATGCGACCAAGCTCGACTGGAAGAACCCCGGCCTCGCATTGCTGCCGCAGACGCGCCGCCACAGCCTGCTGGCCCATTTGCTGCGCGTGCACTCGCTGGTGTTTGCCGTGAACAAGCTGGACGCGGTGGAAGCCCCCGCGCTGGCCTGGAAGCATATTCAAGGCGCACTGCAGGCCTTTGCCCAGGCGGCAGGCATCACCGTGCGCGCCATGGTGCCGGTCTCCGCCCTCAAGGGCTGGAACGTGGTGGACGCCCACGCAGGCTGGTGCGGCTATGACGGTCCTACCCTGCTGCAAGTCTTGGAAGAACTGCCCAACACCCCCGCCGACACAGCGCTGGCACCTGCCTTCCCGGTGCAGTGGGTCGAGAAGTTCTCGTCCTCGTCGGACACCAGCCAGGGCCGCCGCGTGTTCTGGGGCCGCGTGGCCGCCGGCAGTTTTGCGCCCGGCACGGCGGTGCAGATTTTCCCCAGCGGCCAGCTCGCCACGGTGGCCCAGGTGCTGGACCACGCCCGCCACCCCAAAGACGTGCCCGCAGGCACCAGCGCGGGCATCATCCTGGACCGCGAGGTGGACGTATCGCGCGGCGACTGGATTTTGGCAGCGCCCACACCCGCAGCAGCCCCAGCCGATGACGACTTTGGCGACACGCCCGCCGCCACCCCGGCCTGGCCCGCCAGCCGCGAGCTGCGCACTACCGTCGCCTGGATGGACGACGAGCCGCTGGTTGCAGGCCGCGTGTATTGGGCGCTCCACGGCCACCGCTGGGTCAAGGCCAAGGTCAAGGCCGTGGTGCACAAGCTCAACATCAACACGCTGGCCGAAGAAGCCGCCACACAGCTCGATCCCAATGCCATAGGCCATGTGGACCTGCTGCTGCAGGAGGCGATTCCCGCCGCAGCATTCAGCCAGGCCCGCGTGCTGGGCTCGCTGATTCTGGTGGACACCGCCAGCCACAAAACCGCTGGCGCCGTGCTCGTCAACTGATCCAGATCAGCGCCCCAAGCCCCAGTCACCCCATCGGGGTGAGGGACCCTGCAACCAAAGGTCGGTGAAAGCTTTTAAAATCGAGGGTTTTCACCGACCCACACAACTCCTGTCATGACCCACGTCGTTTCCGAAAACTGCATCAAGTGCAAGTACACCGATTGTGTGGACGTGTGCCCCGTGGACTGCTTCCGCGAAGGCCCGAACATGCTCGTCATCGATCCCGATGAGTGCATCGATTGCGCCGTCTGCATCCCCGAGTGCCCGGCCAACGCCATCTTTGCCGAAGAAGACCTGCCGGCCGACCAGATCGCCTTCATCAAACTCAACGCCGATCTGTCCTTTGCCGACGGCTGGAAGAGCATCACCAAACGCAAGCCCGCGCTGCCTGACGCCGACGAGTGGAACGGCAAGCCGGGCAAGGTCAACGAACTAGTCAAGTGACCCCCCTGAGTCGCTTCGCGCCATCCCCCAAGGGGGACGCCACCAGTGGCCTGGCAAAGCCAGTTCCACGGTGGCACAGGTCTTTGGCAGCGCCAGTTTCGGGCGCTGCGCGCGTGGCTTGAGCATGATTCAAGATACCGACGCCGTCGTCATCGGCGCGGGGCCCGTGGGCCTGTTCCAGGTCTTCCAGCTGGGCCTGCAGGGCATCACCGCTCACCTGATCGACGCCCTGCCCCATGCGGGCGGCCAGTGCGTCGAGCTGTACGGCGACAAACCCATCTACGACATCCCGGGCATCCCGGTGTGCACCGGGCGTGAGCTGGCGGGTCTGCTGCTGCAGCAGATTGCGCCGTTCAAGACCCAGTGGCACCTGAACACGCTGGTGTCCGCACTCACCGTGCAGGCCGATGGAAGCCTGCTGGTCGAAACCTCGCAAGGTGCGCAACTGCTGGCCCGCTGCGTGTTCATTGCCGCAGGCGTAGGCGCCTTTGTGCCGCGCGCGCTCAAGGTGGACGGCATCGAGCGCTTTGTGGGCAACCAGGTCCACTACCAACACCTGCCCGCGACTGCGGATGTGGCCGGGCGCCACGTCGTCGTGCACGGCGGCGACGAGCCCGCCGTGGCCCGCGCCGTGGATCTGGCCGAGCAAGGTCAGGCCGCACGCGTCAGCCTGCTGCACCGCCGCGACGTGTTCCAGGCGCCTGAAGCCCTGTTGCAACGCCTGCAGCAATTGCGCGATGCGGGCCGTATCCACGTCGAGGCCGCACAGATCACCGGCATTGACACTGCGGGCGACCGCCTCACCGCACTGCAGGTGGTGGATGCCGACGGCAGCACCCGCGCCCTGGCGCTGGACCTGCTGGTGGCCGTGCTGGGTATCTCCCCCCGCCTCGGACCCATTGCGGACTGGGGTTTGGCCATGGACCGCAAACAGCTGGTGGTGGACACCGAGGCCTTCCGCACCAGCGTGCCCGGCATTTACGCCGTGGGCGACATCAACACCTACCCCGGCAAACGCAAGCTCATCCTGTGCGGCTTCCACGAAGCCACGCTGGCGGCCTTTGGTGCGGCCGAGGTGCTCAAGGGCGACAAGGTGGCGCTGCAATACACCACCACCAGTCCACGGCTGCACCAGTTGCTGGGTGTCGCACCGTTATCGGCACCTTCTGCCGCCGTGTAGCCCCGGCGGGCCAGGGCTCGTCACTTCGTGCCCAAACGACGGGCCCACAAATAAGCACAAAATGTCCAAAAGGCGCGCAAGCGCCCGGCACGATGGCGTCTCCATCCACCCACCAGGAGCACGCCATGAGCCAACCCCCCCTTCAATCCATCTGGGACACCTACACCGCGTCGTGGAAGACCGATTCGGCCGCGGACCGCACAGCCCTTTTTACCCAGTCCCTCGACCCCGCCTGCACCTACAACGACCCGCTGGCCACCGCCCAGGGCTGGGACCAATTGACGGCCTACATGGACAACTTTCACAGCCAGGTGCCCGGCGGGCATTTTGTGACCCACTATTTCGCCAGCCACAACCAGCAGAGCATCGCCAAATGGAACATGGTGGATGGCAGCGGACAGGTGATCGGAGAAGGCGTGAGCTACGGCCGGTACAACGACCGGAATCGCCTGGTTGCCATGACCGGTTTCTTTGAAATCCCTTGAACCGACGCCGCCGTGCTTTATCTCCGGCAAATCCAGGAGGGCATCGATTTCATCGAGGCCCATCTCGAATCCGATATCCAGCTTTCCGAGGTGGCACGGGCTGCCGGGATGAGCCAGTGGCACTTCCAGCGGATCTTCAAGGCGCTGACCAACGAAACCCTCAAGACCTATATCCGGTCGCGCCGGTTCTCGCGGGCGCTGGAGCAGTTGACCAACACGCGGCTGAGCGTGCTCGACATTGCGCTGGCGTCCGGGTACGAGACGCAGGAGAGTTTCACGCGCGCGTTCAGGGATTGCTTTCGGCTCACGCCGTCGCAGTACCGCAAGATGGGCAACCGCTCGCTGTTCGTGCGCAAGATCCGCTTCGACGAAAGCTACCTCGCGCACATTCACCACAACATTTCGCTGAAACCCGACATCAAGGAGCAGCCTCCCATGCAGCTGGTCGGGCTGCCCACGGACTACTACGGCATCGACTCCGAAAAGAACAATCTGGGGCAAAAACTGCCGCCCCTGTGGGCGAAGTTCCTGCCCCGGCTGGGCGAGATTGCGAACACCGTGCCCGGGGTCTGCTACGGCGTCGTAGCCCCAGCGGGGCCCCACACCGAAGAACTGCGCTACCTGGCCTGCATCGAAGTGCGGGGCCTCGGTGCGCTGCCACCGGGCATGGTGGCCATGGAAATCCCCGGATCGACCTATGCACGCTTCACCCACCGGGGCCCTGCGCAGAACGTCGATGCGACGGTGAACTACATCTATGCGAGCTGGCTGCTGTCGGCCGGCCCGTCGCACACCCTGGGGCCGGATCTGGAAATCTACGGCTCGCAATACCACCCGACGTCCAGCGACTCCGTGATGCACTACGCGATCCCGATCGCCCAGGGCAAGCGCTGACCCTCCCCCTCCAAGAGGACCGTGCTCCTTTGGGGCGCCATCGCTAAGGGCGTCGAACCGGCCTGCCGGAACCGACTGAAAGAGTCCCTTTGAATCTGATTAAGATCATCCGGAGCCAGGGTCGGAACAGTAATCGAGCTCCCCGCTACCTACTGGCCAGGAGCGGACATTGGAGCCACAAATGCCACTCGAATGGAAACACTCCGCAGATGGAGTCGACTGGGAAGAACTTTCTGCCCTCTATCGGGCTGCACCACTAGGCGAGAAGCCGCCGCTTCATCTGCAGAAAGTCTTCTCAAACAGCATGTTCAAGTGTTTCGTCTACGAGAATGCGAAGCTCGTAGCGGTGGGACGCGCGCTCGCTGATGGTGGAGATTGCTCGTACATATGCGACGTTGCGGTATTGCCCAGCTATCAAGGCACAGGCCTCGGCAAACAAGTTGTCAGTGACCTGGTGGAAATGTCATCCGGTCACAAGAAAATCATCTTGTATGCGGTCCCTGGCAAAGAACCTTTCTACAGGAAATTCGGCTTCATGCGAATGAAGACGGCTATGGCGATCTTCAAGAATCAGCAGCAGCAGGTGGAGGGGGGCTACCTTAGTGAAAGCTAATCCTCAAATCAAGATGACGCGTACCGGCAAGTCGTCTGCTGCCGGGGGGCCAAAGGTCTGCAACGGGCCCGCTAGCGTCCTTCTGTGTGGGGCAGAATCCGGCCAGAAGCTGACAGTCAAGGATCGCACTGTTATGAAGAAGCTATTGACACCTCCCAAGTCAGACTACTTTCACCTTCGGCTGCTTTTTGCTGGCGTCTGGCGCTGGCTACGGCGAGAGCCGCGTCTCTTTGGGGGTGCGATACATCGTGCCGCTCTTGAGAATGCGAAGGTTCAGGATGCAAAAGAGCAGCCTAGAAAACGTTGATCGTGCCGCGTTACCTGCTTAGCTACTCATTAGCAGACCGAAGTCGGCCAGGAGCCGACGTCCGGTACCCTCGCCCATTTCGCTTGGACGCTGAGCCTACGGGTCGCGTTTTGATGGCGTTGATCGACTCTTTCCGCCTGGCGACCCTAGCAGCGCGTGTTCTGTTGCTGCGGCTATCTGGTCTGCGAAGTTACTTCCTACGGAACGTGCAAGCGTAACCGCTCCCGCAAGCGAAGAGAGGGCGGCGCAAGCGGCTCCAATGTCTCGTGGTGCATTTGGCGAGGCTGGACCGTCGACGATCACCTGCGCAATGTCGCGCAAAGCCTTTTCAAACATTTCACGGGAACCTTCATCCGATCGCGCGACTTCTGCCGGCATCGTCTGAAGCGTGCAACTCTCTGACAAGTCACAGGTCCGCTTGGCACTGAGGTAAAAGCGCACAAACTCCGGCCACCACGTGGGTCCGTGCTTTTCCTGGAAGTGCAGCACGCCGCCTCGCAATTCGGCCATGCCCTGTGCGACCGACTCCCGGAATGCGTGGGCCTTCGAGTCGAAATGAACGTAGAAGGCACCCGATGTCAGGCCTGCTTCCTTCGCCAGGCCGTCAACGCCAATCCCGCCAAATCCTGCCTTGCGAAACCCACGCCCTGCGCCGTCCAGTATGCGTTGCCGCGTCTGCACCTTCTGTTCGGACCTTGACACGAGGGGCTCCTTCAACATGTGAAGCTGACGATTGTAGTTGTTCAAAACACGATCGTTATGTATTATCGAATAACGGTCGTTACTTGAAATGTTCTGCGGTTCGCAGCGCATGAGCGACGCCGTTCTTTCTGTTTGGAGTACCCATGCCACTTACTCTCACCCTCACCGAGGGCGTTCTTCCAAAGGGCCAGGAAAAAATCGCCTTCAGCCGCCTGTCAGATGCCATGCTGAGATGGCATGGCTTGGCAGGAAACAAGGCGATGACGCCCAACATCGTGGGTTCGATCCACGTCTTGCCAACGGAGCACACGTACTCCGGATCAAAGGAGGCCTCTGTGGCATTCGTCGAATGGAAGGTCCCGTCCTTCGCGTTCGCCAGTCGGGAGGTTCAAGTTGGCTACATAGAAGAAGCCACGAACATCATTCATGAGCTGTCGGGCGCGCAGCACCCGAAGGAGCGCATATGGGTCAACGTCGTGCACGCGGTAGACGGGGCCTGGGGCATCGCCGGGATGGCTCTCACCAATGCGCAGCTCGGCGAAGGAGCCGCCTCGGCCTGACGCCCATCTACCTCTGGGAATACCAACATGCAACTCTCGAACTATTTGTTTTTCACCACCACCTGTGATGACGCCCTGGCTTTCTATACTCAATGTGGTCTCGGACGTGTCGTCGAGGTGCTTCGCTACGGGGTCGATGGCATGCCCGTGAAGAACGAGGCCATGCGCGGCAAGGTCATGCATGCCAAGTTCGAGGGACCGGGCTTGCTCTTCTATGCCTCCGACAACGATGATGCGGAGCCGATGCGAGGCTCCGCGCATTTGCTTGCGATGAACGGTCGAGATTCAACGAACAATCTCTTCCGCGCTTTGGCTGCAGGTGGAACAGTCACGACCCCCTTGGGCATTCAGCCGTGGGGGGACTACTACGGCAAATTGACCGACCGGTTCGGTGTTCAGTGGATGCTGAACTGCGCTGAGTAAAGTAAGAGCGTTGAAGGCCCAGTTGCGGATGGCTGCTTCGTGAAATTTCGCAGTACCGCTTTGGGCCTACAGCCGTCCTTCAATTGAGCACGCTATATGTCACGAACGAAAACCTCAGATTTCCAGTTACATGAAGACATACGCTGCGTCGGCGGGGAGTCTGACGACGAAGAGCCTGACGGTCCACTAAGTGCGGGGCAGCAAGCTCGCGTTGAAGCGCTATCGCAATGCCAAGTAGCTGCAGCCGACGATGCGCTCATGAGTGCGGCGGCACCCCACTGGCAAAAAGTCGCCCGTTTGGTCGCAGAGGTAATGACGAGCAATTGGCCTAACAAACCGAGCGGGATTGCGGATGTTTACTACGCTCAGCGTGTGGATAGGCTGGTCCAGAAAGGCATCCTGGAAGCGCGGGGAGACTTAAGAAGAATGCGATTTAGCGAAGTGCGATTGGCAATTTCACACAAGCCAACGTGACCTAGCAGCAAGGCTGACACACCAAAAGCAGCCCGCTTGCTTTGTCAGTTGAGTGCGTGCTTTTATCTATCGCCAACGACTGCTCCTGGCCGAATGCTTCCCCACGGCGGGGGACGCGAACGGGCCCGCTCTAGACGGTCACCGCTGCCTCAAGGCGCCATTCGCACCCATGAAGGAAATGAACTGCGCCACTTGTGAAACAGCTCGCTGACCTCACTCAACCCTGTTTAACTAGAATCCAACCATATCGCTGGGGGTGTCCTGCAATAAATTCGTTGCTGGGCTGAGATCAAACCCTTCGAACCTGTTGCCTGCATTGTTCTACTTTGCAGGCTTGAGATCATCCTCGCGCAGGGAAGCAAGTCCGCCATGGCACGGCCCTGAACACGTCAGGGCGCACTGGTGGGCGGCCCCTGCTCTGTATCTGCTTACGGAGCCATTCCATGTCCTCATCGCCTGCCACGCACGCCACCAACGAAGCGCTGGCTCCCGTCTCCCCCGATCGCCGCGTCTTCCAGTGGCATGACCACGCCTCGCTCTGGTTCAGCCTGGGTGTGGGCCTGCTGGTCATGCAGGTGGGCGCCTACCTGATGCCTGCGCTGGGCACCAAAGAGGCACTCGTCGCCATCGTCGCCGGTTCCATCGTGGGCGCGGGCCTGCTGGGCTGGGTGGCCAAGCTGGGCTGCGACAGCGGCCTGGCCAGCGCCGGGCTGATGCACGCCGTGTACGGCCGCACGTTTGCCAGCCTGCCCATCATCTTGAACATCGTGCAGCTGGTGGGCTGGGGCACGTTCGAGCTGGTGGTGATGCGCGATGCCACCGTGGCCATCGGCCAGCAGTCGTGCGCCATGGCTGGTGCCCACTGGCCGGTGCTGGCGACGCTGCTGTGGGGCGGCGTGGTGATGCTGCTGATCAGCGGATCGATGGTGCAGCTGGTGCGCAAGCTGATTGCGCGCATTGCCCTGCCGCTGGTGGTGTTGTCGCTGCTGTGGCTGTCGTGGCAGTTCCTCTCGCTGGCGCAAACCCAAGGTTTTGAAGCGCTGTGGACACGCAAGGGCGACGGCGGCATGGGCGTGCTGCCCGCGCTGGACCTGGTGATCGCCATGCCCATCTCTTGGCTGCCGCTGGTTGCCGACTACGCGCGCCATGGCAAGAACGGCGGCTCCGCACTGCGCGGCACCTGGCTGGGCTATGCGTTGGCCAATATCTGGTGCTACAGCCTCGGTGTGCTGGTGGCGCTGACCTTGCCCAGCCAGGACCTGGTGCAGGCGCTGCTGCTGGCCCAGGGCGGGCTGATTGCGCTGTCGCTGATCCTGATTGACGAGGTGGACAACGCCTATGGCGACGCCTATTCGGGCGCCGTCTCGGCCCACAGCCTGCTGCCGCGCTGGGGCGTACGCGCTTGGGGCCTGCTGGTGGCCGCGCTGTGCACTGGGCTGGCACTGGTGCTACCCATGCACAGCCTGGAGCCGTTCTTGCTGCTGCTCAGCTCGGTGTTTGTGCCGCTGTTTGGCGTGATCCTGGGGCGCCTGGCCTTCGGCACCGATGCGCCCGCCCTGCTCGCGGCTGCGCGCAAGGTGAATGCGGCGCCCGTGGCCATCTGGCTGGCGGGTATCGCGGTGTACCACCTGGCACCCAAGGTACTGCCTGACGCGGGCTCTGCACTGCCCGCACTGGTGTTCAGCTTTGTGCTTGCCTGGGCCACGAGGCCCAAGGCACACTGAACCAATCAATCACTATAAAAAGATGAGCACTCAGCGTATGATTGACTAGCGCTTGAGCCTCAAAACACCCAAAAATCGCTCTACAGTGCCTGAAACACCCGCTGCGCCACGGGCGCGTAGCCGTGGTTGAGCGGGCCATGGCCGTGGCCGGTGGTGACATCCGCCCCGGCAGCAATGGCCCCCAGGATGTAGGCCCGTGCCTGCTCTACGGCCTGCTGCAGCGGCTGGCCCAGTGCCAGCTGCGCGGCAATCGCTGACGACAGGGTGCACCCGGTGCCATGCCCGTTGTGGGTGGCAATGCGCTGTGACTGCAACCGGTGGCCCCGTCCTTGTGCGTGTTCCCCGCCTTGCACGGCCAGCACATCCACCACCCAGTCGCCCGGAAGGTGCCCGCCTTTGAGCAGCGCGGCGCGGGCGCCCAGTCGCAGCAGGTCTTGCGCGGCCAGCTCCAGCGCCTCCACGCTCTCGATGCTGCGCCCCAGCAGCCATCCGGCCTCGTCCAGGTTGGGCGTGACCACTTCGGCCAGCGGAAACAGCTCCTGGACCAGCACGGCCACCGTCTCCTGGGCAATCAGCCGATCGCCACTGGTGGCCACCATCACCGGGTCCAGCACCACGTGCGGCAGCTGATAGGTCCGAATGGCTTCTGCCACCACGTGCACCACGTCCGGTGAGTGCAGCATGCCGATCTTGACGGCGTCCACGCCAATGTCCTGCACCACCGCATCGATCTGGGCCTTGAGCATCTCGGGCGGAATGCCGTGGATGCCTGTCACCCCACAGGTGTTCTGGGCCGTGATGGCGGTGATGGCTGTCATGCCATAGCAGCCCAGGGCACTGAAGGTCTTGAGATCGGCCTGGATGCCCGCGCCGCCGCCGCTGTCAGATCCGGCAATGGAGAGCACGCGTGCGTAGCGATGGCCCGCGGAGGGCAAGGAGGTCGTCGGTGAAATCATGGCAAAAATTATGGCCTATGCGCCACGTCAAAACGGGGCGCATGGGGGATGTGCTGTAATTCATTTTCCGGACGAAACAGGGGTGTCCCACCCTAGAGTCGGTTCCAAGTCTTTTTGGAGACTGCATTGGAGTGCAATCGGGATGAGTGGATGCTTCGGGTGCGCCGCATGGGCTCATGCCCATGCAAGCAGCCGGGGCGTCCAATCGCCCGATTTCACTCCAACCCTTCGGGCAAGTGCCTTGCCGGGCGGTCTGCGGCGTTGCGGCGCTTGTTGATAGCCGAGCTATCAACTGCGCACCGCGCCTAGCACCCCTTCCCGGCAAGGTACTTGTGCAACTCCAAAAAGACTTGGAACCGGCTCTTGGCACGCGACTGAGAAATACCCTGGGGCCCGCACAGAACCCTGTGCACTGCGGCACATGCAGCAGCCCCGCTACCCGATCCAGATCATGCTGGCGTGGGGAGTTTCCATCAACGGTGACCCCGTTTTGTCCATGGCTGCTTGCCACTACATGGACACACTGACGGAGCTATGTCACTTCCACCTTCTTCCTTTGCCATCCTGGGCGCAGGGCTCATGGGCCGTCTGCTGGCTGTGGAGCTTGCGCGTCTGGGGCACCGTGTAGACATCTACGACGCGGGCAGCCCCGCCGCCGAAAACTCGGCCGCCACCGTGGCTGCGGCCATGCTGGCCCCGCTGGCAGAGTCTGCGATCACCGAACCCGGCGTGGTGCGCATGGGCCACCACGCGTTGACGCGCTGGCCCGAGTTGCTGGCAACCTTGTCGGCGCCTGTGTTTTTCCAGCAGGCCGGCACGTTGATCGTGTGGCACCGCCAGGACGCGGCCGAAGCCCAGCGTTTCACCCGCCAGCTCGAAAACAACCAGCGCGGCCTGCCCGAGCTGCCCACCCTGCAAAAGCTCGACAGTGGCGCCCTGGAGCAGGTGGAGCCCGCCCTTGCGCACCGCTTCAACCAGGGCCTGTACCTGCCCGGCGAAGGCCAGCTGGACAATCGCCAGTTGCTGGCCGCACTGGTGGTGGAAATGGAGCGCCTGGGAGTACGCATGCACTGGCACACGCCCCAGTCGCCCGAAGCCTTTACGCCCGGCGCACCCGGCCAGCCTGACCGGGTGCTGGACTGCCGGGGCCTGGGCGCCAAGGGCCAGTGGAGTGCCTTGCGCGGCGTGCGTGGCGAAGTGGTGCGCATCCATGCGCCCGACGTCACGCTGCAGCGCCCCACCCGGCTGGTGCACCCGCGCTACCCCATCTACATTGCGCCCAAGGAAGACCATCTGTTTGTCATTGGCGCGACCGAGATCGAGTCCGACGACCGCTCCCCGGCCAGTGTTCGCTCCACCCTGGAACTGCTGAGCGCCGCCTATGCGGTGCACCCCGGCTTTGGTGAAGGCCGCATCCTCGAGCTGGCCACGCAGTGCCGCCCCACGCTGCCCGACAACCTGCCCGCCATCCGCCAGACCCGTCCAGGCGTGCTGGAGATCAACGGTCTGTACCGCCACGGCTTCATGATCTCGCCCGCCATGCTGGATGTGACCCTGGAGGTGCTGAACACGGGACAATCGACCCTGTCCGAACGTTTTGACCTCCGGCTGAAACTGGAGCCAGCCGCACCCGCCCCGACCGGCGTTGCAGCCCCCGCATTTGCATGAACATCTCGATCAACCAAATCCCGCACGAACTGCCCGAAGGCGCCAGCGTGGCCGATGCCGTGGCCGCCATCGAAGCGCGCCCCCCGTTTGCCGTGGCGGTGAACACCACTTTTGTGCCCAACACCCGCTACGCCGCCCATGCGCTGCAGCCTGGCGACCGTGTGGAGATCATCTCGCCGGTCACGGGCGGCTGAGTCAGCAAAAATTCAATCAAAAGAGCTGTAAGCGCATGTAAATCATGCACTAGCAGCTACAAAAATCATAGTAAACCAATGACCACTACGACGCCCCAAGACCCGCTGGTGCTGTACGGCCAGACCTTCGCCAGCCGCCTGCTGCTAGGCACCTCGCGCTACCCATCGCCCGCCGTGCTCGAAACCGCTGTGCAACGCGCCAAGCCCGCCATGGTCACTGCCTCACTGCGCCGCCAGGGCAGCAACCCGGCCGAAAGCGGCAGCAGCTTCTGGGATCTGCTGCGCAAGCTCAACGTGCCCGTGCTGCCCAACACCGCCGGCTGCCACAGCGCGCAAGAGGCCATCACCACCGCCCAGATGGCGCGTGAGGTGTTCAACACCCCCTGGATCAAACTGGAGCTGATCGGCGATGACTACACCCTGCAGCCGGACACGCTGAACCTGGTGGGCGTGGCCGAACACCTCATCAAGGAAGGCTTTCAGGTGCTGCCTTATTGCACCGAAGACCTGGTGCTCTGCCAGCGCCTCGTCGATGTGGGCTGCCAGGCCGTGATGCCCTGGGCCGCGCCCATCGGCACCGGGCGCGGCCCGGTCAACCCCTATGCGCTGCAGACGCTGCGCGAGCGCCTGAACGTGCCCATGCTGGTGGATGCCGGGTTGGGCCTGCCTTCGCACGCCTGCCAGGTCATGGAATGGGGCTATGACGGCGTGCTGCTGAACACCGCCGTGGCCCTGGCACAAGACCCCGTGGCCATGGCCGGTGCATTTGCCGATGCCGTCAGCGCCGGGCGCGCAGCCCGCCTGGCCGGTGCCATGGCCGCACAAGACGCCGCCCAGCCCAGCACCCCCGTGCTGGGCACCCCTTTCTGGCACCACGCCCATGCATGACACCACCACCCTGGCGCACGCCATCCTGAGCCACCACGCGGCCACCTTTGCGGGGTTTGCGCCCGAGCCCGTGCCAACCCCCACGTTGCAGGACCCTGTCTACCTCGCCGCGCTACAGGCCTGCAGCCAGTTGGGTTTCATTGCCCATGACGCCGAATGCCTGGCCCGCGCCTGGCAGGCGCGCGCGCTGCGCACTGGCAGTGCACAGCCCGAGCAATGGCCGGACGAACCCCAGGACTTTGGCCTGCAGCGCCTTCCGCGCGCCCAGCAGTTCGCCGCGTGCCCGGAGCACCTGGGCTTGTATGCCGTACTGCCCGACGCCCAGTGGGTGGGCCGCATGGCACGTGCCGGGGTGCCCACGGTGCAATTGCGCTTCAAGTCGGACGACGCCCAGGCCATCCGGACCGAAGTGCAAGCCACCGTCCAGGCGGTGCAAGGCACGGGCGCGCTGTTGTTCATCAACGATCACTGGCGGGACGCCATCGAAGCTGGCGCCTACGGCATTCATCTGGGCCAGGAAGACCTGGACGCACTCACCGCCGAGGAACTGCAAACGCTTCATCGCTCGGGCCTGCGCCTGGGCGTGAGCACCCATGGATATGCCGAAATGGTGCGTGCCGACGCCGTGGGGCCCAGCTATATCGCGATGGGTGCAGTGTTCCCCACGACCCTGAAAAAAATGGCCACCGCTCCCCAGGGCGTGGGCAGGCTGGGCGTGTATGCGCGGCTGATGCGGCACTACCCGCAGGTGGCGATTGGTGGGATCAGCGCCGAGCAGTTCCCCAGGGTACTGGCCACTGGCGTGGGTTCCGTGGCCGTGGTGCGTGCCTTGGTCAATGCACCGGACCCTGAAGCATCGGCCGCAGAGCTGATGGCGCTGATGCGGTGACGGCTCGGTGGCGATAGCTGCCACGGCGGTTATCGCGCATCCCTCACGACCATCGCAGCGCCACCTGGATAGTCGCCGGGAGGCCGATTGGTCGCCTGCTCGCTACTTGTTGTCGGGCTTCTTCATCTGCTCCAGCTCAAGGCGGAGCTCCATGAGATCGTTCTCCATGCCAAAGCCGACCGGCTGGCCCGCTGGCGGCGGCGCCGTCACGGGCACCGGGGGCAGATCGCTCAGCGTGAGGTGGGGTGGGTCCGACAGATCGAGGTCAAGCGGAATGCCCCGCGAATCCTCGCCTAATGCTGCTGCAGGCCTGGAGGGAGTGGCTGCAGAGCGCACGGGCTCGGGCTCCTGCTGGGCCTTCATCGCGAACTCGAACTCCAAGCTGGCTGCCAGTGAATCAAGCGGCTGGTCGTCGTGCAACGCCACCGGTGCAGGAGCTGCAGGTGCCACCAGGGTCTCGGACCGGGGCGGTGCCAGGGGCGTCGTCCGCTTGCGCGGGGGCGCTGCACCGCGCGCACTGGCGGGCGTGGTCTGTGCAATCGCCAGCAGCAGCAAAAGATCGTCATAGGCCGCCAGATCAAACGGCTCCACCGCTTCAGCGCCCGTGCGGCGGAACAGGAATTTCTCCAGCAAGCCCAGCACCGCAGGCGTTGTCCACTCGGCCTCGATCTCGGCGAGTGCGTCGGTGTAGTGGTACAGCATGCGGCCCGTGCGGTGAAAGCCCGCAAACTCCGGCACTTGCGCGTTGAAGGACTGCATGAACTGCGTTCGCAGCTGCGCAAACTCATCCACACGGCTGAGCGTGTGGTACAGCCGCAATAGCTCCAGGTAGGCCAACGGAGAGGTCTGGCGGTGCTCGGCAATGTGATTCTTCAGCACCTCGATGGCCTGCTGGTGCTCGCCCACCGAAACAAAAAATTCAGCCTGCTGCTGGATGTCAAACAGCTCTTCAGGGTTGACGATGTGGGGCGCTACCGAGGCGGCGGCCGGCGCGGAAACCGACTTCGCCTGCAAGGGAGCGGGAGCACTCGCCGCCGGGCTGGTCGCTACGAAGCGTGGTTCCACGGCCGCAGGGGCTGCCTTGCGCAGGGGCATGGCACCGGACTCGGGATTCGCCGCGACGGCATGAGGCTGGGTTTCAGACGGCAGCCAGGTGTCGCCGGGATGGGGGGTAAGACTGACCGCTTCTTCATGCGCCGATGCTGCATCGCCACGTGCGCCCAAGGCCACAGAATCGCGCCACGAACGCACTGCCTTGTCAGAGGCGCTGCGCATCCGCGACCACATCCATGCCACCCCCGCCAAGGCCAAGGCCAGCAGACCGCCCAAGGCATATACCACCGTCGCAGGAAAACGCGCCTGCTCCATCGCCTCCAGCTGCTGCTGCAACTGGCCAGCGGCTCCACGGTCCTTGGCGGCCTGTGCTCGCAATGCGGCGGTGTCTGATTCCAGCGCCTTCAACCGTTCGCCGTCTTTTTGCAATTCTTCCGGCTGCGCGTTCAACGACCTCCACAACGCGGCGGCCTGGGTGCGCAGGGCCGACATCTCTTCAGAAGGCGCCGTGGGTAGCTGCGCGGTAGAGCGCAACGCCACAGGACTGTCCAGCCAGGTATCCAGGGGCTCAACCACCAAACGCGAGCGCGCTGCAGGTGCAGCGGCCACCACCGACTTGCCAGGTGCTGCCGTGCCCACACGCACGGAAGGCCGTGCGGCAGCTGCAGAGCCGGGAGCGCGGCTCTCAGCGGAGGGCGAGCCCGAGGCCCTTGCCAGTGCAGGCGCCTTGTCACGGGGCCTGGTGGCCTGCATAGCACCGGCGGCAGCCGCAGATGCACTGCCACTGCCCTGTGAAGGCGAACGCTGTGACTCTGAAGCTGCGCTGGGGGTTGCTGCAGGAAGCCGCGCCAAGTCCACCGGGGATGCAGAGGCGGACCGGGTGACGGTGGTCGGCAAATCCGAGAGGAAGGTGTAGCTGCGCGTGGTTTTTCCGTTGCACCCTGCGGTCAGGGTCACGGTGAGAACCGGTTCATCCAGCGATACCGAGGCCAGCACGCGGACCCCTGAAGGACGCCCACGCACCTCGGGCAATGGGACCACGCGCACCTTGTTGTCACTGATGGCGTTGTCGCCTGCCACCAGCTTGGCCGTGACGCAGGACGATGCGACATCCGTGCCCGGGTCGGGCTGCAACTCGAACGAGAGATCGACCGGGGCGCCCAACACGACCGTACCACTACCATTGCCCAGGGACAGCGCCGAAGCACCGGCTGCAAGCGCCCACAATCCTGGTCCAAAAACGGTGTTACGGATTTTCACAATCAATTCTGTTTTTCGGTCCGGAGGATTCTTGCACATAAGACCCAGATAAGGCCAGAGCCATAATGCCGCTATGAAAATTCAGTTTCCCAACATCGCCATCGTGGGTACCGGTGCCATGGGCCGAGGCATCGCACAAATTGCTGCCCAGGCTGGCAGCCAGGTTTTTCTGCTGGACGCCAACCCCGGAGCCGCCGACGCCGCACGGGCCGCCCTGCAGGAGCAATGGAACAAGCTGGTCGCCAAGGGCCGGATCGAAGCGGACCAAGCCACAGCGCTGACCGCGCGGCTGCACCCCGTCAAAACAGCGGCAGACCTCGCGGCCTGCGATCTGGTGGTGGAAGCCATCGTGGAGCGGCTGGATGCCAAACAGGCCCTCTTCGTCGAACTGGAAGGGGTGGTGCGCGCCGATGCGGTGCTGGCCACCAACACGTCCTCTCTGTCCGTGACGGCCATTGGCGCAGCGCTCAAGCGCCCCGAACGCCTAGCCGGGTTCCACTTCTTCAACCCCGTGCCTTTGATGAAGGTGGTGGAGGTGATCGCGGGCCTCAAGACAGATCCAGCGATCTGCACTGCGCTGGCCGCGTATGCCAAGGAAATGGGCCATACCCCTGTACAGGCGCAGGACACCCCTGGCTTCATCGTGAACCACGCGGGGCGCGGCTTCGGCACGGAGGCCCTGCGCATCGTGGGCGAAGGTGTGGCCGATTTCGCCACCATCGACCGCATCCTGCGCGACCAGGTCGGCTTCAAGCTGGGGCCCTTCGAGTTGATGGACCTGACGGCGCTGGACGTGTCGCACCCGGTCATGGAGTCTATCTACCGCCAGTACTACGACGAACCCCGTTTCCGCCCCAGCGTGATCACCGCGCAACGTCTGGCGGGGGGCGTGGTGGGCAAGAAGGTGGGCGAAGGCTTCTATCGCTACGTGGAAGGCATGGCGCAGGTGCCTGCCGAGGCGCCGGCCCCCGTGGTCAACGACATTCCGCCGGTGTGGGTGTCCCCGCGCGCTGCACGCCGGGCCGAGCTGTACCAGTTGCTCAAGGACCTGGGGGCCACCATCGAAACCGGCCAATCCCCCTCCCCCCAGGCCATCACGCTGGTTGCCCCACTGGGCTTTGACGTGACCACCGTCGCGGTGGTGGAGCGGCTAGACCCGGCCCGAACCATCGGCATCGACATGCTCATCGATGACGCCGCGACCAAGCGCCGCGTGCTGGCCACCAACCCCGCCACGCGCGTTGACATCCGCAACGCTGCGCATGCCCTGTTTGCGCGCGACGGCAAGGCTGTCAGTGTGATCCGTGACAGCGGTGGTTTCGTCGCGCAGCGCGTGGTGGCCACCATCGTGAATATCGCCAGCGACATCTGCCAGCAAGGCATTTGCACCCCCAAGGATCTTGAGACCGCCGTGACCCTGGGCCTGGGCTACCCACTGGGCCCCCTGGCAATGGGTGACCGCTGGGGCCCCACCAACATCCTGGAGGTGTTGTTCAACATGCAGACTGTGTACGGCGACACGCGCTACCGCCCCAGCCCATGGCTGCGCCGAAGGGGTGCGATTGGCCTGAGCCTGAGCCATGTCGAAGAAGACTGATTGCCAAGCACCACGGCCACCTCACTGAACACCACCATGCCCGCAGAACTCCAGAGCACCAGCCAGGGCCAGACCCTGATCCTGACCCTTCGCAACCCCGAGCGGCGCAATGCCATCGACCCGGTGATGTATGCCGCGGGTGTGGAAGCACTGGGCGTGGCCGAAAGCAGCCCCGACATCCGCAGCGTGGTCATCACGGGCGCCGATGGCATGTTCTGCTCGGGCGGCAATCTGCAGCGCCTGCTGGCCAACCGCCAGGAAGCGCCGCAGGTGCAGGCACAAAGCATCGAGGGCCTGCACAACTGGATCGAGACCATCCGCACCTACCCCAAGCCGGTGATCGCCGCCGTGGAGGGCGCTGCGGCCGGTGCAGGGTTTTCGCTGGCACTGGCCTGCGATTTCATCGTGGCGGCCCGCAATGCCGTGTTTGTGATGGCCTACAGCAACGTGGCCCTGTCGCCCGATGGCGGCGCCAGCTGGAGCCTGGCCCACGCGCTGCCCCGCCAGATTGCCACCGAGATCCTGATGTGCGGGGACCGCATCGGCGCAGAACGCCTGCACGCATTGGGCCTGGTCAACCGCCTTGCCGAAGCAGGCAATGCACTCGACACCGCCCTGGCGCTGGCTGAGCAGCTCAATGCCCGTGCACCCAATGCACTGGCCAGCATCAAGGAGCTGCTGAACGAGGCTCCCCATGCCCAGCTCACGCACCACCTGGGCCATGAGCGCGACCACTTCGTGAAGAACCTGCACCACGCCAATGGCGGCGCAGGCATCTCCGCATTTCTGGAAAAGCGCGTGCCCCGCTACGAGTAGCGCTGCACCACAAACGCCTCGACGCATCCACCGTCGCAGACCCATCAACCCCCGGTACGCTGCCACCCAGCGCCGGGGGTTTTCTTTTGGCCTACGCGCAGACACGCAGGTGACAACCCTGACGCATTGCGCAGGTCCCTGACGCGACAATGGGCCTGTTTCTAGTCACCCAAAAGACAGGCCATGGACGACCCGATTCTTACTATCGAAGAACGTGAAGCGATCAACTCCGGTCGCTGGTTTTCATCACTCTCACCTTCGCTACGCCACGACATCCTGCGATGTGCATACGTCAAACGCTTCAAGGACGGCGGCCTCATCGCCGCACGCGGCGACCCGCCCGAGGAGTGGATTGCCTGCGCGCGCGGTGCAGTGCGGGTGAGCTCCACATCCATCTCGGGCAAGCAGATCACGCTGACCTATGTGGAGCCGGGCATCTGGTTCGGCGACGTGGCGATCTTCGATGGGGACCGGCGCACGCACGACGCCTACGCGCACGGCGACACCACGATCCTGTGTGTGGCCAAGGCCGATTTTCGCAAGATCCTGGCCGTGCACACCGAGCTGTACGAAGCGATGCTGCGCCTGCATGCGCGGCGCATTCGCCAGCTGTTCGGGCTGGTGGAAGACCTCAACACGCTGCCCCTGCGATCGCGCCTGGCCAAGCAGCTGGTGCACCTGGTGCGCAGCTACGGCGTGCCCAGCCTGTCGGACGGCAGCGAAATGCGGATCAGCCTGCAATTGGCGCAGGAAGAACTGGCACAACTGCTGGGTGCGTCGCGGCAACGCGTGAACCAGGAACTCAAGGCCATGGAACGCGAAGACGCCATCCGCATCGAGCCGGGCGGCCTGGTGGTGCGGGACCGCGAAGCCCTGATGCGCATCGCTGAAGCCGACAACTGACTCACTTACCCCATCACTGACAGCCAGAACCTTCATCCGCCTCCATGAGCAACTTTGACCATTTCGTCGGCACCCGCCCTGTTTCCGATCAGCACGCCTTTGACATCGAAACGCTGACTGCATGGCTCTCCAGGAACATGGAGGGCTTTGCGGGCCCGCTGACGGTAGAGATGTTCAAGGGCGGGCAGTCCAACCCCACCTACAAGCTCATCACCCCCGGCGCCAGCTACGTGATGCGAGCCAAGCCCGGGCCCGTGGCCAAGCTGCTGCCTTCTGCCCACGCCATCGAGCGCGAGTTTGCGGTGATGAGCGGCCTGTACGGCACCGACGTTCCCGTGCCGCGCATGTTTGTGCTGTGCGAGGACGAGTCGGTGATTGGGCGCGCCTTCTACGTGATGGAGTGCATGCAGGGCCGCGTGCTGTGGGACCAGTCCCTGCCCGGCATGACGCCAGCTGAGCGCGGTGACATCTACAACGAGATGAACCGGGTGATCGCAGCGCTGCACACGGTGAAATTTGCAGACCGAGGCCTGGCCAACTACGGCAAGCCCGGCAACTACTTTGACCGCCAGATCGGCCGCTGGAGCAAGCAATACGTGGCCTCCATCACGCAGCCCATCGAAGAGATGGACCGCCTCATGGAATGGTTGCCCGCCAACATGCCCGCCAGCGCACGGGACGAGGGCCATGTGTCCATCGTGCACGGCGACTACCGCCTGGACAACCTGATGTTCCATCCCACCGAGCCCCGCGTGATCGCCGTGCTCGACTGGGAGCTGTCCACACTGGGCCATCCGCTGGCGGACTTCAGCTACCACTGCATGAGCTGGCACATTCCTGCCTCGCTGGGGCGTGGCATTGCGGGGCTGGACCTGGGCGCACTGGGCATTCCCGACGAAGACACCTACATCCGCCTGTACTGCGAGCGCACCGGCATCACCACCCCCGATGCGCTGCGTGCCGACTGGAACTTCTACCTCGCCTACAACATGTTCCGCATCGCCGCCATTTTGCAGGGCATTGCCAAGCGGGTAGAGGCTGGCACGGCCTCCAGCGCCCAGGCCAAGGCCTCGGGCGACACCGCACGACCCATGGCCCAGCTGGCATGGTCCTTCGCGCAACGCGGCTGAACACACGACGCAACACCAGCGCCGCCCACGATTACCAACGGAGAAGAAACCCATGGACTTTGACTACTCGCCCAAAACCAAGGAACTGCAGGCCAAGCTGCTCCAGTTCATGGATGACCACATCTATCCGAACGAGTCTGCCTACAAGGATGAGTTGGCCGCCAACACCGTCGCAGGCAAGCGCTGGAGCGCGCTGAACACCATCGAGAACCTCAAGCCCAAGGCCCAGGCCGCCGGGTTGTGGAACCTGTTCCTGCCGGTCGACAGCGCCGCAGCATCCGGCTATGCAGGTGCCGGGCTGACCAACCAGGAATACGCACCGCTGGCCGAAATCATGGGCCGCGTGCCATGGGCCAGCGAGGTGTTCAACTGCTCCGCGCCCGACACCGGCAACATGGAAACCATTGCCCGCTACGGCGACGAAGCCAACAAGGCCCGCTGGCTCAAGCCCCTGCTCGAAGGCAAGATCCGCTCGGCCTTCGCCATGACCGAGCCCGATGTGGCATCGAGCGACGCCACCAACATCGAGACCCGCATCGAGCGCCAGGGCGATGAGTACGTGATCAACGGCCGCAAGTGGTGGATCTCTGGTGCCGCCGACCCGCGCTGCGCCGTGTTCATCACCATGGGCAAGACCGACCCCGAAGCCCCGCGCCATTCGCAGCAGAGCATGGTGCTGGTGCCCGCCGACGCCCCTGGCATCAAGATCATCCGTCCGCTCAATGTTCTGGGCTACGACGACGCCCCACACGGCCACGTCGAGATGACCTTCGAAAACGTGCGTGTGCCCGTCTCCAACATCCTGCTGGGCGAAGGCCGTGGCTTCGAGATCGCCCAGGGCCGCCTGGGCCCTGGACGCATTCACCACTGCATGCGCCTCATTGGCCTGGCCGAACGTGCGCTGGAGCTGATGTGCAAGCGTGCATCGTCACGCGTGGCCTTTGGCAAGACCGTGGCCCAGCAGACCGTGACACAGGAGCGCATTGCCGAGGCCCGCTGCAAGATCGACATGGCCCGCCTGCTCACCCTGAAGGCTGCCTGGCTGATGGACGTGGCCGGCAACAAGGTCGCCAAGACAGAGATTGCCATGATCAAGGTGGTGGCCCCCAGCATGGCCTGCCAGGTCATCGACTGGGCCATGCAGGTGCACGGCGGTGGCGGCATGTCTGACGACTTCCCGCTGGCCTATGCCTACGCCGGTGCGCGCACCCTGCGCTTTGCCGACGGCCCGGACGAAGTGCACCGCAACGCCATTGCCAAGTGGGAGCTGGGCAAGTACGGCACCTACGGCCGCGACGCCGCCGTGCCGGTCACCCGCGGCAGCTGACGCCAACCTCCGTAGGGCCTGACACCCGCAGGCCCTACTGCGGGCCTGCAGCGCCTTCCGTCGGCACACCCGCAGGCGGAGGGGGCGGCAGGTTCTGCAATGCCCCTTGGGCAGCCGCCAGCAGCAACTGCGTGGCCTGGGCGATCTCCGTCAGGCTGCGCTGCGTGTGCTCCATGCGCAGATACACCTTGCCGCGTACCAGCATCAACAGCAGCGGCGACTGCGCCCGCACCGCCCCGCCCTCACCTTCCACGACGTTGAGCAACTGGGACACCACCGGCGCATGGATCCAGCGCTGCGCGGTCTCCATGCGCTCCGCCACCACCGCAAAGTGCTGGCGAAACGAGGCGGGCAGGCCCGGCCAGGTCACCTCTTCAAACATCGCCAGCCAGCGCATTTCCTCGGGCAGGCTGGCATTCACCGTGGTCTGCAGGGTGTCGGTGATGGCGTTGTAGGCATTGCCCTCCAGGGACTCCTGCAAGGGGCGGTTGAGCACCATCACCGCCGCGTCCGGGTCCACCCCCAGGTCGGCGCGCCCCCGCAACTCCAGGCCGCGCACATAGTCACGCGTTGGGTTGCCGCATTCCAGCCGCCACGGGTGGCCATTCAGGTCGCCCCCCAGGTCAAAATGCCCGTCCACCGCCTGCGGCACCACCGCCAGGCGCTGGGTGGCCGCCCAACGCACCACCTCCTGGTTGGACACGGGCTGTGCGGCATTCGGGCCACCGGGCAGATGCAGCGCTTTGCGAAGGCGGTCAAACATGGCGATTCGAAGCCCAAGGCTTCGCGGAAGTCACGGATGCAGGCATTATTGGGGGCATCGGCCGCTGCGGCAAACCGGCGGAACGCCTTCTGTGACCTGGTTCACCATGCCGGAAGGGCAAAGCGGCGAACGGCTGGTGCGGCCACTGCCCACGCGCATGGGCACTGCTCCGCGCCGGAGCAACCCCGCCGCATTCACTTTTGGCGATCTGAACAGCCCACATGCTCTTCTCTATGGACCGCAGACTTGCCCTGATCACCCTGGCTGGTGCGCTCGTCGCACCGGGGATTGCCCTGGCACTGCCCGACGACGCATCGGCCCGGGTGCGCCAGCTTGTGCGCTGGTCCACCGCAACGGCCGATCACCAGGGCTTGCCGTTTTCCGTGATCGACAAGCCAGCCGCGCGCATCCACGTGTTTTCTGCCCAGGCCCAGTGGCTCGGCAGCGCGCCCGTGCTGCTGGGGGCCGCTGCGGGTGACCGCTCAGCCCTGGGCATCGGGGCCAAGCCTCTGTCCCACATCCGCCCGCACGAACGTACCACCCCTGCAGGCCGCTTTGTGACCGAGCCCGGCCGCAACCTGCAGGGTGAAGACATTGTGTGGATCGACTACGACGCTGCCGTCTCACTGCACCGGGTGCGCAGCGTGAGCGCCGCAGAGCGCCGCCTGCAGCGCCTGGCGAGCCCCGGCGCACGGGACAAACGCATCAGCTACGGCTGCGTGAACGCACCTGCCGCGTTTTACGACCAGTTCATCGCGCCTTGGTTCGGGCGGGCACCAGGGGTGATCTACGTGCTGCCCGACACGGAGCCTTTTGCTACATTTTTTGAAGCAGCCAGCACATATGAATAGTGCGCTACCGGCCGATTTCACGCAAATTCTCTGCCCAGGACGCCGTGGGAGCAGGAACCGGCACTTCCGGCGGTAGCCACCCAAACGTCGCCCAGGCTCAAGCCGCTGCGCGTTGCAAGCGAAAGACCGGCCGCCGGCCGCTCACCACCAGCCCCTTGGCATTGCGGATGACCGCGTTTCTGCGCAGCGCCAGGGCCTCTCGCTGGGTGGCGTCCAGCCATCCCAGATGGTCCATCACCTCCACGGCAGCCGCCACCTGCGCCGTCATGTTGCCGTCCATGATCTTGAGGGCAAATGCCTCGCCACGGCTGCGGCTGCCCACCACCTGCACCCCGTCGGCCCCGGTCTTTGAGACCCAGTCGCCCTGCCCTGCCCGCATGAAATCCAGGTCGTGCCGGCCGGTGCCGGAGCCCAGCTCCGGGCGTTGCACCATGGCATCGGCCAGTGCGGTCAGGCTCTGGTCCAGATCCGTGTCGGGCGCCCCACCTGCCAGGCGCGCATAGCCCCGGGCCAGGTGCGCGAGCGGCATGGCGTAGTTGGGGGCGGAGCAGCCATCGATGCCCATGACCAGTTGCTCAGGCCCCAGCCCCACTGCCTGCGCCACCCGCTCGCGAATCGCCCACTGCAACGGGTGCGCAGGGTCCAGATGGTTGTCGAGCGGCCAGCCCTGCCGCACACAATGGGCGACAAAACCGGCGTGTTTGCCGCTGCAGTTGTTGTGGCGTTCGTCAGGCACAAAGCCGTCCGGCAGCGAACCCAGCCCCAGCTCGGCAAACAGTGGCGGGTGGCAGCCGCAGCGCAGGGCGTGGTAGCTCTGCCCCACACTGCCCAGCATGTGCTCAACCTGCTCGACATGCATGGCCTCGCCGTTGTGGCTGGCGCACAGCAGGGCCAGTTCGCCCGCGCCCCAGCCCAGCGCCTGGGCGCCGCCAGACTGCATGAACGGCAGGGCCTGAAATGCCTTGATGGTGGAGCGCGTGAACGTGACCGTGTACGGGTCGCCCACCTGCGCCAGCACACGGCCATGGCGGTCGGACACCGCCACGGCGCCCCAGTGCTGGCATTCGGCGAGGTCGCCCCGGGTCACCTCGATCAGCGGAACAAAACCCATGGTGATCTCCAGCGTGACTACTGCGCCGCCGGTGCGGGGGCCAGCGTCAGCTCATGGGCCCAGCTTGCGGGCTGGCGCTGCAACGCGCGGTAGCCCGTCTGCGCCCAGGTGCTGCTCATGTCGCGGTAACGCGGCGAAAACACCAGGCCACTTTGTCCGGTCTGGTAGATGAAGCGCGACTGCTCCAGGTCGGCCAGGTCGTACACCGCGCGCAGCGATGCGGCGTGGCGGTTCACAAACGGCCCCTTGGCTTCGCCCGCGTTGTACTGCCCCACGTTGACGGTGTAGGCGTCGCCATGCGATGGCTCGCTCACGTCAAAAAAGCGGGCCAGTGCAGGCACATTGCCAAATGGCCGGTGCACGCTGAGTGCCGGGTGCGCCGCGCCCCAACGCCATTGCGCGGGGTCTGCGCCGTACGCCGCCTGCAGCCGGTCGAGCGCGCGTCCCAGGGCTGCGGCCGACTGCTCTGCACACGATGCGGGCTGGCACCACCAGGGGTCGTTACGCTCCAGGATGCCTTCCAGCGCGGCCCGGTAGTCGCGCTTGCCGTAGGTGGCGGTAAACCGCGCGTCACCGATGCGCGGCACGATCAGGCCACGCGCCAGCTCGTCGGTCCATGCGGCAAACACCAGGGGCGCAGCCTTGCCCGCATCCATCACACCGTCAAAGCCTTGGAGCTGCTGTTGCGCAGCTGCGGCCAGGGGGTGTGATGACTTGGCCTGCTGCAGATAGGGCAGCAGCCTGCGCGTGGCCAGCGACGTTACATCGCGGTGAATGGCCTGCATGCTCGCGGCATCGTGCTTGTCGGTCGCCTCGATCAGCTGCGCAATGCGTTCGTAGCGGTAGGGCAAGGCCCAGTCTTGGGTGAGGTAGTGGGGATAGTCCGGCGCGGTCACCCGCTGGTTGGCGGTGGCAATCCAGCCCCGGGCGCCGTTGTCCTCGGGCGTCTGGTCATACGGCAGCCAGCCCTTCCAGTCGTACCGCGCATCCCAGCCCGGTGAGGGCGCCACGCCCCGGATGTCGTTGGCCGGGTCTCGCACAGGTGCGCGGCCTGCGGCCTTGAAACGGATGTTGCCCTGGTCATCGGCCGCCACCACGTTCTGCATCGGCGAGTGGTAGTGCGACAGGGCCGCGAACAACGCGTCCACCGATTTCGCCTGGTTGGTCTGGAGGCCCGCCAGCACCGTCTGGTTGTCGGCATCGAGCGCGCTCCAGCGCAGCGCCAGCACGTATTTGCCGAGGTCCAGCACGTCCGCATGCGACTTCTGCGCATCGCTCAACACAGGGCCATGCCGGGTGCTGCGCACTTTCAGGGCGACGTCGGCCTGCCCTTTCACACGGATGGTTTCGTTGCGCACCGTGAAGGGTGCCCAGCCTTCGGGCGTGCGGTACTGCGAGGCATCAGCGGGGTTGATCTGCTCCAGGTACAGGTCCTGAACATCGGGGCCCGTGTTGGTGAAGCCCCAGGCCACTTTGTCCGTACGGCCCAGCACCACGAAAGGCATGCCGGGCAAGGTGGCGCCCACCGCGTCGATGGCGCCCATGGGGGTGCCGTCAGACGCCTGGCCCGCAGGTGCCTGCAAGCCCGCAAAGTACCAGATGGCAGGTGCCGACAGGCCCAGGTGCGGGTCGTTGGCCAGCAACGGTTTGCCACTGACGGTGCGGGTGCCCGCCAGCACCCAGTTGTTGCTGCCCTTACCCTCGTTGGTACCTGCGTTGCGGGTCAGTTCGTCAGCCCAGGCCAGCATGCCGGCACTGATCTGGCGGGACAAAGGCCCGTCACCCAGCGCGGCAGATGCAGCCCCCCGGTCGACCGGTTCAGCGGCGGCCGCCGGTGCAACAGAAGCGCTGGCATCGGTGGCCCGGTACACCCCCAGCTGCCGGTACAACGCGGCCAGGTCGGCCGAGGCTGCGGGGCGCTCGCCCGGGTACGGTGGCATCAGTTGCCACAAACGCTCGGTGTCCAGCGTTTTCGCAATGGACAGCCGCGCAAACTCGTTGCCCCAGTTGCCGCCCAGGTCCAGCGCCATCATCAGCGCCCAGCCCACGCTGTCCTCAGGCTCCCACACGGCGCCCGTGGTCCCGCCGGGCTGAACGCCCAGGATATGGAAATCCGGCGGCAGCGCCTGGGGGCGGTTCTGGTGGAAGGCGTGGATGCCCTGGCTGTAGGCCTGCAGGGCCTCCTGGGCATACAACGGCAGGCCTGCATACTGCCGCTTAGCCGTGCCCATGATGTCCAGCGTGCGCATGAGCTTGTCGGTCTCCAGCGTGGCAGGCCCAAACACTTCGGACAGCTCGCCGTGCATCACGCGACGGTTGAACTCCAGCTGCCAGGTGCGCTCCTGCGCATGCACGTAGCCCATCGCAAACCAGGCGTCTTGCGGGCTCTGCGCGCGGATGTGGGTGACGTCTGCGCCATCGCGCTGCACCTGCACGGCCTGGCGCAGGCCCTTCACGACCAACTTGCCATCCAGTGTCGCAAAGCTGCGCTGTACATACACGGCAGCCCCCGTGCCAGCCAGCAAGGCCGCCACCACCAGCCCGACGGCCGTTCGCTTCATCCACGCCATGTCTCGTGTCTCCTGATTGTTCTGGGTTGTTTGTGTGGGTTCGGAAGTGAAAGGGCTGCGCGCTGACCGGGAGCCCGCCGCGCTGTGACAGCTGTCGGCGGCAGCCGACGGCCTCAGCCCAGATGAACGCTGGTGCCGGCGACCTGAAAGTTCATGATCGGAGCACTGGACTCGGTAAAGGGAACCCCCAGCGCAATTTGCCCCGTGCCATGCAGGATGCAGGCATCGCGGCGCAGCCGCACTGGCGAGTCGCTGCCGTCAAACCGCACCCAGGTGCCGAAGCTGCTCATGTCGGTCAGCACAAAGCCGCTGTTGCGCCAGTCGATGCGCGCATGCAGCCGTGAAACGCGGGGGTCATTGATGCACAGCTGGGCATGGTTGGCGCGCCCCACATGCACGGGCGCATCCGACGAAGTGAACGACATGTCCACCCCATGCCAGGAAAACTGGATCTGCCCCAGGATGGAATCGGCCGGAGCAAAACTGCTGACCAGCGCCGCCTGCATGGTGAGCGAATCGGGCTCTTCGTTCTCGCGCCACTCCACCTGGTAGAGCATCTGCAGCTCGGCCTTGCCACGGATTTCCATCAGGCCCAGCTTGCGGTACCACACATCGGCAGCCGCCCCTGCCAGCAGCACAGTCGTCTCGGTGGCCCAGATTTCGGCGGGGCCCGCGCGCTCGCACAGGCGGGAGGCCACATTGACGGCATCACCGTAACAGTCGCCATCCACATCGACCACCTCGCCACTGGCCACTCCCACGCGGATGTCCATGCGCAGCGGCTGCGGCCACCGGTCCAGACGCGCTTGGTGCTGGCGCAACATGTGGGTGGTGGCAGTCACGGCACTGGCCGCATCACCAAACACACACAACACACCGTCGCCCAGCTTCTTGACCACGCGCCCCGCATGCGCCTCGATGGTGTCACTGATCCACTGCGTGACCTGCGTCACCGCCTCGGTGGCGCGCTCGTTGCCCAGCGTTTCATACAACGAGGTGCTGCCCGAAATGTCGGCGAAGACCACCGTTGACAACACACTCATGAACGATGGCCGATTAGTAACATCATGTGAACCAGTTTAGTGCAAGCTCAACGAAGACGCATCTATCAAAGCGTCAACAATCCTTTGCCAAGGTCTTTGCGGTCCACGCACGCCAGTACTTGCGGCCTCACTGCAGGCGCTGATGGCGGCGGTAGGTGCGGTGGGTGCGCATCTTGGGTGCCTGAAGACCCGGCAAAGCGCACGCCGAGCCGCGCACCTGTTCGCGTGGTTGCCTCGCGTCAGGCCGCCGCAAGCATTCGCGATGAATTGCGTAAAAGTTCGCAACAAACGGGGGCGCCGTGTTGTCTTTATGCAAAAACAGGAGCGCCACCCTTGCGTCAAACCTCACTCCCGCTTACTTTAATCGACCCTGTTACAAAAATCGCACAGCCCGCCGTCCATGCGCTGGAACAAGCCCAATCTCCGCAACAACCTGCACGACCTGCTCGGTCGTGACAAGCCGTCATCGACGGCCTGGGTGCGCGACCAGGGTCTGGAAGAGGTGCGGCGTGCCATGCTGCACAGCCTGATGGGGTTGACCGGCTGCGAAGTGGCGCGCATGAACATGCGCCTACGCTATGCGGGCGACATTGAAGCGCTGTGGTACCTGCGCAGCGATTTGCTTGACACGCTCACCCTGCTGCGCGGCGAGGCCATCGCGCAGACGGTGCTGGACCAGGTGACGCCGATGTTCCAGGGGCAGTTGCCGCTGTCGCTGCGGGTGCCACAAATGCCCAACGCACCCCGCGCGCACCTCTGAAACTCTGAGATTGCAGCCCTGACAGCCGGGGCCGGTCACCACGCCGCACTTACATCGTGCCACGCAGCGGCCCCAGGTTAGCGCCGCCTGTTCAGTGCTGGTGGCCCCAATAGATCAGCGCATCGCGCTCTTCCACCGACAACGACACCGTTGCCCCCACGGGCAGCAGCACCTTGGTCTCGACATGCCCAAACGGCAGGTTGGTCAGCACGGGCGCCTTGATCTGGGTGCGCAGCCAGTCCACCACCGACTGCAGCTTGTAGCCCTTGTCGTGCGGCGCCAGCTTGAAGTTGGTGAACTGCCCCAGTACCACGGCCTTTTGCTGGGCCAGCACACCGGCGTGCAGCAGCTGGGTCAGCATGCGCTCAACGCGGTAGGGATGCTCGTGCACATCCTCCACAAACAGCACCCCACCCTTGACCTGCGGGAAGTACGGCGTGCCGACCAGCGAAGCCAGCACCGCCAGGTTGCCGCCCCACAGGGTGGCGCTTTTCACATAGACGTTGGGCACAGCAGGCTTGCCGGTAGTGGCATGGGGCTTTTCCTTGTGCATGCGCCAGCCCGTGCCTTCGCCGTGGCCGGTCAGCAGGTCGTCAAAGCAGGCTTCCATGATGTCGTCGGGCGCGCCCTCTACGCCAAAATCGGCCCCCAGCGACGGCCCCGCCCAGGTGGTGGCCCCGGTTTTGGCCAGCACGGCGAGCTGGAAGGCGGTGAAGTCGCTCACGCCCACGAAGTGGGTGCCCTTTTCGATGGCCTTGGCCACCGCCTTGTAGCGGACGCCCGGCAGGATGCGCGTGAGGCCATAGCCCCCGCGCGAGATCAGCGCCACATCGGCACCACTGGCCGCCGCACGGTGGATGGCGGCCAACCGGGTGGCGTCGTCGCCCGCAAAGCGTGTGTGTGTGGCCAGCGCGTCCACATCCACCTCCACCTCATGGCCCTGGGCCTTGAGACGGGCGATGCCCCGCTTGAAGGCGGCCTTGTCGCGCACTGCACTGGAAGGCGAGTAGATGTAGATGTGCTTGGGACCGTGGTCGTGGTCGCACTGCGAGGGATCGTGATGGTGGTCGTGCAAAGCGCTCAGGCCCCGGTGGGGCCTGCTCCGAAAACAGGGGGGATGCCCGCTGCCCCATGCGGTCATGGGGCGCCATCGGGCACATCAGTGCGTGAAGTATTCCACAGCCTGTGCAGCAATGGCCTCGCCATGCTCCTGAACGAAGTGGCCCGCATGGGGCAGCACCACCGGCTCGGGGCATCCACGGATGTTGTGTTGCAGCGCCCGCATGGTAGGCAGCCCCAGCACGGGGTCTTGCGCCCCCACCACCATCAGGCTGCGGCCTTGCCACTGGTGCTGCCAGAAATCGCGGGCTGCACGCGACAGCGCCGCACCGGCGTCATCCAGGGCGGCAGGGACACGTTCGGGGAACGCACGCAGCGCAGCCCGGTAACCTTTGTCCGGAAAGGGGACATCGTAGGCTGCGCATTCCGCAGCGCTCAGGTGCGGGTTGCCGCGTGCCAACAGGCGCCCTACCCCGTACAGCGGCTTGTCCCGGCACATCGCACGCCAGTCCACAAAGCCCTGGGGCAACGGTGCATCGCCTGTGGCCAGCAGCGTGTTCATCACCAGCAGGCCGCCAAACCGCTCGGGCATCGCCATGGGCAGCGTGAGGCCCAGGATGCCGCCCCAGTCCTGCACCACCAGCACGGCATTGCGCAGGTCCAGCCGCTCGATCAGCTCCAGCAGCACCTGGCGGTGCCATTCGAACTGGTGCGCACCTTCCTTCTTGGGCTTGTCGCTTTTGCCAAAGCCGATCAGGTCGGGCGCCACCACGCGGTCGCCTGCAGCCAGAAAGGTGGGCAGCATGCGGCGATAGAGGTAGCTCCAGGCCGGGTTGCCATGCAGGCACAGCCAGGTGCGGCGTGCATCGCGGGGGCCTTCGTCCAGGTAGTGCAGGCGCAGGCCCGCCAGACTCGGCAGGTCGCTGACGTAGTGGGGAGCCCAGGGGTAGCCGGGCAGGTTCGCGAAAGCCGCATCGGGTGTACGCAAGGCATCGTCACGCAGGGGGTGGCGGGCCAATGCCTCGGCGCGTTGCTGACGGCGCCGCTGCGCAAAAAAGCGGCTCAGCAGGCCGCCGCACTCCTCGGCCAGCACCCCGCCCTGCACCTCGGTCTGGTGGTTGATCTCGGCATGCCCAAACAGGTTGAGCACCGAGCCTGCCGCCCCCGTCTTGGGCTCCATCGCACCAAACACCACCCGTGCCAGGCGGGCATGCAGCATGGCGCCACTGCACATGGCGCAAGGCTCCAGCGTCACATACAGACTACAGCCGTCCAGCCGGTAGTTGCCCAGGCGCAGCGCCGCGGCACGCAGGGCCACGATCTCGGCATGGGCCGTCGGGTCGTGGCCTTCCACCGGGGCATTGCGGCCAGTGGCGATGACCTGGCCGTCCTTGACCACGATGGCGCCCACGGGCACCTCGCCCGCGCTGGCAGCCGCTTGCGCCTCGGTCAGGGCCAGTCGCATCCAGTGCGCATCGTCGGCGGTTTTCATCACTATATTTTCAATAGCATCCAAGGCATGAAATATCAGCGCTTGAAGCCGATCTGGCTCATTTTTTCTCGTCTTCGGGCATGGGGCGTGCCTGTTGCATCAGGCCTTCTACCTGCTGCTTGACCTGCTGCTGCATCTGCTGGCTCTGCTCACGCACCGTGCCGGTCGGCGCCGACGCAGGCCCCGCCGCGCCTGTGGCGGTTTGCAATGCGGGCACGGGGGCGCGCGTGGCCGCCAGTTGCTTCTTGGCCAGCAGGCCCACGATGGCCAGCACCACCACCAGTCCGACCAATCCAAACATTGCGCGCATACCTGGGCTCCTTGGCGGGCACCGGGGGCCCGCGCGTTCTTGCGATGGGATCTGACTGTAAAGCCAAACGCCGCACGCAAAAACGGCCGCATGGAGCGGCCGTGGGGTCAGGAGTCGATGAAGCAACGCCGGAGAGTGACCTCAGTTCAATGCCACGCGGCTGCCGTCCTTGAACGTGTACAAGGTCACGGCGGGCGTGGTCAACTCGCCCTTGGCGGTGAAGGCGATGTTGGCGGTCACGCCCTTGTATTCAGTCTTGGTGAGGAACGGCGCGAACACCTTGGGGTCCACCGAGTTGGCGCGCTTCATCGCGTCGGCCAGCACCATGGCGGCGTCATAGGCATAGGGGCTGTAGATCTGGAACTGGCCGGGGAACTTGGCGTCGTAGCGCTTCTTCCAGTCCGAGCCGCCCTGCATCTTGTCCACCGAGGCCCCGCCCGTCGCGCAGGTCACATTCTTCAGCGCGGGGGTCTTGCCCGACAGTTCGGGCAGCTTCTCGGTGCACAGCGCATCACCGCCAAAGAACTTCACGTTGCCCAGGCCCAGCTGCTCCATCTGGCGCAGCATGGGGCCAGCTTGGGCGTCCAGGCCGCCGTAGAAAATCGCGTCGGGCTTCTTGTTCTTGATGGCGGTGAGGATGGCCATGAAGTCGGTGGCCTTGTCGTTAGTGAACTCCTCGGCCACCACTTTCAGGCCCTTTTGTTGCGCCGTCGCCTTGAAAACCGAGGCCACGCCCTGGCCATAGGCCGTGCGGTCGTCGATGATGGCCACGCTCTTGAGCTTGAGGTGGTCTGCACCAAACAAGGCCAGGGCAGCACCCAGCGCGTTGTCGTTGGCGATCAGGCGGAAGGTGGTCTTGTGGCCGGGCTTGGTCAGGTCGGGGTTGGAGGCCGAGGCCGTGATGTGTGGCAGGTCGCACTTGGCGTAGACCGCCGAGGCGGGAATGGACGTGCCCGATTGCAGGTGCCCCACCACGCCCGCCACCTTCTGGTCGCACAGCTTCTGGGCCACGGCGGTGGCCTGGCGTGGGTCGCCCGCGTCGTCTTCGGCCGCGATTTCAAACTTGATCTTCTTGCCGCCGATGACGAGGTTCTGGGCGTTCAGGTCGTCAATGGCCAGACGCACACCGTTTTCCGTGTCTTTGCCGATGTGGGCAATGCCGCCCGACACCGGGCCTGCGTGGGCGATCTTGACGGTCTGTACGTCCTGGGCAGAGGCCAGATGGGCCGCCAGCGCAAGGGCGGTCAGTGCAGAAATTCGGAACAGGGGCGAAGAAGCGAAAACGGGGCGCAGCACGGTACAAAGTCTCCTTGGTCGGTCAAAGCATCCTGTTGTGCACCGAACTTGTACACAACAAACCCCGCATCGTAGCCACCTCAACCCTCGTTTTCGCAAAATTACTAAGCAAACTTAGCAATTTGCTCCGGCATTAACCGGGCTAATGAGTCCGGCGCCTACCGCCCGGCCAGGCACGCTGGGATAATCACGCCCCATGTCCCTCCTGCCCCACCAGCTCGAACTGCTCTCGCCTGCGCGCGACGCAGACATTGGCATCGAAGCCATCAACCACGGCGCAGATGCCGTCTACATCGGCGGCCCGGCCTTTGGCGCGCGGGCCAGTGCGGGCAACGACATCCGGGACATCGAGCGCCTGGTCAGGCACGCGCATCGCTTCAACAGCCGCATCTTCATCACGCTCAACACCATCCTGCGCGACGATGAACTGGAGGCCGCGCGCCAGATGGCCTGGCAGGTGTACGAGGCGGGCGCGGATGCATTGATCATCCAGGACATGGGCCTGCTCGAAATCGACCTGCCCCCCATCCAGCTGCACGCCAGCACCCAGACCGACATCCGCACGCCTGAAAAGGCGCGTTTTCTGCAGGATGTGGGCCTGTCGCAAATCGTGCTGGCACGCGAGCTCACAGTGCAGCAGATCGCCGCCGTGCACAAGGCGCTGGGCCCGGTGGATGCCCCCGGCCGCGCCAACATCGAGTTCTTCATCCACGGCGCGCTGTGCGTGGCCTACAGCGGCCAGTGCAACATCAGCCATGCGCAAACGGGCCGCAGCGCCAACCGGGGCGACTGCAGCCAGGCCTGCCGCCTGCCTTACCAGGTGACGGACGCGCAGGGCCGCTTCATCGCGCATGACAAGCACGTGCTGAGCATGAAGGACAACAACCAGAGCGACAACCTGCGCGCCCTCATCGACGCAGGCGTGCGCAGCTTCAAGATTGAGGGCCGCTACAAGGACATGGGCTATGTGAAGAACATCACCGCCCACTACCGAACGCTGCTCGACGAGATCATCGAAGAGCGCGAGGCGCAAGGCCGCCCGCTGTCGCGCTCGTCCAGCGGGCGCACCACTTTCACATTCAAACCCGACCCGCTCCAGAACTTCAACCGCGAGTTCACCGATTACTTCGTGACGGGCCGCAAGGAAGACATCGGCGCCTTCGACACCCCCAAGAACCCCGGCCAGGCCATCGGCTGGGTGACCAAGGTGGGCCCCGACTTTGTGGAGCTGGAGGTGAGCGACCCCGCCACCGTGCTGCACAACGGCGATGGCCTGTGCTACTACGACCTGCACAAGGAGCTGGTGGGCATGGCCATCAACGTGGCCGAGCCGGTGTCGGCACGGTCCGTGGGCCAGTGGCGCGTGTACCCCAAGGACCCGATGGAAGGCTTCAAGGACCTGCGCAAGGGCACCGAAGTCAACCGCAACCGCGACATGGACTGGGTGCGCACGCTCGAGAAAAAATCCAGCGACCGCCGCATCGGCCTGTGGGCGCACCTGAGCGAAACGCCCAGCGGCTTCAGCCTGATGCTGACCGACGAAGACGGCAACGCGGGGTGTGCCGAGGTACAGCAGCCGCATCAACCCGCCACCGATGCCACCAAGGCCGAAGCCAGCCTGCGCGAGCAACTGGGCCGCTTTGGCGCGACGGTGTTTGCGGTGCACGACATTGCGCTGCAGCTGTCGCAGCCCTGGTTTGTGCCCGCCTCGGTGCTCAACGCGCTGCGCCGCGATGCCGTGGCCGACCTGGAGGCCAACCGCGCCCGCAACTTTGCCCGCCTGCCGCGTGCCATACCGGTGGAGCCCCCTGTGCCCTACCCCGAGGACACGCTCTCCTTCCTGGGCAATGTGTTCAACCACAAGGCCCATGACTTCTACGTGCGCCACGGCGTGAAGGTGATCGCTGCCGCCTACGAAGCGCATGAAGAAGAAGGCGAAGTCAGCCTCATGATCACCAAGCACTGCGTGCGCTTTTCCATGAGCCTGTGCCCCAAGCAGGCCAAGGGCGTGACGGGCGTGCAGGGCACCATCAAGGCCGAACCCTTGATGTTGATCAACGGCAAGGAGAAGCTAACCTTGCGCTTTGACTGCAAGCCCTGTGAAATGCACGTGGTGGGCAAGATCAAGCGCCAGGTGCTGAACCAGGTGCCAGAAGCCCCGCTCCAGTTCTACAAAGCCCGGCCGCAAGTCGCGCACTAAGGCAACGCCGAAGAAGTCCTTGTGCGGGCGTGCGGCCCGTTTCACCGATCGCCGCATGTCCCCATCCACCGCGCCGCACCTGCACCCCACCGACGCCGTGGCCCAGGCCCATGGTGTCAACCCTGAAGCAGGCCTGCACGCCGACGAAGCGCTGCGCCGCAGCGCCACCCATGGCGCCAACGAGTTGGCCGCATCGCAGGACCGCCCCTGGTGGCGCCTGCTGGCCGACCAGTTCAAGGACTTCATGGTACTGGTGCTGCTGGGTGCGGCCGTCATCTCGGGGCTGGTGGGCGAGGTCACCGACACGCTGGTGATCCTCGTCATCGTGGTGCTCAATGCCGTCATCGGCTTTGTGCAGGCCTGGCGCGCCGACCAGGCCATGGCGGCGCTGCGCCAGCTGGCCGCGGCGCACGCCACCGTGCTGCGCAGCGGTACAGTGCAGGTGGTTCCTGCCACCGTGCTCGTGCCCGGCGACATCGTGCTGCTGGAGGCGGGCAACCGGATCCCGGCCGACCTGCGGCTTATCGAGATCGCGCAGTTGCAGGTGGATGAATCGGCCCTCACGGGCGAGTCCGTCACCGTAGCCAAACAGACCGAAGCCCTGGCAGCCGACGACGTGGGCGCGCTCGGCGACCGCACCAACATGGCCTTCAAGGGCACCACCGCAACCCACGGCCGCGCACGCGGCCTGGTGGTGGCCACCGGCATGCGCACCGAGCTGGGCAAGGTGGCCACGCTGCTCGACACCGGCGACCGCAGCACGCCGCTGCAACTGCGCCTGGCGGCGTTTGGCAAGCGCCTGGCGATAGCGGTGCTGGGCATCTGCGCGGTGATCTTTGTGGTGGGCGTGCTGCGCGGCGAGGCGCCGCTGCTCATGGCCCTCACCGCCATCAGCCTGGCGGTGGCCGCCATCCCCGAGGCCCTGCCCGCCGTGGTCACGGTGCTGCTGGCCCTGGGCGCACGCCGCATGGTGGCGGTGCATGCCCTGGTGCGGCGCCTGCCCTCGGTGGAGACCCTGGGCTCGGTCACCACCATCTGCTCGGACAAGACCGGCACCCTGACCCAGAACCGCATGCATGCCGAGTTGCTGCTGGCACACGGTGTGCGCTGGGTGCCCGGCGACCCCTTGCCCGGTGCGGCCCATGCCGAAGCCCTGTGCGCCGCCGCGCTGTGCAACGACGCCACGCTGCAGGCAAAGAACGAAGAGGGCCCGTCGGGCGTCCACTGGCTGGGCGACCCCACCGAGACCGCGCTGGTGCTGGCCGCCCACGCGGGCGGGCTGGACAAGGCCCAGCTCGACGCTGCAAGCCCCCGCGTGCAGGAGCAACCGTTTGACTCCGACCGCAAGCGCATGACGACCTTCCACCGCGCGGCCGCAGGCTTTGTGGCCTACACCAAAGGCGCGCCCGAATCCGTGCTGCCCCGCTGCACCGCCCACTGGACGCCTGAAGGCGCTGCCGCACTAGACACCGCCAAGGTCCTCACCACTGCCCAGCAGCTCGCTGCACAGGGGTTGCGCGTGCTGGCCCTCGCCCGCCGCAGCCACGCCCGCCTGCCCGACACCAACGACATCGACGCAGTAGAAAACCAGCTGGAGCTGCTGGGCCTGATCGCCCTCATCGACCCACCCCGCGCCGAGGCCCAGGCCGCAGTGCGCGACTGCATCAGCGCGGGCATCACCCCGGTGATGATCACGGGCGACCACCCCGCCACCGCGCGCGCGATTGCGCACCGCCTGGGCATTGTGAAGAGCAGCGATGCCCCGGTGCTTACCGGCGCCGACCTGACCACACTGGACGATGCTGCGCTGCGCGCCCGCGTGGAGCAGGTGCAGGTCTACGCCCGCGTGGACCCGGCGCAGAAGATCCGCATCGTCGAGGCGCTGCAGGCCCAGGGCCACTTTGTGGCCATGACGGGCGACGGCGTGAACGATGCCCCGGCGCTCAAGCGTGCCGACATCGGCGTGGCCATGGGCCAGGGCGGCACCGACGTGGCGCGCGAGGCCTCGAGCCTGGTGCTGCTGGACGACAACTTCGCCACCATCGTCGCGGCGGTGCGCGAGGGCCGCCGCATCTACGACAACATCCGCAAGTTTGTGCGCTACGCGATGACGGGCAACTCGGGCGAGATCTGGACCATCTTCCTGGCGCCGCTGTTGCTGTTGCCCATCCCTTTGCTGCCCATCCACATCCTGTGGGTCAACCTCGTCACAGACGGCCTGCCCGGCCTGGCGCTGGCGGCCGAACCGGCCGAGCGCGGCATCATGCAGCGCCCGCCCCGCGCGCCGCGCGAAAGCCTGTTTGCCCACGGCATGTGGCAGCACATCCTGGGTGTGGGCCTGCTCATCGGCGGGCTGTGCCTGGCGGTGCAGGCCTGGGCTCTGCACACCGGCCACACGCACTGGCAGACCATGGTGTTCACCGTGCTCACGCTGGCGCAGATGGCGCATGTGATCGCCATCCGCTCCGAATCCGAACCCATCTGGCGCCTGGGCCTGCTGAGCAACCGCCCGCTGCTGGGTGCCGTGCTGCTCACCTTTGCGCTGCAGATGGCCACCATCTATGTGCCCTGGCTCAACCCCATCTTCCGCACCGAGCCGCTGAGCCTGGGTGAGCTGGTGCTGTGCATCGGCGCCGCGCTGGTGGTGCTGGTGGTCGTGGAAATCGAGAAGGCCTGGCGCCGTAGCCAGCAGGCGCGGCGCACCACCCCAGAGCCCATGGACAGCGCCATGGACGAGCCCTCGGCCTGAAAGAGTCCAGGGCGCACAAGAATGTCATAAGCACATAGCCAACGATTCGATGACGCCAGGGGTCCAGGGTGCCAGAATGGCCCGCGCCATCGGCACATCGGGCCTCGTCCAGCAATGGGCCGAGCCCGGTTGTTCCACTCCCATCCCTTCAATGAAAGAGACAGCACCCATGCAGATCGAAACCCTGGCCGTACACGCAGGCTACAGTCCCGACCCCACCACCAAGGCCGTGGCCGTGCCCATCTACCAGACGGTGGCCTACGCGTTTGACAGCGCCCAGCATGGCGCCGACCTGTTTGACTTGAAGGTGCCGGGCAACATCTACACCCGCATCATGAACCCCACCACCGACGTGCTCGAAAAGCGCGTCGCGGCGCTGGAAGGCGGCATTGCCGCGCTGGCCGTGGCCTCGGGCATGGCCGCCATCACCTACGCCATCCAGACCATTGCCGAAGCGGGCGACAACATCGTCTCGGCCAGCACGCTCTACGGCGGCACCTACAACCTCTTTGCCCACACGCTGCCGCAGCAGGGCATCACCACCCGCTTTGCCGACCCGCGCGACCCGGCCAGCTTTGCGCAGCACATTGATGCGCGCACCAAAGCCATCTTCATCGAGTCTATCGGCAACCCGCTGGGCAACGTGACCGACATCGCCGCGCTGGCCAAGGTGGCGCACGACCACGGCGTGCCGCTGATCGTGGACAACACCGTGCCCAGCCCCTACCTGCTGCGCCCCATCGAGCATGGCGCCGATATCGTGGTGCACTCGCTCACCAAGTACCTCGGCGGCCACGGCAACAGCGTGGGCGGCGCGATTGTGGACAGCGGCAAGTTCCCGTGGGCGGAGCACAAGGCACGCTTCCCGCGCCTGAACGAGCCCGACGTGAGCTACCACGGCGTGGTCTACACCGAGGCGCTGGGCCCCGCCGCCTTCATCGGCCGTGCACGCGTGGTGCCACTGCGCAACACGGGTGCGGCGCTGGCGCCGCTCAATGCCTTCCTGATCCTGCAAGGCATCGAAACCCTGGCGCTGCGCATGGACCGTATCTGCGACAACACGCTGGCGATTGCCCAGTACCTGCAAAGCCACCCCAAGGTCGAATGGGTGCGCTACGCCGGTCTGCCCGACCACCCGGACCACGCGCTGGTGCAACGCCAGTCAGGCGGCAAGGCGTCAGGCATCCTGAGCTTTGGCGTGAAGAACAGCGACGCCGACCCACGTGCGGCCGGTGCGCGCTTCCTGGATGCGCTGCAGCTCTTCACGCGCCTCGTGAACATTGGCGATGCAAAGTCGCTGGCCACCCACCCCGCGTCCACCACCCACCGCCAGCTCAACCCCGAAGAGCTGGCCAAGGCGGGCGTGAGCGAAGGCATGGTGCGCCTGTCGGTCGGCATCGAGCACATCGACGACCTGCGGGCGGACCTGGCGCAGGCACTCGACAAGGTGTGATGTGCGAATGGCCATGCGCCCCCAAAAGCGCATGGCCAAGCACCTGTCACCGTACTTTTGAGGCTTTTTGCGTCCAAGCGCTAGTGGAATATGCGCAACCAGCTACATATTTGATAGCAAACAAGATCACGGCACGCAGCGACGCCGTCATGCTGGCCCCAACGCGGCGGGTCAATGACGGCCAGCGCCAGGCGCTGGCCGCCTTCAGCCGATGTCGCGTGCCAGCCGAATGCCGGTGAACTGCCAGCGCGCCGTGGCCGGAAAGAAGTTGCGGTAGGTCAGTCGCTCGTGCCCCGGCGGCGTGGCGCTGGACGAGCCCCGCAGCACGTACTGGTTGACCATGAACTTGCCGTTGTACTCACCCACGGCGCCTTCGGCCACCCGGAAGCCGGGGTACGGCGCGTAGCTCGACTGCGTCCACTGCCAGGCAGCGCCGTGCCACTGCGCCACGCCAGCGGCACCCTGCGCGGCCGCATGCTCCCATTCAGCCTCCGTGGGCAGGCGCGCGCCCACCCAGCGCGCGTAGGCATCGGCCTCGTAGTACGACAGATGCACCACCGGCTGGTTGCCCTGCAGCGGCTGCAGGCCGGCCAGCGTGAACTGGTGCCAGGCCCCGTCGACGCGATGCCAGTACAGCGGCTGCTCCAGACCCTGCGCCGCCCGCCAGTCCCAGCCTTCGGCCAGCCAGAGCAGTGGGTTGCGGTAGCCGCCACCTTCCACAAACGCCAGATACTCGGCCTGTGTCACCAACCGCGAGGCCAGCGCGTAGGGATGCAGATACACACGATGGCGCGGGCCCTCGTTGTCAAAGGCAAAGCCGTTGCCAGCGTGGCCGATATCGGCCAGCCCCCCGTCAAAGGAATGCCACGCCAGTGCTTCGCCAGCCTCGGGCGCCACAGCGTCAGAAGCCTTGGCATAGGCGGGGAACAAGGGGTTGCAGGACAGCAGGTGCAGGATGTCGGTGAGCATCAGCTCCTGGTGCTGCTGCTCATGCTGCAGGCCCAGCTCGATCAGGCCACGCAGCGCAGCGTCGTGCGCCACAGCGGGCCACAGGCGGGCCATGCGGGCGTCCACGTCGGCCCGGTAGGCGAGCACCTCGTCCAGCGATGGCCGCGTGAGCAGCCCGCGCTGCGGACGCGGGTGCTTGGCGCCCACACCGTTGTAGTAGGAGTTGAACAGCACCCGGAACGCCGGTGCAAACGGCTGAAAACCTGGCTCGTGGGCTTCGAGCACAAAGGTCTCAAAGAACCAGGTGGTGTGGGCCAGGTGCCATTTGGTGGGACTGGCATCGGGCATGGACTGCGCGGCGCAGTCCTCGGGCGACAGTGGTGCCGCCAGGGTCAGCGAGCGGCCGCGCACGGCGGTGTAGCGCGCCAGCAGCGTGTCAAATGCGGGGGATGTCACGGTCATGGCAGCCACCGGTCAAGGACGGGCGTGGACCACCGCGAACCAGCCCCGCTCGTCCGTCCACGCCTGGGCCTGCGCAAAACCGGCGCGCGCAAGCATGTCGGTGAACACGGGCAACGGGTACTTGTAGCTGTTCTCGGTGTGGATGCGCTCGCCCTGGTCGAACCTGCGACCGCCGCCGGGCCAGCACACCTCGGTGTCAGAGGCAGCCTCCAGGTGCATTTCGATGCGCGACGCCTCGGTGTTGAAGAACGCACGGTGCTGCCACTGCGCCACGTCAAAGTCGCTGCCGATCAGGCGGTTGACATGCCTCAGCACATTGCGGTTGAACTCGGCGGTGACCCCCGCTGCATCGTCGTAGGCGGCTTCGAGCACCGCCACATCCTTGGGCAAATCGATGCCGATGAGCAGGCCGCCATCGTCGTCGATCAGCTCGCGCATGTGGGCCAGCAGCTCCAGCGCGTGCGGCGGGTCGAAGTTGCCGATGGACGAGCCAGGGTAGAACACGAGGCGCCCGGTGCGGGGAATGTCGTCAGGCAGTGACACCCCCAGGGTCATGTCGCCCGCCAGCGCGCGGGCATCCAGCGCCGGGAAGTCGTCGCGCAGCCCTTGCACCGCCTGCTCCAGAAAATCCGCCGAAATGTCCACGCCCACAAAACAGGCCGGCTGCACCAGGCGGCACAGGGTGCGGGCCTTCTGGCAGTTGCCCGCGCCCAGTTCGATCAGGGTGCGGCCTGCGCCCACGGCGCCCGCGATGCTGTCTGCATGTGTCAGCATCAGCGCCATTTCGGTGCGTGTGGGGTAGTACTCCGGCAGCCGTGTGATGGCTTCAAACAGCTGCGAGCCATGCTGGTCGTAGAAATACTTGGGGGAGATGCGTGCGGGCCGCTGGGTCAGTCCGCGGGTGATGTCGGAATAGCGAGGCAGGAGCATGGGTCGTCAGGACGTTGGGGCGGCAGCGCCGCCGGGTGGTCAAAAGCAGAGGCACCTGGAGCGCCCACATTGCGGCCCGCCCCACACGCTCCCCTGCCCCATTGTGCGTTGCCTCGCTGACTGCCGTGTGTAGGCCATTTCCGCACCCGAAAAAAAAGGGCTGGCGCATGCGCCAGCCCTTCAGACCCTTGGAGAACTTTTATTGTCAGGAACGCAGGGCCCGCCTGGGGCCCTGTGCCCTTAGAAGCGCCAGCCCAGACCCACGCCCACCAGAACGGGGTCCACCTTGAAGGTGCCCAGCTTGGCACCACCTGCGCTCACATCGGTCTTGATGAAAACCTTCTTCACGTCGAAGTTGAGGTACAGGTTCTTGGCCAGCGGGATGTCCACACCCACTTGCAGCGCGGGGCCGAAGCTGTTGCGGTCAATGCTCACACCCGCAGGCAGGTTCACGCTCGAGAAACGCGTGTAATTCAGGCCTGCGCCCACATAGGGCTTGAAGCCGGGGGCATCAAAGTGGTACTGCGCCAGCAGTGTGGGGGGCAGGTGCTTGAGCGTGCCAATGGCTGCGCCGCCAGCGCTGAGCGTGTGCTTCTGGGGCACGGTCAGGATCAGCTCGGCCGCGATGTTCTTGTTGAAGAAGTAGGTCACATCCACTTCAGGGATGGTCTTGTTGTTGACCGACAGGCCCAGCGGTGTGCTGTCCTTGTTGGCGCTGTCCAGGTGCACCGCACGTGCACGGACCATCCAGGGGCCTTCAGCCTGTTGCGCCAGGGCAGCGCCAGAAGAGAGGGCACAGAGAACGGCGACAGCCAGCAGGTTCTTTTTCATGGTATTTCGCATCGGTTGGACGGGGACGACCCCCGTGCATGCATTGAACCGCTGCGGCCACGACCCGGCCTTGCCTTACCTCAAGCCCTCGGTAGTAACCCTTAGACCTAGATCAAGGAATACCCACTATCAAGCTGTGGACTTGCCCCGCAGGCGCTGAACCAGGGTCCACCCGGCCAGCACCAGGCCACCCGCCACGATGCCCACCACGGCGTTCAGCAGGTTGGGCACCAGCACCGCCCACAACCCGCCCACGGGCCATTGCGCCGCTGCCGTGCCTGCGGCCTCAACCGCATGGTGCAACGCAGGCACGCCGTGCACCAGAATGCCACCGCCCACCAGAAACATCGCCGCAGTGCCCGCAATGGACAGCCCCTTCATCAGCCAGGGTGCTGCGCGCAGGATGCCCGATCCCAGGGCGCGCGCGGCGCTGCTGGCCTTGTTGTTGAGCCACAGGCCCAGGTCGTCCAGCTTGACGATACCCGCCACCAGCCCATAGACACCGATGGTCATGATGATGGCGATGCCCGACAGCACCGTGAGCTGCTGCACGAAGGGCGCAGCGGCCACCGTGCCCAGCGTGATCGCAATGATTTCGGCCGACAGGATGAAGTCCGTGCGCACGGCGCCCTTGATCTTGTCCTTTTCAAAGGCCACCAGATCCACCGCTGGATTGGCATTGGCCTTGGCGTGGCTCTCATGCTCGGCCTCATCCTCATGCTGGGCGTGCAGCAGCTTGTGCGCCACCTTCTCAAAGCCCTCAAAGCACAAGAAGGCGCCCCCCACCATCAGCAGCGGCGTCACGGCCCACGGCGCAAAGGCGCTGATCAGCAGCGCAGCGGGCACCAGGATGACCTTGTTGATGAACGAGCCCTTGGCCACCGCCCACACCACCGGAATCTCGCGCTCAGCGCGCACCCCGGTCACCTGCTGGGCGTTGAGCGCCAGGTCGTCCCCCAGCACCCCCGCCGTCTTCTGTGCAGCCACCTTGGTCATCACCGACACATCGTCGGCCATGGCAGCGCTCTTCTTGGCCGCCACCTTGGTCATCAAGGCCACATCGTCGAGGATGGTGGCGATATCGTCGAGCAAAGCAAGCAGGCTGCCAGCGGCCATGGGAAGTCCTTGGGATGAGTCGCAAAAAAATGCGGCGAACAAGCCGCCGGTGTGCGCCGCACTATAGCAACGCACAGGCAACCGCCGCGCAAGCCCCATCGTCGTGCAGCGGCCATGCCATTCGCAGATAGCCCCACACCGCCTGCGGGCATGCCTGCCCAGCCACAAGGCGCATACTCGCGCCCTCATCCACTACCCGCTATGGGGCCTTCTGCGGGCTTCACCGCCCCGCCATGCCCGGCTACCTGACCAAGCAAGAAGACATCGCCATCACCGGCGCGGCAGACCTGATCATCCAGTCGCTGCTGGACAAGCAGCAGTTTGCCGACCCACTGGGCGCCGCCGAGGCGCTGGGTATCTCATCGGCCGCCTGGCCCCTCTTCGGCCTGTTGTGGCCGTCGGGCGCGCAGCTGGCCCAGCGCATGGCCAGCCGCCCCCTGCTGGCGGGCGAACGTGTGCTGGAGATCGGCTGCGGACTGGGTCTGGCCAGCCTGGTGTGCCACCGGCGCGGTATCGATGTCACTGCCAGCGACTGCCATCCTCTGGCCCAACAATTTCTGCAGGAAAACGCGCGCTTGAACGGCCTGTCACCCGTGAAGTACCGTACGGGTCAGTGGGGCTCGGACGCGCCAGCACCGGCCAACGCGGTGCAAGGCCAGTTCGACCTCATCATCGGCAGCGATGTGCTGTACGAACGCGACGCCCGTGCGTCCCTGGCCACCTTTCTGGACCACCACGCAGGCGACGGCGCACAGATCTGGATCGTGGACCCGAACCGGGGCAACCGCTCCAGCTTTCACAAACAGATGGCGGTCCACCGCTTCGAGGTGGTGGAAGAGCGACTGGACCACCCCGCGCAGGAAGACCGCCCGGCCTACAAGGGCCGACTGCTGATGTACCAGCGCACCTTAACAGCGGCCTGAACACGACCTTGAAGGGTTGGCCCGGCGCGATAGCGCCACCATCAGACCGCCGAGCCCGCGCACCCTAAGCGCCAGGGCAGCCGAGCAAGGGCCGCCCCGCAGCGAGGGCTGCGTCCCTCTTCCCGATTCGCGCAGCGAATCGAGAGAAGGGGGAAGCGGCGCAGCCGCTCAGGGGGATGCCCCCTGCTACCCCACCCACTTGCGCGCGTTGCGCCAGATGCGCATCCAGCCGCTGTACTGCGCCTTGTCTTCGCTGGTCCAGCTCATCTGCACGTTGCGGAACACGCGCTCGGGGTGCGGCATCATGGCCGTGAAGCGGCCGTCGGCCGTGGTCACTGCCGTCAGGCCACCCGCGCTGCCGTTGGGGTTGAACGGGTACTGCTCCGTCGCGCGGCCGTGGTTGTCCACGTAGCGCATCGCAGCGATGGCCTTGTCGGCGTTGCCCCGGTACTTGAAGTTGGCATAACCCTCACCATGCGCCACGGCAATGGGCAAACGGCTGCCGGCCATGCCCTGCAGGAACAGGCTGGGAGATTCGAGCACTTCCACCAGCGACAGGCGGGCCTCGAAGCGCTCGCTCTGGTTGGTGGTGAAGCGTGGCCAGTCTTGTGCGCCGGGGATGATGTCGGCCAGCTCGGCAAACATCTGGCAGCCGTTGCAAACGCCCAGGCCGAACGTGTCGGTGCGACCGAAGAAGCCCTGGAACTGTGCGGCCAACACCGGGTTGAAGGTGATGGACCGCGCCCAGCCAATGCCAGCGCCCAGCGTGTCGCCATAGCTGAAGCCGCCGCAGGCCACCACGCCCTTGAAGTCTTCGAGCTGGACGCGGCCGGTCTGCAGGTCGGTCATGTGCACGTCGTAGGCCTCGAAGCCCGCCTCGGTGAAGGCGTAGGCCATCTCGATGTGCGAGTTCACGCCCTGCTCGCGCAGGATGGCGACCTTGGGTTTGGCCAGGTTGAGGTACGGCGCGGCCACGTTGTCGGCCGCGTCGAACGTGAGGTGCACGTGCAGGCCCGGGTCGGTGGGCTCGCCCGCTGCAGCGTGCTCGGCATCGGCGTTGGCGGGGTTATCGCGCTGCTGGCAGATCTTCCAGCTCACCGCATCCCACACCTGGTGCAGGTCGGCCAGCGAGGCACTGAACACGGCCTTGGCATCTCGCCAGACCTGGAGTTCGCCCTTGCCTGCGTCGATTTCGGACGACACTGGGCGCGTCTTGCCCACGAAGTGGCTGAATTTGGACAGGCCATGCTCGCGCAGCACCTGCATCACATCGTTGCGCTCGGCGGTGCGCACTTGCAGCAGCACACCCAGCTCTTCGTTGAACAGCGCCTTGAGCGTCAGTTCTTCACGGCGGGCACTGACCTGCTGCGCCCAGTTCTTGGCGTCACCGGTTTCCATGCGGCTGTCGCTGATGCCGTCGCCTTCAGTCACCAGCATGTCCACGTTGAGCGCCACGCCCACATGGCCTGCAAAGGCCATTTCGGCTGCTGCGGCCAGCAGGCCACCATCGCTGCGGTCGTGGTAGGCCAGGATATGGCCCTTGGCGCGCAGTGCGTTCACGGCGTTGACCAAGTTGACCAGGTCTTTGGGGTCGTCCACATCGGGCACCACGTCGCCGCTTTGCTCCAGCGTCTGGCCCAGGATGCTGCCGCCCATGCGGTTCTGGCCCTTGCCCAGGTCGATCAGCACCAGCGTGGTATCGGCCTCGGTGGCGTTGAGCTGGGGAGTGAGCGTACCCCGCACGTCGGACAGCGAAGCAAAGGCGCTCACGATCAGGCTGACGGGCGAGGTGACTTTCTTCTTGTCGGAACCTTCATTCCACTGCGTGCGCATGGACAGACTGTCCTTGCCCACGGGGATGGACACGCCCAGCGCGGGGCACAGTTCCATGCCCACGGCCTTCACGGTTTCGTAGAGCGCAGCGTCTTCGCCGGGCTCGCCGCAGGCGGCCATCCAGTTGGCCGACAGCTTCACACGCGGCAGCTCAATGGGCGCAGCCAGCAGATTGGTGATGGCCTCGGCCACGGCCATGCGACCCGAGGCGGGCGCGTTGATGGCGGCCAGCGGCGTGCGCTCGCCCATGCTCATCGCTTCACCCGCAAAGCCCTTGTAATCGGCCAGCGTCACGGCGCAATCGGCCACGGGCACTTGCCAGGGGCCGACCATCTGGTCGCGGTGCGACAGGCCACCCACGGTGCGGTCGCCAATGGTGATGAGGAAGCGCTTGGAGGCGACCGTGGGATGGGCCAGCACATCGATCACGGCCTTTTGCAGCGGCACGCCGGTCAAGTCCATCGGTGCAAATTCGCGCACCACGGTCTTCACGTCGCGATGCATCTTGGGCGGCTTGCCCAGCAGCACGTTCATGGGCATGTCCACGGGGAGCTTCTGGTCGTCGGCCGTGGCAGCGGGGTCGTGCAACACCAGCTGGCGCTCTTCGGTGGCCGTACCGATCACGGCAAACGGGCAGCGCTCGCGTTCGCAGAAGGCTTTGAACTGCTCCAGCGATTCGGGCGCAATCGCCAGCACGTAGCGTTCTTGCGACTCGTTGCTCCAGATTTCCTTCGGGCTCATGCCGGACTCTTCGAGCTGCACGGCACGGAGGTCAAAGCGCGCGCCGCGGCCAGCATCATTGGTCAGCTCGGGGAAGGCGTTGGACAAACCGCCCGCGCCCACGTCGTGGATGGCCAGGATGGGGTTGTTCGTGCCCTGTGCCCAGCAGTGGTTGATGACCTCTTGTGCACGGCGCTCGATCTCAGGGTTGCCGCGCTGCACCGAGTCAAAGTCCAGCTCGGCCGCATTGGTGCCGGTGGCCATGGAGCTCGCCGCGCTGCCGCCCATGCCGATGCGCATGCCGGGGCCGCCCAGCTGGATCAGCAGCGAGCCTGCAGGGAATTCGATCTTTTTCGTCAGCTCTGCATCGATCACGCCCACACCGCCCGCGATCATGATGGGCTTGTGGTAGCCACGCTGCACACCGCCGACGTTCTGCTCGTACTCGCGGAAGTAGCCGTTCAGGTTGGGACGGCCGAATTCGTTGTTGAACGCCGCGCCGCCCAAGGGGCCTTCGACCATGATCTGCAGCGGGCTGGCAATGTGCTCCGGCTTGCCCACGGTGCTGCCCCAGAGCTTGGACACGGTGAAACCCGTGAGACCCGCCTTGGGCTTGGAGCCCCGGCCCGTGGCGCCTTCGTCGCGGATCTCGCCGCCCGCGCCGGTCGAAGCGCCAGGGAAGGGCGAGATGGCCGTGGGGTGGTTGTGCGTTTCCACCTTCATCAACACATGCTGGGCGACGCTACTTTTTTGATAGCTATTGGCGCTTGATTCACTAGCGCTTGCGGCCATTTTTGCCACAAAACGCTCCACCTGATGGCCTTCCATGACCGAAGCGTTGTCTGAATACGCGATCACCGTGTGCTGGGGCGCCAGCTGGTGCGTGTTGCGGATCATGCCGAACAGGCTCTTGCCCTGCGCCACGCCGTCGATGGTGAACTCGGCGTTGAAGATCTTGTGGCGGCAGTGTTCGCTGTTGGCCTGCGCGAACATCATCAGTTCCACGTCGGTGGGGTTGCGCTTCAGGCCCGTGAAGGCGGTCACGAGGTAGTCGATTTCATCGTCGGCCAGGGCCAGGCCGAAGCGGGTGTTGGCCGCTTCGAGTGCCGCGCGACCACCGGCCAGCACATCCACATGCTCCATGGGGGCGGGCTGCAGTTCGGTGAAGAGGGCGGCTGCGGCGCTGCGGTCGGCCACCACCGATTCGGTCATGCGGTCGTGCAGCAGGGCCGCGATATGGCCCAGTTGCTCGGCCGTCAGCTCGGGCGTCTTGCCCAGCAGGCCGGATTTCAGGCTGACGCGGTACTCGGTGATGCGCTCGACACGGCGGATGGCGATGCCGCAGTTGCGCGCAATGTCGGTGGCCTTGGAGGCCCAGGGCGACAGCGTGCCCAGGCGGGGCGTGACGATGAGCGCGGCGCCGTCTTCAGGGCCCGCGTAGGGGTCGCCGTAGGTCAGCAGCGCGGCCAGGCGTTCTTGTTCTGCAGGAGTGGGGGCCGCATCGGTGGCGACCAGGTGCACGAAACGCGCTGCAATGCCACTGATCTTGGGGTGGATCGCCTCCAGGGCGGGTTGAAGTTGCTGGGCGCGGAAGGAGCTGAGGGCGTTGCCGCCCGCCAGCGTGGTCATGTGCAAGGTCACGGTAGCGGCCTGTTGGGGGGTGTCAGGGGTAGAGGGTGGCTCCGGGCGCCAGCGTGCAACCAGCACCGGAGCCCTCCATTTTACCGGGCATGGCCGGGCCGCCTGCGCAGCCGGGGGCCCAATGGGATAATTGCGCCATGAGCATCACCATCAAAAGCGCCGAGGACATCGAGGGCATGCGCCTGGCCTGCCGTCTGGCCTCCGAAGTGCTGGACTACATCACACCGCACATCAAGCCCGGCATCACCACCAAAGAAATCGATCGCCTGGGCGCCGAATGCATGGCCCAGCAGGGCACCATCTCGGCCACCGTGGGCTACCAGCCACCGGGCTACCCGCCCTACCCGGCTTCACTGTGCACCTCGGTCAACCATGTGGTGTGCCACGGCATCCCCAATGACAAGCCGCTCAAGAAGGGCGACATCGTCAATGTGGACGTGACCGTGATCACCAAGGACGGCTGGTACGGCGACAACAGCCGTATGTTCCTGATCGGCGAATGCTCGATCGCCGCCAAGCGCCTGTCAGCGCTGACGTTTGAAGCCATGTGGCATGGCATCGTGCAGGTCAAGCCCGGCGCGCGGCTGGGTGATATCGGCCACGCGATCCAGAAGTTTGCCGAAGGGCACGGCTTCTCGGTGGTGCGCGAGTTCTGCGGCCACGGCATTGGCCAAAAGTTCCACGAAGAACCCCAGGTGCTGCACTATGGCAAGCCCGGCACGCTCGAAGAACTGGTACCCGGCATGGTGTTCACCATCGAGCCCATGATCAATGCCGGCCGCCGCGACGTGAAGGAATTTGGCAACGACGGCTGGACCATCGTGACCAAGGACCACAGCCTGTCGGCCCAGTGGGAGCACACGGTACTGGTCACGCCCACGGGCTACGAGGTGATGACGTTGTCAGCGGGTTCGCCCCCGCTGCCGTCCTTTGTGACCGCCACCAAGACCTGAGGTGAGCGCCGGGCCACCGGTTCCCGCGCAAAAGGGCAGCCGCTTGCACAACTCTTGCATGGCTTTTTCATGGCCTCCCACGATACTTACCGACCATGACTGAACTCCATGCCCTGCGCGACGCCTACCGCAGCGACAAGGCCGCGCTGCTGGCGGCCATGCAATCCACCGGCGCATCGACACGCGGCATCCGTGTGCTGCTGCGCAAGCTGTCGTCGCTGGCGGGCAACCTGCTGCAGACCCTGTGGCAGCGTGCTGAGCTGCCCGACGATATGGCCTTGGTGGCCGTCGGCGGATTTGGGCGCGACCAGTTGTTCCCCTATTCCGATGTCGATGTCCTGCTGCTGCTGCCCGACGGCACGGCGCCCGAGGCCGGCAGTGCATTGCGCACAAAGCTGGAAGGCTTCATCGGCAGCTGCTGGGACACGGGCCTGGAGATCGGATCGAGCGTGCGCACGGTGGCCGATTGCCTTGCCGAAAGCGCGGGCGATGTCACTGTGCAGACCTCGCTGCTCGAATCGCGGCTGGTGTGCGGCAGCGCCGCGCTGTTTGCAGAATTCCAGCGCCAGTACCGCGCGCAGATGAACCCCCAGGCGTTTCTGGTCGCCAAGACCCTGGAGATGCGCCAGCGCCACACCAAGTACGAGAACACGCCCTATTCACTGGAGCCCAACTGCAAGGAGTCGCCCGGCGGGCTGCGGGACCTGCAGATGATCCTGTGGGTGTCACAGGCTGCCGGGCTGGGCAGCAACTGGAAGGAACTGGCCACCAGTGGCCTGGCCACGGCCTTTGAAGTGCGCCAGATCGAGCGCAACGAGGCGCTGCTGTGCCTGATCCGCGCCCGTCTGCATGCAGCGGCCGGGCGGCACGAAGACCGGCTGGTGTTCGACTTGCAGACCGCTGTGGCCGAGTCGTTCGGCTACCGCTCGCAAGCACCCGATGGTTCGCGCCTGCCCATGCGGGCCAGCGAAAGTCTGATGCGGCGGTACTACTGGGCAGCGAAGGCCGTGTCGCAACTCAGCCAGATACTGCTGCTCAACATTGAAGAGCGCCTGAACCCATCGACCCATGAGCCGCGTCCAATCAACGAACGGTTCTTTGAGAAGGCGGGTCTTATCGAGGTGGCCAGCGACGACCTTTACACCCGCGACCCGCATGCGATCCTGGAGACCTTCCTGCTCTACCAGACCACGGTCGGACTCAAGGACTTGTCGGCGCGCACCTTGCGCGCGCTGTACAACGCACGCGGCGTGATGGACAGCGCCTTCCGTCGAGACCCGGCCAACCGCGATGCCTTCATGCGCATCCTGCAGCAGCCCTCGGGCATCACGCACGCCATGCGGCTGATGAACCAGACCTCGGTGCTAGGCCGCTACCTGTGGCCGTTTCGTCGCATCGTGGGGCAGATGCAGCATGACCTGTTCCACGTCTACACGGTGGACCAGCACATCCTGATGGTGCTGCGTAATGTGCGCCGCTTCTTCATGGCCGAGCATGCGCACGAATACCCGTTTTGCTCGCAACTGGCGGGCGGCTGGGACAAGCCCTGGATTTTGTATGTGGCGGCGCTTTTCCATGACATTGGCAAGGGACGCGGTGGCGACCACTCGCAAATCGGCGCTGAAGAAGTGCGGCGCTTTTGCCGCCAGCACGGCGTGGACCGCGAAGATGGCCGGCTCATCGAGTTTCTGGTGCGTGAGCACCTGACCATGAGCACTGTGGCGCAAAAGCAGGACCTGAGCGACCCCGATGTGATTGCTGCCTTTGCACGCCGCGTGGGCAATGAACGCAACCTCACGGCCATGTACCTGCTCACGGTGGCGGACATCCGTGGCACCAGCCCCAAGGTCTGGAATGCCTGGAAAGGCAAGCTGCTGGAAGACCTGTACCGCGCCACGCTGCGCACCCTGGGTGGCCGCGCACCCGATGCTGCGGCCGAAATCGAAGCCCGCAAGCGCGAGGCGCTGGTGCTGCTGGCGCTGAATGCGCTGCCCTTTGAGGCCCACAAGGCACTGTGGGCCACGCTGGATGTGAGCTATTTCATGCGCCATGACGCGGCCGACATTGCCTGGCATACACGCCACCTGTCGCGCCATGTGGGCACGGCCAAGCCGGTGGTGCGCGCCCGCCAGTCGCTGGCGGGTGATGGGCTGCAGGTGATGGTCTACGCCGCCGACCAGGCCGACCTGTTTGCACGCATCTGCGGCTACTTCGACCGTGTGGGTTTCAGCATCCTCGATGCGCGGGTTCACACCGCCAACAACGGCTATGCGCTGGACACCTTTCAGGTCGTGGCCTCTTCGGCATCGGAGCAGCCAGGGCACTACCGCGAGCTGACCCACATGGTGGAGAGCGACCTGATGCGCGTGATCGAGGAAGGCGGCCCTTTGCCAGAACCCACCCGCAAGCGGGTGTCACGCCGGGTCAAGAGCTTTCCGGTAGCGCCCCGGGTGACCTTGCGCCCCGACGAAAAGGCGCAGCGCTGGCTGCTGGCGATCTCGGCCAGCGACCGTGCCGGCCTGCTCTATCTCGTGGCACGCATCCTGGCGCAGCACCACCTGAGCGTGCAACTGGCCAAGGTCAGTACCCTGGGCGAGCGGGTGGAAGACACCTTTCTCATCCAGGGCCCAGAGCTGCAGAACAACGCCCGCCAGATCCAGATCGAAACCGAGCTGCTGCAGGAACTGTCGTCCTGACCGCGCAGGGATAGGCCCAGGAGAGGATCCCTATCAGTCGTCTTCGGTGGCACTGATCTCCGGGAACAGCACCTCGGTAAAACCGAACTGCGTGAAATCACGCACCCGCATGGGATACAGCTTGCCGATCAGGTGGTCGCATTCGTGCTGTACGACACGCGCATGGAAGCCATCTACCGTGCGGTCAATGGGGTCGCCGTACAGATCGAAACCTGTGTAGCGGATGCGCGACCAGCGGGGCACCTTGCCGCGCAAGCCGGGCACGGAGAGGCAACCCTCCCAGTCTTCCTCTTCTTCCACCCCCAGGGGCGTGATCACCGGGTTGAGCAGTACGGTGGGCGGCACAAGCGGCCGATCCGGATAGCGCGGATTGCGGTCGTTGGAACCAAAGATCACGAGTTGCAGATCTACCCCAATCTGCGGCGCGGCAAGGCCGGCTCCGTTCACGGAGGCCATGGTCTCGAACATATCCCGCACCAGCTGATGCAACTCGTCAGTGTCGAACGCAGTGACAGGCTGCGCCACGCGCAGCAGGCGGGGGTCGCCCATTTTCAAAATGGTGTGGATGGTCATGAAATATGAGACAGACTTGGAGACAAGGCACAGACCGCCAAATTGGCAGCAGGGTGCCCAGCATATCGCGCCATGCGGCTTCAGGTTGGCGCGTGGGTTTGCGAACCGATGCAGTCAGTTTTGTGGATTCGGGACAATTTTTGTGTATATAATCTAAGTCTTGTTCCTCGATAGCTCAGTCGGTAGAGCGCCGGACTGTTAATCCGTAGGTCCCTGGTTCGAGCCCAGGTCGAGGAGCCAAGAATTTGCAGGCCCTGCATGAAAAAGCGGGGCCTTTTAATTAGTCAGTTGATAGATACCGATCATTCCTCGATAGCTCAGTCGGTAGAGCGCCGGACTGTTAATCCGTAGGTCCCTGGTTCGAGCCCAGGTCGAGGAGCCAATCTGAAAAAGCCCCACACTTTCTGAGTGTGGGGCTTTTTTGTTGGCCGAAACCCCACCACGCAGCGCGCCAGTGCTTGCCAGACAATAGTGCCTTTGCGACACACACCCGCATGCCCCCGCAACTCCCCTGGCTCGAACCTGACGACCCCCTTCCCGCCCCGACCCTTGCGTGGGGAGAGGGTGACCCTGCGCCGGGACTGCTGGCCGCAGGTGGTGCACTGGATGTGGACAGCCTCCGTGCCGCGTATGCGCAGGGTACCTTTCCCTGGTATGGCCCTGGGCAACCCATCCTGTGGTGGGCACCCGATCCGCGCATGGTGCTGCCAGTGTCGGAATTTCGGCTGCATCGATCACTGAACAAACGGCTGCAGGCGTTTCGCAGGCAAGTGCATTGCGAAATACGCGTCGATAGCGCATTCCAGGACGTCATCACGGCTTGTGCTACCAAGGAACGCGAGGGCCAGGCTGGAACCTGGATCGTGCCGGAGATGGTGAACGCCTACACTGATTTACACCGAGCAGGCCATGCCCACAGCGTGGAAACCTGGGTGGACGACCAACTCATAGGGGGCCTGTACTGCGTGGCACTGGGTCGTGCGGTGTTCGGAGAATCCATGTTTGCCCATGCGACCGACGCCTCCAAGATCGCTCTTGCAGCCTTGGTCTGCCTGTGCCGCCGTCATGGCATCACCTTGATTGACTGCCAGCAGAATACGCGGCACCTGACCTCCCTGGGCGGCCGGGAAATACCCCGTGCCGATTTCCTGGTACATGTGGACAAAGCGCGACAACAGCCTGCCATCCCCTGGAGATTTGAGCCCGTATACTGGAACGAGCTGCTGCCACCCAAGATCGATCCGGCATGACGCAACTCAATGACCTTCCACTGCAGACCCTGCAGTTTTACGCGACAGCCCCCTACCCCTGCAGTTACCTGCCGGACCGTCAAGCACGATCGCAGGTCGCCACCCCCAGCCATCTGATCCAGAGCGATCTCTATTCCGACCTCGTAACCAAAGGGTTTCGCCGCAGTGGCATGTTCACCTACCGCCCCTATTGCGACGGATGCCAGGCGTGTACACCGCTGCGGGTCCTGGTCAACGAATTCAAGCCTGATCGCAGCCAAAGACGCGCGGCAACACGCCACGGCCAACTGCAGGCCCGGGTGCTACGGCTGTGTTTTGTGCCCGAACATTACCAGCTGTACCTGCGCTACCAGAACGGCCGCCATGCAGGCGGTGGCATGGACCATGACAGCATCGACCAGTACACACAGTTTCTCCTGCAAAGCAGGGTGAACTCAAGACTGGTGGAGTTCCGCGAGACCGACGCATCAGGCGAACCCGGTGCGCTCAAGATGGTCTCCATTCTTGACGTGCTCGATGACGGCCTGTCTGCCGTGTATACGTTTTACGAACCCGAGCCCCATTGCAGCTACGGCACCTACAACGTCATGTGGCAAATTGCGCAAGCCCATGCACTTGGCCTGCCCCATGTCTACCTGGGGTACTGGATAGAAACCAGCCCCAAGATGAACTACAAGGCACGCTTTGTGCCGCATGAAATCCGTACCGATGGGCTATGGCACCGGGTAGCAGACACCGGCCACGCGAGCACCTGAATACGCGTTAACATTTCACAAGATAAAATGTAGCGGCCTTTGCATCATAGCCGCTCATGAAAAAAACCGATTCCAGCATCCCTCTCAAACCCAGCGTTCAGGTGCTTGAGCGCATGTTCACTCTGATCGATGTTCTGGCGTCTCGTGAAGAGGCGATTTCCCTCAAGGAAATCAGCGAAAAGACAGGGCTGCACCCCTCTACGACTCACCGCATCCTGAACGACCTGACCATCGGACGGTTTGTGGACCGCCCCGAATCGGGCAGCTACCGGCTGGGCATGCGACTGCTGGAGCTGGGCAACCTGGTGAAGGCACGCCTGAGCGTTCGTGATGCGGCGCTGACCCCCATGCGCAGTCTGCACAAGCTGATCCAGCAGCCCGTGAACCTGAGCATGCGCCAGGGCGATGAGATTGTGTATGTGGAGCGCGCCTACAGTGAGCGGTCGGGTATGCAGGTGGTGCGAGCCATCGGCGGCAGGGCACCACTGCACCTGACCTCTACAGGAAAGCTCTTCCTCGCACTGGATGACCCACAGCGCGTTCGTGCCTACGCCACCCGCACCGGTCTTGCAGGCCACACCCGCAACAGCATCACCCAGCTGCCCGTGCTGGAGCGAGAACTGGCAAAGGCCCGGCAATACGGCATTGCCCGCGATAATGAAGAGCTTGAGTTGGGTGTGCGCTGTATGGCAGCCGGTGTGTATGACGACCAGGGAAAACTGGTAGCAGGCCTGTCCATTTCTGCCCCCGCTGACAGACTGGATGAAGGCTGGCTGCCCAAGCTGCAAGCAACGGCGAACGAAATTTCACTGGCCCTGGGCCATACACCAAGTACCGACGCCAGTCACAGCCCAATCACCAACCAACGCACCGAATTGCGCTGATGTTCTGCATCCACACCCCATTTGCCAATGGCGCCATGGGCGGGGCCGCAGTGGCGTATTGAGGCATCGAGGCAGGCGCTGCACGGTGTGGGAGGGACACACGCGCAGCAGGCCTCCGGCATGGTCTTGCCAGCTCATCGCATCCCAACCCATTCAAGACAAGAGATGCCCGCTGACTCGATTTACCCAAGACCGTTTGCGAGGCCGGACTCGCACTACAAAAGAAAACGCCTGACAGGACCAGCCTGTCAGGCGCATGTGCGACAGATGTCTGCGTATCAGCCGTTGTTGCTCCGTACCGCCTGTAATGGTGCGGCCAGCGAAGGATTGGACTCCACCCAGCGGCGCACCCGCTCGGCATCGCCCAGTCGACTGAATTTACCTGCAGAGTCCAGGAACACCATGATCAATTTGCGTCCCGCCACCTGGGCTTGCATCACCAAGCAACGACCTGCCTCGGAGATATAACCGGTCTTCTGCAGACCGATGTCCCAGGTAGGATTTTTCACGAGACCATTGGTATTGTTGTACTGAAGCGTCTTATGCCCCACCGCCACTTCATAGCCGGGGGAAGTGGACAGCTCGCGCAACAGAGGATCTCCATGCGCCACACCCACCAAGGTCGCAAGATCGCGGGCACTAGATTGGTTACGGCTGGACAGACCCGTGGGCTCCACATAGTGAGTATCATTCATGCCCAGTGACTTGGCCTTGGCGTTCATTTGCGTCACAAAGACCTCCAACCCACCCGGGTAAGTACGACCCAGTGCATGGGCGGCCCGGTTCTCGCTGGACATCAGCGCCAAGTGCAGCATCTCGCCACGCGTCAGCGTGGTACCCACGGTCAAACGCGACCGACTCCCCTTTTCGGTGTCTACATCGTCCTGCGTGATGGTGACAGGTTCGTCCATGGGCAACTTGGCCTGCGAAATCAGCATACCCGTCATGAGCTTGGTCAGCGAGGCGATGGGAAGCACAGCCTGATCGTTCTTGCGGAGCAACACCTCATGGGTGTCTTGGTCCACCACCAGCGCTACGCTGGACTTGAGGTCCAGCGGATCATTGACCTCGTGCAAGCCCGCCATCTGGCCGAAAGAGGGCTTGGCTGGAACAAACGCCACCTTGGTAGGTGCTTTGGCAGTCCGGGCAGCGACGCGCGTGGGCTTGATGCTGGCGGCCACCTTGCGTGGTGCCACGGCACGCTTCGCGTTGCTTGCGCTGACCTGCTGTTTTTTGACCCCTGGCTTTTTGACATCTGCCGCGTGCACAGAGGGCGAAATGAGGGCAGCGCTCACGAGCGCGAAACCCATCCACTGGAAAAATCGATTCACTGCAGCGTTGCGGCGATGGTGCATCAAAGTGCTCCAAACGGTAAGAATTATTGAGCAGTGTACAGAATCAAAAAAAGTCGCGCAAGATCAATACCTTGCGCGACTTTCCGAGAAAGTGAGTGAATTATAAATTGATCAGTCAACCTTGTGCGGCCACCCGATCGGCTTTACTTTGTAACTTGTTCAAAGCGCTAAGGTAGGCCTTCGCCGACGCCACGACGATGTCTGGGTCCGCGCCCACCCCATTCACCACACGCCCGCTGTTCTGCAACCGCACCGTGACCTCGCCCTGGCTCTCGGTAGAGCCACTGATGGCATTGACGGAATACAACACCATTTCGGCGCCACTCTTCACATGCGATTCGATGGCCTTGAGCGAGGCGTCGACAGGACCGTTGCCCTCGGCCTCGCCGCGCACTTCTTGCCCATCCACCGTGAACACAATACGTGCACGGGGCTGCTCACCGGTTTCGCTTTGCTGGAACAACGATACGAACCCGTATTGCTCTTTTTCAGCAGTCACGCTCTCGTCGCTCACCAGTGCCAAGATATCTTCGTCAAAGATCTCGCTCTTGCGATCAGCCAATTCCTTGAAGCGCGTGAAAGCGGTGTTGACTTCGGTTTCGCTATCCAGGCTGACACCCAGTTCCTGCAAGCGCTGTTTAAAGGCGTTACGACCACTGAGCTTACCCAGCACGATCTTGTTGGCGCTCCAGCCCACATCTTCCGCCCGCATGATCTCGTAGGTATCGCGTGCCTTGAGCACGCCATCCTGGTGGATACCGCTGGCATGAGCAAATGCGTTGGCACCCACCACGGCCTTGTTGGGCTGCACCACAAAACCAGTGGTCTGGCTGACCATGCGGCTGGCTGCGACTATGTGCTGGGTATCAATCCCCAGTTCAAGACCAAAGTAGTCACGGCGGGTCTTGACTGCCATCACCACCTCTTCGAGGGAGCAGTTACCGGCGCGCTCACCCAGACCGTTGATGGTGCATTCGACCTGCCGCGCACCACCAATCTTCACACCGGCGAGCGAGTTGGCCACCGCCATGCCCAGATCATTGTGGCAATGCACCGACCAGATCGCCTTGTCGCTATTGGGGATGCGCTCGCGCAGTGTCTTGATGAAGTTGCCGTACAACTCCGGAACGGCATAGCCCACGGTATCGGGCACGTTGATGGTGGTGGCACCTTCTGCAATCACGGCTTCCAGCACGCGGCACAAAAAGTCGGGGTCGCTGCGGTAGCCGTCCTCAGGGCTGAACTCGATGTCACCTACCAGGTTGCGGGCGAAACGGACCGACTGTTTGGCCTGCTCCAGCACTTGGTCAGGCGTCATCCGCAGCTTTTTCTCCATGTGCAACGCCGAAGTGGCAATGAAGGTGTGAATACGGGCACTCGCCGCGCCCTTGAGGGCCTCGGCAGCGCGTGAAATATCACGATCATTGGCCCGAGACAGGGAACAGATGGTGGACTCCTTGATGGCGTTGGCAATCGCCTGCACGGCTTCAAAGTCGCCATTGGAGCTGGCTGCAAAACCGGCCTCGATCACATCCACCTTCAGACGCTCAAGCTGGCGGGCAATGCGCAGCTTCTCGTCCTTGGTCATCGAGGCGCCGGGAGACTGCTCCCCATCGCGCAAGGTGGTATCGAAAATGATCAGTTTGTCAGCCATGTTGTTCTCCTGGTATCAGTGGGTGGGGCCCCGCAACGTAGAAATCTGGCGCCCAAAACAAAAGGCCCGTCGCGGGTGCAAACGGGCCTTTGTGGAAAAGTGTGCGCGTGCGCCTACTGTCTCCGCCCGTGGGGAGGTAGCAGTAGCGCCAGAGCAAACAAATTCATATGCCGCAATGTAGCACAACTGGCCGGAAATCACGGTCATCACTTGTGCAGACCGCGCTCGTCAGGTTCGTCGGTAGAGGTGCTGATCACGCTGCTGTGCTGCCCTTTGGCCTTGCGCCAGGCATACACGCCATAACCACTCAGGCCATAGAACACGAACACACCAAACAGCACGATAGGGGGGTGAATGTTGATGACAGCGATGCCCAGCGCGATGAGCACGATGGCAGCAAAAGGCACGCTCTTTTTCATCTGCACATCCTTGAAGCTGTAGAACGGCACATTGGTCACCATGGTGAGCCCTGCGTACAGCGTGAAGGAGAACATGATCCAGGTCACCTGGCTCCATGTCAGCCAGTGGTCTTCGCCGGGACGCACGCCCAGCTCGGTCATCAACCAGATAAACCCTGCCACCAAGGCCGCAGCGGCTGGTGAAGGCAGCCCCTGGAAATAGCGCTTGTCCACAACGCCCGTATTCACGTTAAAGCGCGCTAGGCGAAGCGCCGCACAGGCACAGTACACAAACGCAGCAATCCAGCCCCAGCGGCCCAGACCCTGCAGGGACCACTCATAGGCAATCAGGGCAGGCGCAGCACCAAAGGACACCATGTCGGACAACGAGTCCATCTGCTCGCCAAACGCACTCTGGGTATTGGTCATGCGGGCCACGCGCCCGTCCAGGCTGTCGAGCACCATGGCGCAGAAGACGCCCACCGCGGCTTGATCAAACCGGCCATTCATGGCCATGACGATGGAGTAAAAGCCACCAAACAGGGCCGCCAGCGTGAACAGATTGGGCAGGATGTAGATGCCTTTGCGCCTTTTGCGCACCATCACACCGGGGTTCTCGGTGGACTCATTGCCGTCATGCATCAAACAGACCTCCAGCGCTTGCAAATATTGCACAAGCAGCTATTAAATTTATAGTACTGAACCATTTTCCGCAGGAATACCGACTGCCAAGCGCGCAAAAGGCGAAGGCCGCAGTGTAGCGCCTGCACACCGTCCCGCCCGCCAATGAAAAAGGCCACCGAAGTGGCCTTTTGACGCTTCAGAAACGAAACATCAGTTGCGTGTCTGGTCGACCAGCTTGTTCTTGGCGATCCAGGGCATCATGGCGCGCAGCTGGCTGCCCACCTTCTCGATGCTGTGGTCGGCAGTGTTGCGGCGGCGGGCTGTCATCGATGGGTAGTTCAGGCGGCCTTCCTGGATGAACATCTTGGCGTAGTCACCGTTCTGGATGCGCTTGAGGGCATTGCGCATGGCAGCGCGCGACTGCTCATTGATCACTTCAGGGCCGGTCACGTACTCGCCGTATTCGGCGTTGTTCGAGATCGAGTAGTTCATGTTGGCGATGCCGCCTTCGTAGATCAGGTCCACGATGAGCTTGAGCTCGTGCAGGCATTCGAAGTAAGCCATTTCGGGGGCATAACCAGCTTCGACCAGGGTTTCATAACCCATCTTGATCAACTCGACGGCACCGCCACACAGCACGGCCTGTTCGCCGAACAGGTCGGTTTCGGTTTCTTCCTTGAAGTTGGTCTCGATGATGCCGGCCTTGCCGCCGCCGTTGGCTGCTGCGTAGGAGAGCGCCAGATCACGGGCCTTGCCGGACTTGTCTTGGTGCACGGCCACCAGGTGGGGCACGCCGCCGCCCTGGGTATAGGTGTTGCGCACGGTGTGGCCGGGGGCCTTTGGGGCGACCATCCACACGTCCAAGTCGGCGCGGGGCACGACCTGGTTGTAGTGCACGTTGAAACCGTGGGCAAAGGCCAGCGAAGCGCCTTGCTTGATGTTGGGTTCGACGTTGTTCTTGTACACGGCTGCGATGTCTTCATCGGGCAGCAGGATCATGACCACGTCGGCGGCCTTCACGGCGTCGTTGACTTCCAGCACGTTCAGGCCGGCCTTGCCAACCTTGTCCCACGAGGCACCGCCCTTGCGCAGGCCGACCACCACCTTCACGCCGCTGTCGTTCAGGTTTTGTGCGTGGGCATGGCCCTGCGAGCCGTAGCCGATGATGGCCACGGTCTTGCCCTTGATCAGGCTCAGGTCGGTGTCTTTGTCGTAGAAAACTTTCATGGGTCGCTCCGGTTGAAATGCGTTGTTGGGGGGATTGAAATGGGAAAAACGGGGTGAATTGTCTTACACACGCAAAATGCGCTCGCCCCGGCCGATGCCGCTGGCGCCCGTGCGCACGGTTTCCAGGATGGCCGTGCGGTCGATGGCTTGCAGGAACGCGTCGTTCTTGGACTGGTCGCCTGTCAGCTCGATGGTGTAGCTCTTCTCGGTCACGTCGATGATGCGGCCACGGAAGATATCCGCCATGCGCTTCATCTCCTCGCGCTCTTTGCCCACCGCGCGCACCTTCACCATCATGAGCTCACGCTCGGTGTAGGCACCTTCGGTGAGGTCAACCACCTTGACCACTTCAATGAGGCGGTTCAGGTGCTTGGTGATCTGCTCGATCACGTCATCGGAGCCCGTGGTCTGGATGGTCATGCGCGACAGCGATGCATCCTCGGTGGGCGCCACGGTGAGCGACTCGATGTTGTAGCCACGGGCCGAGAACAGACCCACGACGCGGGAAAGAGCACCAGGCTCGTTTTCCAGCAAGACAGCAATGATGTGTTTCATGATGAAGAGATTCCTCTTTTTGCTGCCCTCCCCCATGCACGGTAATGCATGGGCTTGGCAGGCAATAGATTCGTCAAAAATTTAGATGCTATCTATTCGATAGCTGGTAGCGCATGAAAAACATGCGCCTGAGGCCGATTTGGCTTAAAGGTCTTCCGACCCCAGCAGCATTTCGGTGATGCCCTTGCCGGCCTGCACCATCGGGAACACGTTCTCGGTGGGGTCGGTACGGAAGTCCATGAACACCGTGCGGTCCTTGAGCTTGCGGGCTTCGCGCAATGCAGGCTCCACGTCCTTGGGGTGCTCGATCAGCATCCCTACGTGGCCATAGGCCTCAGCCAGCTTCACGAAGTTGGGCAGCGCGTCCATGTAGCTGTGGCTGTACCGACCGGAGTATTCGATCTCCTGCCACTGGCGCACCATGCCCAGATAACGGTTATTCAACGAGCAGATCTTGATCGGCGTGTTGTACTGCAGGCAGGTGGACAGTTCCTGGATGTTCATCTGCACCGAGCCTTCGCCCGTAATACAAAACACTTCGGACTGTGGCTTGGCCAGCTTGATCCCCATGGCATAGGGAATGCCCACACCCATCGTGCCCAGACCACCGGAATTGATCCAGCGGCGCGGCTCATCGAAGCGGTAGTACTGCGCCGCCCACATCTGGTGCTGCCCCACGTCGGATGTGATGTATGTATCACCATCCTTCGTCATGTTCCACAGCGTCTCTACCACGTACTGTGGCTTGATCACATCGCCGCTGCCCATGCTGTACTTCAGGCACTCGCGCTTGCGCCAGCCTTCAATAGTGTCCCACCAAGCAGCCAGGGCACCGGCGTCAGGGCGGGTGCTGCTCTCGCGAATCATGGAAATCAGCTCGGTGAGCACGTCCTTCACGTCACCGACGATCGGGATATCGACCTTCACGCGTTTGGAGATGCTCGACGGGTCGATATCGACGTGGATGATCTTGCGGTCGTTCTGCGCGAAGTGCTTGGGGTTGCCGATCACCCGGTCGTCAAAGCGCGCACCCACTGCCAGCAGCACGTCGCAGTTCTGCATCGCGTTATTGGCTTCGATGGTGCCGTGCATGCCCAGCATGCCCAGGAACTTGCGGTCCGATGCGGGGTAGGCCCCGAGGCCCATCAGCGTGTTGGTGACAGGGTAGCCCAGCATGTCCACCAGCGTGCGCAGCTCGTTGGTGGCGTTGCCCAACAGCACGCCGCCGCCCGTGTAGATGTAAGGGCGCTTGGCTGCCAGCAGCAACTGCAGGGCCTTGCGGATCTGTCCGCCATGGCCCTTGCGCACGGGGTTGTACGAGCGCATTTCTACCGTTTGCGGATAGCCGGTGTAAGGCACCTTCTTGAAGGAAACATCTTTGGGCACATCCACCACCACAGGGCCTGGGCGGCCGGTACGGGCAATATGGAAGGCCTTCTTCATCGTCGCGGCCAGGTCGCGCGGGTCCTTGACGAGAAAATTGTGCTTGACGATGGGGCGGGTGATACCGACCGTATCGCACTCCTGGAAGGCATCAAGCCCGATGGCGGGCGTGGGCACCTGACCAGAAATGATCACCATGGGGATCGAATCCATGTACGCGGTGGCGATGCCGGTCACGGCGTTGGTCAAGCCAGGGCCCGAAGTGACCAAGGCCACGCCGACTTCACCCGTGGCGCGAGCGTAGCCGTCGGCAGCGTGCACGGCGGCCTGTTCGTGACGCACCAGCACGTGCTGGATGGTGTCTTGCTTGTAGAGCGCGTCGTATATGTAAAGAACCGCGCCGCCAGGGTAGCCCCAGATGTACTGGACGTTCTCTGCCTGGAGAGCCTTGATGAGGATCTCAGAACCCATGAGGTCCTGCGAACCGGAAGCGGGAGAAGTGTTGCCCTGCGAAGCAGCGGCTGCTGAAGAGATTTCAGCCTTGGAGATTTCCATGATCGATCAACCTTTGTGAATTTCTCTGACGAAAAACCTTGGGTGCCCCTCGCACGCGCTCTTGTGAAGCCAGCTTGGAACTTGAGGCCAAGGACATGGGCGGGATGATTGCCGCGCCGGACCGTGACCCGTTTGCCTTTTGAATTGCAGCCCGATTATCGCACTGCAACACTCACAAAACGCTCCGCAGCCGAAAAAAACTCCGGCGGGTGCGATAATCTGAGGTTTTACGGCGCTGTTGAGTTGCGAAACTGCAGATATCTGCGCCGATCTCCTCCCGGGCTGACCCGTCTTGGCAACCGAACAAGAACTTTCCGATTTCCTCAAAAGCGTAGAAAAGCGCGCGTTCAAGCGCTCGGTCTACCACGTTCGCAACGAGGAAGCGGCGCTCGACATCGTGCAAGACAGCATGCTCAAGTTGGCCGAGCACTACGGGGACAAACCGGCGGGCGAGCTGCCCATGCTGTTCCAGCGGATTCTTTCCAACTGCACCCTGGACTGGTTTCGCCGCCAGAAGACGCGCAATGCACTGTTTTCGAGCATGAGCGACTTCGAAGGCCCAGGTGAAGATGGCACGGATTTTGATCTGCTCGAAGCGTACTCAGGAACAGAAGACGGCGACAAAGCCGAAAGCGCGGAAGACCTGACCCGCCGGGCCCAGATATTCCAGGGCATTGAAGAAGAAATTGCAGAGTTGCCACCACGTCAACGGGAAGCGTTCCTGATGCGTTATTGGGAGGAAATGGACGTCGCAGAGACGGCTGCCGCCATGGGCTGCTCCGAAGGCAGTGTCAAAACACACTGCTTTCGCGCCATACAAACCCTCAGCAAGGCACTGAAGGCCAAAGGAATCGAGCCATGAAGAACACTGTACAGACCCCACCGACCCAAGCTGAAGCTGCTGCCGAGCGCTTTGCGCTGCGCGTCACGGCGCGCCTGTCCAGCGGCAACGACGCCCTGCCCTATGACATCTCCGAGCGGCTGCGCGCCTCGCGCATGCAGGCGTTGGCCAAGCGCAAAGTCACCGCGCCGGTGCATCGCACCGCCCCCGCAGCAGTGGTGGTCAACGCAGGCAGCACCGCCACACTGGGCCGTGGCGGCGAAGGCGGCTGGTGGAATGCCCTGGTGTCCGCCGTGCCTCTGCTGGCGCTGGTCGTGGGACTGGTGGTCATCAACATCGCGCAGGACGAACGCAGTGCCAACGATGTGGCCGAGGTGGATGCCGCTCTGCTGACCGATGACCTGCCTCCCGCCGCTTATTCGGACCCAGGCTTCGTACAATTCCTCAAGACCTCCGCGCAGTCAAACTGATCTGCCTGACTCTGGACTGCATGCACCCAAGCCCCTCTGAAGCTCCCTCCACGCTGCCAGCCTTCGTGCTGGCATTGGCGCTTCTGGGTGCGCTTACCGCTGGTGGCTGGCAGGCGTTGGTGCAGATGCGCATGGCCCCCAGCACAGTGCTCCAGGCGGGCGCTGAGGCCGCAGTGGCCCGCCCCAATAACGCCCGCACAGACCTGTCTGCCGTGAACATGCCCCCTGCCACGGAATCAGGACCAGGCTGGGGCACGCTCACCACGGCGCAAAAACTGGCGCTGTATCCGCTGTCGGAACGCTGGGCGCTGATCAGCGAAGCCCAGAAACGCCGTTGGCTGGACTTGGCCATCAACTACCCCAGTCTTTCGGAAGAGGAACAACGCAAGTTCCATGACCGCATCACCGACTGGGCCAATCTGAGTGCCCAGCAGCGCAACCAGGCACGCTTGAACTACGCGGTCACCAAGCGGCTGGCTGGGGACGACAAACGGGCGCAGTGGGAGGCCTATCAGGCACTGTCTGACGAAGAACGCAAGGCGTTGGCCTCCAAGGCGACCCCCAATCCCCACGGGGCTGCCACGGCCCTGCGCCCTGTCTCGCCCAAAAAGCTGGCCCAGGTACCCGCAGCAACGCAAGCCAGCCCCGATCGCCCCAACGCCCCCAAGATTCCACCGGTGGTAGACCACTCGCCCCGCGTTGCGGCCCCAGTGCCTCAGCCGACGGCGCCTGCGATGCCATCCACCCCCGCATCCGCAGCGTCGGCGACCTCGACGGGTGGCGTGGAAACAGCGCCCGTGGCGATCCCCAGTGCGGTGCCTGCTGTACTTCCGCCCCTGGGCTCAGGCGGAGCCGACAGCACGGGCTCGCCCGGCACCCCTGCGGTAACACCTGACACCTCCGGCCTGTATCCTCAGTAGGTTTCAACCTGCCCTGGCCCGACGGGCCTGACCTGGAATGTCCGCTTCTCCCTCTCCCACCACGCCCCAGCCTGAGGCCAACGCATCAAGCGGTGTCCTTGCGGGCGGCCCCACGCCCAACCTGTGGCGGCGCATGGCCTGCTGGCTGTACGAAGGCATGCTGATGTTCGGCGTGGTCTTTATCGCCGGGTACCTGTTTGGCACTCTGAGCCAGACGCGCAATGCGATGGACAACCGCCATGCGCTGCAGGCCTTTCTCTTTGTGGTGTTCGGTATTTATTTCACCTGGTTCTGGGCCAAAGGCCAGACCCTCGCACAGAAAACCTGGCACATCCGCGTGGTGGGCACTGCAGGGCAACCCATCAGCCAGCCGCGCGCCTTGTTGCGGTATGTATTGAGCTGGCTGTGGTTTTTGCCGCCGCTGGCCGCAATCGCACCTTTTTCCCTGTCGGGAGGCGAGTCCACCGTGATCGTGCTGGGCTGGGTGGCCATCTGGGCGCTGCTCAGCCGGTTCCACCCCACGCGGCAGTTCTGGCACGACGCGCTGGCCGGCACCCGGCTGGTGCACTACGAAATTCCCAAAAAATAAGCGCATGCAACCCTCCTCCCCTTCTCCGGACGCTCCCGCCAACCCCCAAAAGGCGCGCTCGGGCCTCAATCGCATCTGGCATGCCGCCGGCTATTCCATGGAGGGGCTGCGGGCCGGCTGGAACGAAAAGGCCTTTCGCCAGGAGGCCATCGCCGCCATGGTGCTGCTGCCGCTGTCGCTCTGGTTGGGCCGCAGTTGGGTCGAAGTCGCCTTGTTGGCGGGCTCCGTGGTTATCGTGATGATTGTGGAGTTGCTCAACACGGGCATCGAGACCGCCATCGACCGCATCGGGCCCGAGTGGCATGACCTGTCCAAACGCGCCAAGGACATGGGCAGCGCAGCGGTTCTGCTGGCCTTGCTGCTGTGCATTGGCATCTGGGCCGCCGCATTGTTTCAGAGGTTTTTCCATGGCTGAACCCACTTTTTCTGTGTGCGTATATTGCGGATCGCGCCCTGGCGACAACGCCGCCTATACCCAGGCGGCGCAGGCAGTGGGCCAATGGATCGGCTCCCACAACGGGCAACTGGTCTATGGCGGTGGCCGCAGTGGCCTGATGGGCACGGTGGCCGAGGCGACGCGTCTGGCGGGCGGCCGGGTGGTGGGGGTGATACCGCAGGCGCTGGTGGACAAGGAGCTGGCCAACCGCCAATGTGACGAGCTGCACATCGTGCAGACCATGCACGAACGCAAGGCCATGATGGCAGAGCGCAGCGATGCCTTCCTTGCCTTGCCCGGCGGCATCGGCACGTTTGAAGAACTGTTTGAGGTGTGGACCTGGCGCCAGCTGGGCTACCACGACAAGCCCTTGGGCTTGCTGAATGTGGCGGGCTACTACGACGGCCTGCTGGGTTTCTTGCAGGGCAGCGTGGCCAGTGGCTTCATGGGTGAATGGCAGATGGGCCTGTTGCACGCATCCACCGATGCAGAGGACCTGCTGCGCGCGCTGGTGCAAGACGCGGGGCCTGACCAATCGCCCGTCCCGCTGCGCTCGGTGATCTGACACCCCCGCACTCCGAAACTGGAGCGGCCCACAAGCAGGGACCGCCGCGCAAGGGCCACTAGGCTGCGCATGCGGCGCTTCGCTTGCTTGCGCTGGCGTTGCCTCCCTTTTCTCGAATGGCGCAGCCGTTCAAGAGAAAGGGCAAGGTAAGAAACGGCTCAGGGGGTTGTCACCTCACACCGCTGCGTCGTCCAGATCGCCCGTGCGAATACGCACCGTGCGCTCCACGGCGGTCACAAAAATCTTGCCGTCACCGATCTTGCCGGTGCGCGCCACATTCACGATCGCGTCCACGCAGCGGTCCACATCCTCGGACTTGACGACGACCTCGACCTTCACCTTGGGCAGAAAGTCCACCACGTATTCCGCGCCGCGGTACAGCTCGGTATGGCCTTTCTGGCGGCCAAAACCCTTCACTTCGGTCACCGTGAGGCCGGTCACGCCGCATTCGGCCAGGGCTTCGCGGACTTCTTCGAGCTTGAAGGGCTTGATGACGGCGGTGATCATTTTCATGTCGGGTCTCCTGGAGGATGTAAAAAATCGGGCTGGGGGCACGGCGCCGAAGCGTCACGCCCTGAATTTGCTGGTGATAGGGTAACGCCAGTCCTTGCCAAAGCTGCGGCGCGTGACACGAATCCCTACCGGCGCCTGGCGGCGTTTGTACTCGTTGAGCTTGATCAGGCGCGTCACGCGCTCGACATCGGCCCGGGCGAAGCCGCTGGCGATGATGGACTCGATGGGCTCATCGTTTTCCATGTAGCGGGCCACGATGGCGTCCAGCACCTCATACGGCGGCAGGCTGTCCTGGTCCTTCTGGTCGGGTCGCAGCTCGGCACTGGGCGGCCGGGTGATGATGCGCTCAGGGATGGGGCTGGCGCAGGTGCCATACGGGTCGTTGGCATTGCGCCAGCGGGCCAGGTCAAACACCCGGGTCTTGGCCACGTCCTTGATCACGGCAAAGCCGCCGGCCATGTCGCCGTACAGCGTGCAGTAGCCGGTGGACATCTCGCTCTTGTTGCCGGTGGTCAGCACGATGGCGCCGAACTTGTTGGACAGCGCCATCAGCAGCGTGCCCCGGATGCGCGCCTGCAGGTTTTCTTCGGTGGTGTCTTCAGGCAGTCCGGCGAATTCGGTGGCCAGCGCAGCCTTGAAGGCCTCGAACTGCGGCTTGATCGAGATCTCGTCGTAGCGCACGCCCATGCGCGTGGCCATGTCGCGCGCATCGATCCAGCTGATGTCGGCGGTGTAGGGCGACGGCATCATCACCGTGCGGACCTTGTCGGCACCGAGCGCGTCCACCGCAATCGCCAGCACCAGCGCCGAGTCGATGCCGCCCGACAACCCCAGCAGCGCGCCCGGGAAGCCGTTCTTGCCCACATAGTCGCGCACACCCAGCACCAGAGCATCCCACAGGTCGGCCTCCAGCGTGCGCTCTGGAGCAACCTCTGCTGTAATTTTGATAGCACCCTGGGTAGATTCGACTAGCGCATAGACCAGTTTTTCCACAAAAGCAGGTGCCCGCGCCGCCACCGAGCCGTCGGCGGCCAGCGCAAACGAGCGGCCTTCGAACACCACCTCGTCCTGCCCGCCCACTAGGTGGGCGTAGACCAGCGGCAGGCCCGTCTCGACCACACGGGCGCGCATGGTGGCCTCGCGCTCCGTGCCCTTGCCCAGGTGGAAAGGTGATGCATTGATGACCGCCAGCAACTGCGCACCGGCGGCAGCGGTATCGCGCGCGGGGGTGGCAAACCAGGCGTCTTCGCACACCAGCACACCCACCTTCACGCCCTCCACCTCGAACACGCAGGGCTTGCTGCCGGGCACGAAGTAGCGCCGCTCGTCAAACACCTGGTAGTTGGGCAGCTCGCGCTTGGCGTAGGTCTGCTCGATCTTGCCGTCGCGCACCACGCTGGCGGCGTTGAAGCAGACGCTGAAGGCCTGGGCGCCAGGGGCCATGGCCTGCGGGTGGCCCAGCACGATGGCCAGGCCTTTCAACCCCGCAGTCTCGCGGGCCACGGTTTTCACGGCATCATCGCAGGCCGCAATGAAGGCAGGGCGCAGGAACAGGTCTTCGGCCGCGTAGCCGCAGATGGCCAGCTCCGGTGTCAGCAACAGGCGAGCGCCCTGGGCATAGGCCTCGCGGGCTGCCGCAATGATCTTTTGGGCGTTGCCGGGCATGTCGCCCACAACAAAGTTGAGCTGCGCAGTGCAAATGGAGAGCGTCATGGAACTGGAATCGGCCCCTGCGGCCAGGTTGAATACCGCCGTTGCAGGCCCGCAATCAAAGGTGCATCACAGGGGCCTGCATGGCTGAAGCTGTCATTATCGCCCGCGTGCTCCCCTCCGTGCTGGACGTGGACACTACCGCCTGGAACCACCTGCTGGCGCAGCAAAGCCACCCCACGCCCTTCATGCGGCATGAATACCTGGCCGCGCTGGAAAGCAGCGGCAGCGCCACGCCGCGTACCGGCTGGACGCCCCGCTTCATGACGCTGTGGGACGGCGACACCCTGGTGGCCGCCTGCCCCCTGTACCTCAAGAGCCATTCGTACGGCGAATATGTGTTTGACTGGGCCTGGGCCAGCGCTTACGAGCAGCACCGTGTGCCCTACTACCCCAAGGCCGTCATTGCCGTGCCCTTTACGCCCGTGCCGGGCAGCCGGCTGCTAGCCCGCGATGCCGCCACGCGCGCCCTGCTGGTGCAGGCGGTGTGCCAGTGGTGCGAGCAAGAAGACGTGTCGTCCGTGCATGTGCTGTTTGCCAGCGATGACGATGTGCTGACCAGCGCGCAACAAGACCTGCTGCTGCGGCACACCGTGCAGTTTCACTGGAAGAATGAACGGCCCACGCTCCCTGTGGCCCAGGGTGTAGCCGCCACCGACGGCGAAACCCCGCGCTACCAGGACTTTGACCAGTTCCTCGCCAGCCTGTCGCAAGACAAACGCAAGAAGATCCGCCAGGAGCGCCGCCGCGTTGCCGATGCCGGAGTCACCTTCCGCTGGTCACGCGGGGCGGACATCAGCGCTGCAGACTGGGATTTTTTCTACCGCTGCTACGAGCGCACCTACCTGGAGCACGGCAACCCGCCCTACCTCACGCGCGACTTTTTTACCCGCATGGCAGCGGACATGCCCGAGGCCTGGCTGCTGTTTGTGGGGGAGCGGGGCGGACGGCCTATTGCTAGCAGTTTGATAGCTATCGGCGCATATGCATCTAGCGCATCAGCCCAAAAAGACGCTGAATCACGCCCCGAATCACGCTCCGAGCTGGTGGCCTACGGCCGCTACTGGGGCGCGCTGGAGCGCGTGGACTGCCTGCACTTCGAGGCCTGCTACTACCAGCCGCTGCAGTGGTGCATCGCCCACGGTGCCGTGCGGTTTGAGGGGGGCGCCCAGGGCGAGCACAAGATGGCCCGCGCGCTGCTGCCCGTACAGGCCACCAGCGCGCACTGGCTGGCACACCCGGCATTTGCTGAGGCGGTGCAGCGCTTTCTGGACCGCGAAGGCGCTGGCGTGGAAAGCTACCTCGGCGACCTGCAAGCGCGAAGCCCCTTCAAGGCCGCCTGACCTGCAGTGGTCCGGCAGGACGCGCGGACGAGATCAAAGCCAGGTTTGAACCAACACACGGCGAAGGCAGGGCCCGTCACGCCTGCCGACGGCGGCGAGTCACTGTCAAAAACTCTCCCAGTCAGCATCATTGCCGCTGCCCGAACGAGCAGGCGCCGTTGACTCAAGAGCAGGTGCGTGCTTGGCGGCCGCACGCAGGGGCGCCACCTTGGACTGGGCCACAGCGGCTGGTCGGCTGGAACCAGCCAAGGCCTGAGATGGGCCTGCAGCCTTGGGCACATACGCAAAGGCAGACGCAGCCGGCTGCGCAGCCTGCGCTGGCGACAGCTTGAAGAACGCCACCGTGCTCACCAGGTCCTGCGCCTGGTTGTTGAGGCTGGCAGCGGCGGCGGCCATTTCTTCCACCAGGGCAGCGTTTTGCTGGGTGACCTGGTCCATCTGTGTCACAGCCTCGCCCACCTGGGCCACGCCCTGGCTTTGTTCAGAGCTGGCGGCACTGATCTCGCCCATCAAATCCGTGACACGTTTGATGGAGCCCACCACCTCGGTCATGGTTGCACCCGCCTGATCGACCAGCGTGGTGCCTGCGGCCACGCGTTCCACGCTGTCGTTGATCAGGGTCTTGATCTGCTTGGCCGCGTCGGCCGAACGGCCCGCCAGGCTGCGCACCTCGCCCGCCACCACCGCAAAGCCCCGGCCCTGCTCACCCGCACGCGCTGCTTCGACGGCCGCGTTCAGCGCAAGGATGTTGGTCTGAAAGGCAATGCCATCGATCACACCGATGATGTCGGCGATCTTGCTGCTGCTGTCGTGAATGCCCTTCATGGTGTCCACTACCTGGCTCACCACCTCTCCGCCATGCACGGCCACCGTCGATGCGCTCTGCGCAAGCTGGTTGGCCTGGCGGGCGTTGTCGGCGTTCTGGCGCACGGTCGAATTGAGCTGCTCCATGGATGCCGCCGTCTCCTGCAGGGCGCTGGCCTGCTGCTCGGTGCGTGCGCTCAGGTCGTTGTTGCCCTGGGCGATCTCCGACGACGCCGTGGCCACGTTCTCGGAGCCGGAGCGCACATGCCCCACGATGCGCGACAGGTTTTGCTGCATTTCGTCCAGCGAGCGCAGCAGCTGGGCCATCTCATTGCGGCCGTTGCCCACGTCGGGAATCTGCACCGACAGATTGCCGTGGCTGATTTCATCGGCCGCCTGCACCGCACGCTGCACCGGCCCCACGATAGAACGCGTGGTCCACAGCGCAAACAATGCGCCCAGCACCACCGACACCACCGCAGCCAGCGCCAGCACCCACTGGCTGGTCACCGCGTCCTGCATGATGGCGTCCTCGAACTCATCGAGCTGCTTGTGCGTGTTGTCCGCCACATCGGCCAGCGACTGCAGGTAAGCGGTGGCCAGGGGCTTGAGGTCGCTGTCCACCAGCGCAAACACATCCTCGCCCGCCTTCTTGCGGTCCAGCAGCTTGGCGCGGGCATCCACATAAGCCTTGCGGGTGACAGCCACGCGCTCCATCAGCGCCTTTTCGGTCGGGTCATCCACCAGCGCTTCCAGCTTTTTCTGTGCCTCGCTAGCGCGCTGCGACGTGGCGGCCATGTCGGCTGTCAGCGACTGGATGTAGCCCGCATCCGTGGCCTTGAGCGACGCCGACGCCCGCACCCAGTTCAGGTCGATGGCCGCCTTCCACTCCTGCGCCAGGGCGTTGCGTTCCATTTCGACAGTGGCAATGCGACTGCTGGCCTCCTTGAGTACCGCCAGTCGCCAGACGCCGGTGGCGGCGATGGTGGCGGTGATCAACAGCACAAGGCCAAAGGCCAGGCTCAGGCGCGCTCCGATTTTCAGGTTGCTCATGGGAATCTTTCGTAGTTTTTATGGGGGCTTTTGCCAGCCATGGGTGCGCCGACGTGGTGCCACGCACCTGCGCGGTACAACAAGGAATCAGCGGCTGGAATGTGATGATTATATCATATTTATGATAAATATGATATAATCATCACAAGAGAGTCGACTACCCACTGCGCAAGCGCTGCGCCGGTGGGGGCATGGGTGCGGCCCCCTGTGTCAGCCGTGGGGATATCAAAACAGCGCACAAGGCCCCGCGCGTGTAGCGCACGCACGGGCTGGGGTGCTACATCGCGGGAGCTGTCGGCGCAGTGCCAAGCGCTGAACCAACTTGGGGAAGTCTACGCCCCAGAACGGGGCGTCACGCTTACAAACGGTGCAGGCATGGCCTGCCGTCGGTCAAAAGCTCTCCCAGTCGTCCTCGGCACCGGCGGCTACTGCTTGTGGGGCCGCTTTTGGTGCGGCGCCCGCGGCCTTGGTGGTGGCACTGGCAGCAGATGCCTTCTTGGCGACAGGAGCAGAGGGAGAGCGCAAAGCAAGGGTTGCCCTGCTGCCCGCCGCATGGCCGCCCATCACCGCCTTGCGCGTGTCCGCGGCGGGCGCAGGGCGCGGCACCGGGTCCACAGCGCCGCCAGGCTGCGATGCCCGTGCCTGGTCGGCCGTGAGCTTGAACACCGCCACCGCCCCCACCAAGGCCTGGGCCTGGTGGCTCAGGCTGCTGGCAGCAGCCGCCATTTCCTCGACCAGCGCCGCGTTCTGCTGGGTGACCTGGTCCATCTGCGTGACGGCCTCGCCCACCTGCGACACGCCCGTGCTCTGCTCGCTGCTGGCGGCGCTGATCTCGCCCATGATGTCCGTCACGCGGCGAATGGCCCCCACCACCTCGGTCATGGTGATACCCGCCTTGTCCACCAGCTGGGTGCCCTGCTCGACCCGCTCCACGCTGGCAGTGATGAGCGACTTGATCTCTTTGGCCGCCTCGGCGCTGCGCTGGGCCAGATTGCGCACCTCGCCCGCCACCACGGCAAAGCCCCGGCCTTGCTCGCCCGCGCGGGCGGCCTCTACGGCCGCGTTCAGCGCCAGGATGTTGGTCTGGAACGCAATGCCGTCAATCACGCTGATGATGTCGGCGATCTTTTTGCTGCTGTCGTTGATGCCCTTCATGGTGGTCACCACCTCGGCCACCACATCGCCGCCCTGCCCCGCCACGGTGGATGCGCTCATCGCCAGCTGGTTGGCCTGGCGCGCGTTGTCGGCGTTTTGCTTGACGGTGGAGCTCAGTTCCTCCATCGACGCAGCGGTTTCCTGCAGCGCGCTGGCCTGCTGCTCGGTGCGGATGGACAGGTCGTTGTTGCCCGATGCGATCTCGGCACTGGCCGACGCCACGCCCTGGGCATTGCCACGCACGCCCGACACCACATGCGCCAGGTTGTCCCGCATGGCGGTGAGGCCGCTGAGCAACTGGGCGATCTCGTCCTTGCCCCGCGCGTGGATCGCCACGGTCAGGTCGCCCTGCGCCACCGCGTCGGTGATCTGCACCGCATCGCCCAGCGCACGCGAAATCTGCCGGATCATGGCGCCGCCCATCAGTACCGCCAGCACAATGCCCGCCACCACGGCCGTGACCGCCAGTGCGCGGATGGTCTGGTAGCTGGCGGCCGCACTGTCGTACTCGGCCTTGGCACGGTCCAGCTGCACCTGCATCAGCTGGCCCAGCACCTCCTGCAATGGGTCAATGGCGGGGTACATCTCCTTGGCCGCAAACGCGGTCAGGGCCGCCACATCGCCCGACTTGAAGTGCCCCGCCAGTACATCGGTGGCCGCATCTGCCTTGGCCTGCAGCGGCTTGAAGCGCTCGACCAACTGCGTTTCCTCCGGCACCAGCTGGGTGGCCAGATAGGCCTTCCAGTTGGCATCGATGGCCTTGCGCGCATCGGCCACCGACTGCAGGCCCTGTGCGGGTGTCAGCGTACCGTCACGCACCTTGTGGGCCGTGTCCACCACGTTGACCGCATACATGTCCGCCACCACCTTGATCTGCTTGAGCGGCACCACGCGGTCATCGTATACCGACTTGAGCCCGGCATTGGAATTGCCCATGCCATACAGCCCCGCCACGCCCACCAGCAACACCAGCAGACACAAGGCCGCAAGCAAACCCGCCAAGCGGGTGGAAATCTTGAACTGGTTCATGACAACACTCCTGAGGGAAACAAGCAAACAGGCTGCGCCCGACTGGCAGCGCACCAGCGGTTGGAAAGGGGCATACGGAGAGCGCGCGGCAGACTCAGGTGTGGCCTGGGCGGCGCCACGGTTGGCGTAGCAGACCACACGGCAGGCGCATGGGAGCTTGCGCTGGTGATGATGGGGCGGCCACCCATGCACGTGCGCGACGCGTTGAAACCTCGGTCCATTGCAGAACTCCTGTGGAGAACGGCGCCAAAAAGGAAATGTCCACCCACCGACGGGCCGCGCGCCGTGGCGGGCCCGCTCAGCATAGCGCTTTCCGTTACGTTTGCGTACAAATCGCCCGCCTACATTGGCGCGCCGCTGCCCACAACGGCAACTCGCCATCACGCACCTGCAGCAAGCATCGCGCCAGCGGGTGGCAGACCCGCCCCACGCATGCCTTCAGCCATCACCAACAAAGCGCCCGCCCACAAAAAAGCACGCAGAAGGTAGCCCCCCCCTCTGCGTGCTTTCTTGCTTTGTTTTTGATAGCTGTCAGCGCATGTTCCACCTGCGCTTGCAGCCGGTTTGACCTGATTTCTTCACCCAGGGGCCTGCGGGGCCCTGGTCAGAAGCTCTCCCAGTCGTCGTCGCTTCCCGCAGCCTTGGGTGCCGGGGCCGGGCTGGGCGTTACAGGCTTGGNGATTTCTTCACCCAGGGGCCTGCGGGGCCCTGGTCAGAAGCTCTCCCAGTCGTCGTCGCTTCCCGCAGCCTTGGGTGCCGGGGCCGGGCTGGGCGTTACAGGCTTGGCGGCGGGTGAGGCTGCCGGGCTGCTGGCCTTGGGCGCCGCCAGGCTGGCGGCGGGTTTGCTGCCGGTCTTGGCGCTTTTGCCCAGGCTGGTGCTGCGGGCCGGGGCTTTGTAGCTGGGCGCTGCAATGGGGGTGCGGGCGGGGGCTGCCGTGTGGCGGTTCTGGCTGTAGCTGCTGTTCGTGCCGCTGGCGTCGAGCTTGAACACGGCCACGGCGTTGACCAGTTCGCCGGCCTGGGCGTTCAGTGCGCTGGCGGCCGCGGCCATTTCTTCCACCAGGGCGGCGTTTTGCTGGGTGGCCTGGTCCATTTGCGTGACGGCTTCTCCCACCTGGCCGACACCTGCGCTTTGTTCGCTGCTGGCGGCGCTGATCTCTCCCATGATGTCGGTCACGCGCCGGATGGCGCTGACGACTTCGGTCATGGTGGCTCCGGCTTTGTCCACCAAGGCGGTGCCTTGTTCCACGCGTTCTACGCTGGCGGTAATGAGGGCTTTGATTTCTTTGGCGGCTTCTGCGCTGCGCCCTGCCAGGTTGCGCACTTCTCCGGCCACCACGGCAAAGCCCCGGCCTTGTTCGCCGGCGCGGGCGGCTTCGACGGCGGCGTTGAGGGCCAGGATGTTGGTCTGGAAGGCGATGCCGTCGATGACGCTAATGATGTCTGCAATCTTGTTGCTGCTGGCGTTGATGCCTTTCATGGTCTCGACGACTTCGGCCACCACGTCTCCGCCTTGCACGGCCACGGTGCTGGCGCTCACGGCCAGCTGGTTGGCGGCTCGCGCGTTGTCGGCGTTCTGGCGCACGGTGGAGCCCAGTTCTTCCATCGAGGCGGCTGTTTCTTCCAGCGCCGAGGCCTGCTGTTCCGTGCGCGCGCTCAGGTCGTTGTTGCCTGAGGCGATCTGTGCGCTGGCTGACGCTACGCCTTCGGCGTT
>NZ_LMGP01000008.1:0-2853 GCF_001427445.1 Acidovorax sp. Root568 | reverse complement strand
CCAGTTCTTCCATCGAGGCGGCTGTTTCTTCCAGCGCCGAGGCCTGCTGTTCCGTGCGCGCGCTCAGGTCGTTGTTGCCTGAGGCGATCTGTGCGCTGGCTGACGCTACGCCTTCGGCGTTCTGGCGCACCGAGCTGACGGTGTTGACCAGGCTTTGCTGCATGCGCTGCAGGGCGCTGAGCAGGTGGCCGGTTTCGTCCTTGGACTGCACGACGATCTGGCCGCTCAGGTCGCCACTGGCCACGCGGTCGGCCGCTTCCACCGCCAGCGCCAGGGGGCGGGTGATGGAACGGATGATGGTGATGGCCAGAAAGATGGCGATGGCGATGGCCAGAGCACCCGCGATGAGCACATCGCGCTGCAGCGCGTTGGCCTCAGCTTCTGCTTTCTGGCCCGCCGCCACCGTCACTTGCGCCTGGTATTCGACTTGCTCCTGGATTGCTTTCTGATACTCCAGTTGAACAGGACGCAACTTCTCTTCCAGGAGCTTCAGCGCCTCGTCTCGCTGACCTTGCTGAATAAGCGCCATGTACTCGTCGCCGAGCTTGAGGAACGCCGCGCGGTGCTGCTGCACACGGGCCAGAATTTCCTTGCCTTTTTCCGACTGAATGAGCGTAGTGAGCGTTTTAATTTGCTCAGCAATGGCAATCCGTGCAGCAGCTACACGCTCTCTTGAAGATTTGGTGATGCTCTCATTGTTGAAAATTGCGAGATTCCGGAATTGAATCGCCTGGACGTTCACCCCATCAGCCAGAGCTCCCATCGATTTGGTGATGGGTATCCGCATCTCGGTGATGTCATTTAGTGCCGCGCGCTGGCTGGCCGACCGCACCAAACTCACCGCCCCCAACGCGACCAACAGAAGCACCATGACGGCGAATGCCACAGCCAGCCGGGTTGAAATCTTGAGCTGATTCATCCTTCTTCTCCTCTGCGTTGATCTTGTGTAGTGGGTTGACACGTTAACTGTGGACGGCCGATCTCAACAGCCCAATTTCGTCACTGCTGAGCAGCGCCTCGATGTCCATCACGATCAGCATGCGCTCGCCCAGGCTGGCAATGCCAGTGACAAAGGCGGGGTCCACATGGCCCTGCCGCTCGAACTGGGGCGTGGGCTTGATGAGGTCGGGAGTGAGCGAGACCACATCGGCCACCGCATCCACCACCGCGCCAATCACGGTAGAGCCGACGTCCAGAATGATCACCACGGTGAAGTCGGTGTAGCTGGCTTCAGGGCATTGCAGCTTCACCCGCAGATCCAGGATGGGCACGATGCGGCCGCGAAGATCGATCACGCCCTTGATGAAGTCGGGCGATTGCGCCAGGCGCGTGGGTCTCTCGTATGAGCGGATCTCCTGCACGCGCAGGATGTCAATGCCGTACTCCTCCGCACCCAGGCGGAAGGTCAGGAATTCACGAGGGGCTGCGGTGGGGCTTGGGGCCAGCGCGCGGTGCGCAGAGTGGGTGGCGGCAGGCGCAGCGGCGTCGGCAATAGCGGTCATGGCGCGGGCTTTCAGACGGTTGGAACGGGAGGGTTGCGAACAGCGCCAGAACGCAACGAACGCAAAAGCTATCCAAAGCATAGCAGCGCACGGTTGCAAAATGTGACATTCATGGGCAATCTCCCCCGCTATCCGAAGGGGACTCCCCCAGTCTGGGCGGGGGCAATTGGAGAGCTTGCTCCATTTCGCGCCCCGCCTTGGTGCGCAAAAACTGCTACCGTCGCACGACCCGCTTGCCTTGCCCGGCAGGCGCCCGTTTTGGAACGACGACTTGATGCCTCTCTTCTCCGACCGCAAATCCGCCGCCCCTGACCACATGCCACCGCCCAGCCTCCCCCTGCTGGCGCTGGAGCTGCGGGCCCCCTGGGAATTTGGCGCCGTGCTGCCCGCATGGCCCGTTCTGCAGCGCGCTCCACTGGGCGATGGCCACACGGTCATCGTGTTTCCGGGCCTCACGGCGGGTGACGCCACCACCCTGCCCCTGCGTCGCTACCTCGAATCGCGCAACTACAACACGCTGGGCTGGGGCCAGGGCCTGAACCTGGGGCCGCGCGACGGCGTACTGGAGAACGCCAAGGCCCAGCTGCAGCAAGCGGTGGATGCCAGCGGCCACAAGGTGAGCCTGGTGGGCTGGAGCCTGGGCGGCATCTACGCCCGCGAGCTGGCCAAGGAAATGCCGGACCTGGTGCGTTGCGTGGTGACCCTGGGCACCCCGTTTGCCGGGCCCCACACCTCCACCAACGCCTGGCGCATCTACCAGTTCGCCAGCGGCCGCAGCATCGAGCGCGAAACCGAGAACTACAACCTGCCCGAAGCACCCCCGGTGCCCACCACCAGCATCTACTCCCGCACCGATGGCGTGGTGGCATGGCGCGGCAGCATCCAGGCGCCTGCCGACCACACCCCCCACACCGAGAACATCGAGGTGGTGGCCAGCCACTTTGGCATCGGCCTGAACCCCAGTGCCTGGTGGGCCGTGGCCGACCGTCTGGGCCAGCCACACGGGCCAGGCGTGGTGTGGCAGCCGTTCCAGCGCCCCCAGCTGCCAGGGCTGCATCTGGTGTACCCCAACCCGCACCGCTGACCTGCACGTGCACCTGCAGCAGCGCATCCGACTACGCCGACGCGAAGCGCTCGCCCACAAAAAAAGCACGCAGAAGGTAGCCCCCCTCTGCGTGCTTTCTTGCTTTGTTTTTGATAGCTGTCAGCGCATTTTCCACCTGCGCTTGCAGCCGTTTTGACCCGATTTCTTCACCCAGGGGCCTGCGGGGCCCTGGTCAGAAGCTCTCCCAGTCGTCGTCGCTTCCCGCAGCCTTGGGTGCCGGGGCCGGGCTGGGCGTTACAGGCTTGG
>NZ_LMGP01000007.1:25333-38975 GCF_001427445.1 Acidovorax sp. Root568 | reverse complement strand
CCGAACTTGGCGGACAGCACGGTAGCGATAGCTGCCGTCAGCGTCGTCTTGCCATGGTCCACGTGACCGATCGTGCCCACGTTCACGTGGGGCTTGGTCCGCTCGAATTTTCCTTTTGCCATTTTTCCGACTCCGAAAAAAATCTAAATCAACACAACAGGATCTCGGCGCAACCAGAACCGGACGCACCAGAAAATGGTGCCCATGGCGGGAATCGGACCCGCGACCTCTCCCTTACCAAGGGAGTGCTCTACCACTGAGCCACATGGGCAATTGGCGCCGCTCGCACAACACCAAAAATCTCTACTCAACAAACCAGCACAACAAACAATGGAGCGGGAGACGGGAATCGAACCCGCGTCATTAGCTTGGAAGGCTAGGGTTCTACCATTGAACTACTCCCGCGCAGACCACCGGCCTTTGCGAACCCAACTTTGCACTCGCAAAGTCAAGCATCACTCTCAACACTGCTCACTCACTGGTGGAGGGGACTGGATTCGAACCAGTGTAGGCGTAAGCCAACAGATTTACAGTCTGCCCCCTTTAGCCACTCGGGCACCCCTCCGGAGAATTTCGAATTATAGCACCAAATTTTTACGCATTCAGAAATTAAACGCATTTGACGCTCTTCACAAACGCTGTAAGCGCTCGCTGCTGCATGTACCGTTGGTGCGGCTGGCGGGGATCGAACCCACGACCCTTGGCTTCGGAGGCCAATACTCTATCCACTGAGCTACAGCCGCATACCTCTGATTGACGCAGCCTTTGATTATTGCACGCGGCAAGCATCCAAACAAACAAAGCCCTGGCGCTCAGCCATCACAGGATGCAGCAGGCACTTTCGTTACGGCCAGCGACAACCCCACACCACGCAAAAATGCGTCGGTGCTGGCGCCACCTACGCCAATGAGATCAAAGCCACCGTCATTCAGAATCCAGTTGCGGATCAGCCCATCAAAAAGGGCATGCAGACTAATGGCCGCGTCCATCGCCGACATCGACAGCACCACCCCTTGCGACTCAGCAGCCAGCGCAAAGTCGCGCGCCAGCTGCTGCGTAAACCCTTCGGAGGCCGCCACATGGCGCTCGCGCAGCCCCATCAGCTCGTTCACGTATTCCACCTTGTACAACGCAATCTCGAAGACCCTTCGGGTGTGCTCGTCCGAGGCCACACTGCGCAGCACCAGCGCCATCACCGCCCGAAGGCGTTGCACAGGATCGGCGCAGGTGCTGTCTTCAAAACTGGCAAAACCCTGCTCCAACGGCAGCGTGACACGGTCCATCATGGCGCTAAACAGGTCCACCTTGTCCTTGAAGTGCCAGTAGATCGCACCACGCGTGGCTCCCGCAGCCTGGGCAATATCACTCAGCGACGCGCGGGACACCCCCTTTTCCCGAAACACCAACTCAGCCGCATCGATCAACCCGTTGCGGGTTGCGATTGCATCTTCTTTTGTCCGGCGCGCCATAGTCAAACATCCTGTTGAGTCTCCAAAACCCCTACGACTGCCTAGGGGCATCTGCAGCAGTCGACAATTATACATTCATGTCTGTATGTATAATTTCTGATCAAACTGTCGGGGCATTGAGCGAAGCGCTCCAGACCTCCCACTTTTTTCCAGATCCCTTTTTTTGACGCCTACCCAAAGGACTCTCATGCCTCAACTGCGTGACGCATCCGGCACCCCTTACTTGCGTGCCACCACCACCCGACGAGTGCTTTCGCTGGCTGCCATCAGCGCGGCGATACTGCTTGTGTCCGCCTGTGGCAAGGCTGATGGACAGGCCGCCGAGGCAGGCGGTCCCAAGCCGCCCCCGGTCGAAGTGGGAGTCGTGACCGCCACGCCCGGCGACGTGGGGCTTATCACCGAGCTACCTGGCCGCGTGGAGGCGTCTCGGGTGGCCCAAGTGCGCGCACGGGCCGCCGGCATCCTTCAGCAGCGCGTGTTCAAGGAAGGTAGCGACGTCAAGGCCGGGCAGGTGCTGTTCCGCATTGATCCCGCTCCCTACGCCGCTGCTGCAGAGAGCGCGCGCGCCAGCCTCGCCAAGGCCCAGGCCAATCTGGCACAGGCCAGCGCACAAGCTGAGCGCTATCGCCCCCTGGTTGCAGCCAATGCCATCAGCAAGCAGGATTTTGTAAACGCAGAGGCGGCCGAGAAACAAGCCCAGGCCGACGTGGCGGCCGCCAAGGCTGCTGTGCGCACCGCCGACATCAACCTCAGCTATGCCAGCGTGACCTCCCCCATCTCCGGTCGCATTGGCCGCGCACTGGTCACTGAAGGCGCCTTGGTCGGCCAGGGCGAAGCGACCGCATTGGCTGTGGTGCAGCAGATCGACCCGGTGTACGTGAACTTCACCCAATCGGCCGGTGACGTCTTCCAACTGCGGCGCGCTATGGAAAGTGGGCAGTTCAAGCGCGCTGGCGGCAGCCAGGCAGCCAGCGTCAAGCTGGTGCTCAGCGACGGATCTGAATACGCACAAGCTGGCAAGCTGCTGTTCACGGACTTGTCGGTGGACTCCACCACCGGCCAGGTCACCCTGCGCGCAGAGGTGCCCAATCCCAAGGGCGAGCTGCTGCCCGGACTGTATCTGCGTGTGCGGATTGAACAGGCACAGGCCAGCAACGCCATCACCCTGCCCCAGCAGGCTGTCACGCGCACCCAGCAGGGCGACACGGTCAGCGTGGTTGGCGAGGACGGCAAGGTGTCGCAGCGCACCGTCAAGATCAGTGCCGCACAGAACAACCACTGGGTGGTGCTGGACGGTCTGAAGGCGGGTGAAAAAGTGATGGTGGACGGCTTCCAGAAGCGGCAGATGCTGCCTCCCGGAACCCCGGTAAAGCCCGTTCCATGGCAAGCACCAGGCACGCCTGCGCCGGCAGCAGCGACTGCCTCAGCGCCAGCCTCCGCAGAGGCGCCGGCAGCGCCCGCTTCGGCCGCATCCAAGCCATAAGGGGCAATCCAGCATGGCCAAATTTTTCATTGACCGCCCCATCTTTGCGTGGGTGATTGCGCTGTTCATCATGGTGATGGGCGGCGTAGCCATCACGCAGCTACCCATTGCCCAGTACCCGCCGGTGGCACCACCGTCCATCGTCATCAACGCGGCCTACCCTGGCGCATCGGCGCAAACCCTCGAAGACAGCGTGCTGTCGGTCATCGAACGCGAGATGAACGGCTCCCCCGGGCTGATCTACATGGAATCGGTCGCGCAGGCCGATGGTTCCGGCAGCATCACGCTGAGTTTCCAGCCCGGCACCAATGCCGACCTGGCGCAGGTGGACGTGCAAAACCGGCTTTCACGGGCCACGCCGCGCCTGCCTTCTGCCGTGACACAACAGGGGGTGCGCGTGGACAAGTCGCGCTCCAACTTCCTGCTGTTCACCATGCTGTCGTCCAGCAACCCGGCCACCGACACCGTTGCCTTGGGTGACTATGCGTCGCGCAACGTGGTGCCAGAACTGCAACGCCTTAAGGGTATTGGCCAGGCCCAGCTGTTTGGCACGGAGCGCGCCATGCGCATCTGGATCGATCCGGCCAAGATGGTGAGCTACAACCTGTCGGCAGCAGAGATCACCGCCGCCATCCGCGCCCAGAATGCCCAGGTGGCCAGCGGCACCATTGGGGACCTGCCCAATGTCGCGGGCCAAGGCATTGCCGCCACCGTCGTGGTCAATGGGCAACTGTCCAGCGTTGAACAGTTCGGCAACGTCGTGCTGCGTGCCAACACCGATGGCTCCACCGTGCGCATCAAGGATGTGGCGCGTGTGGAACTGGGCGGCCAGGCCTACGCCACCGCCGCACGCCTGAACGGAAAGCCCGCCGTGGGCATCGGCGTACAGTTGTCGCCCAGCGGTAACGCACTGGAGGCCGCCAAGGACGTGCGCGCGAAGATGGATGAACTGTCACGCTACTTCCCCGAGGGCATGAGTTGGAGCATTCCTTACGACAGCTCGCGCTTTGTAGACATCTCCATCAAGCAGGTCGCAGAAACACTGGTCGAGGCCGTGGTGTTGGTGTTCCTGGTGATGTTCCTGTTTCTGCAGAACTGGCGCTACACCATCATCCCGACGATCGTGGTGCCGATTGCGCTGCTGGGTACGTTTGCCACACTGCTGGCGCTGGGGTTCTCGATCAACGTGCTGACCATGTTTGGCATGGTGCTGGTGATCGGCATCGTGGTGGACGACGCCATCGTGGTGGTGGAGAACGTTGAGCGCATCATGAGCGAAGAAGGCCTGTCGCCGCTGGAAGCCACGCGCAAGGCCATGCGCCAGATTTCGGGCGCCATCATTGGCGTGACGGTGGTGCTGATCTCGGTGTTCGTGCCGCTGGCATTTTTTGCAGGTTCCACGGGCAACATCTACCGCCAGTTCTCGGCGGTGATGGTGGCATCCATTGGCTTCTCAGCCTTCATGGCCCTGTCGCTCACACCGGCACTGTGCGCCACCCTGCTCAAGCCGGTCGAGGCGGGGCATCACCACGAGAAGACTGGCTTCTTTGGCTGGTTCAATCGCGGCTTTTCGCGCACTGCCAAAGGCTATGAAGGCTTTGTGGCCCGCATGCTGCGGCGCGCCGCGCGTTACCTGGTGATCTACGCAGCCATCATCGGTGCCGTGACCGTGGTCTACATGCGCCTGCCGACCTCGTTCCTGCCCAGCGAAGACCAGGGCAACATCATCGTCAACGTGCAATTGCCACCTGGCGCCACGCAGGAGCGTACGCTGGCCGTGATGGAGCAGGTCGAAGGCTTCATCCTCAAGCAGCCCGAGGTGCAAAGCATGGTGGGCGTGCTGGGCTTCAGCTTCTCCGGCCAGGGGCAGAACGCGGCCCTCGCCTTTGTGACCCTCAAGGACTGGAGCGAGCGCCATGGCCCCGGTCAGTCGGCACAGGACGTGGCCAACCGCGCCTTTGGTGCGCTGATGGGCATTCGCGATGCTTTCATCTTCCCGTTGAGCCCCCCGCCCATTCCCGAGCTGGGCAACGCCAGCGGCTTCACGTTCCGCCTGCAGGACCGTGGCGGCGCGGGGCACGAGGCCCTGGTGAAAGCCCGCAATCAGTTGCTGGGCATGGCCTCGCAGAGCAAGGTGCTCACGCAACTGCGCCCCGATGGTCTGGAAGACGCTCCGCAGTTGCAGATCGACATAGACCGCGACAAAGCCAACGCGCTGGGTGTGCCGTTTGATGCCATCAACTCCGCGCTGTCCACCGCGCTGGGCTCCAGCTATGTGAACGACTTCCCGAACCAGGGCCGCCTGCAGCGGGTGGTGGTGCAGGCCGATGCGCCGGCGCGCATGCAGCCCGACGATCTGCTGCAGATCAATGCCACCAACAGCCAGGGCAAACCGGTGCCGCTGTCGGCGTTCGCAACCACGCGCTGGGTGACCGGCGCGCAGCAAACCGTGCGCTACAACGGCTACCCTGCCATGCGCATTTCCGGCTCGCCAGCGCCGGGCTACAGCACGGGAGCTGCCATGGCCGAGATGGAGAAGCTCGCTGGCCAACTGCCCCAAGGCTTCGGTTTTGAATGGACCGGCCAGTCGCGCGAAGAAAAGCTGGCAGGCTCGCAGTCGCTCATCCTGTACAGCTTTGCCATCCTGGCGGTATTCCTGTGCCTGGCTGCGCTGTACGAGAGCTGGTCGATCCCGCTGGCCGTGATCCTGGTGGTGCCCCTGGGCGTGCTGGGCGTGCTGCTGGCCACCTTGCTGCGCGGCTATGCCAATGACGTGTACTTCCAGGTGGGCCTGATCACCATCATTGGCCTGTCAGCGAAAAACGCCATCCTGATCATCGAGTTCGCCAAGGACCTGCAGGCCCAGGGCAAGGGCGTGATCGAGTCGGCGCTGGCCGCCGCACATTTGCGGTTCCGCCCCATCGTGATGACCTCGATGGCGTTCGGCCTGGGCGTGCTGCCACTGGTCGTCGCGTCGGGTGCAGGCTCTGCCAGCCAGCGGGCCATCGGCACCGGCGTGCTGGGTGGCATGGTCACAGGCACCGCACTGGCCGTGTTCTTTGTGCCAGTGTTCTTTGTGGTGGTGCGCAGCCTGTTCAAAGGCAGCGCGCGCCAACAGGAAATGAACCGCCGCCATGCAGAAGAAGCAGGAGTTGGAACCCATGAATAAAAACCGAAGTACCCCCATGGCGTTGGCAGCAGCCACGGCGGCTGCGCTGCTGGCTGGCTGCTCGTTCATCCCCACTTACGAGCGCCCGCAGCCCCCCGTCCCCGCCACCTACGCCGGCGGGGCGGCAACAACCGACAGCGCAGCTGCGCTGTCGGGAGCCACCGTGCCCTGGCAGAACTACTTTGCCGAGCCACGCCTGCAACAGCTCATCGACATTGCGCTGGCCAACAACCGCGACCTGCGTGTGGCCATGCTCAACATCGAGCAAGCTCGGGCCACCTACCAGGTGCGCCGGGCCGACCTGTACCCGGGCGTGGGACTGGCCGCCAATGCCAGCCGGGCCCCTGCCACGGGCACGGGCAACCTGACCAACTCATTCAGCGTGGGTCTGGCCGTATCCGCATGGGAAATCGACTTCTTTGGCCGCATTGCCAGCCTCAAGGAGCAGGCACTCGCCCAGTACCTTGCCACGGAAGAAGGCCGCAACGCCGCACAGGTGAGCCTGGTGGCGGCAGTGGCCAATAGCTGGCTGACACTGCTGGCCGACGAGGAGCTGCTGGACCTGTCGCGCCAGACTCTCGCATCGCGCGAGGAGTCGGTGCGCCTGACCAGGATGCGCCTGGACGCGGGTGTGGCCTCCGAGCTCGACTTCCGCCAGGCCGAGTCGCTCACCCAGGCGGCCCGCGCCACGCTGGCGCAGCAGCAGCGCCAGCGCGCGCTCGACGAAAACGCACTGGTCCTGCTCCTCGGTCAGGCACTGCCTCAGGACGTGCGCGCCAGTCTGGCCGGTGGCAAGCTGGCCGACGCGCCTGCGATGGCACCGTTGCCTGCCGGCGTGCCGTCGGAGCTGCTCACCCGCCGGCCGGACATCCGCCAGGCGGAGCAGCAACTGATTGGCGCCAACGCCAACATCGGCGCTGCGCGGGCCGCGTTTTTCCCGCGCATCTCCCTGACGGCGCAGGCAGGCACAGCCAGCGGCGAGCTGTCCGGCCTGTTCAAGAATGGCTCCTGGGGCTTCACCATCGCGCCATCCCTGCTGCTGCCCATTTTTGACGCGGGCCGCAACCAGGCGAATCTGGACAGCGCCCGGGTCGGCCGGGAGATTGCCGTGGCGCAGTACGAAAAGGCCATCCAGACCGCGTTCCGCGAGGTCTCGGATGCGCTGGCGGGGCAAGCCACGCTGGGCGAACAGGCCCAGGCCCAGCAACAGCAGGCCCAGGCAGAGGCCGCGCGCCTGCAGCTGGCCGACCTGCGCTACCGCAACGGCGTGGCCAGCTATCTGGACCTGCTGGACGCACAACGCTCGCTGTTCACGGCCCAGCAGGCGGTGGTGCAGGTGCAGCTGGCGCAACTGCAAAACCAGGTGTCGCTGTACAAGGCACTGGGGGGTGGAGCGCCCGACACCAGCGCCCAGCTCCCCTCCTGACGCCCTGCGCGGGAGCGAGCGCAGCCCCTGGGGCGCTGCGCTCGCTCTGGGGCAAACCCGTGGTTGTCTGCATCCAGCGGGGATGGGAATAACCATCCCCGCAGATATAATTTAAGGTTGATTACACCGAAGCCCCCGATACACCTGAGGACGACATGAGCGACAACCACCACGAAGAAGCCCATACCGGCCCGATCAAGAACCCCAAGCAGTTGCTGGTCGCGGTACTTTTCTCGTTTGTGATTCCGATCTTTGCCATCATTGGCTTGGTCCTGTATGTGACGTCGGCGGACAAGCCCGCTGCCGGTGCCGTCAACCCTGAAAAGGCCATCGCCGAACGCATCCAGAAGATCGGCATGGTCGAAGTGCGCGACGCCAACCGCCCCCTCAAGAGCGGCGAAGAAGTGTTCAAGGCCCAGTGCTCCGCCTGCCATGCCTCCGGCGCTGCGGGTGCCCCCAAGTTTGGTGATGCCGCTGCCTGGGCTGCGCGCATCGGCACCGGGTTTGAAGCCCTGGTGCAGTCGGCCCTGAAGGGCAAGGGCGCCATGGCACCCCAAGGTGGCGGCGACTTCAACGACACCGAAATCGCGCGCGCTGTGGCCTACATGGCCAATGCTGGTGGTGCCAAGTTTGCCGAACCTGCTGCTCCCGCAGCCGCTGCCCCAGCCGCCCAGGCAGACGCAGCACCAGCCGCCTCTCCTGCACCAGCACCCGCCGCAGCCCCTACAGCTGCTGCGCCTGCTGTGGCGGTAGCTGCCGCACCTGCAGCCGCCGCAGCTGGCGCTGGCGAGGCTCTGTATAAGCAGGCTTGCCAGGTGTGCCACGCTGCCGGTGTGGCCGGTGCTCCCAAGTTTGGTGACAAGGCCGCCTGGGCAGCTCGCCTGCCCGCAGGCATCGACGCGCTGTACACCAGTGTCGCCAAGGGCAAGGGCGCCATGCCTCCGCGTGGCGGCTCCCAAGCCTCTGACGCCGATCTGCGCGCCGCGGTGGAGTTCATGACAGCCGCCGCCAAGTAAGGCAGCGCCCGACCCTGCACGAGCTGGGTAGAACCCTCACCCAGAAAGCCGGTCCTTGCGACCGGCTTTTTTTTCGTCTTGCAGGTTATCCAGTGCCGTGGTGAGCCGCTCTGAGTGCCTGCAACTCCGGGTTGAAGGCGGTAGGGTGGAGCTTCAGGTTGGCCGCGACGCCCCGGCTTGCGACCGGGCGCGCGGACTGCAGACATACCCGTTGCGTGCCGGAAGGTCCTGCGCCTGTACGTCCTGCGGCGTCCAGCGTCCGTCGGTCACAGCCTCTGCAGCCAGTGCCACATCCAGCGTGTGCACCAGCCCCAGGCCCAGGTCTGTCTCCAGGTACACACGGCCCTGCTCATCCAGCAGGCAGTGGCGGACCGACGCCTCCCGGCCCGTATGGCTGATGGCGCGGAGGTCTTGCGGCTGCAGACGCCAGACCCAGGGCGTGGCCTCCAGCTCGACATACACGCGCTGGGGGCCGTTTTGAAAGAACCACTGACCCTGGTCGTCGTGCTCGTAGTTGCGGGCTATGAACGCGATGAGCTTGTCGTGCTGCAGCAACGACCCTTTGCTGTGCGGAAACGTACCCGCTGCCTGCACCGCGTCGTCGCGCAGATACCAGTGGCCACGCGCATCCAGGCCCAGCCAGCCATAGCAGTCGGGCACGTTGGGCCATTTGGCCAGTGCCTGTTTGACGATGTCATCCATGGGCGGATTGTGCGCCGTGCAGCGCCAGCGCCCCACTGTGCTCGGCCAGCCACCCTCCCACGGCGTCGGGCATGGCGCGCACATGCCCCGGTGGCAAGCCGCGCGGGAACCCCACATGCCCGCCATGCGGCGGCTGCCAGAGCGTCACATGGCGTCCCACCTCGCGCACGCCCGGCAGGCTGCCAGCGGGCACAAAGGGGTCATTGCGCGCGTTCACCACCAGCGCCGGAACGCGGATACGGTGCAGCAGCGGCTTGGCCGAGGCGCGCAGCCAGTAGTCCTCGGTATTACGGAATCCGTGGACGGGCGCGGTGAACACGTTGTCGAACGCGTACAGGTCCCGCGCGGCCAGCAGCGCCTGCAGGTCAAACAGCCCCGGGTGCTGGGCCAGCTTCTGCAGCGCCTTGGGCACCAGGGTGCGCATGAACATGCGCGTGTACACCAGCCGGTTGAAGCCGCGCCCAATGGCATGGCCGCCCGCCGCCAGGTCGATGGGCGAGCACACGGCCGCCACCGCATCCGCGCTGCGCGCAGCGTCAGTGCCCACTTCGGCGGCCCAGCGCAGCAGGGCATTGCCGCCCAGTGACACTCCTACCGCCATCAGCGGCCCCTGGTGGTGCACACGCAGCTGCTGCAGCATCCAGCCGATCTCCGCATGGTCGCCCGAGTGGTAGGCGCGCGGGGCACGGTTGATCTCCCCGCTGCAGCCGCGAAAGTGCGGCAGCGCGCAGGCCCAGCCGCGCTCGCGGGCCAGGTCGGCAAAGGCTTCGCAGTAATGGCTGCGTGATGAGCCCTCCAGCCCGTGGAACACCACCAGCAGCGGCCTGGGAGCGTCAGCCACCACACCGTCCTGGAGAAAGTCCACATCGACAAAATCGCCATCGGGGGTGTCCCAGCGCTCACGGCGGTACTCGGGACGCGGGCCGAACACACGGCGTGCGTACAGCGCGGGCCAGATCGTTTGCAACTGGCCACCGGGGAGCCAGCGAGGCGCTATGTATTTCATAGCTGTCAAGACATATGTTGTCGGCGCATACAGCCAATTGGACCCAAAATCCTCACGCAGGGGCCTCTCAATGCAGAACGGGGCGCTGCGCCAGCACATCCACCTGGGCGCCGGGCGCCACGCCCGGGCTGGCGTGGTGGGCCACCATGCGCCAGCCTTCGGGGGTCTTGTGGTACACGTTGGTCGCCATGACCACGGCCTGGTGCAGGCCGTCAGGCAGCATCACCTCGACCTGCTCGACCACGCTGTGCACGGCACTCGACAGCGCCACCACGCGGTGCACCTGCGCCGGCCGGGCACGCACCGTCCCATGGGAGAACATGGCCTCGAACGCGGCACGGATGGCGGCGGGCCCCAGCAGGCGCGGCCCGCCCGGGTGCACACAGACAATCTCGTCATCGTCCGCCCAGCACGACATCAGCAGCTCGATGTCACCGCGCTGCAGCGCCTCATAAAAGGCTGTTTCGGTTTCATCCGAAGAGCCACCCAGGGTGGCTGCTTTTGATCGGGCGCGGGGCATGTGGATTCTGGTGGTAAGTGGGTCGGAACGGCGTGACAGGTGCAACGCCAGCCTGCTATTGTGCGGCGGCGGTGCAATGCCTGGCTGCCCACCGATTTTGTACGCGCTCGGGCGGGGGCCCACCATCGCTGGTCTCCGACCATTTTGCGGACTGGCGCCCTCCGGTTTCTGGCACAGTCATCCCATTTCTCCATCGGCGGACTCCACCATCATGATGATCCAACGTCTTCTTGCCCTCCTCACCTTGCTCGCCGCCACGCTCACGCTGAGCGGCTGCGGCTACAACGACTTCCAGCGCCTGGACGAGCAATCGAAGGCCGCCTGGAGCGAAGTGCTCAACCAGTACCAGCGCCGTGCCGACCTGGTGCCCAACATCGTCGCCACCGTGAAGGGCGAGGCCAACTTTGAACAGGAGACGCTGACCAAGGTGGTCGAGGCCCGCGCCAAGGCCACGGCCATCCAGGTCACGCCCGAGACGCTGAACAACCCCGAGGCTTTCAGCAAGTTCCAGCAGGCCCAGGGAGAGTTGTCCAGCGCCCTGTCGCGCCTGATGGTCGTGTCCGAGCGCTACCCCACCTTGCAGGCCAACCAGGGCTTTCGCGACCTGCGGGTGACGCTGGAAGGCACCGAAAACCGCATCACCGTGGCCCGCAACCGCTACATCCAGACCGTGCAGGAGTACAACGTGCTGGCCCGCAGCTTCCCCACCAACCTCACGGCCATGGCCTTCAGCTACGCCCCCAAGCCCAGCTTTACCGTCGCCAACGAGGCCCAAATTTCCGTGCCACCCACGGTGGATTTTTCCGCCTCCAAAGCCAAGCCCTGAACACCCCTTGCAGGGCCTGATGTGAGCTAAATATGCTGCTAGCGCCTATTCGATATGCCCTGATAGCTATATTTTTTATAGCTGCATGGCCTATCTTTGGCTGGGCCCAATCGCAGCCGCTGGCTGTGCCCCCGCTGACCGGCCACGTCATTGATCAGACCGGCACGCTCAGCGCCGCAGACACCCAGGCGCTGGAGGGCCAGCTGGTCGCCCTCGAAAAGTCGCGCGGCTCGCAGGTCGTGGTGCTGATGGTGCCCACCACCGCACCAGAAGACATTGCCGCCTATGCCAACCGCGTCGGCAACCAGTGGAAGATCGGGCGCCGCGACGTGGGTGATGGTGTGCTGGTCCTGGTGGCCAAGAACGACCGCAAGATGCGCATCGAGGTTGCCAAGTCTCTGGAAGGTGCCATCCCCGACATCGCAGCAGCACGCATCATCGACGGCGCGATGAAGCCCCGCTTTCAGCAAGGCGACTTTGCTGGCGGTCTGAGCGCTGCGGTCACGCAGATCGGCGCGCGCATCGCGGGCGAAGCCCTGCCCGCCCCGGCAGAGACGTCCGCCCCCCCCGCTGGGGGCAGCAGTCATAGTCTGTTCGACTGGACGGACTTTGCCATCTTCCTGTTTTTTGGCGTCATGGTGGCCGGCCCGTTGGCTCGCAGCCTCTTGGGGGCTGCGCTGGGCGGACTGGCGGTAGGAGGCGGCGTAGGCGCCCTGGCGTTTGTGTTCACCTCCAGCCTGCTGCTGTCGGTGGGCGCGGGCATCATTGCGCTGCTCTACACCTGGCTTTTTGGCGGCAGCAGCGGCCCCATCAGCCTGGGGCATGGCGGCGGAGGTTCCGGGGGCTGGAGCAGCGGCAGCTCGGGCGGATTCAGCAGCAGCAGTGACAGCGGCGGCTTCAGTTCCGGCGGTGGGGGCGATTTTGGTGGCGGCGGTGCATCGGGGGACTGGTGATGGGTGTTGAGAACAGCGGGCAACCAACGCACACGCTATGGCGTTCCATCTGGAGGCTCGTCCACCATCGCTGGCACGACGCCTTCGGCCGATCCGCCATCCCGTTGCAAGCACTGCAGCGCCTCGGCGCGCAGGTCGCTGCCAGCGAGCGGCAGCACACCGGGCAGATTCGCATCGTGGCGGAAGCGGGGCTCCCCTGGAGCTACCTGCGCCGTCACGCCAATGCACGCGAACGCGCGCTGATGCTGTTCAGCAAACACCGCGTGTGGGACACCGAACACAACAACGGCGTGCTGATCTACCTGCTGATGCCGGAACATGCGTTCGAGATCGTTGCCGACCGGGGCCTGGCACGGCATGTCCCACCGACCGCATGGCAGGAGATGGCGACGAAGATGACGGCCCAGTTTCAGCAAGGCCACTACGAAGAAGGCCTGGCACAGGCCGTGGGCGCGGTAGGCGCCCTGCTGGCGGAGCACTTTCCGCGCGCCACCGATTCGCCCTCCGTCAACGAGCTACCCGACGCGCCGCTCCTGCGCTGAATACCGGCTGGTGGCCATCCCCGAGCATCTACAACGCGACGCGAATCAGAGCGCCCAGAGGGCGGCCGTTGTGTATGGGTGGGCTGCGGCTCAGCCTGACGGTACATGCAGTTCAGCCGCAAACTACTTTCCATGGGCATCGAATTGAACACCCCACTTCGAGCCCCAGCAGGCCACATCGCGGAGCTAACCCGCTGACTCTGCGCAGGTGCGCCCCTCACACGCCTACGGCTCTACGGCTCTACGGCTCTACGGCTCTACGGCTCTACGGCTCTACGGCTCTACAGCTCTACAGCTCTGCAGCTCTGCAGCCCTGCACTCTGCAACCGTCCTGAATATGTATTCGGGTTATCCATCAGCAGGTAACTATCTCCGGCCGAACCAGTACCCCAAGCCCACGGACCGGCCCTCATCCCATCTTCATTGTTTCCAATACTGGAACAGTTAGTTCGCGACCCGGTGGTTTTTCTCTGCACCCCACCGGCGTACAGTTCATCCCATCGATGAGCCGAACCCGCAAGGCGACTCAC
>NZ_LMGP01000007.1:0-25239 GCF_001427445.1 Acidovorax sp. Root568 | reverse complement strand
AGTCCTCTTTTTAGAATTTTCCGGAGTTTCACCATGAACAAGTCTGTCCGTTTCCTGTCCGTTGCTGCTGTCGCCGCTTTTGCCGCTTTTGGTGCCCACGCTGATGAAGCCGATGCTTCGCAGTTCGCCACCAAGTTCGAAACCAACCGCACCCGCGCTGAAGTGGCTGCCGAAGCTGCTACCGTGGCCCAGACCCGCTCSATCGARCCCGCTGGTTCGCGTGTGGTGACCTACAAGTCCACGGCTGACCGTGCTGCCGTGCGTGCCCAGGCTGCTGAAGCCCTGCGCACCGGCCAGATCTCTTCGGGCGAAATTGGCAACGCGATGTAATTGCGAAGGCCCCATGCGGACCGCATGAGGGCTTTGTGAAAAGTGCCAATGCAAAAGGCCGGGGCCCTGTGAGGGGCCCCGGCCTTTTTTTAGTCTGGCGGGCAGCCGTTTCGTGCCGGAGCAGCGCTAAAAGTCACCGACCATCCACATCAAACGGAACTCATGGCAATCCACGGCTGGAGGCCATCCACACGGCGCAGAAATAAAAAAACCCGGCATTGCCGGGTTTTTTGCCGCACAGAGGTGCTCGCAAAAGCTTACTTCTTCTGGCGGAACTTGCGCAGTGCCGCAATCTGGGCTGCCATAACAGCCAGCTCGGACTGGGCCTTGGCCAGATCGATGTCGCTCTTGGCGTTCTTGAGCGCTTCTTCGGCTGCAGACTTGGCTGCGTTGGCCTTCTCGTCGTCCAGGTCCTTGCCACGGATGGCGGTGTCGGACAGCACGGTCACGCAGTTGGGTTGCACTTCCAGAATGCCACCGGCCACGAAAACGAACTCTTCGCCACCGTCAGCCATTTCGATGCGCACCGAGCCCGGCTTGATGCGGGTGATCAGCGGGGTGTGGCGGGGGTAGATGCCCAGTTCGCCAGCTTCGCCGGGCAGAGCGACAAAACGCGCTTCACCGGAGAAGATGGACTCTTCGGCACTGACCACATCAACGTGGATGGTGTTCATCATTGCTCCTAGGAAAAGGTGGGTTGCTTGATTGCTGGGGGCCGCGCTGCCATGGGCTGCCCGGCCGACGGCTCATCAGGCCACCTTCTTGGCCTTTTCGAAGGCTTCGTCAATGGTGCCCACCATGTAGAACGCTTGCTCTGGCAGGTGATCGCATTCGCCGTTCACGATCATCTTGAAACCGCGGATGGTTTCCGACAGGGGAACGTACTTGCCTGGCGAACCAGTGAACACTTCGGCCACGTGGAAAGGCTGCGACAGGAAACGCTGGATCTTGCGAGCGCGGGCCACGGCCAGCTTGTCTTCAGGAGCCAGTTCGTCCATGCCCAGGATGGCGATGATGTCGCGCAGTTCCTTGTAGCGCTGCAGCGTACCTTGCACGGCGCGGGCCGTGGTGTAGTGGTCTTCGCCCACCACGTTCGGGTCCAGCTGGCGGCTGGTGGAGTCCAGAGGATCCACGGCGGGATAGATACCCAGCGAAGCGATGTCACGCGACAACACCACGGTGGAGTCCAAGTGAGCAAACGTCGTGGCAGGCGATGGGTCGGTCAAGTCATCCGCTGGCACATACACGGCCTGGATGGAAGTGATCGAACCGACCTTGGTGGACGTAATACGCTCTTGCAGGCGGCCCATTTCTTCGGCCAGCGTAGGCTGGTAGCCCACGGCGGAAGGCATACGGCCCAGCAGAGCGGACACTTCGGTACCGGCCAGCGTGTAGCGGTAGATGTTGTCCACGAAGAACAGCACGTCACGGCCTTCGTCACGGAAGGATTCCGCGATGGTCAGGCCGGTCAGGGCCACGCGCAGACGGTTGCCTGGGGGCTCATTCATCTGGCCGTACACCATGGCGACCTTCGAGTCTTCGAGCTTCTCGAGGTTCACCACGCCGGAATCGGCCATTTCGTGATAGAAATCGTTCCCTTCACGGGTACGCTCGCCCACACCAGCGAACACCGACAGACCACTGTGGGCCTTGGCGATGTTGTTGATGAGTTCCATCATGTTCACGGTCTTGCCCACACCGGCGCCACCGAACAGACCCACCTTGCCGCCCTTGGCGAACGGGCACACCAGGTCGATCACCTTGATGCCGGTTTCCAGCAGCTCTTGCGATGGCGACAGTTCGTCGTACGCAGGGGCCTTGCGGTGGATGGAGGCCGTCAGGTCCTGGCTGACCGGACCGCGTTCGTCGATGGGCGTGCCCAGCACGTCCATGATGCGGCCCAGCGTCGCCTTGCCCACAGGCACGGTGATGGGGTTGCCGGTGTTGGACACCATGATGCCGCGACGCAGGCCGTCGGACGAACCCAGGGCAATGGTACGCACCACGCCGTCGCCCAGCTGCTGTTGCACTTCCAGCGTCAGCGACGAGCCTTCGAGCTTCAGGGCGTCATAAATCTTGGGCATCTGGTCGCGGGGGAACTCCACGTCCACCACAGCGCCGATACATTGAACAATCTTGCCTTGCACTTGAGCCATTTTTCGCTCCAATAAAGTAGTTTGTTGAGCTGCTTACACAGCAGCGGCGCCAGCCACGATTTCCGAAAGTTCTTTCGTGATCGCTGCCTGGCGCGTCTTGTTGTAGACCAGCTTCAACTCGCCAATGACGCTGCCGGCGTTGTCGGTGGCAGCCTTCATGGCCACCATGCGCGCCGACTGCTCGGACGCCATGTTTTCCGCAACCGCCTGGTAGATCAGGGACTCGACATAACGGACCAGCAGCTCGTCGATGACGCTTTGCGCATCGGGCTCATAGATATAGTCCCAGCCGTGTTCCGTCTTCTCAGCTTGCATCTGCTCGGAGGACAGGGGGAGCAACTGCTCCACCACCGATTCCTGCTTCATGGTGTTGATGAACTTGGTGTAGCTTAGGTACACCGCGTTGATCTTGCCTTCTGCGTATGCATCGAGCAGCACCTTCACCGGGCCAATCAGCTTGTCCAGGTGGGGGGTGTCGCCCAGACCCGTCACGTGCGAAACCACCTTGGCGCCCACACGGTTCAGGAAACCCAGGCCCTTGTTGCCAATCGCCACGGCTTCGGTCGAGACGCCAGCACCTTGCAGTTCACGCAGCTTGGTCGTCACGGCACGCAACACGTTCGTGTTCATGCCGCCACACAGACCCTTGTCTGTGGTGATGACGATGACGCCAGCGGTCTTGGCATCGTTCACTTTCATGAACGGATGCACGTACTCTGGGTTGGCCTTGCCGAGGTTGGCTGCAATGTTGCGGATCTTCTCGCTGTATGGGCGGGCAGCCCGCATCCGGTCCTGCGCCTTGCGCATTTTGGATGCGGCCACCATTTCCATGGCTTTGGTGATCTTCTTGGTGTTTTCCACCGATTTGATCTTGCCGCGTATTTCCTTGCCTGCTGCCATGATGGCTCCTCGTCCGGTTTAAGCGAACGACTTCTTGAACGCGGCGATCGCTGCGGTCAATTCGGCTTCTGCGTCCTTGTCCATGGCCTTGGCCTGCTCCAGCTTGGCCAGCAAAGCGGCGTGGCTGGTCTTCAGGAACTGGTGCAGGCCGTGTTCGAAGTCGAGCACCTTCTTGACGTCGATGTCGTCCATGAAGCCCTTGTTCACAGCGAACAGCGTGGAAGCCATCAGCGAGATGGGCAGCGGGCTGTACTGTGCCTGCTTGAGCAGTTCGGTCACGCGGGCACCGCGGTCCAGCTGCTTGCGGGTGGCTTCGTCCAGATCGGAGGCAAACTGCGCAAACGCAGCCAGTTCACGGTACTGGGCCAAGTCGGTACGGATACCACCGGACAGGTTCTTCACCAGCTTGGTCTGGGCTGCACCGCCGACGCGCGACACCGAGATACCGGCGTTGATAGCGGGGCGGATACCGGCGTTGAACAGGCTGGTTTCCAGGAAGATCTGACCGTCGGTGATCGAAATCACGTTGGTAGGCACGAAAGCGGACACGTCGCCAGCTTGCGTCTCAATGATGGGCAGTGCTGTCAACGATCCGGTCTTGCCCTTGACTTCACCCTTGGTGAAGGCTTCGACGTAGTCGGCGTTCACGCGGGCTGCGCGTTCGAGCAGGCGGCTGTGGAGATAGAACACGTCGCCAGGATAGGCTTCACGGCCTGGCGGGCGGCGGAGCAGCAGGGACACTTGGCGGTAGGCAACGGCTTGCTTGGACAGATCGTCATACACGATCAGCGCGTCTTCACCGCGGTCGCGGAAGTACTCGCCCATCGTGCAGCCCGAGTAGGCCGACACGTACTGCATGGCGGCCGATTCGGAAGCCGATGCGGCCACCACAATCGTGTACTCCATGGCGCCGGCTTGTTCCAGAGCGCGCACCACGTTCTTGATCGAAGAAGCCTTCTGACCAATAGCGACGTAGATACAGGTAACGCCCTGACCCTTCTGGGCAATGATGGCGTCGATGGCGACGGCCGTCTTGCCGGTCTGGCGGTCACCAATGATCAGCTCGCGCTGGCCACGGCCCACGGGCACCATCGAGTCGATGGACTTCAGGCCGGTCTGCAGAGGCTGGTCCACCGATTTACGGGCGATCACACCAGGAGCGACCTTTTCGATCACGTCGGTGAGCTTGGCGTTGATGGGACCCTTGCCGTCGATCGGCTGGCCCAGGGCATTCACCACGCGGCCGATCAGTTCGGGGCCGACGGGCACTTCCAGAATACGGCCCGTGCACTTCACGGTGTCGCCTTCGGAGATATGCTCGTACTCGCCCAGAATCACGGCGCCGACGGAGTCGCGCTCAAGGTTCAGCGCCAGACCGTAGGAGGGCTGGCCGTCCTTGGTCGCGGGAAACTCGAGCATTTCGCCCTGCATCACGTCCGACAGGCCATGAACGCGCACGATACCGTCGGACACGGACACCACGGTACCCTGGTTGCGGATATCGCTGCTGGCGGCCAGACCTTCGATGCGGCTCTTGATGAGTTCAGAAATTTCTGCGGGATTGAGTTGCATGACTCTTTCCTTCTTTCTTTGGTTCGCTGTCCTCTCCGCGCATTACGCGATGAGGGCCGCTTTCATTTGTTCAAGACGGGCCTTGACCGAAGTGTCCAGCACCTCGTCACCCACCACTACGCGAATACCACCGATCAGGGACTCATCCAGCTTCACAGCGAGGTTGAGCTTGCGGCCGAAGCGCTTTTCCAGCGCTGCGCTGACCTCAGACAGTGCAGCACTGTCCATCGGAAATGCGCTGTACACCACGGCATCCGAAGATCCGTTGCGACGATTCACGAGGGCACGAAACTGCGCAGCCACTTCCGGGAGCGCATCAATGCGTCCGTTGTCGATGACTGTGCGCAGGAAATTTTTGGCCATATCCGGCAGGGCCGAGCGAGCGACCCCGGTGAATACAGCGAACACCTGGTCTGCCGTCACCTTGGGGTTGTCCGCCAACTGACGCAGCTGGGGGTTGGCGGCAATCGCCGCCAGTTCGTCCATCCAGGCAGCGGTGCTGCCCAGATCGACGCCCGCGCCCGCAGTGGCAGCCTTGAACAAGGCATCGGCGTAAGGGCGGGCAATGGTGGCGAGTTCAGCCATGTGTGTCCCCTTACAGCTCGGTCTTCAGGCGGTTGAGCAGATCGGCATGGACGCCAGCATTGACTTCCTTGCGGAGAATCTGCTCAGCACCCTTGACGGCCAACGCTGCCACCTGCTCACGCAGGGCTTCGCGGGCTTGGACCGTCTGCTGCTCGGCTTCAGCGCGGGCAGCAGCAACAATCTTGTTGCCTTCCTCTGTGGCGCGGGCCTTGGCTTCTTCGATGATGGCCTGGGCACGACGGTCGGCGTCCGCAAGACGCGAGGCCGTCTCGTTGCGCGCCTGTGACAGTTCCTTCTCGACGCGCTGGTTGGCAGCGGTCAGTTCGGATTTGGCACGGTCGGCAGCTGCGAGGCCATCGGCGATTTTCTGGGCTCGCTCATCCAGCGCCTTCGCGATCGGGGGCCACACGAATTTCATCGTGAACCACACGAGGATCAGGAAGACGATGGCCTGAACGAACAGGGTCGCATTGATACTCACGGCAACACCTTTCTAAAGTGGCGTTGAACGGGAATTACTTGGGCAGGTTGGCCAAGAGCGTGGAAACGAAGGGGTTGGCGAAAGCGAACAGCAGAGCGATAGCCACGCCGATCAGGAACGCAGCGTCGATCAGACCAGCCAAGATGAACATCTTGGTTTGCAGTTCGTTGATCAGTTCAGGCTGACGTGCCGACGATTCGAGGAACTTGCCACCCATCAGGGCGATGCCGATGGAAGCGCCGATAGCGCCCAGACCAACGATCAGACCACAAGCCAGAGCGACGAGACCGAGAATGTTTTCCATGATGACTCCTGAGTTAAAAAGAAAAGTTAAGGAAAGAAAAAACGAAAGGGAAACTTAGTGCGCGTTGTGCGCCTGACCGAGGTAGATCAGCGCCAGCATCATGAAAATGAACGCTTGCAGCGAGATCACCAAAATGTGGAACAGCGTCCAGATGGTGCCAGCGATGACGTGGCCCACAGGCAGCAGCACACCCGACAGCGACAGGGCCGCAGCACCACCCATGAGGGCGATGAGCATGAACACCAGCTCGCCAGCGTACATGTTGCCAAACAACCGCATGCCGTGAGACACGGTGTTGGCGACATATTCAATGATCTGCATGAGCAGATTCACCACGCCCAGGATCAGGGCGAAGATAGGATTCTTGCTGGTGCCAAAAGGAGCCGACACCAGTTCGTGTGCCCAGCCGCCAGCACCCTTGATCTTGACGCTGTACCAGAAGCGCAGGATCAGGATGGCAAAGGCGAGGCCCAGCGTGGTAGACAGGTCAGCCGTGGGCACGACACGCAGATAGGCGTGGTGAGGATCGTGGCCGGCGGCGCCATAGATCTGCGCCCAGATGGCGGGCAGCAGGTCCACAGGCAGCATGTCCATGAAGTTCATCAAGAAGATCCAGACGAACACTGTCAGACCCAGGGGCGCAATGAACTTGCGGCTTTCAGCGTTGTGAATGTTCGCCTTGGCCTGGTTGTCCACCATCTCGACCAGCATCTCGACCGCTGCCTGGAAGCGTCCAGGCACACCAGAGGTTGCCTTACGGGCAGCTGACCACAGAATCAAAAGGGTGAGAGCCCCCAGAACCAAACCGACGATGATCGAGTCATAGTTGATGACAGTGAAATCAACGATCTTGGTCTGGTTGACGTTTTGAAGATGCTGCAGGTGGTGAACGATGTATTCACTTGCAGTCGGAGCGTGCGCTTCTGCGGCCATCGGACAACTCTTCTCTCTATCAATCGGTTTTTCGGACACCAGGCCGCACCAACAGTGCCACCCAGTACGTTTTCATTGCGACCACCATGCCAATCAGCAAGGCAATCCAGCTCAAGCCCGGCACCAGCCGAGGTGCCGCCGCCAGCAGCGCCACCGTCAACATGATCTTGGCGATTTCCCACCCAAAGAACCCCACCATGGCAGCCCGCGGATTGGATGACGCCTTGTGGCGCAACACACCGCGGGCAAACAGTGCAGCCGGAGCCACCACTGCCAGGGCACCGTAGGCTGCAGACCAACCCACCACCGCCCTGCCCGTCAGAACCCAGGCCACCAGGGCCACCAGCATTCCGACCAGCGCCTGACCTGCCACCACCTTCCACACCGAGAGGGGCGGATGGCGACTGCGCCACTGCTGCGCCTCTTGGGCCGTCAGGGGCTTGAAGTCAGATTCTTCAGCCTCAGTTTCAGTCTCTGGCGGGATTGTTTTCATTGATGAATGACGCCCGCGTTACAGACCGCAACTTTTACAAAGCCTCTAATTATAAGTAAAAACCCATGGCACCAGACAAAAACCCGCAAACGTGCCCGTGGGCTTCGTGTGCGCCTGCTCTGTTGTGGTGATGCGCCAACGGCTTTTGCGCTCCAAAAACCTCGCGCAATGCACCGATCTGGCGCACGCCAAACACACAATTCAGACACCTTCATCAGCCCGTGGCGCACAATGACAGTGCATGCCTAGCTATTGAAACTGCAGCATCCCTACCACCGCGATCCACCATGACATCCTCCAATCCGCCGCCCGCCAACGGCCTCGATACGCAGGCAACAGATCCACGCAAAGACTCGCTGATCGAATACCCCTCCAAGTTCCCGATCAAGGTCATGGGCGCCAAGGTGGATGGGTTCGTGCACGCGGTGACCGAACTGGCCCGCCAGTTTGACCCCACCTTCGACGCCGCCACCATTGAACTGCGTGACAGCCGCGCAGGCAATTACCTCGGAGTAACCATCACCATCACGGCGACCAGCCGCGAGCAGCTGGACGACCTGTACCGTGCGCTGTCATCGCATCCGCTGGTGAAAGTGGTGCTGTAGCCGCCCCCCCCTGCAAGTTGCGCCATGACGATTGACATCCGCCTGCTGGGCCGTGTGGACTACGCCAGCACTGTGCAGGCCATGCAGGACTACACGACCACACGTACGCCCTCTGACCCGGATACGCTTTGGATTTGTGAGCACCCGCCGCTTTACACCCAAGGCATTGCAGGCAAAAGCGATCATGTGCTTGACCCAGGCGAGATCCCCGTCATCGCCACCAACCGGGGTGGGCAGGTCACCTTCCACGGACCGGGCCAGGTGGTCGCGTACCCGCTGATCGACCTGCAACGCGCAGGCTATTTCGTCAAGGAATACGTTTATCGCGTCGAAGAGTCCGTGATCCGTGCGCTGGCGCACTTCGGCGTCACGGGCCACCGGGTTGCCGGCGCACCCGGCATTTATGTGCGCCTGGATGATCCGCGCAGCCACGCCATGCTGCCCCAACGCCCCCAAAAACGAACGGGCTCGGAGGCGCCCACGCCCGACTTCGAAGGCCTGGGCAAGATCGCGGCGCTCGGCATCAAGGTCAGCCGCCACTGCACCTACCACGGCGTGGCGCTGAACGTGAACATGGACCTGGAGCCCTACGGCCGCATCAACCCTTGCGGTTACGCAGGATTGAAAACGGTGGACCTTTCTACAATCGGGGTCCACACCACCTGGGAAGAAGCCGCGCAGGTGCTGGGCCAGCAGCTCAGCATCCGGTTGGCGCCCTGAACTCTGCCTACAGCCATGAGCACCCCTGAAGTCGTCCGCGAAGCGCAATCCACCGAAGCCTACAACCCGCTGGCCAAGCAAAAGGCTGCGGCCAAGCTGTCGCGCATTCCGATCAAGGTGGAGCAGGGCGAAGTGCTCAAGAAGCCCGAGTGGATCCGCGTGAAGGCGGGCAGCCCCACCACGCGTTTCTACGAAATCAAGGAAATCCTGCGCGAGCACAAGCTGCACACGGTGTGCGAAGAAGCGTCTTGCCCCAACATCGGTGAATGCTTTGGCAAAGGCACGGCCACCTTCATGATCATGGGTGACAAGTGCACGCGCCGTTGCCCGTTCTGCGACGTGGGCCATGGCCGCCCCGACCCGCTCGACAAAGATGAGCCACTGAACCTGGCCAAGACCATTGCCGCACTCAAGCTCAAATACGTGGTGATTACCAGCGTGGACCGCGACGACCTGCGCGACGGCGGCAGCGGCCACTTTGTGGAATGCATCCAGAACATCCGCGAGCTGTCGCCCCAGACCCAAATCGAGATCCTGGTGCCCGACTTCCGCGGCCGTGATGACCGCGCGCTCGAAATCCTGAAAGCCGCGCCGCCCGACGTGATGAACCACAACCTGGAAACCGCGCCCCGCCTGTACAAGGAAGCGCGCCCCGGTTCGGACTACCAGTTCAGCCTGAACCTGCTCAAGAAGTTCAAGGCCTTGCACCCCAACGTGCCCACCAAGAGCGGCATCATGGTCGGCCTGGGCGAGACGGACGAAGAGATCCTGCAGGTCATGCGTGACATGCGCGCGCACAACATCGACATGCTGACCATCGGCCAGTACCTGGCACCCAGCAACAGCCATCTGCCCGTGCGCCGCTACGTGCACCCCGACACCTTCAAGATGTTCGAGGAAGAGGCGTACAAGATGGGCTTCAGCCATGCGGCAGTTGGCGCCATGGTGCGCTCCAGCTACCACGCGGACCAACAGGCGCACGCCGCTGGCGTGTAAGCCCTGTCCACCCGGCCCGGTTCGCAGGTCACCCATGGGCCCGAATGGTCTGCTCTCCCTGCGCCGCTACGGCGCATCACCGGGCAGCCACAGCCATGACCATTTCCAGATTCTGCTGGGACTCTCCGGAGCGCTGGACCTGGAGGTGGCGGGCCGTGGCGTGCGCGTGGCACCCGGCGGCGGCTGCGTGATTGCCCCGGGAGATCGGCACGACTTTGAATCGTCCCGTGGCAGCCTGTGCCTGGTGCTCGACAGCGCACACCCCGACTGGGCGCGCTGTACCGGCCAACGCCGCTCGACCAAACCACCCGCCGACGCACTGCCACTGGCGCACTATCTGGCGAGCGCACTGCAACAAGACCGCCCGCTGGCACAAACCCACGGCCCTGCGCTCTTGCTGGAGGCGTGGCTCGACAGCACCCATTCCGACCTTTCCATGCCCGGCCCCACGCGCGGCCGCACCATCAACTGGCCCGCCCTGCAGCAATGGGCGGCGCAGCAATGGCACCGTGAACTGACCGTGGCCGACCTGGCGGCGCAGGTGCATCTGAGCCCCAGCCAGTTTTCTGCCCGCTGCCGGGACGACCAGGGCATGGGTGCCATGGCCTGGCTGCGCGGCTTGCGCCTGGCGCAGGCCCGGGTGCTGCGCAGCACGGGCATGGCGGTGGCCGAGGTGGCGCTGCGCACGGGCTACCGCTCGCCCTCGGCTTTGACTGCCGCATTGCGCCGAGCTGAGCAGCACACATAACGGCCGGCGACGGCGGGCAACCAGCCCAAAACCTTGGCGCGCGACGACTCACCCGTGTTGCGCGACGACTCACTACAGCGGGCGCGCGTAAGCTCGGCGCCATGCAAGCCAACCTCTATGCCCTGGGCGCCATTGCACTGTGGGCTTCTCTCGCCTCGTTGGGGGTGTCCCTCACCCACATTCCGCCCTTCCTGCTCACGGGCATTGCACTCATCATTGGCAGCGTGCCCGCATGGCCCTTTGTGCTGCGTGATCCGTCGCAATGGCGCATTCCGCTGCGCACGCTGGCCTTGGGCGTGTACGGCCTGTTTGCGTACCACTTCCTGCTGTTCATCGCGCTGCGCCATGCCCCGCCGGTGGAGGCCAACCTCGTCAACTACCTGTGGCCGCTGTTCATCGTGGTGCTCTCGCCGGTGGTGCTGCCCGGTGTGGCGCTGCGCCTGCCGCATGTGCTGGCGGCGCTGCTGGGTTTTGGCGGTGCGGCCATTGCCATTGCCGGCGGGCGCGAGTTGAGCGGCACGCTGGCCTGGGGCTACCTGCCCGCGCTGGCAGCGGCTTTCATCTGGGCCACGTATTCGCTCATGACCAAGCGCGTGGCAGCGTTCCCGACCACGGCCATTGGCCTGTTCGGGCTGGTGTCCGGCGTGCTGTCGCTGCTGTGCCATGTGGCGCTGGAGCCGCCGGTGGCACTGCAGCCGCGCGACTGGGGGCTGCTCGCGGTGCTGGGCCTGGGGCCGCTGGGGGCGTCGTTTTTTATGTGGGACAAGGCGCTCAAGCTGGGGGACGCACGGCACATCGGCATCCTGAGCTACATCACGCCACTGGCGTCCACCGCGCTGCTGATCCTGGTGAGCGGTCGCGCATTCACCTGGAGCACTGCGCTGGCCACGGCCATGATCATCAGCGCGGCCGTGATGGGGATGCGGGCACGCTGACGCAGTAATTTCAGCGAAATTGGCTGGGAGCGTTAGAAAAATATGCTCGGACAGCTATCAATTTTGAAGTAACTGCCCCCCTCAGGCGGTCAGGTCCTCCGCCCGTCAAGCGGTCAGCAGCACAGCAGGTTCATCGCCCGCCAGCACCTGCTGCGCCCAGGGTGCGAGCTTGCGCGTGTCAGCGCGCAGCACCTCCTGCTTCACAGCCAGGATCTGCGCGGGGTGCATGGAGAAGCTGCGCAGCCCCAGGCCCAACAGCAGCCGCGTCATGGTCACATCGCCCGCCGTTTCGCCGCACACACACACGCTCTTGCCCTGGCGCTCCCCCTCAGCAATCACATCGCCCACCAGGCGCAGCACGGCAGGGTGCAGCGGGTCGTACAGGTGGGCCACGGCCTCGTCGGCGCGGTCGATGGCCAGGGTGTACTGGATCAGGTCGTTGGTGCCGATCGAGAGAAAGTCGAAGTACTTGAGGAAGGTGCGCACCATGAGTGCCGCGGCGGGCACCTCGATCATGGCGCCCAGCTGCACCGGACCGTAGGGCTCGCCACGTGCATCCAGCTCACCCCGGGCGAGGTCCACCTGGGCGAGCGTCTGCTGGATTTCGTGCGTGTGCGCCAGCATGGGGAACAGCAGGTTGACCTTGCCATGGGCCGCCGCACGCAGCACAGCGCGCAGCTGGGTGCGGAACATGGCCGGGTCGGCCAGGCTCCAGCGGATGGCGCGCAGGCCCAGGGCCGGGTTCAGGTAGCTGTCCTTGTGGGCCTTGTTGTCCAGAGGCTTGTCCGCGCCCACGTCGATGGTGCGGATGGTGACGGGCAGCCCCTGCATGCCGTCAATGGCCTCGCAGTAGGCGCGGTACTGCTCGTCCTCGCCGGGCAGGTTGCCGCTTTTGCCCATGAACAGAAATTCGCTGCGGAACAGGCCCACGCCCACGGCGCCTGCGCGCACGGCGGCGGCGGCGTCGCCGGGCTGCTCGATGTTGGCCAGCAGCTCGATCTTGTGGCCGTCGATGGTGATGGCAGGCGTGTGGCGCAGGCGCGCCAGGCGTTCGCGCTCCAGTTCGACCTGGCGCTGGCGAAATCCGTATTCGGCCAGGATGATGGGCGAGGGATCGACAATGACCACGCCCGCATCGCCGTCGATGATGACCCAGTCGTCCTGGCGCACCAGCTGGCTGGCGGCACGCGCGCCCACCACGGCGGGGATGTCCATGCTGCGCGCGACGATGGCCGTGTGGCTGGTCTTGCCGCCCACGTCCGTCACAAAGCCCGCGAACACGCTTTGCTTGAACTGCAGCATGTCGGCGGGCGAGAGGTCGTGCGCCACCAGCACCAGGGGCACATCCACCGTGTCGTCCAGCAGCAAATCTTGCTGTGTCTTGCGACGCGGGCTGCTGGCCGGTGGTGCCACCGGGCTGGCCACGCCTTTCATGTAGCGCAGGATGCGTTCAACCACCTGCTCCAGGTCCGCCTTGCGCTCGCGCAGGTACTCGTCCTCCATCTCGTCGAACTGGCGCGCAATCACCTCAAGCTGGGTGGTGAGCGCCCACTCGGCGTTGTACAGGCGCTCGGTGATCCAGTGTTTCACGCCGCCCGTGAGTGCTTCGTCCTGCAGCAGCATCAGGTGCACGTCCAGCAACGCGGTCAGCTCGTGCGGCGCGTCGGCGGGCATGTCGGTCTGCAGGCGCTGCAGCTCCTCGACCACGGCGTTGCGGCCCTGGCGTACCCGCTCGATCTCGCCCTCGACCTGGGAGGGCTCGACAAAGTAGTGCGCCACATCCACCCGGCTGGACGCCACCAGCACGGCCCGGCCAATGGCAATGCCGCGTGCAACTGCGAGGCCGTGGACGGAGAAGGTCATGGTGGTGTGATCAAAGGTTCGACGGGGTCAGGACACGGGCGAGGTGGGCAGGCTTATTCACCTTCGCCAAATTTGTCGGCAATGAGTGCCAGCAGGGCGTCCATGGCCTCCTGTTCGCGGTCGCCGTTGGTTTCCAGCTCCACTTCAGAGCCCAGCCCAGCAGCCAGCATCATCACGCCCATGATGCTCTTGGCGTTGATGCGGCGCTCCCCCTTGCTCATGAAAACGTCACACGGAAAGCTGCCGGCCAGCTTGGTGAGCTTGGCCGATGCGCGGGCGTGCAGGCCCAATTTATTGCTGATGGTCGTACGGGTCTTGATCATGTCGGTTACGGCGGTTCTGGTTCTGCGGCGCGGAAATGGCCACCTGCATCACCCCTTGGGTACCACCCACCACGGCGCGGGTCACCACGGAATCGAGCGGCTCGGCCCGGTAGCTCACGGCGCGCAGCAGCATGGGCAGATTGACACCCGTCACCAGGCGCGAGCGCACGCCGTCTACCAGGCGCTGCGCCACGTTGCAGGGCGTGGCGCCGAACACATCGGTCAGCACCAGGGTGGTGTCGGTGCCCAGCTGGTCCAGCATGATGCGTGCCTGGGCCAGCGACTCTTCGGGGGGCTGGTTGGGCTGCACGTCGAGCGCAGCCACGCTGCTGCCGCAGTCGGCAAACACGTGCAGCGCACATTCGCGCAGCGCATGGGCCAGTGGGGCGTGGGCAATGATGAGGATGCTGGTGGGGCTCATGGTCACGACTTACGCCACGCAGGTATCAACGAAGGGCAGGTCATGAAGAGGCCGCCGGTGGTTGCATCGATGGTTGCGCAAGTGTTCATGGTGTGGGGGTTGTCAGCACATTATGGCGCCGCCCCCGAAGCAGGAACCATGCGTAGGCGCTGGCGTTGCATGCCAGGTACACCGCCATGGCCGCCTGGAACGCCGGCACGGTGGCCAGCCCCGCGGCTGCAAAGGCGTCCACCGCCAGCCCGATGCCCCACTGCACCACAAACACGCCCACAAAAATCACGAGGTTGTAGGCCGACAGCGCCCGCCCTGCCAGCGCCTGCGGAAACGCCATGGCCACGGCGGGCTGCGACAGCGACACGAAGGTGCACGACACGCAGAACAACGCCCAGGCGCCGCCCCCGGCCTGGGGCCCCGCCAGGATGATGCCCAGCAGCACCACCGAGCACAGCGGAAGGCCCATGGCCATCAGCCGGTCGGCACCAAACCCCTTGCGCAGCAGCCAGGGGTTGACCATGCCCCAGGTCCAGAAGGTGCACAACATGGACACGTTGATCCAGAACAGGCCCGTCGCCGACTCCAGGGCGGTGTAGCCCGCCACGCGCTGCATCCACGGCCCGGCCCACAACGTCTGCATGGCCACCATGCCGCCGTAGCAGAAGAACCCCAGCGGCGCGAGGCGCTGGAAATAAGGGTGCCGCCACACCACGCCATAGCCCTGGGGCACGGCCTCTGCGGCGCCGGAATCGGCCTTCGCCTGCCCCGCCAAACCCCAGCCTGGCACCCACAGGGCAATCACCGCCATCGACAACGCGATCAATACCGCCAGCCCCCAGAACAGCGGGCGCCAGCCCACCAGCGGCAACGCCCATTGCACGGGCAGCGTGGATGCCACCATGCCCAGCGAGCCCGTCATCAACATCCACGAGTTCGCCCGCATCTGCGCCACCGGCTCCAGCCACCGGCGGTAGCCAGTGAGCGGCGCCATCAGGCAGGCGCTGACGCCCGCGCCGCACAGCACCCGACCGGCGAGCAGCCCCGAAAACCCCGTGGCCGCCGAAAACACCAGGCTGCCCACCACGGCCACGCCCAGGAAGCCCAGTGCGACCTTCTTGGGGCCATGCCGGTCCAGCCAGGTCCCCAACGGCAGCTGCGTTGCCGAGAAGCCCAGAAAGTACCCTCCCGCCAGCAGCCCCAGGTCCCGCGCCTGCAGCGAGAACTCCTGGGCCAGCGTGGGCGCCAGGGTGGCCGTGACAGCACGCACCAGCGCCGATAAAAAGTAGGCAAAAGCAAACGCCAGAAAGACGATGACGGCCGCCCGCCGTGGCAAAACGCCGCCGCTGCTCATCGTCATGGCAGCGCCAGGCCAGCGAAGAACTGGTCGGCCACCTCCGGCCGAGGCTTGGCGGTGTAGACGACGGCGTGGTACAGCCGCACCTGCGGCCCTGCCGCGCGTGCAAACCACACGGCCTGCGCGACCACCGCACTGCCATCGGGACGCTGCCCCTGAGCCACGGTACGCACCGACTGCGGCAGGGGCAAGGTGCCGCGCGGCGCGTAGGGTACGTCTTTGGCGCCCGCTTCGGCCCCTGCCCCCAGGCGCGCCAGCATGGCAGCCCGCCAATGGGTGAGCGCTGCGCCCACCTGGGCAGGGTCGGCCAACGCGGCATGGGACACAGCAAAGGTGGCGCCATCGGCATCACAGCCCACCATGGACAGTTCCACCGGTGCACCTGCCAGCTCCACGGTGCGAGTGGCCTGGTCGGGCTTGCACGGCAGGGTGATGGTCAGGTCCGCTTCGGGCAGCGGCACGGTGCGCCAATTCAGTGCGGGGCTGCAGCCCGCAATCAGCAGGGCAGCGGCCCCGGTCAATGTCCATTTCATCGGGGCATTATCGGCAGAGTCCCCGATGTCGGCCCTGCCCTGCGTTCTGCGGCGAACTTTTGCGGGAAAGTGGAGTCCAGCCTTGGTGTGGCGGGCGCCGCTCGCGCGGCGAGCGGGCCGCTCCGGCACAATGCAGGGTGGGGCACAGGCCCCGTGTTTCTTTTGGGATGGGTGGTGAAGTCATGGCGATCAAGCATTGGGCAGCAGGTGTGGCGGTGGCAGCGTTTGCCGCTGTGGGCGCCTATGTGTACCTGGACACAGGCCGCGCCGAAGCGCCTGCATCGACCTTCGTGCTGCTGGACGGCTCCAGCAAATCCACCGCCGACCTGAAAGGCAAGGTCACCCTGGTCAACTTCTGGGCCACGAGCTGCACCACCTGCGTGGCCGAAATGCCCGAGATCATCGCGACTTACAACAAATACAACAGCAAGGGTTTTGACACCCTGGCCGTGGCCATGAGCTACGACCCGCCCAGCTACGTGGTGAACTTTGCCGAGACACGCAAGCTGCCCTTCCAGGTGGCCATCGACAACACCGGCAACGTGGCCAAGGCCTGGGGCGATGTGCGCCTGACGCCCTCCACCTTCATCGTGAACAAGCGGGGCGAGATCGTGAAGACCTATGTGGGCGCCCCCAATTTCCCGGAGCTGCACCAGTTGATCGAGAAGCTGCTGGCAGAAACCTGAGCAGCGGGGCGGACACAACGCTCCCGCATGCACCCCAGCCCGTTCGGGGCATCAAAAAGGCCAATTTCGAAAGAAATTGGCCTTTTGCGCTAGTGGATCATGCCTTGATTGCTATGCAAAACATAGCAACATGATCCTCCAGTGATCGCGTCACTTCGCGCGGAAGTTGTCGTGGCAGGCCTTGCAAGTGCCTGCAGTGGCACCAAAGGCGGTTTTCAGGTTGTCCAGGTTGCCTGTCTTGGCCGCAGCGGCGAGTTTCACGGTCTCGGCTTCCAGCTTCTCGGCATGGTCCTTGAACTTGGCTTGCTCGGTCCAGATTTCTGGCAGTGCCTTGGTGGGCGCGCCCTTGTCGGTGCCGGGACCAAAGCCTGCCCATGGCAGCTTGGCCATCTGGGCCACGATGTCGGCATTCTCCTGCGCCACCTTGGCATCGAACGGCGCGCGGCCGTTGGCCATGGCGCCGAGGCGGCCGAAGTGCTGGCCCATCACAAACAGCGCACTCTGGCGGTATTTGATGGCATCTTCGGCTTTGGCAAATTGGGCGGAGGCGGGGGCGGACAGGGTCAGAGCCGCAGCCGCCAGGGTCAACGCAGCAAATGCTTTCATCGGAACTTCCTTTTTCGTGGGTGGAACAGAATGGTGCCTTCCAAGCCTGCGCAGTATGCCGGTTTGGGCGCGTTTGTGCTGTGGCTGGGAGGTTACAGGTCCGGCCGCCCTGCCGCACAATGCCGCATGCTTCCTCATCCATCCCTCACTTCGGCGCACCGCCTTTGACCACCATGACGCAGCACACCGTACGCATCTGGGACCTTCCAACCCGCATTTTTCATTGGGCCCTGGCGGTCTGCATCGTGGCGCTGGTCATCACCGCCAATGTGGGAGGCAATGCCATGGTCTGGCATTTCCGCCTGGGCTACACGGTGCTGGCGCTGCTGGTGTTCCGGCTGGTCTGGGGATTGGTGGGCGGCCGCTGGTCGCGCTTTTCGGCGTTCCTGTACTCGCCAGCGCGGCTGCTACGGTACCTGCGTGGCACGCCACATCCGGAGGACGGCATCGGACACAGCCCGCTGGGTGCGTTGTCTGTGTTCGTGCTGCTGGCCGTGCTGGCAGCCCAGGTGGGCACGGGTTTGCTGAGCGACGACGAGATCGCCTTTGCCGGACCGTTGACCCAATATGTCTCGAACGCCGTCGTGGGGCTGGCCACGAACTACCACAAGGACATCGGGCAGTTCCTGGTGCTGGGGCTGGTGGCGCTGCACGTGCTGGCCATCGTCTTTTATGTGCGCGTGCGCAAGCAGCAGCTCATTCGTCCCATGCTGGACGGCGACAAGACGCTGCCCGAGGCGGCGGCACCTTCGCGGGATGATGCCCTGCACCGTATCGTCGCCTTGGTGGTGCTGGCACTGAGCGCTGGCGTGGCCTGGTGGGTGTCGTCCCTGGCGGCACCGGCGTTCTGAACGAAGTCGCTACACTGGCGGCTCCTTCGTTTGCACGCCTTGCGCTTTGGACAAGCCCTCCATCTCCCTGAGAACCCCCTCTTCGCCCGCCGAGTGGGATGCGGTCAGAGACATTTTTCGCGAGTACGCCAGCACGCTGGGCGTTGATTTGTGCTTTCAGGACTTCAAGTCCGAACTGGCGCAGCTGCCGGGCGACTACGCCGAACCCCGTGGCGCCCTGCTGGTCGCCGAAGTGGAAGGCGCCTTGGCAGGCTGTTGTGCCCTGCGCCCGCTGGACAACGCCGACTACCCCAACGCCAGCGAAATGAAGCGGCTGTATGTGCGCAAGGCGTTTCGCGGCTTTGGCCTGGGTCGCGAGCTGGCCGAAGCCATGTTGGACCGGGCGCGGCAAGCAGGTTACGCGTGTGTTTTGCTCGACACCCTGGACGATATGGAGTCGGCCCGCGCGCTGTACACCGACCTGGGCTTCGAAGAAATCCCGCCCTACTACCACAACCCCGTACCCGGGGCACATTACCTCAAGGTCGATATTTTTTGACCATTTGGGGCGCAAGCGCATGGTACACATGCGCTTGCAGCTATTGATTCAATAGCAATCAGCGGGGTCTCACGCCGCCTTGGCCTGGGCCAGCAGGGTGTCAGCGTCGCTCACTTCAAACTTGCCCGGTGCTTCGACGTTGAGCGTGACCACCTTGCCATCGCGCACGAGCATCGAATAGCGGTTGCTGCGCAGGCCCATGCCCTTGGAGGTCAGGTCCAGGGTGAGGCCCGTGGCTTGCGCGAAGGCGGCGCTGCCGTCGCCCAGCATGCGCACCTTGCCGTCGGTCTTCTGGTCGCGCGCCCAGGCGCCCATCACGAACGCGTCGTTCACGCTCACGCACCAGATTTCATCCACGCCGGCCGCCTTGAACTCGGCGGCCTTCTCCACATAGCCAGGAACATGCTTGGCCGAGCAGGTAGGTGTAAAGGCACCGGGCAATGCAAACAGGGCAATCGTCTTGCCCGCCGTCGCCTTGTCCACCGCCACGGGATTCGGGCCGATGCTGCAGCCTTCGCCCTCGACTTCGGAATATTCCATCAGCGTGGCTGCGGGCAGGGTGTCACCGACTTTGATCATTGTTTTCTCCTAGGGATGTTGGGATGGGGTGTTGGAACCCGAGAACGCAGTGCCATGCAAAGCTCCTCCTGGGCACGGTGTGAACCGTTCGCATCAAAAAGGATGCCCACAAAGCAAAACGACCCACATTGTGGGTCGTTTTGAAGGGCCTTGCTGCCCAGGGGCTTGCGCCCCCGGAGCGGGCATGGACAGCTGCTTACAGCAGGCCGGCCTTTTGCACCAAGCGGGTCGCCACCCAGTTCTTGGTCTTGGAGAGCGGACGGCTCTCGGTGATTTCGATCACGTCGCCCAGCTTGTACTCGCCATTTTCATCATGGGCGTGGTACTTGCTCGACTTCGCAACGATCTTGCCGTAGAGCTCGTGCTTCACACGGCGCTCGACCAGCACGGTCACAGTCTTTTGACGCTTGTCGCTGACCACCTTGCCAATCAAGGTGCGCTTGAGGGATTTTTTAGGTTCCGTCATATGGGCTCCTTACTTGGCGGCTTGCTTTTCAGCAAGAATGGTCTTGGCACGTGCGATATCACGGCGGGTGGTGCGCAGCGTGTTGGTGTTACCCAGTTGCTGCGTAGCCTTTTGCATGCGCAGGCCGAAATGGGCCTTTTGCAGTGCCTTGATTTCGGCTTCGATGCCGGCAACGTCTTTTTGGCGCAATTCAGTAGCTTTGGTCATTTTCATGGTCTCCTGAATTACGCGCCAAGGTGACGGCTGACGAACGTGGTGCGCAGCGGCAGCTTGGCAGCAGCCAGGCGGAAGGCTTCGCGGGCCAGTTCTTCGGGCACGCCGACGATCTCGAACACGATCTTGCCGGGCTGGATTTCGGCCACGTAGTACTCGGGGTTACCCTTACCGTTACCCATACGCACTTCTGCGGGCTTTGTAGAGATTGGCTTGTCCGGGAACACGCGGATCCAGATACGGCCGCCACGCTTGACGTGACGGGAAATCGCACGGCGTGCAGCTTCGATCTGGCGGGCCGTCAGACGGCCACGATCGGTACACTTCAGACCGAAATCACCGAACGCAACGGAGGCACCCCGTGTTGCGACGCCAGTGTTACGGCCCTTTTGCTCCTTGCGGTATTTACGGCGAGCAGGTTGCAGCATCTTTATTCTCCTTTACCGTCCGCTGCTGTAGCGGGCGCGGCGACTTTGCGTACGCGCTTAACGGCGGTGTTATCAGCGCCACCAGCTTCCGCTGGCTTGTCGCTGCCGTCGGCCGGAGCGGCGTTGCCACCGACAGGACGACGTGGGCCACGGCCTGCGCCTGGACGGTCGCCACCTGGGCGGCCATCACGGCGTGGGCCGCGTGGGCGGCGCTCTTCGTCTGGACGAGGCGTTTCCACGGCGGGCAGGTCATTGCGGCCCAGCGTGTCACCCTTGTAGACCCAGACCTTGACGCCGATCACACCGTAGGTGGTCTTGGCTTCAGAGGTACCGTAGTCGATGTCCGCACGCAGCGTGTGAAGTGGCACGCGGCCTTCACGGTACCACTCGCAGCGAGCGATTTCGATACCGTTCAGACGACCGGACGACATGATCTTGATGCCCTGGGCACCCAGACGCATGGCGTTCTGCATGGCGCGCTTCATGGCGCGGCGGAACATGATGCGCTTTTCGAGCTGTTGCGTGATGCTGTCGGCGATCAGCTTGGCATCGATTTCAGGCTTGCGCACTTCTTCGATGTTCACTGCGACGGGCACGCCCAGACGCGACGCGAGTTCCTTCTTCAGGTTCTCGATGTCTTCGCCCTTCTTGCCGATCACCACACCAGGACGTGCCGAGTAAATGGTGATACGGGCGTTCTTGGCAGGACGCTCGATCAGGATGCGCGACACAGCCGCGTTCTTGAGCTTGGCCTTCAGGTACTCGCGCACCTTGATGTCTTCGGCCAGCATGCCCGCGAAATCGCGGTTGCTGGCGTACCAACGGCTGGACCAGTTGCGGCTGACCGCAAGGCGGAAGCCGGTAGGATGGATTTTCTGTCCCATAGTCTTCCCGAGCCTTTAGTTGCCAACCGTCACGTACACATGGCACGTGGGCTTGCTGATGCGGTTGCCGCGGCCTTTGGCGCGCGCGGTGAAGCGCTTGAGCGTGGTGCCTTGTTCGACGTAGATGGTCTTGACCTTCAGTTCGTCGATGTCAGCGCCATCGTTGTGTTCGGCGTTGGCGATGGCCGACTCCAGAACCTTCTTGACGATTCCCGCAGCTTTTTTCTGCGTGAAGTTCAGGATGTTCAGAGCCTGGTCCACTTTCTTGCCGCGGATCAGGTCGGCGACCAGACGGCCCTTGTCGACCGACAGACGGACGCCCCGGAGGACTGCACGTGTTTCAGACATGGTCGTTCCTTACTTCTTCGCTTTTTTGTCAGCGGGGTGACCCTTGAAGGTGCGCGTCAGGGCGAATTCGCCCAGCTTGTGGCCCACCATCTGGTCGGTGACATAGACCGGCACGTGTTGCTTGCCGTTGTGCACGGCGATGGTCAGACCGATGAACTCGGGCAGAACCATGGAGCGACGCGACCAGGTCTTGACTGGTTTCTTGTCCTTGGTGGCGACGGCCTTTTCGACCTTGGCCAGCAAGTGATGGTCAACAAATGGACCCTTTTTGAGAGAGCGAGTCATCTGTTACCCCTTACTTCTTGCGACGCGACACGATCATGATCTGTGTGCGCTTGTTGTTACGGGTGCGATAACCCTTGGTCAGATTGCCCCAAGGATCGACTGCATGGCGGCCTTCGCCGGTGCGGCCTTCGCCACCACCGTGAGGGTGATCCACAGGGTTCATGGCCACGCCGCGAACCGTAGGACGAATACCCATCCAGCGCTTCACACCGGCCTTGCCCAGTTGGCGCAGGCTGTGCTCTTCGTTGGCCACTTCACCAATGGTGGCGCGGCATTCGATGTGGATCTTGCGCACTTCGCCGGAGCGCATACGCACTTGAGCGTAAACGCCTTCGCGGGCCAGCAGCGTTGCCGAAGCACCTGCCGAACGGGCGATCTGAGCACCGGCACCGGGCTTGAGCTCGATGCAGTGGATGGTCGAACCCACGGGGATGTTGCGGATAGGCAGCGTGTTGCCAGCGCGGATCGGTGCTTCCGAACCGGACAGCAGGGTTGCGCCCACTTCCAGGTTGCGGGGAGCGATGATGTAGCGACGTTCGCCGTCGGCATAGCACACCAGAGCGATGTGGGCCGTACGGTTGGGGTCGTACTCAATGCGCTCAACCTTGGCCGGAATGCCGTCCTTGTTGCGCTTGAAGTCCACCACACGGTAGTGGTGCTTGTGACCACCGCCCTTGTGACGGGTGGTGATGTGACCGTTGTTGTTACGACCGGCCTTCTGGAATTGTGGCTCCAGCAGGGGGGCGTACGCTTCACCCTTGTACAGGTGGTCACGCGTGACCTTCACCACGGCACGTTGGCCGGGCGAGGTAGGTTTCATCTTAACGACAGCCATGATTACGCGGCCTCCCCGGAGAGGTTCAGCTCTTGACCTGGCTGCAGCGTGACGTATGCCTTGCGAACGTTGTCGCGGCGGCCCACGGTCTTGCCGAAACGCTTGGTCTTGCCTTTGGTGTTCACCACAGAAACGCCCTTGACTTCCACCTTGAACATCAATTCCACAGCGGCCTTGATTTCGGGCTTGGTAGCGTTCTGCAGCACCTTGAACGTCACTGCATTGGACTTCTCGGCAACCATGGTGGCCTTTTCGGACACGATGGGAGCGACCAGCACTTGCATCAGACGACCTTCGTCAAACTTGAGTGTGCTCATGCGAACATCTCCTTGAGTTTGTCGATTGCACCCTTGGTGACGAGCACTTTCTTGAAACGCACCAGCGACACGGGATCGGCGTAACGGGGCTCAACGACGAGCACGTTCACCAGATTGCGCGAGGCCAGGTACAGGTTTTCGTCCACTTCGTCGGCAATCACCATCACCGATTGCAGGTTCATCGCCTTGAACTTGTCAGCCAGGACCTTGGTCTTGGGGGAATCAAGCTTCAGCGAATCGACCACAGCCAGACGGCCTTCGCGGGCCAGCTGCGACAAGATGGCAGACATACCGGCGCGGTACATCTTCTTGTTGATCTTCTGCGTGAAATTTTCGTCAGGCATGTTCGGGAAAATCCGACCACCCCCACGCCACAGAGGCGAGGAAGTCATACCTGCACGTGCGTTACCCGTACCCTTTTGCTTGAAAGGCTTCTTGGTCGAGTGACGGACTTGCTCGCGGTCCTTCTGGGCGCGAGTGCCTTGGCGGGCGTTGGCCTGATAGGCCACCACGATCTGGTGCACCAGATCTTCGTTGTATTCACGACCGAACACGGTTTCAGGAACATCCAGCTTGGATGCGCCTTGGCCTTGGTCATTCAGGAGTTCGAGCTGCATTAGTTCGCTCCTTTGGAGGCTTTGGCCTTGATCGCTGGACGCACCGTCACGAACCCACCCTTGGAGCCCGGAATAGCGCCCTTGATCAAGAGCAGTTGACGCGCTTCATCGATGCGGATGACATCGAGGTTTTGCGTGGTCTTGGTGACATCGCCGAGGTGGCCCGTCATGCGCTTGCCGGGGAACACGCGACCTGGGTCTTGTGCCATACCGATCGAGCCAGGCACGTTGTGCGAACGGCTGTTACCGTGCGACGCGCGCTGCGAGCTCATGTTGTGACGCTTGATGGTACCGGCGTAGCCCTTACCGATAGAAGTGCCTTGCACGTCGACCTTTTGGCCCACGGCAAACACATCGGTGGCAGGAACCGTAGCACCCGCGGCGTACTTGCCAGCGGTTTCTGCGGTCACGCGGAATTCCTGGATGATTTCACCGGCTTCCACACCTGCCTTGGCAAGGTGGCCGGCTTCTGGCTTGGTCACGCGCGATGCTTTGCGCGAACCGAACGTGACCTGCAGGGCCACGTAGCCATCGTTCTCTTGGGTTTTGACCTGGGTAACGCGGTTGTTGGACACATCCACCACCGTGACAGGCACTGCGTCCCCATCATCGGTGAACAGACGCATCATGCCCACTTTGCGACCCAGCAACCCGAGGGAGTTGCTCAGACTCATTGGTTTTCTCCAAAACTCTCACCGCCGCAACTTCAATTGGCTACGGCGTTTCCGCAAACTCTCGCTTGCGTGCATGAAAGAAGGTTAATAAAACTCCGCTGACGCACACCATTTAACAGGCGAAAATCGAGCGAAGCCCTAAAGTATAACGCGAACTGCTTTTTCAAGCAAGTTCGCGTTATTTCAGTCACTGCAAGACGGGCGAACCCGTCCCACAGCAACTACTGCTACATCACTGCAGCTTGATTTCGACGTCCACGCCAGCTGGCAGGTCGAGCTTCATCAGGGCGTCCACGGTCTTGTCCGTAGGGTCCACGATGTCCATCAGACGCTGGTGCGTGCGGATTTCGAGCTGGTCGCGGCTGGTCTTGTTGACGTGCGGCGAGCGCAGGATGTCGAAACGCTTCATGCGCGTCGGCAGGGGCACGGGCCCCTTGACGATGGCGCCGGTGCGCTTGGCGGTGTCAACGATCTCGGCAGCGGACTGGTCGATCAGCTTGTAGTCAAACGCCTTCAGGCGGATGCGGATTTTTTGCTTGGACATGGCAAGTTCCTTTTCTGCTTATGAATTAAGCAATGATCTTGGCCACGACGCCAGCGCCCACGGTACGGCCGCCTTCGCGGATAGCGAAGCGCAGACCTTCTTCCATGGCGATGGGGTTGATC
>NZ_LMGP01000006.1:8907-70508 GCF_001427445.1 Acidovorax sp. Root568 | reverse complement strand
ACGCCGGAGCCCATCATCACGGGCACAAAGCGCGAGCCTTCTTCGTTGGTCCAGAAGGCCACTTCGATGGGGGCCTCGGTTTCGATGCCGTGGTCGTTGAGCGTGCGCACCACTTCGATGCCGGCGAGCACGCCGTAGTTGCCGTCGAACTTGCCGCCGGTGGGCTGGGTGTCGATGTGGCTGCCGGTCATGATGGGCGGCAAATTGTTGTTGCGGCCGGGGCGGCGCATGAAGCCGTTGCCGATCTTGTCGATGGTGACGGTCATGCCTGCCTCGCGCGCCCAGCGGGTGACGAGGTCGCGGCCTTGTTTATCGAGGTCGGTGAGGGTCAAGCGGCACACGCCGCCCTTGGGGGTGGCGCCGATCTGCGCCAGCTCCATCAGCGATGCCCACAGGCGTTCGCCGTTGATGCGCAGGTTCTCGATGTCGGGTTTGACTTTCGTGTCCATGGTGTTCTCCAGATGCATTGCAGCGCTTAGCGCGCCACCGCCGAGGGGGCCAGGTCCTGCGCACGCTTTTGTACGGCCTGGAAGTTAGCGCCAAACGCGGGGCGCTTGATGTAGCGGCCCTTGCCTTGCTCGGCGCGCAGGTCACCGTTGGCAAAAACCACCCGGCCCTGGCTCACGGTGTGGCTGGGGATGCCGCGCACGGTGCGGCCTTCAAAGATGTTGAAGTCGCCCTTGCTGAACTGGGTCTTGGCGGAGAAGGTCTTGGTGCCTTGCGGGTCCCACAGCACCAGATCGGCATCGGCACCTTCGCCGATGTAGCCCTTGCGCGGGTAGATGTTGAACAGCTTGGCCGCGTTGGCCGAGGTGATGGCCACGAACTCGGATGGGGTGAGGCGCCCCGTGTTCACGCCGCCATCCCACAGCGCAGCCATGCGCTCCTCCACGCCGCCCGTGCCGTTGGGGATCTTGGCGAAGTTCTCCTTGCCCATGGCCTTTTGCGCGGCGCAGAAGGTGCAGTGGTCCGTGGCCGTGGTGTGCAGCTGGCCCGACTGCAGGCCGCGCCACAGCGCCTCCTGGTGGCCCTTGGGGCGGAAGGGCGGGCTCATCACATAGGCGGCGGCCTTGGCAAAGTCAGGATCGCGGTACACGCTGTCGTCCACCAGCAGGTGGCCTGCCAGCACTTCACCGTACACGCGCTGGCCGCGCGCACGGGCGCGGGCAATGGCGTCGGCCGATTCCATGCAGCTCACGTGGACCACGTAGATCGGCACGCCCAGCACATCGGCAATGGCGATGGCGCGATTGGCGGCTTCGGCCTCCACCATCGGTGGGCGCGACAGCGGGTGGCCCTCAGGCCCGGTGATGCCCATCTTGGCGACCTCTTGCTGCAGCAGGTACACCAGCTCGCCGTTTTCGGCATGCACCGTGGGCATGGCGCCCAGCTCCAGTGCGCGCTTGAAGCTGTTCACCAGGGTTTCGTCGTCGCACATGATGGCGTTCTTGTAGGCCATGAAGTGCTTGAAACTGTTCACGCCTTCGTCCTGCACCAGCGTGCCCATGTCGGCGCGCACCTGCTCGCTCCACCAGGTGATGGCGACGTGGAAGGAATAGTCCGCCGCAGACTTCTCGGCCCAGCCGCGCCACTTGCGGTAGGCGTCCAGGATGGACTCCTGCGGGTCGGGGATCACGAAGTCGATGATGCTCGTGGTGCCGCCAGCCAATGCGGCTGCCGTGCCGGTGAAGAAGTCGTCCATGGTGACGGTGCCCATGAACGGCAGCTGCATGTGCGTGTGCGGGTCGATGCCGCCGGGCAGCACGTACTGGCCGCTGGCGTCCAGCGTCTCTGCACCCGCAGGGGCCTGGGCCGCAGCGTCGTCCCCCACGGCCACGATGCGGCCATCGACACACAACACATCGGCGCGCTGTTCACGGTCGGCGTTGACCACGGTGCCACCGCGGATCACAAGGGCTTGGGTCATGGGGGTCTCCTTCAGGGATACGGATCAATTCAAAAAAAGGGACCCTGCGCTGGCACCAGGCCCAGGCAGGGTCCAGGGCGTCACTTCTTCTTGGCCGTCAGGTAGTAGTAGGTGCCGGCCACCGCCAGGCTGAAGAACCAGCCCGAGTCGAACAGCGACAGCCAGATGGCAGGCATGCCCGCCTTGTCCACCACACCCGACACCGCCAGGTAGCCAGGCAGGCAGGGCAGCACGCCCAGCGCGAAAGCGATCAGGGCCTGCAGATTCCAGCCGTTGCTGTACTCGTATTCACCGCCACGGCGGTACAGGTCGTCCACCTTCAGCTCGCTCTTGCGCACCAGGTAGTAGTCCACCAGCAGGATGCCCGCGATGGCGCCCAGCAGCGTGCCGTAGCCGCCCAGCCAGGTGAACAGGTAGCCGCCCGAGGTGGCCAGCAGTTTCCAGGGCATGAACAGCAGACCGATGCCTGCAGCGATCAGGCCGCCCATGCGGAAGCTGATCTTGGACGGCGCGCACTGGCTGAAGTCATACGACGGCGAAACCAGGTTGGCGGCCACGTTGGTGGTGAGGTTGGCGAGCAAGATCACCAGCAGGCCCAGGCCTGCGGCCACGCTGCCCATCTGCGTGAGCAGGCCATCAGGGAACAGTTGCGCCTTGCCATACAGGATGGCCGAGGCAGAGAAGCCGATCACGCCCACCATGGAGAACAGCGCCATGGGAATCGGCAGGCCGATGGCCTGCCCCACCACCTGGTCCTTCTGCGACTTGGCAAAGCGGGTGAAGTCCGGAATGTTGAGTGCCAGCGTGGCCCAGAAGCCGACCAGGCCGGTGAGCGCCGCCCAGGTCTTGGGGCCGCCCTCGACCACCTTGGCGGGCAGGTTGAAGAGCTGGCCCGAGGGCACCTTCATCATCAGCACCACAACCAGTGCGATGGACGCAATGATCATCAGCGGCGCCGCAATCACCTCCAGCATGCGGATGGACTCCGGCCCCTTCCAGATGAACCAGATGTGCACCGCCCAAAACGCCAGAAAGCACATGAACTGCGAGGTGCTGATGGTCTGCCCATCGGCCGGTCCCGCGAGCCCCATGCCCAGGATGTTGAGGAACCCGTGCAGCGCCAGCGCGCCAAAGTAGCAGTTGATGGAGAACCAGCCACACGCCACCAGCCCGCGCAGCACGGCGGGCAGGTTGGCGCCTTTCACGCCAAACGATGCACGCGCCAGCACCGGGAACGGCACGCCGTACCGGGGCCCCACGCGCCCGATGAGCACCATGGGCACCAGCACGATGCAGTTGGCCAGGAACACCAGCCACACGGCCATCTGCCAGGTGAAGCCTTGGTCCAGCATGGAGCTGGCCATGGTGTAGGTGGGCACACACACGACCATGCCCACCCAGAGTGCGGCAAAGTCCTTCCACGTCCAGTGTCGCTGCGCGGCGGTGGTGGGGAGCAGATCTTCATTGGCGAGCGTGTTGGATGCATCGCCGGGCATCAGCCCCGCCACATGGGCCGCGCTGCCGGTACTGTTGGTCATGCCTGTACTCCTGTCAAAGACGTCGTTGGGGTTGCACACAACCCGCTGTCTGTTCCAGCGCCCTCACGCTGGCAGATGGCGGGCAAAGGGAAGCGAGCGATGCTAGAGATCACGCAAGAACTGCACCAGATGCAGTGCAGCATGCGTTGCAAATCGGCACCACAACGGGTGCTGCCGCAACGCCTTGCGGGGTCTGTGGCACAAGCTCGCAGGGGCACATGTCAAGCTGCGGCAGACACGCGCTGCGGGTTGTTGGGGTGCGTGGTCCAGTTGGCGTATTCGCCCGTCACCGTCTTGCCGGTGCGCACATCCACCTCGCCGGGCGCGAGCGCACGCATGGTGATGCACTCGGGCACGGGGCAGATCGACACGCACAGGTTGCAGCCCACGCATTCGGCCTCGTTGATCTCGAACTTGCGCACGCCGCCTTCTTTGGTGAAGGTGATGGCCTGGTGCGAGGTGTCTTCGCAGACCACATGGCAGCGGCCGCACTGGATGCAGGCATCCTGGTTGATGACAGCTTTTTCGATGTGGTTGAGGTTGAGGTTCTTCCAGTCCTTCACGGTAGGCACGGCCTGGCCCTTGAAGTCGTCGAGCGTGGCGTAGCCGTGCTCGTCCATGAAGTTGGACAGGCCGTCGCACATGTCCTGCACGATCTTGAAGCCATACACCATGGCGGCCGTGCACACCTGCACCGTGCCGCAGCCCAGCGCGATGTACTCGGCCGCATCGCGCCAGGTGGTGATGCCGCCGATGCCGCTGATGGGCAGGCCCCCCGTCTGCGCGTCGCGTGCGATCTCGGCCACCATGTTCAGCGCAATGGGCTTGACGGCCGGGCCGCAGTAGCCGCCGTGCGAGCCCCAGCCGTCCGTGCTCGGACTCATCACCATACGGTCCAGGTCCACGCCCATGATGGAGTTGATGGTGTTGATGAGCGACACCGCATCGGCTCCGCCCGCCTTGGCGGCGCGTGCGGGCTGGCGCACGTCGGTGATGTTGGGTGTGAGCTTCACGATCACGGGCAGCTTGCTATAGTGCTTGCACCAGGCCGTGACCATCTGGATGTATTCAGGCACCTGGCCCACGGCCGCGCCCATGCCGCGCTCGCTCATGCCGTGGGGGCAGCCGAAGTTGAGTTCAATGCCGTCGGCGCCGGTGTCTTCCACGAGCGGCAGGATGTTCTTCCAGCTCTGCTCCTCGCACGGCACCATCAGCGAGACGATCATGGCGCGGTCCGGCCAGTTGCGTTTGACGCGTTTGATCTCTTCGAGGTTGGTCTGCAGAGGCCGGTCGGTGATCAGCTCGATATTGTTCAGTCCGATCACGCGGCGGTCTTGCGACATGAGTGTGGAGTAGCGCGGGCCGTTGACGTTGACCACGGGTGGGTCTTCGCCCAGCGTCTTCCACACCACGCCGCCCCAGCCCGCTTCAAAGGCGCGGGTGACGTTGATCTCTTTGTCGGTGGGCGGTGCGGAGGCCAGCCAGAAGGGGTTAGGGCTTTGGATGCCCAGGAAATTGCTGCGAATGTCTGCCATGGGGTGCTCCCGTGAAAACTGGGGTGAAGGGGTTCAAGCCATCAGTGCGGCGTGGATGGACACAGCGGCGACCTTGCCGTGCTCCACCGCTTCCACCGTGAGGTCGCGGCCGCCCACACGGCAGTCGCCACCCGCCCATACACGCGGCAGGCTGGTCTGGCCTTCGGCATCGGTGGCGATGCGCCCGCCCTCCAGTGCAATGCGGTTGCCCACGGGTTCGGCCACAAAGGTCTGGCCAATGGCCTTGAGCACCATGTCGGCGTCCAGCGTGAAGGTTTCGCCCGTTTCCACCAGCTTGCCGCCGCTCAGCGCCGTGGCGGCGAACCGCACACCCGTCACCGCACCGTTTTCGCTCAGCACCTCTTTCGGTGCAGCCCAGTGGCGGATCGTCACACCATTCGTCTGCGCCCACTGCTGCTCCACAGCGGACGCCGACATGGCCTCGGCGCCGCGGCGGTAGACGATGGTCACTTCTTCGGCGCCCAGCTTGCGCGACTGCACGGCAGCATCCACCGCCGTCATGCCGCCACCAATCACCACCACGCGGCGGCCCACCGGCAGGGTCGAGAGGTCGGTGCTCTGGCGCAGCTCGGCGATGAAGTCCACCGCATTGCGCAGACCGGTGACCGTGGGCTCAGCCACGCCCAGCGCGTTCACGCCCTGCAGGCCCAAGCCCAGGAACACCGCGTCGTACGCGCCCAGCAGGCTGTCGAGCGTGATGTCACGGCCTAGTTGCTGGCCGGTGCGCACCTCAATGCCACCGATGGACAGCAGCCACTCCACTTCCTTCTGCGCAAAGTTGTGGGCGGTCTTGTAGCTGGCCAGGCCATATTCGTTGAGGCCGCCGAGCTTGGGGCGCGCCTCGAACAGCACCACGTCATGCCCGCGCACGGCCAGGCCATGCGCACAGGCCAGGCCCGCAGGCCCTGCGCCCACCACGGCCACGCGCTTGCCGGTGGCGGCTGCACGCTGGAACAGCGGTGCACCGGGCTGGGCAAAGAAGGCGTCGGTGGCGTAGCGCTGCAACGAGCCGATCTCCACCGGCTTGTCCTCGTTGGTGTTGCGCACGCAGGCCTGTTCGCACAGCACCTCGGTGGGGCACACGCGGGCGCACATGCCACCGAGCGGGTTGGCCTCCAGGATGGCGCGGGCAGCGCCCCGGTTGTTGTCCTGCGCAATGCGGTGGATGAACGAGGGGATGTCGATGCCCGTGGGACATGCCGTGGCGCAGGGCGCGTCGTGGCAGTAGTAGCAACGCTCGGCCTCGATCAGCGCCTGCGCCCGGGTGAGCGGCGGGTGCGCGTCGCTGAAGTTGACGGCGTAGTCGACCAGGTTCAGGCGTGCGGCATGAATGCCGCAGGCACGGCTTGCGGGTGTGTCCATCAGGTTTCCTCCGAGAGGGTGAGGGTGGGGGTCTGGGCGCCCAGGGGGCGTGCAAGCGCACGCCGCGCAGCGGTGGAACGCCAGCCAGTGGCGCCAACCAATGCGGCACCAGCGTGAATGCTGGTGCCCGCAAACTTCGGAGGTTTCATCGTGGTCCTCGCTGTGGGGTGCAGGTGCCCGCTGCTTTGCGACGGCGGTGCCCTGCGTTGTGGGTCAATTTACCAACCCGTAAAAATTTACCAATTGGTAAAATCCCTACAGCAAACCGCGTGCCAGCCTCCAGCCAGCCAATTGCCAGTTTTCAGGCCCCGGCTTGTTCCACAATGGTGCAATGACTGCAGCCCGCCCGTCCCCTGCCCCCCCGCCCCCGCGTCCCCGCAAGGCGGCCCTCCCGCCCGCCCACGACGAGTCCGCCCCCCGCGCCCCCACGGCCTCGCGGCTGCTCAAGGAGCAGGGCATCCTTACCGAGGCAGAGAATCAGTTTGCGCAATTCGGCTTTGAGGGCGCATCGCTGGAGAGCATTGCCGCCGCCATCGGCATCAGCCGCCACAACCTGCTGTACTACTTCCCGAGCAAGGAAGCGCTGTACCAGCGGGTGCTGGACGATGTGCTCACCCAGTGGCTGGCGGGCATGGAAGACCTGTCGCACAGCGATGACCCCCAGCAGGCGCTTCGGCGCTACATCCGCGCCAAGCTGCACTATTCGCGCACCCGCCCCCAGGGCGCCAAGGTATTCACCAAAGAGGTGATTGCGGGTGCACCACGGTATGGCACGGCCATCACCGAACGCGTGGCGCCGCTGCTCAAGACCGAGGTGCGCACCTTCGAGCGCTGGGCGCGCGAGGGCCGCATTGCCAAGGTCAACTTCACGCACCTGATGTTCATCATCTGGTCGGTCACCCAGGCGTATGCGGAGCAGGAAGCCCAGTTCGCCCTGTTGCTGGGCAAACCCGCCCTGACCGAGCGCGACTACGAAAAGGCCGAGGAACTGATCGTGCGCATGGTGCTGAGCGCGCTGGCGCCCGATGCGGTGGTCTAAGCCAGCAAGGCGCACCAAACGCTATATAAAAGATAGCTGCCAGCACAATCAATACATGCGCTTGAGGCCAATTTCTTCACTTATTGGCGTCAAGCACCCAATGTTTTCAGCCGCCGATACAGCGATCGCTCGCTGATGCCCAGCCGCCGCGCCAGGGCTGAACGGCTGCCCTGGTGGGCAGCCACGGCCTGGCGCAGGGCCTCGTCGTCGGGCAAGGGGCGGCGTGATAGCCCCGCTAACGCAACCGATACAGGCAGCACCCCTGCGCCCTGAGCCACCGCACCCGCGAGCGGGGGCAGACCACAGGCAAGCGCTTGCTGCACATGCTCCGCGCCGATGCTGTCGCCATCGCACAGCAAGGCGGTGCGCTCCAGCAGGTTGCGCAGTTCCCGCACATTGCCGGGGTACGGCTGCGCCTCCAGCAAGGCCAGCGCAGCGCCAGACAACTGCAGCGCGCGGGGCGGGGGCGCCACGCGCTCCAGCAGCGCGCGTGCCAGCAAAGCGGTGTCCCCCTGGCGTTCGCGCAGCGGTGGCAGGTGGATGGGGAACGTGCTCAGGCGGTAATACAGGTCTTCGCGAAAGTGCCCTGCGGCCACCATGTGCTGCAGGTTGCGGTGCGTGGCTGACACCACGCGCAGGTTGGCATGCCGCAGCTCGGTGCTGCCCACGCGGCGGTAGGTGCCGGTCTCCAGCAGGCGCAGCAGCTTGACCTGCAGCGGCAGCGGGATGTCGCCCACTTCGTCCAGAAACAGCGTGCCACCGTCTGCCGCGTCCACCAGCCCCGGCCGGGCCTGGGCCGCACCGGTGAACGCCCCTTTCTCATGCCCGAACAGCTCGGACTCGAACAGCGCCTCGGGCATGCTGGAGCAGTCCACGGGCACCAGCGCACGCCGCGCGCGCAGGCTGCCCTGGTGCACGGCATGGGCCACCAGCTCCTTGCCCGTGCCCGACTCGCCCAGCAGCAACACCGCAGCCCGCGAAGGCGCCACCCGCGCCACCAGGCCCAGCATCTTCTGGAACGCGGGCGAACGCCCAATGAGCCCCTGCGCGGACGGCACCGGCTGCGCCGCCACCGGCAAAGGCACCATCTTTTCCACAAAAAATCCCGTTGTGCCCTCCGCCCCCGCCACCGGTATCAGCTCGATCTGCACATATTCCTCACCCTGGGCCGTGTGGTGCACATGCAGCACCCGTTCGCATTGCCCCGAGGCGCGCGCCTGCGCCAGCGGGCAGGACTCGCCCGCCTGGTCACAGGGCACGCTGGCGTGGTGTGACACAGCGTGGCAGGTGCGCCCCACCACGCTGCCCTCCGCGCCGCCCGCTGCACCGAACTGGCGGCGATAGGCGCCATTGGCCGCCAGGATGCGATAGCGGTCGTCCAGCAGGATGTGCGGATCGGCCAGGCCTTCCAGGAAGGACACCAGTTCTGCAGGTGGTGCGGGGAGATGGGGCATGGAAAAACCTTGGCACATGCAAGGGCCCTAACGGTGCACCGGTTTCGGCAGCGGGCCTTTGATCTATGCCATGCGGACTGCAATGGATGGCAGTTGGCAGCCGGTTTGGCAGACAGCGGGCTGCGAATCCGGCCACGGCCGGGCCCGCAGCGCGCGGGCAAGCCTCGCATCGCGCGCGCAACCCGTTGAATTCACGGGCTTTTCATGCAGCACGCGCCATGGCACGCAGGTCTTAAGGGCGATGGCACGCGGTTTGCGGTAAGCCATAGCCGCTCGCAGCGATGCGGGCGGTGGCTGTCACCCCGGCGAGAACCTTTTCTGTGCCACAGCCCGTCCCGTCCTCCTTCTCAGAAAGCCCCCATGGCCCTCCACCCCGCTACAACGAATGGCTCCCTTCCAGGCACAGAGGGCGATCCCGCTGCAGAGCGTCGGCAGTTGATGCTGCTGACGGCGGCCACAGGCTGCGTGGCGGCGGCAGGGGTCGCCGTGCCCCTGGTGTCCAGCTTGGCCTCCAGCGAACGAGCGCGGGCCATGGGCGCCGGCGTGGAGGTAGACATCAGCGACCTGCCGCCCGGCGGCGTGAAGACGGTGGAATGGCGCGGCAAGCCCGTGTGGATCATGCGGCGTACGCCCGAGATGCTGGCCGCCCTGCCGCAGCAAGACGCCGCACTGGCCGACCCCGCCTCGCGCAAGGACCAGCAACCCGAGTACGCCCGCAATCCGCAACGCTCCATCCGCCCGGAGGTGTTTGTCACGGTGGGTATCTGCACCCACCTCGGCTGCTCCCCCACCGCCGTGCCCGCAGGCACCTCCAACCCCAGCGTGGGCGACCAGTGGCAGGGCGGCTTCTTTTGTCCCTGCCACGGCTCCACCTTCGACCTGGCGGGCCGCGTCTTCAAGAACAAGCCCGCGCCCACCAACCTGGAGGTACCGCCGCACCGCTATGTGTCCGACACCCGGCTGCACATCGGGGACGACGCAGCCTGAGCGACAGGCGGCGGCCTGGGGCGGCACATTCCCGGTTCAGCTTCGCGTCACACCTGCTTCTGTTGCCACAGCACATCCAGCACATGCTGGGTGGCGCGCTCCACCGGGCCCGCGCGGTGGGCGATGCCCAGGGGCCGCCACAGCCGGGGCTGCACCGGCAGCATTCGAATGCGCGGGTCCAGCGGCGTGGCGGTGGATGCCTCGTGTGGCAGCAGCGTGGCCCCGTAGCCGGCGGCCACCAGGCTCTTGATGGCATCGTTGTAGTTGAGCTGGATGCGCGCCTTGGGCTGCTCGCCCGCCAGGGCCAGCCATTCGCTCGTCAGGCGTGACAGGCTGGTGCCGTCATCGTTCAGGATCAACGGCTGCCCCGCCAGCCACTGAGGCGTGACCCTGCGGGGTGCCTCCCAGGACGAGGGGACGAACGCCACCACGGGGTCGCGCCGCCACGGCATCACCGTCACCCCGCGCACCGAGGCCATGGGCAAGGCCACCAGGCCCACATCCAATGCCCCCAGCGCCAACCGCGACACAGTCTCCTGCGACGTGAGCACCAGCACCTGAACATCGATGCCGGGGTGGTGCTGGCCCAGCACTTCCAGCGCCTGGGGCAGCAGGTGCGCGATGGCGCCGGTGGACGCGCCCAGCCGCACCCGCCCCTCCAGCCCCAGCACCTGGCGCCGTACCAGGTCCATGGCCTCGTCGGCATCGGCCAGCAGACGCCGCGCCCGCTCCACTAGCACCTCCCCCGCGCCGGACGGCCGCACCTCGCCCCGCTTGCGCACCAGCAATGGCGCACCGATCAACCCCTCCAGGTCGGCGATGTGCAGGCTGACCGTGGGCGGCGCCAGGTGCAGCGTGCGGGCAGCTCCAGCGAAAGAGCCGAGGTCAGCGATGGTGACCAGGGTACGCAGCCGGTCGAGATTGAGTTCGCGCATGACGTTCAGCAGAACTGATCTTGATGTTTGTGAAATTCAACTTTTCAAATTTTAGACCGGCGTTGAAGATTCCCACATCCCATCTCCCACCTCTGCCAGGAATCCGCACCATGACCACCCAGCCCCTTGTTTTTATTGACGGCGACCAAGGCACCACCGGCCTGCAAATCCACCAGCGCCTGCACGGCCGCACCGACCTGCAGCTGCTGACACTGCCCGAAGCCGACCGCAAGAACCCCACCCGCCGCGCCGAAGCCATCAACAGCTGCGACATCGCCATCCTGTGCCTGCCCGACACCGCCGCCCGCGAAGCCGTGGCCGCCATCCACAACCCCGCCGTGCGCGTGATCGACGCCAGCTCGGCCCACCGCACGGACGCGCAATGGGTTTACGGCTTTCCAGAGATGGATGCGGCGCAGGCCGCGCGCATCGCCAACGCGCAACGGGTCAGCAACCCCGGCTGCTACCCCACAGGCGCCATCGCCCTGCTGCGGCCCCTGGTGCAGGCCAGCTTGTTGCCTACCGACCATGCGCTCACCATCCATGCGGTGTCGGGGTATTCCGGCGGTGGGCGTGCCCGGGTGCAAGCACACGAAGGCCCCGAGGCAGCACATGCGCATGCCTTCCAGGTCTACGGGCTGCAGCTGGAGCACAAACACACGCCCGAGATCGCGCAGCACGCCGGGCTGTCGCAGCGCCCGTTTTTTCTGCCCTCGTACGGCGCCTTCCGCCAGGGCATCGTGCTGACCATCGGGCTGCATCTGCGGCAGCTCGCGCCCGGCACGCAAGGCGAACACCTGCACACCTGCCTGCAGCAGCACTATGCCAACGCCCCATTTGTCGAGGTGATGCCTCCCGACGCGACAGAAGCGGCCGAGCACCTGGACCCGCAGGCCCTGAACGGCACCAACCAGCTGCGGCTGGGGGTGTTCAACAACGCCCGCCACGGCCAGGTGCTGCTGACCGCCGTGTTTGACAACCTGGGCAAGGGCGCCTCGGGGGCGGCGGTGCAGAACCTGGATTTGATGCTCATCGGCGAACGTTGAGCAGCGTTACCCTGCTACGCATGCCGAGCCCCACAAAATCGGGCGTCCGCGGGTTCCAAACGATCTGCGTGCGTGCAGCAACCTAATGTTTTTGAACACATTTTTTTGCAGTTCACCTTACTTTTTGCTCTGCTACACTGCCTTTTGCACTTTGCCTCCCGCTCGGGTTGGCGCCTCCCATCTTCTCCCTGAAGCCCCTCATTCTCCCTGAAGCCCCTCATGGCTGAATCCGGCAAAGCACCCTATTTTTTCGCATTGATCGTGTTGTTGGCCGTGTTGGGCGTGTACCTGCCCACGCTGAACAACGAACTGCTGTTTGATGACTTGCGACTGACCGAAGGCTCCATCTTTGGTGTTTACGGGAGCTTGCTGGACATCAAGCAGCGCATGATTTCGTACGGTAGTTTTGTATGGATAGAGCAGATCTTTGGCTCTGGCTGGTGGAAGCAGCGTATGGTGAACATCGCGCTGCATCTGGGCGTAGTAGCAGCGATGTATGGGCTCTTCAAAGCGCTCTTGAGCCAGACTCGTTTTCCACAGGACATTGAGGAGCAACCGCACTTCGCGTCCTCTCAGCGCGCTGCCTTGCGGGTTGGCGTAGCGTTGTTTGCCTTGCACCCCATGGCGGTCTACGCTGTGGGCTACCTGATACAGCGGTCCATCCTCATGGCAACGCTGTTCGCGGTGTTGGCCTGCTTCGCGTTCGTGCGTGGGCTGCAAACACAACGTGTTGCCTGGTACGCGGGCGCACTGCTGAGCTACTTGCTCGCCGTGTTGTCCAAGGAGCATGCGGTCATGACCATTGCTCTTGCTGTGCCTCTCTACATTCATGTCAAGCGGCCCAGCTGGAAAAAAATCACGGCACTCCTGGGCAGTACCCTGCTGCTTTTGGCCGTGGTCACCGGGGTACTTCTGCACTTTTATGGCGCGGTAGTGGGCCGGCTCTTTGACGCGCAGTCGCAAGCTTTTGCCCAACAGCTGGAAGCTCTGCAGCCGGGGGTGACCCAGCTGATGTTTCCTCTCAGCATTCTCAACCAGGCGGCACTGTTTTTTGCGTACGGATTGCTGTGGCTAGTGCCCTATGTGGGATGGATGTCCCTGGACCTGCGACCAGCCTTCCCGCTGGGGTTTGCTTCGTCGTGGCACATACTGGGTGCAGTGGGCTACGTCACCCTGATGGCGGGTATGACATGGCTGCTTTTGCGACGCACAGGTGCCCTGAGCCTTGTAGCGCTGCTCATGCTTTTTCCGATGTTGTGGTTTGCCACCGAATTTGCGACCGTGTGGGTGCAGGACCCGTTCGTGCTTTATCGCAGCTATTTATGGGGCATAGCCCTTCCAGGATTACTGGCAGTGGCGCTCACAGGCTTCAAGCCCCGCACGATCTACATACTGGGTACCGTGCTTGGACTGGCCTTGGGCGCCTTTGCTCTGGAACGCAATCTCTCGCTGAGCGACGAAGTAACTGCCTGGACGGATGCCGCCGAGAAGATAGACCTCAAAGCCCCCCCCAATGCGGTAGGACGCAGCCGTCCATTCTTGAATCTGGGGGCCATCTACATACGCAAGGGCATGGTTGAGCAGGCTGAGCGGAACATTGCCACAGCATCCGCCCTGCGCGACCGAGGAGAACTGGGCAGCGGCGCCGTGTTCAACACGGGCGTCATTCTTCAGCTCAAGAAGAAGCACAAAGAAGCACTTCAAGCATTTTTATCGGCCGAGGAGCAGGGCTACTCCGAGGCTGGTTTGCACTTTCACAAAGGCGAATCACAGGCTGCGCTGGGGCAAGTTGTACCCGCGTTAGAGAGCTTTCGCATCGCATTGACCCAGGCCGAGAAGGACCGACAGCAGCAGAGCGTGGTGCCGACCATTCGCATCCGGCTGGTCGAAACGGCCATGGCCGCCCAGCGGTACGACGAAGCCATCGCCGGCTTCAAGGCATTGCTTCAAAGCAACCCCAATGACCCGCGGCTGCGATTGGGCATGGGCATGGCTCTGGTGGGCAAGGGCGAATCGCAAGCAGCTCTTGCAATCTTTGACCCACTCATCGCATCCCACCCTGGCGCCCCTGTGTACTACGGCAGGGCTTTGGCACGCCATCAAGCAGGCCAAGAGGCCGACAGCCTCAAGGATCTGGATGAAGCGATCAGACTGGATCCACAGAATGCGCAGTATCGCCAAATGCGGTCCCTCATTGCAGCGGCCAAAAAACGATAGTCACTTTCAGATTTAGACCAGGGTGGCATTCTGTGGCGTTGCGCGTATTGCATATTGGAAAGTTCTACCCCCCACACCGGGGCGGGATGGAAGTGTTTTTGGCCGACCTCATCAGGGAGCAACGAGCCTGTGGGATCGAGGCCGCAGCGATTGTGCACGGCACTCCGGAGCCGGAGGATCCGCCATGGTTGACGCGGGTTCCAGTGCAGTTTCAAGTAGTTTTCGCCCCCATAGCCCTGGGATTTCGCGCTGCATTGGTGAAAGCCATTCAAACATACAGGCCTGACGTGCTTCACCTGCACATGCCGAACAACTCTGCTCTATGGATCCTCACAGTGGACGAGGCAAAGGCATTGCCCTGGGTGGTGCACTGGCACTCGGACGTGGTTGTTTCGCGCATAAAACTGGGCATCGCATTGGCGTACAAAGTGTATCGCCCATTTGAACAAGCTTTGCTGGAGCGCGCGACGCGCATCATAGCCACGTCCCCAGCCTACCTAGCGGCCAGTCAACCGCTGACCACTTGGAACGAGAAATGCGTGGCGATCCCGCTCGCACTCGACATTAGCAAATTTCCGCAGTCTCCATATGCCTTTAGGCCCATATGGACACCCAACAAACTGCGTGTACTGTCTGTCGGTCGATTAACGTATTACAAAGGCTTTGAGACGCTCATCAAAGCGATAGCCAATCTTACGGATACTGAGTTAATCATCGTCGGCGACGGGGAGCTACATAACGATCTTCAAGCGCTTATACACGCTGTCACCCCATCGGGTAAGAGCCCCAACGTAAAGCTGCTTGGCGCCGTTGATGACGACACAAAACATGCATTGCTTGAAAGCTGCGATGTATTTTGCCTAGCGTCAAGAGAGCGGACTGAAGCGTTTGGCTTGGCACTACTGGAAGCCATGTACCATGCTCGTCCCTGTATTGTGTCGTCGTTACCTGGCTCAGGAATGCCATGGCTGGTCAATGTTGCAGGATCAGGCACGCAAGCACCGCCCGACGATGAGCAGGCTTGGATAAACGCAATAGCACATATGCGAAATCATCCGGCGCTCCGATTGGCACTCGGAGAGGCCGGACGTCGCTCATTGCACTCGCAGTTTGCGATGAAAACTTGTGTCGACTCAATATCTGGTCAGTATGCCCTTGCTGCACCTGAAGCCTCACGCTCAGCAAAAAATAGCCGCGATTTGCTCATCGTTATTCCCGCCCGTAACGAGGCCCTGACCATCGGAAAGGTATTGTCTAGCCTTAGCGCCATGGGCTGGAACGACGTTTTGGTAGTCAATGACCAAAGCACCGATGAAACAGCAAACATCGCACAGGCGCACGGTGCACAGGTACTTAGCCCCGTCTTGCCAGTAGGCGCTTGGGGTGGTATGCAAGCTGGCATACGTTACGCGCGACAGCACGGATATCAAGCGGTCATCACCATGGATGCCGATGGCCAGCACGAGGTCGATGAAATTCCGACACTTCTCAAGGTGCGTGAACAGGCTGACCTCGTAGTTGGCGCCTTTCCCGAGCGCGCCAGCCGCCTCCGACAAATTGCATGGGACTGGTTCCGCCATCTCGCGGGCTTTGACCTGCGCGACCTCACCTCAGGCTTCCGGCTGTATAGCCGTCAGGCGATCGAGGTTCTGGCATCACGCGAGGCTACACTGCTGGACTATCAGGATTTGGGCGCATTATTGCTGGTGCGTCGTGCGGGTCTGCAAATTGCCGAGGTACCCGTCACAATGAACACACGAACCATAGGGAAATCGAGAATATTCAACTCTTGGGTCAACGTGGCGAAATACATGCTTGCGACGAGTTTGCTTTGTTTGGCGCGGTGGAGCCACCGCTCGCGTGGCGGCTTGTAGCGTTCAGATCGCGACACATTGGCAAGAGATACGTAGTGTAGTGCGCACAGGTCTGGTGCAGTGTCTCAGTTGGCAGGATTGATTGGCCCCTACCGCAGGAGGCATAGACTGAATACAGACTCCTGCATTTCAATAGTAATGTTGAAGGAAGTGCTGTGGAGTCCGCCGTGGGAGTGCTTCAGTACCAGCACTGGCGTGGCCGACTTGCACCATACATTCGCAGCAAAGAGTAAACATCGGCACCAGTCGCCCAACAGCCAGTACGGCGTAACACACGTAAGCGATGAACAAATCTACACGACCTTTGATTTCAGCGTGGCGCAGCGCATTAACGGCTCTATCCGCCACTGTTTTGGTACTGTTGTCTGCAGCCGCGCAGGCGCAGCATGTGATGCAACTCGTGCCAGGTCAGGCCCCCTCCGAAAAAATCGCTAAAGCAGCGCTGGATGTCAGGCCCGGGGAAGCGCTGCGCATTGAAAACCTTCGCGTCAATGATGCCAGCCCCAGGGTGGTTAACTTGGAGCTTTACCGCTCTGAGGTAGTTAGCGCCGCCACGCAGTACACCGTATTTGACGATAAAGGCGCCCGCGCCTACCCACTGGCAATTAACGCGCACTTTGTCGGTGTTGTTCAAGGTCAGCCAGGCAGCTACGCCTATGCCACGGTGACTCCTCAAGGCGAAATTCGTACCATCATCCACCAGGGCCAAGACACCGTCTTGAACGAATTACTACCTGCAGTCGATCGTGACGGCGGCAAAGCCGAATCGAGGGCAGTGGATCATGAAAAAGACTTTGTTGATCGTAGTTTTTCTTGCGGTGTAACGCCTGAGTTTGTCCGTGGCAATGCCCAAGAGCAAAAACTCATGCTGCGAAAAATGATGGAGTCCGGTGCACCAGGTGCGACAGATGCAGCCACCATCAAAGCAACTGGCATGCGGCGTGCGGATATTATTGTGGACAGTGACTATGAGTTCTTTCAACTCAAAGGCACTGAATCAGCGACGTTCAACTACATAGTGGATCTGTTTACCTACGTAAGCAGTCGCTACCAATCCGAGATATCCACCAGATTTAACCTCAAGCAAATATTGGTTCGAAGCACCGTCAGCGATCCGTGGAGTGCCACGTCCACCAGTGCGATGCTTTCAGAACTGCGAACAACCTGGAACGGTGGCTCTTATGCATCGATTACCCGCCACCATGTCCACCTAATGAGCGGCAAGCCCGCGGGCGGGGGAATCGCTTACATTGACACATTGGGAATACCTTCCTACGGCTATGGAGTAAGCGCCAGCTTGGCAGGCAACTTTAGCCCCAACAACCCACAGGTAATCTGGGACTCGGTTGTTGTTGCACACGAGATTGGTCATGCATTTGGCAGCTCGCACACTCATGAGTTTGACAACCCCGCTGTAGTTCCGTCTCCCAACGTTGGCGGCGGAGCCATTGACTGCTGCTATTCGCCCGATGGCCCGAGCCAGTGCAGCACCGCACTCGGCGGGACCAACCAATTTGGGTACTTGCCAGGCCTGAGCTCCACAACGGGAGGTGGCGCTGGTCAACGCAATGGCACCATCATGAGCTACTGCCATTTGTTGAATGGTAGTTTTGGCAATATCGCGTGGACTTTCGGTACAAGCCATCCCTATGGCGTCAACCCTTCGCGTGTGCCCAGTGCTATGACAGCAGAGGCTCAACTCTACTTACCCCTTGACTCTGCCAGCACCTACGATGTGTACGTTACTAAAGCAGGCGCTGGCGCTTCGACTAGTACGGTTACCAGCAACCCTGCAGGTATCAATTGCGGGATCGACTGCACAGAGTCCTTTACCTCAGGTGCCGCCGTCACTCTAACCGCAACACCTGGCGCTGGGTACGTTTTCGCCGGTTGGTCTGGTGGTGGATGTACCGGTACAGGTGTTTGTATTTTGACCATGGACTCCTATAAAGGAATTACAGCCACCTTCACGGCTCCACCCGCAGGTTTATTGTCGATTGCAAAAATAGGCACCGGTAGCGGTACTGTAGTGCGCTCAGGAGGCTCGTTGAATTGCGGGGCCAACTGCACCGAATCGCTTGCATTGGGTGCCACGGTGACTTTGGTTGCCCCCCCTGCAGCTGGTAGCACTTTTGCAGGCTGGAGCGGTGGAACCTGTGCCGGCACTGGCTCATGCGCATTCACCATTAACGCCAACACAACAGTGAATGCACAGTTCAACGCCACCAACGGAGGCACCACATCTACCCCACTACTGCAAAATAACCTGTCGGGGGTTGCGGGGTCAACTCAATATTTTTCAGTGACAGTACCGACGGGTGCCAGCAATCTTGTCGTCCAAATGAGTGGCGGCACCGGCGATGCGGATTTGTATGTGAAGTTAGGGCAAGTGCCCACACTCAGCTCTTACGACTGCAGACCATATGTAAATGGAAATACAGAGTCATGCACGTTTCCAAACCCGGTCGCCGGCGTTTATTACATAATGATTAATAGCTATCAAAGCTTTGATGGATTAACACTGTCAGCGAGCTACCAGAAGTCTTCAACCACCAAAACCAAAATCAATATTCTTCCTGCAATCCAATTGCTTTTATTTGACTAAGAGGAATTATGAAAGTCAGCACAAAAACCATCGCAGCCACAATTTTTTTTACGATCGCCTGCTCAAGCCACGCAGGATCATCGAGTGGCAAGGTTACCACCATGATCATTAACTCCAGCAATTATTTATTTTTTACCGTGGGCACAAAATCAGGCTCTCCCACCTGTGGAAATAATGATCAATGGGCCATCAATCTGGCAACGGCGCAAGGAAAGTCGATTTATGCCTTGCTCTTGGCCGCACAGGCACAAGACAAAACAGTGAACGTGGTTGGGAACAACACGTGCAATAACTGGGGAGATCGCGAAGATGTTCTTTATGCGTTTACCTCATAACACAACCTAGCAGGCTGCAGGAATACCTGCACCTCCAAAAATGCGTGCTGAATGGTTGCGCTCCCAACGAGGAACTCAAATGGGTCGCCAGCAGACCTATTTATGGAGTCAAACTTTTGAAGCCATCATCAACCAGCAGTATTTCAGCGCCCTGCTGAGCAATGCGCAAACCATTTGTAGCATCCCGAACGTCCATACGGTCACTTGTGAAACAGTTGCTGCTACACCTATTATCAAGTTCGTCCTGAAAAATTCCGTTCTCAGCCGCAAGCATGTTGGTTCTCCAGCGCAGGGGCGAGCAGCGCTGCGATGACCGCCTGCATCGACAACCCGAACTCGGCGCATAGAAGCCGCAGCGCGGCCAGGATCAGGCGCCGGTTGTGCCCAGCGCCACACATCGCCGCGCGCAGCGCATCGCCCAGTGCGCCCTTGAGCGGATTGCGGGCAAGCCGCCCATTCATCTTCTTGTGCCCGATAGTCGGCTCTATGGCGCTGCGCCTTTCGATCATGGCCTTGAGCGGGCGGGTGATGCCACGCTTTTGGCCTGACATCAGGACACGCACGCCCTCAACCTTCACGCCACGGTAGCCCTTGTCCACGATGGCCGTGGCTGACGGCTTGTCCGTGCCGGTGAGGATGCCCACCTGCTCCGGCGTTTCGGCCGGTGTATGCCCGTCGTAGGGGTTGCCAGGCATGGAGCGCATGCCCACCACCAGCCCTTCCTTCAACGTGGTGGCAATGCAGACCTTCACGCCGAACTCTTGCGGTGTCCTTGCCTTGACCTTGCTGATGCATTCGACCTGGGGCGCGTGCAGGGCTTACAGCTTGTTCTTGCCTTTGGTGCGCTGGGTGAGGTGCGGCCCGTGCGCTGCAGCCGGTCCTGGACTTTGGCCTTGGCCGCTTCGCGCAGCATGTGCAGTGGGCGGGTGACCTCACGATGCACGCGGCCGACGCGGGTGCGCAGTGTCCTCACAGCTTTGCGCATACGGTTGATTTCCACGCAAACAAAACCCAACGGGGGTTGGTGGGTCACTTCTGCGAGGAAATCAACACCAACTTGTTATTACTGCGATTTTACCTGAATGGTCCAGCCTAGATAAATTAATCCCGTCCTGAGACTATAGCCTCCACTCGACTATAATCGAAAATAGACACCCTCTCCGACCCACTCACCTCAAGAAGATGAGAAATTAAATCACAAGGCAACGGACTTCGACTTTTATAATCATGAAAATAAATATGCGGCAGATTTATTAATTTACTCCGCTGCTCTGCTGCCGCAATACCTTCATCATCGAGCAAACAAATGGCGGGAAGCCCCAACAAATTAGCCTCCGCATGAATCGACGAAGCACCATTACAAACAACAATATCCGCTCGATGCATCAAATCAACAGAATTATCTACCGAAGAAAATACACGACAGTGCGGATGTTTTCTGAATAGATTCTCTATCTTATCAACCCCATTCCATGCCGGTAGCTTGACAATGACATTGGGCCCCAACAATGGTTCAAAATATTCAAACACACCCTGATCACCGTATCGCCAGCGCAGATGTTCGATCATGCTGATAAATAAGGCAACGGTTGGTGTCTGCCCTGGTAACGTACCGGCAACCCCAGTGCCACTCTGCGGCACCCTTGGTGGACTCACTTTAGCGTGTTTGATCCAACCAGCTGCATGTACTTGCGTTTGCCTGCCAACCACAGCTTGTAATGCAGGCGCTGGAAAAGGCGCAAATATGTGATCAAACAAGTCAAGGTAGCGATACTCATTAAGATTGCCATCACCAAAAGGCGTTAACAAGTCATGAGGAATATAAATCGAACGCAAGGGACGCAAAATCCCCAAAATCTCTAACGGAGCCAAGTATTTTGGATAGTGTTTAGCAAACAAGGGCGCCAACATCCCTGCGGTCATTGTAGTGAGGTTGGTGTGTGCTGAGGTAATATATGTACACTGACTATTACTTAAATATTGAAGGAGCCCTACAGCGTCACCCTTGAAAGAAGCGAAATCAATTTCATGCACTCGATGTCCTTGGTTCCGCAAATAATCAGCCAAATCACCAAGAACATATTCAGAGGCCACACCGGACAAAACAACTTCAGCCACAATCTTGATCCATGTGGAAACCAAATTCACTGACAGCAATATGTTGGCCATACACACGTATTCCAGCCGCCGCAGCATATAGTCCGTGTGCTACCGGTAGTTCAATCAATGGGTGGGGACCACAGCCAGCACGCACTTGTGTAGCGGTCAGATTCAGCCAACAAGTAATCCGCACACACTCTGCCTGGATTTGGCATTCTTCAGGCGGGACTTCTTTCGTTGAAAGACATTTCCACGCGCCGTCGTGCAACCAAATCGATAACACAGCGGTGCCGGGCTGGATCGATTGAATCATGGCCAGTACCATCGCCGTATCACCTGGTCCATGGTAAGCCCCCACCAACGATGCATGGCCCTCAACACGATGCAACGGCCACTGCATGACCGCCTGTATTTTCTGATAGTACCCAGTGGTTATGGCCTTATCAGCATCATTTTGGTAAATAGACAGTGATAAGGTATTCTGTGCCCCTATCCAGCCCAAGGCGCTGTCGCGCAAACCGCTATTCAAAACGCTACGCCACTTGGTCGTCCTGACTCCTTCTGGCTGACCAAGCCGACTTGCACGGTGCAAACACCAAGCCCCCCCTGTCCCTGACAAGCCTGGCTGGCTGCCAAGCAGCAAAAAATCACCATCTGCAGACCATCCGTGGGTAATGTGGTCTAGTTCACCATCGGATAAGACACTGGCAATTTCAAAAAACCCGATCTTGTGTAAAGACCGCCGTTGGGTGGCAAGGTCATCACGGACTTGCGAAAAATAAAACAAGTCGGATCGACAGGCTCGGATCAATTGAAACGGCACCTGTGGAGACTGAAGCGCTAACTTCATGAGGTCCAGCCCTACCACTGCAATGGCATCCCATCGGCGCCCAGTGAGCACATCTGCCCAGTCTTTCTGAGTTGCGACTACCACGACCTCTGCAGACTGGAATAAACCGCAAGCGGCCTCTGCCGTCAGCGGACAGGCAATCACCAAGCGACATCGCTGCAATAGATCACCATGACACCACCACTGGGTATGCAGGCTGTGCAATAGACCAGCGTGCACATGTTCCGGCGCAACATCATGAAGCGCATGTTGTGGCGTTACGGGTGCCTCCAGGGATATACCCGTCATGGAATTCGCTGCAGGTTCGATGATGGATTGCCGCAATTCGCGAACTTCCTGTCGCAATTGCTCAAGCGCTATCACTGTAGATGCACTGAAGTAGGTGCGCAGCCGTTCAAATAAGGGATGCAACAACCCCACCAACCAATTTGATATTATGCGCTTCATATAAGAGTCAATTCAATCGATGCCGATCAACTTGACAACGCAGACTGCAAATTGGGATGACACACCAAAGCGTAAAAATGTGTATTGGGCCAACGATTAAAAGCCGCAGGGTAGATATCAACAGGCTCATCGACGACAAAGCCCGCCTCTGCTACCAATTGTATTTCGCGCTGTATCCAACGATACTCAGAATAATATTTTTCACCAAGCTCTTCAGAATATCCATCGACCAAAACATCTTCTTGGATTCCCATTTGGTGCTTGAGGATAAGCACACCGCCTGGTTGCAGCCACCGAATAGCCTTGCGATACAGTTTCAAGGCTTCGTCTCGGTTAAAGAAATTCATCACACCAAAGATTGTGATGAGATCGAACCGCTCCGATGTATCGAAGTCATTAAGATCTGCATCAATCAACTCTACATGGGGTTCCCGAGCAATAAAACGGCTAAACTGCGGATATTTTTCCACCGCTGTGATACGACCAAACTCTTTGATCAGGGGGTTAATCAGCAATCCAGTTCCAGCACCCAAATCCAACAGATGTTTGGACTGACCAGAGAAACGGCGTATAAAATCAATATCGAAAGCCGAAAAATCTGGTGACTTGTTACGAGTTTCAATTGGTTTATGAATTTTTTTCGCCAACTGCTCGTAATATTTATGGATGTTAGCATTACCATGCTGCCATGAGGATACAAAATTTACCGCCTTTTTGTAATCTTCATAAGTGTCGATATCACGCGCACGGATGACCTTACACGGTAGAGGCAACAAGGGCTCTAACAGAGCGTAGACATGACCTGACGTAAAGTGCACCTGAGAGCGATGAAAGCACGCTGGTCCAGACCATTCGAAGTCCCCATCGTCGTCAGCAAAGGCCATCACACGTTGCTGCGCGTCAACTTTGACAAAAACCGTGTCTTCGCTGGCTTTCTGGCTCACACAAACATAATTTGCACCACCGGACAAGCATTGTTCAATATCGTCTGGATGCACCAGTAAGTCGCCGTCCCAAGCCACTACCCACTCATTGGCATGCCTGGCACCAAGGTACAGACTGGCACCAGTTTTGGTATGAAAGTAGTCGTGATTAAAAACAAAAACTAAGTCGCGTCGACTTTGCAAGGCAACGTCAATCAAATCCTGCGCCTGAAAGCCCACAACGATCCTCACATCGGGCACTGCGGAAAATTGCTTGAGTTGAATTTCGATCAGCGACTTATCTGCCAAGCGAATAAGCGACTTGGTTTGTCCAAGCCCCAAGCGTGAACCCACGCCAGCAGCACTGATCACGACCGATACACCAGCGCAGGGTTGATGAATTTGCTCTAATAACCGAAGTAGCGCCGCAGTGTCAAATACAGCATAGTCTGCGACTTGCATCACAGACGGGGCCGGCTTATGCACGATACCGCATGCAATGGAAACGTCCGCCAATCGCATGGCTTCGGCATCGTTATTGCCATCGCCAATGAAAACCACTTTTTCACCACGCGCTTGATAGGCCTTGACCAAATCTTCTTTTTTCAGAATCTGGGTTAATCGTACACATCCCCGGATATCTACTTCCCCCTTGGAAGCGACTGTTTCGCAAGGGATTTTTTTACAGAGCCCCTCAATCCAACCCTCAAAGTTGCCTGTAGCCACCACACAGTCTGCAGCATTTTTCGCAATGAATTCAACCAAGGGTTGGTTGACTTCCACACGCTCTAAAACAGCAGCTACATCTGCCACACTCAGATGTGCTAGCAGGTTGACACGCCGAATGAAACCCTCCATGAAAGGAATTTCCCCACGGATAGCCTGTGCAGTCAGAGCGTTGATCTTGTCCTCCATATGAAACGCCCGCGCAATTTCTGGCAAGGTTTCACGCAAAGTGAGCGTTCCGTCTAGATCAAAAATAAATTTCATTATTTACCAAGAAACTCAATAAATTCAGAATATATAGCAATCAAACAAAATCAATCTACCGTTCATTTAAAAGTCTGGCTGGCACGCCAACATAGGTTCCAGATTGAATTAAATTCTTGAGCACAACAGCTCCGGCTCCAAGCACAATATCATCACCAATGGCTACCTTATCGATCACAGTGGCTCCGGCACCCAACATCACATTACGGCCAATAGAGCAGCGGCCTGCGACTGAAGCATTAACCGAAATATGAGTAAAGTCGCCAACCTTTGTTTCATGGTCAACAACAGCCCCTGAGTTAATAATGCAACCATCGCCAACCACCGCCATCGGTCCAACATGTGCTTGCTGACCAACGATAGTTCCTGGACCTATGGTGGACGCTACGCCCAAGCTCGCACTGGGAGCAACCAGGGTCGCAAGTGGCCAACCTGCAGTGCGTATCCGCGCTAGCTGCGCCTGGCGTTGGGCGCTGTGCCCAGCGGCACCGAAAGCCATCCATCCATCAGGTAACGGTAGCTCCCACACCGGGAAAACCCGGAAACCTTGAAAGTGCTCACCACTGCGCGCGCTGGCATCTTCAAAAGCCAGTTCGGTAATGCCCATGGCAATGGCCACATCTGCCACTGCACGCGCATGCCCGCCAAAGCCCAAGATCAAGAGTCCCCTAGGGTGGGACTTACGCAGTTGAACACCCGTCATACAGCCATGCCTTGCCGCATATCTTGTGCAATTTGCTCGAGCTTATCGATATGCTCTCTGGCTACGTCTGACCAGGTGCGTTGCGTCAATCGCTGATAAACCGGTATTTGAATCGCGAGCAAATGCTCTCGATGCTTCAGCGCCCACTCGATTCGGGCCGCGCAATCTTTCCAATCGTAAGGATCAAAAAACATCACATTCTGCAACGTCTCGTCCACCAACACCTCTTTGGCCACGGGAATATCGGACATAACGACCGGAGTACCCACCGACAAAGCCTCAGTGAATGTGAACGGACAACCCCCTTCACTCAGGCTAGGGTTCACAGCCAGATCAGCAAGCTTATAGCACGCAGCAAGTTGCTCAACGCTCAAGCCGTGCAGGAAAATCACATCGTTTTCTAGCCGTCGTTCACTCACAAAGCGGTCAATTTCCGGGAGTTGCTGCGGTTTACCAGTCAAAACTAATTTATGGCCAATGCTGCGACTACGCAACAGATATTCGTATGCGCGCAGCAAGGTAATAATATTTTTGTTGGGCCGGAATTGGCTGGCGTAAAATAGGAATTTCACATCTTCATTGCGAAACGTCGATGTATATTCCAAACTGGCATTTTTTTGTAACGCCAATCTAAGCAGGTTTTTGCAATACTGCCGGGACGCCAAATGCGGCTCTGTAAAATCCCTAATATCCACCAAGGCGTTCAATGTATTGGGCGCATGGGGAATGGCTGCGACCTTATTCGCCTCTACGCCATATTGGCCAACCAAAGTGTTCCACTTGATGTGCTCGCTGTAGGTGACGAAATGATCGCCAGAACGGATTGCACACTCTAGGGCCTCAAATGTCTGATGAAAGAGATCTCCTCCGACTTGGGCAAACGCCACAACAAAATCCGAAAGCACCACATCAGGTACGCACATCAAGCGCGGAGCCTTGATCTCATGAAAAGACGGCCAAAAGGCTGTAGGACAATACCAGGCCTTGACATCGGTGAGATTGGCCGCCAAGCAATGCATGCGCCTAATTTCATGCGCCTGCATGGCGTCAAAGAGGTGAAGCACCCATGACTGACGCTCTGGCGCACTCAAAGCACGCATGGCAAGCAAATAAATGGCAATCAACCGCCTTGCAGTGCTGTTCTTCGCACGTGCAACGCGTCTTAATGTTGCTATCCCCGCCCTGACAAACAGCCACAGTACGGCAAAAGGCAAGGCCGCCAAAACCACGGGCAAAGCCAATAGGGCCCACAAACCCAGCTCCAACATAAAGCGCGAGAATGATGCAACGTTGTCCACGGCAACTGCGCGATGTGCCAAACGCCCCATGAGCACTCTAAAGGCCTTGGCCGCAGAGCCCAGCCATCGCGAAAACCATGACCTTTTCTTAGCTTTGGCTCGATAAGCTCGTATCCACTCAAACAGTCGCAAGATATAAGGCTTGCCCCTTGGCGAGACAATTTGGATAGCAGATATTGGTACCTGCTCGCTTTCAAAAAGTGCATGCAAGGCTTCCAATGACCAACTCGGACACAGAATTGTGAAGTGCACATCGCCCAGGCCCTGCGCTCCTTTAAGGAACATGGCCAAGTGCCGACCCAACCCTTGTGCTCGTAAATCTATCGTAGGGGGGAAAGCAAGGTAAATGCCGTAATGTTTTACAGACATGGCTGTATCTCTCGCCAGTAAAAACCAGCCAGTTTGTCCACACTTTGCTCGTTTAACCTGTCCATACTGGGTAGTTGTTGCCGCCGGGCTTCAGCATTCATCTCCATCCACTTCAGCGCCTCTGCCATCTTTCGGGCAGATGTCCCATCCATCCAAGCCATGGCAAGCCCAAACTGTTGGTTCATTTCACGCATGGCGGGATAGTCGCTTGATAAGGTCGGTGTACCCAGACAAGCAGCTTCCACGGCAGAGAAAGTACCGTTGTCCAACAAAGTCGGATGCCAAAGGAACTGAGCGTGTGCCAGCTTGCGCTGGTAATCCCGATCAGGGAGCTCGCCTTTGATTTTGACAGCACGGCGGGTTTTCTTGCTTTGAGAAAGAATTTCCGAAAAATCACTCAGATGCGGCGCAGTGCTGTTCAATATTTCAGCCACATTGACGCCGGTAAGCACGCAATTTAATGTGCCGCCCAATTCCTCGTAATAGACCTTCAGGGCTTGTGCTGCCCGCCCATGATTTTTATGAGGCCCCAAATTGGTACTCCAAACAAAGTAAAGCGGCTTACCCTCCCTCCGAGGAGCTAAATCCAGCCGCTTAAACAGCGATGCCAACATAGGAACTTGCCGAACTTTACGGGGATCGAGCCCCGCATATTGGACCGCATCCTGGCGGGTGAAATCCGTGGTGACCAGCACCCTGTCCGCCGCCCTGGCTGCCTGAATAAAACTGAGATCTGCGTTCGGTTGCAATTGCACCCAATAACGCTGGAGGTAGTCATACACCACCATGACTACGGGCTTGATAGGCAGTAATGGGTGCTGCAGGCGATCAGAAACCAGGCACCACACATCACAATCCTGCAGCTGCTGGATGCCATCGTCCGGAACAAGGTACGTGTTGGATGTTGGCTCCCAATCCTTGTAGCCGGCATAGCGCATAGCCCGGCGCGCCTCGGATGCGTTTAGCTCTTTCCATTTGAAAGGACGCCTATGCACTGCTGCGTCCAGATCGCAGAAATCTTCTTCGCTGTAAGTAACTGAATCATCCACATGCAGCAAAGTAATATCGGCCTTCTCGCCCTGTTGGGCACTGCCGATCACCAAGGCCTGGGCCAACGACTTGGCTGCGCGCAAAGTTCCACCACGGTAAGCCACCGGCAGTATCACGGCGACCCGCTTGTGACGCTGTGCCGCCAAAGGCCGTGCAGTTGTTGCCTCCCGGGCGGCTATGGCAGCCCGCTTAAGTAAAGTAAAACCCAGACTCCAACCTGCAAGACAATGCTCCACGGACATATTGCGTAGCAGCACGGGTTGGCTGTTGAGCACCTGGGCCATCAAAGATGCGTCACCAGCCAGCAAGCGACGCAGCTTTTCTTTGGCCTCACGAACCGATGTGCAGCGGCCGGGCAAACCAAGACCGCCCATTCGATCGAGTAAACCTCCACCCATGAAGATCAGAGGCATCCCAGATCTCACAGCCTCCAAGGGGTGATAGTGAAGGTGGCACGGTTCATCACTGTGGTAGAACATGACGCGCAATTGCCTCATGTTGTGCTCATGCTGTTCGCGGGGCACAAACCCCAAGACGTTTGGATCATCCACCGCCACAGGCTGCGCGCCGCCAATCAGGCAAGGTAAATCACCAAAGTTGCGCTTGAAGTCGGCATACACCTTTTTGTAATAAGGATTGAGTGCTATGTCTGGACATACAAAAAGAATTCTCGCGTCCTTACCCTCCCAACCGCCTGCGCTGGTGGTGTCAGGCAACCCCAGGGGCAAAAAGATGCGGCGACCCTGCAAGAAATCAGGCTCCTTGTCGGCCAAATGCGAATAGGCTTCGCCAAAGAAAAAGCGCTTGCTCAACGCCTCTATCGCATGTCTAGCGCGTCCGTTAGGCGAAAGAGTCCGAAGAAATTTATATTGCGTCCAAGCCTGAATGAATCCAAAAACGCGCCAAACAAGTACTCCTTTAAAATAACGTGAGGCATTTTCAATCAGGGCAGCGTCGGTCAGGATGAAAAAAACGATATCAAAGTAGCGATCGGCGATCTGCCACGCATCCGGAGTCGCCCCTGCATACCAGTCCGTATTGTTCAACACCTGCAAGTCTTCTGCCGGAATACTCAAATGACTATCTTCGGACCAATCAACAGAGGCGCTGCGAAAGGAAGGATCACCCGGAAAACTCTTGGGAAGGAAAAACTCCTGAACGCCCATTCTCTTGAGCATGGGAATTTCAAATTTCCTGGCGGAAGTATGGTTAAGCAACCACATTACGCGCAAAGGTCGATTATTTTCCATGGGGCGATTCTCAATTTTCAGTGCTGCTGGTTTTCGATCAAGCCGTCAAACCATTGATTTTTTTGTACTCATGTATGGCTGCAGCAATAGGCCCATCAAAAACAATGCTTCCATGATGAAAGACCAATCCGCGTGCGCACAAGGTTGACAATGCCCCAAAATCATGCGAGGCCAAAATTAAAATCTCTGCGGCCGCCACCAAATCAGCAATTCTCGCCCGCGCCTTCCCCATAAAATTCGCGTCACCCGCACCAATTACTTCATCCAACAGCAATATATCCCCCCCCACTGCGGTTGATATTGCAAAAGCCAACCGAACCTGCATGCCGGCAGAATAAGTTTTGATAGGATAATCAATAAACTCACCCAATCCAGCAAAATCAACTATCTCGGCTTCCTTCTGGCGCATGAAAGAAGGCGACAAGCCCAGGAGCAACCCCCTGTACAAAACATTTTCTCTACCAGTCGCATCAGGTTCAAAGCCCATACTCAGGTCAAACAAAGACCGCACCTCGCCATGGACTTCAACATCTCCCGCTGACACCGGATACAAACCAGCCACCGTCTTCAAAAAAGTGCTTTTCCCGGCCCCATTGTGGCCCAAAAGACCAACACGCTCCCCTCCTTTGATTTCAAGAGAGATATTCTTGAGCGCATGAACATCCTTGATATCCGCCCGTTTGGAACCCAGCTTAAAAGCGTTTGAAAGCAAAGACTTTAAAGAGCGCTCCTTAAATGCAACTGACGCATAATGCAAATTCACACCATTGAGCTTGATATATGGCGTTTTCATAAATAAAAAATCACCTTCCGCTCCGCTGACCGACCGACCAAATAAGCAACAACCGCAATAACACCGGCCGTGGCAAGAGTGAATAAATAGTTTTCAACTGTAGGCCAATTACCCTCGAGCAATGGAGCGCGAACGATTTGCAGAAGGTGATACACCGGGTTATAGTCCACCAAAAAAGCCATCCCCCCCTGTCGGAACATTTTGACCTCAAAGTAAACAGGTGACAAAAACCAAAGCGCCTGCATAGCCAGCCCGGTAGCATGTGGTACGTCACGAAAGCGCGCTCCAATGTAGGCAAGCAATGTAGATAATGGCCAAAGAATGAGACCCATGAGCGGGAACACAGTCAACATAGCCAACCAATGCACACCGATATTTTGGGGTAACACAATGGCCGACCAACCCAAAAGTGACGTTGACGCCAGGGCCAGAACAATCAGACTGGTTAGCACCGTTCGCAATGTATAAATTGCCAAAGGATGCCTGCATTGCTTAATGTAGGCATCTGCTTGCACAAAAGACAATGCTCCACCTGTCACACAAGCCATAACACACTCCCAAAATATGATTCCAGAAAGAATGTAGGGAGCGTATGTGTAAATATCGGACTTGAACATTTTGCTGAGCACCACCGCCAACAGCAAAGTCATTCCAAGAGGCTGAATCACCGACCAAAGAACACCAAAAAAAGAGCGGCGCCATCGAGCACGCAAATCCGCCAGTGCAAGATGCGACCAAAAATAGCGCGCTCGCCAAACACCTTGTATGTAGTTCTGCTTCATATCACGGCGCCTTATTAAATTTAAAAGCGCACACCAACCTATTTAAATGCTTTGCACAAAAGTAAAGACTGGTTTCAGGCCCATGGAATTACCAATCGATACCAGTCTTTAGAAGTAATGACCAACTATTTCATTGCACAGATCGATTGAAAAACTCAAATATTTTTTCAATCACGAAATTCACATCTTCTTTATTTAGCCCTGGATAACTCGGAAGATTAATTCCGCGTGCCGCCAAAGACTCTGCGACCGGGAAATTCTGACCCGTAGCGCAGTGAGGCATGGTGTGGGCGGGATAGAACACAGGACGGGTCTCTATGCCATGCGATTTCAAGAAATCACGCAATGGCTGGCGCTGCAAGCGGTCATTTAGCGCAACAGAACACATCCAGAAAGAATGGATCGTTTCTGGTCTTTCATTGTGAGATATCAATGGCAAGCCTGCCAAACCTTCTTTGTACCAGCGGGCTATTTGCCGTTTTTTATGCAAAATTTCTTCTACATTTTCTAATTGCGCAAGCCCTATTGCGGCACAAATATTGGTCATGCGGTAGTTGTATGCAACCACATCGTGCCAATACTCTCGGCTTTGCGAAACACCCTGATTTTTAAGGTGAAATGCCTTTTGTATGGTTTTTTGGTTTTTGGCCACCACCATACCGCCCTCACCAGTGGTGATCGTTTTATTGCCAAAAAAACTGAACGTAGAGATGTCACCGAAGGTACCAGCATGCCGTCCTTTGTAGCGAGTCCCGAAGGCTTCTGCGCAATCCTCTACCAAGAGCAATTGGTGCTCTTCACACAGCGCGGCAATTGCGTCCATGTCGCATGGCAAGCCATACAAATGCACCACCATCACAGCTTTGGTTTTCGGCGTTATTTTCCGCCTTACATCTTCGGGGTCAATCTGCCAAGTAAGCTCCAGTGAATCAACAAACACAGGTGTCGCACCAGTTTGAAGAATAGTATTAACGGATGCAATATAGGTGAACGTCGGAACAATCACCTCATCCCCTGGTCCCACGCCGAGGGCTTCCAGCGCAAGATGTATCGCAACGGTTCCGTTGCAGACACTGGTGACGTGCTCAGCACCTATATAGTCGGCAAATCCTTGCTCGAAACGCTGAATGAATTCACCCTTGGAAGAAATCCATGTAGTGTCTAAACACTCGTTGACATAGGCCTTCTCTTTGCCGCTGAAGTAAGGCCGATAAACGGGAATCAATTTCGGCGTCTCACTCATGGTGGTTGAAGTATTTGAATCCATGTTGCTTAACCAGATCATCACGCTGGGCGCCTTTCAAGTCCTCTCGCATCATTTCTGAAACGAGCTCATTGAATGACGTACGTGGCGCCCAACCGAGCTTCATCTTGGCCTTAGTAGGATCGCCAAGCAAGGTCTCTACCTCAGCCGGCCGGAAATATCGGGGATCTACCGCAACTATGCATTTTCCAGTTGCAGTGTCATAGCCCTTTTCCTCTACGCCATGGCCCTCCCAGCGTATCCGTATCCCAATTTCCCCAGCAGCACAGTTCACAAAATCTCTTACAGAATGCTGCTCACCTGTGGCAATCACATAATCTTCTGCAACATTCTGCTGCAGCATCAGCCACTGCATTTCCACATAGTCACGTGCATGCCCCCAGTCTCTCAGCGCATTCATATTACCCAAATATAGACACTCCTGCAGCCCAAGTTTGATGCGAGCAAGTGCTCGAGTTATTTTTCTAGTAACAAATGTTTCTCCGCGAATTGGGGATTCATGGTTAAAAAGTATGCCGTTGCAGGCATACATACCATAGGCTTCGCGATAATTCACCGTAATCCAGTACGCATACATTTTTGCAACTGCGTAAGGCGATCGCGGATAAAAGGGGGTGGTTTCCTTTTGTGGAATCTCTTGAACTAGCCCGTAAAGTTCTGACGTTGAGGCCTGATAAAATTTTGTTTTATCCTTCAGGCCGGCGATACGAATTGCCTCTAATAGCCGCAAGGTGCCCAGAGCATCTGAATTAGCTGTGTATTCAGGCTCCTCAAACGATACAGCCACATGGCTTTGTGCGGCTAGGTTGTATATCTCGTCAGGTTTCACCTCTTGAACGATCCGAATCAGGCTTGAGGAGTCGGTCAGATCGCCATAATGAAGGGTCAGGTCGTAGCCTTTGTTATGAGGATCGTGATACAGATGATCAATCCGGTTTGTATTGAACAAAGACGCGCGCCGGCGAATACCATGAACTTCATAGCCCTTTTGCAACAAAAATTCTGCAAGGTAAGCACCGTCTTGACCTGTAATACCAGTAATTAGTGCATTTTTTTTCTTCATGATCAATTCAATTTTATTTAAAAACTAACAATTTGGCATTCGCGCTACTGGGTGCGACCATAATTATCAGAAAACCTCACAATATCGTCCTCCCCCAAATACCCCCCCGATTGCACTTCAACAATCTCCAAGGGCAGTTTTCCTGGATTTTTTAATCGGTGGACATGTCCGAGGGGTATATAGGTTGATTCATTCTCACCCAGCAAGAATGTTTTATCCCCGTTGGTCACTTCTGCGGTACCTTGAACTACTATCCAATGCTCTGCCCGATGGTGGTGCATTTGCAAACTCAAGCTGGCTCCTGGGTTCACCACAATGCGCTTGACCTGAAACCGCTCGCCGCTGTCGATGCTGTCGTACCAGCCCCAGGGGCGGTGGATCTTTCGGTGCGTCTGGGTCAGGGTGTGCCCTGCTTCGCGCAGTTTGCCAACGATCTGTTTGACGTCCTGGGTTTGGCGTTTGTCAGCCACCAGGATGGCGTCGGCGGTTTCTACCACCACGATGTTGTCCAGCCCCACGCCAGCCACCAGGCGGCTGCTGGACAACAGCAGCGAGTTGGAACAGCCGTGCTGAATGGTGTCGCCCACGTGCGCATTGCCATGCGCGTCTTGCTCCCGCACCTGCCACAGGGCATCCCACGCGCCCAGGTCAGACCAGCCCGCCTGCAGCGGCACCACGCAGGCCGGGATGTCCAGGTCGGGGCGGGTGGGCAGTCGCTCCATCACGGCATAGTCAATGGAGTCTGCGGGGCATGCGCTGAAGGTTTCGGTGGATGGACGGATGAAGTCCACGTCCTTTTGCGCATCGGCCATGGCGGCCGCGCAGGCGACAAAGATGTCGGGACGGCAGCTTTCAATGGCCTTGAGCCACACGCTGGTGCGCACCATGAACAGGCCGCTGTTCCACAGGTAGTTGCCAGCGTCCAGGTAGCTTTGCGCACGTGCTGCGTCGGGTTTTTCGGCAAAGCTGGCGATGTGGTGGGCACTGCCTCCCGGCACTGTTTCTCCGCACTGGATGTAGCCGTACCCGGTCTCTGGCTTGTCGGCCACGATGCCAAAGGTCACCATGGCGCCACCGCTGGCAATGGCAAACGCCTGCTCGATGGCGCCGTGAAATGCTGGCAGATTGGCCATCACGTGGTCAGCGGGCATAGCCAGCAACACCGGGTCACCACGTTCTTCAGCTTGAGCTTGCAAGGCAGCCAGGGTCAGCGCGGGCGCGGTGTTGCGGCCCGCAGGCTCCAGCACGATGCGCGCGCCGTGTATGCCTGCCTCCATCAGCTGGCTGGCCGCCAAGAAGCGGTGCTCAGCATTGCAGACCAGGATAGGCGCCTCCGCCACGGGGATTTGAGTCAGCCCTTGCAAGCGCAGTGCCGTATCTTGGAGCATGGTGCGCGCACCGGCCAGGGCTAAAAACTGCTTGGGGTAAGTTTCGCGCGACAGCGGCCACAGGCGCGTGCCAGACCCACCACACAGAACCACAGGCAACAACAAATTCAAGGATGCATTCATAAAACTAGAGCAGGTCTTGATCGTGGGGACGCTCAGCGGACTTATGCGCAAGATCGGCCTCCAGCATGGCCAAGCGCTGGTTCAACCGGCGAACATCGCGCTCAATACGGGTATTGACCATGTCGCTATGCAGGGCCTTGATCAACAGGACCACGCACGCCAACAGCAGCAGCAATGCGGGGGGGTAGGCCACACCCAGCCGAAGTGCCAGCCAGTCTATGAGCCCGGGGGACGCTCCGAGCACGGCCGCAGCCGCAGCCACCGCCACCCAGAACAGGCCGTGCATGACGTAGAGATGATCTCTTCGGATCAGGTACAAAATCAGCGCGGCAAGGCCAATGCCCATCAGCGCGGTCGTGAATTGCAGGGACGCCATCAGATTCCTGAATCGGTAAAACTCCGCACACCCAAAAGCCAGGCCTGTGAGTGGGAAGCAAGAAAGAGATGGCTGGGTCACTGCAACCCACGGAGTTGCACATGCATGCGTGACGCAAACGCCCACCATCGCCGTGTGGGAAAGATTGTAGGTGCAGGGCCGTTTCAGAGAGCCCCAAAGGCCCCACACCGGCTTACCAACAAGTAAGCAAATATCTCCGACATACAAGCGATGCTTCTGATGCTCTTGAAATGGACCAGAATGCCCGTATCATTAGCACTCACCGCAGACGAGTGCTAACACCGCGCTCCCTGCTGGCAGTTTGGTGGCCCCGGATGGCCGGGGCTGATTGAATCCCTCAGCTTTTTTACTGAAAACAGGAGCATTGCAATGAACCTTCGCCCTCTGCACGATCGCGTGATCGTCAAGCGTATTGAAAGCGAAACCACGACCGCTTCCGGCATCGTGATCCCTGACAACGCCGCCGAAAAGCCCGATCAAGGTGAAGTGTTGGCCGTTGGCCCCGGCAAGCGCAACGACAAGGGCGAAGTGCTCGCCCTGAACGTGAAGGTCGGTGACCGCGTTCTGTTCGGCAAGTACTCGGGCCAGACCGTCAAGGTCAAGGGCGACGAGCTGTTGGTCATGAAGGAAGACGACCTGTTTGCAGTGGTTGAGAAGTAATTTCTCTCCCCTCTGAATCACTCATCTTTTCATAGCTGCTGGTGCGTTTTGAATAAGCGCCAGCAGCCAATTTGAATCAAATTTTCAGGAGCTCCAAAATGGCAGCAAAAGACGTAGTTTTCGGCGGCGAAGCCCGCGCTCGCATGGTTGAAGGCGTGAACATCCTGGCCAACGCGGTCAAGGTCACGCTGGGCCCCAAGGGCCGCAATGTGGTGCTGGAGCGCTCGTTCGGCGCCCCTACCGTGACCAAGGATGGTGTGTCCGTGGCCAAGGAAATCGAACTCAAGGACAAGCTGCAGAACATGGGCGCCCAGCTCGTGAAGGAAGTGGCCTCCAAGACCAGCGACAACGCTGGTGACGGCACCACCACCGCTACGGTGCTGGCACAAGCCATCGTGCGCGAAGGCTTCAAGTACGTGGCCGCCGGCATCAACCCGATGGACCTGAAGCGCGGTATCGACAAGGCTGTGACGGCCCTGGTTGCCGAGCTGAAGAAGGCTTCCAAGCCCACCACCACCTCCAAGGAAATCGCCCAAGTGGGTTCGATCTCCGCCAACTCCGACGAAACCATCGGCAAGCTGATCGCTGACGCCATGGACAAGGTTGGCAAGGAAGGCGTGATCACCGTGGAAGACGGCAAGTCGCTGGACAGCGAACTGGACGTCGTGGAAGGCATGCAGTTTGACCGCGGCTACCTGTCGCCCTACTTCATCAACAACCCCGAAAAGCAATCCGCGATTCTGGACAACCCCTTCGTGCTGCTGTTCGACAAGAAGATCAGCAACATCCGCGACCTGCTGCCCACGCTGGAACAAGTCGCCAAGGCTGGCCGTCCCCTGCTGATCATCGCCGAAGAAGTCGAAGGCGAAGCCCTGGCTACGCTGGTGGTCAACACGATCCGCGGCATCCTGAAGGTTGTGGCTGTGAAGGCTCCTGGCTTCGGCGACCGCCGCAAGGCCATGCTGGAAGACATCGCCATCCTGACGGGCGGCAAGGTCATCGCTGAAGAAGTCGGTCTGACCCTGGAAAAGGTCACCCTGGCCGACCTGGGCCAAGCCAAGCGCATCGAAGTGGGCAAGGAAAACACCATCATCATCGACGGCGCTGGCGCTGCCGCTGACATCGAAGCCCGCGTCAAGCAAGTGCGCGTGCAGATCGAAGAAGCCACGTCCGACTACGACCGCGAAAAGCTGCAAGAGCGCGTGGCCAAGCTGGCTGGCGGCGTGGCTGTGATCAAGGTGGGCGCTGCCACCGAAGTCGAAATGAAGGAAAAGAAGGCCCGCGTGGAAGACGCACTGCACGCTACCCGTGCAGCTGTGGAAGAAGGCGTTGTGGCTGGTGGCGGCGTGGCTCTGCTGCGTGCCAAGCAAGCTGTGGGCGACTCGATCAAGGGCGACAACGCTGACCAGGACGCCGGTATCAAGCTGGTGTTGAAGGCAGTGGAAGCTCCTCTGCGCGAAATCGTGAACAACGCCGGTGGCGAAGCCTCGGTGGTGGTGAACGCAGTGTTGGCTGGCAAGGGCAACTTTGGCTTCAACGCTGCCAACGACACCTACGGCGACATGCTCGAACTGGGCATTCTGGACCCCACGAAGGTCACCCGCACGGCCCTGCAAAACGCTGCCTCCGTGGCATCGCTGCTGCTGACGACCGAAGCCATGGTGGCAGAGGCTCCGAAGGAAGAAGCCGGCGCTGGCGGCGGCATGCCCGACATGGGCGGCATGGGTGGCATGGGCGGCATGGGCATGTAATTGCCTGGCCCCTGCGCAGCAGCCCCGTGCTGACTGCGCAGCCCACTACACAAAAGCCCGCAGGCCTTACGGTCTGCGGGCTTTTGTTTTTCTATGGGGCCAACTCGGGCCGCTGGCCTGCCGTGGGTTTACTCGCCGCTGGGCTGTACCCACCAGTAGATCAGCACCAGGGTGCCGATACCGGTGAGGGACAGCAGCTGCCACCAGCCGGAGCGGCCAATATCGTGCAAGCGGCGAGCCCCCACGGCCAGCGCGGGCAACAGCAGGGCCAGCGCGGCAATGCCATACAGCACCTGGCTGATCATGGTGGCAATCACCAGCACCCCGAACTGAAACAACGCAAACCACCAGAACTCGGAGCGTGGCGCACGGCCCGAAAACCCTGCGTACTGCGCGAAGCAGCTTTTGACAGCCGAAACAAAATCCATAGCGAATTCCCTCTCTTGAACAATCATTGCTCGGTCACGGGGTATCCCCGCGTGGCCATGATAGAGGGGCGCTGCGACAAGTCCAGCCAACTCGGCGCGCGCAGCGGAGACACCGTACCGCTGGCGCCACAGTGTCAGCGCCTCCTTTGCTCTCATTTTGATAGCTTTTGGTGCATATTGCACTAGCGCACCAGGCGCTTTTGGCTGCAAACCCAGCGCCCAGAGCCCCTCAAGCCGCCTTGCGCAATGCCTGGGTGTCGCGCGCCAGCTGGGTGATGCGCGCCCAGTCGCCCGCGCGCACCGCATCGGTGGGCGTAAGCCATGAGCCGCCCACGCAGCGCACATTGGGCAGTGCCAGGTAGTTGGAGGCAGTGCCGTTGGTGATGCCACCCGTGGGGCAAAAGCTCACCTGGCCAAACGGACTGGCCCAGGACTTGAGCAGCGGGATGCCGCCCACGGCCTCGGCCGGGAAGAGCTTGAGGAACGAGAACCCATCGGCCAGCGCCGCCATGATCTCGCTGGATGTGGCCACACCGGGCAGCAGCGGCAGGTTCAGGCCCTTGCAGGCGCTGCCCACGGCCGAGGTGTAGCCGGGGCTCACGGCAAACCGCGCACCGGCTTCGCTCGCGCGGCGCGCGTCATCGGCGTTGAGCACCGTGCCCACGCCCACCACGGCCTCGGGCAGGTTGCGGGCGATGGTTTCGATGGCGGGCAGACCGGCAGCGGTGCGCAGCGTCACCTCCAGCACCTTCACGCCACCGGCCAGCAGGGCCTCGGCCAGGGGCAGCGCGTCTTCCACGCGGTCAATCACGATGACAGGGATGACCGGGCCATGGCTGGCGATGTCGAGGGGATTCATGGGGGCGGAAGCAGGGGTTACAGCCATGTACAGGCTCCTTGTTCGGCACCGCCTGCGTGGCGGCGAAAGTTGGTGAAGAGTTCGCGGCCGAAGCCGATGGGTGATGGGGCGCTGCAGGGCTCCGGGGCGCGTGCGGCCCACTCGGCGTCGTCCACCAGCACATCGAGCGTGCCAGCCACCGCATCCACCCGCACGATGTCGCCATCACGCACCTTGGCCAGCGGGCCACCGGCCAGGGCCTCGGGCGTGACGTGGATCGCGGCCGGTACGCGGCCGGAGGCGCCGCTCATGCGGCCGTCGGTGACCAGCGCCACCTGGAAGCCCTGGTTCTGCAGCACTGCCAGCGGGGGCGTGAGCTTGTGCAGCTCTGGCATGCCGTTGGCCTGCGGGCCCTGAAAGCGCACCACGGCCACCATGTCCTGGTTCACCTCGCCAGCGCTGAAGGCTGCGAGCAGGGCTTCTTGCGAGTCAAAAACTCGCGCTGGGGCTTGGACGATGTGGCGGTCTTCGGGTACGGCCGACACCTTGATCACCGCGCGGCCCAGGCGGCCTTGCAGCAGGCGCAGACCGCCGGTGGGTGAGAAGGGTTCGCTCACGGACCGCAGCACCGAGGTGTCGCCCGACACCGCCGGTGCGCTCTTGCCGCCATCGGCAATGCCGCCCGCGTTCACGCTCATCACATCAGGGTGCATCAAGCCACCCGCCAGCAGCTCGCGCAGGATCCAGGGCGGGCCGCCCGCCGCCTGGAACTGGTTCACATCGGCATCGCCATTGGGGTACACGCGGGCCAGCAGGGGCACCACCGACGAGAGTTCGTCAAAGTCCGTCCAGTCGATCAGGATGCCCGCGCTGCGCGCAATCGCCACCCAGTGGATCAGGTGGTTGGTGGAGCCGCCCGTGGCCAGCAGGGCCACCATGGCGTTGACGATGCAGCGCTCGTCCACCAGCTTGCCGATGGGGGTGAAGCGGTTGCCCCGCTTGCCGATGTCGAGCACCGTGCGCAGCGCCTGGCGCGTGAAGGCCTCGCGCGCCTCGGTGCCGGGCGACTCGAACGCTGCACCGGGCACATGCAGGCCCATGGCTTCGAGCAGCATCTGGTTGCTGTTGGCCGTGCCGTAGAACGTGCAGGTGCCAGGGCTGTGGTACGCGGCCGATTCGGCCTTGAGCAGTTCGTCACGGCCCACCAAGCCTTGTGCGTACTGCTCGCGCACCTTGGATTTTTCCTTGTTCGACAGGCCTGTGCCCATGGGGCCTGCAGGCACAAACACGCAGGGCAGATGGCCGTAGTGCAGCGCGCCAATCAACAGCCCGGGCACGATCTTGTCGCACACGCCCAGCAGCAGTGCACCATCGAACACATCGTGGGACAGCGCTACCGCAGTGGCCATGGCAATAGCATCGCGGGAGAACAACGACAGCTCCATGCCGGGCGTACCCTGCGTCACACCATCGCACATGGCGGGCACGCCACCGGCCACTTGCACCGTGGCACCGAGCTGGGCGGCCTCATCACGCAGGATAGCGGGGTAGCTCTGGTACGGCTGGTGCGCCGAGAGCATGTCGTTGTAGGCCGTGACGATGCCGATGTTGGGCGCCTTCTCGACGGTGACCTTGAACTTGTCCGAGCCCGGCAATGCAGCGTAGGCGTGGGCCAGGTTCGCGCAGCCCATGCGGTCTTGTGCGGGCTTGCGGGCAATCATGGCGTCAACGCCGGCAAGGTAGGCGCCGCGGGTGTCTGCGCTGCGCTGGACAATGCGCTCGGTCACGCGCGCTACAACTGGATGCATGGAAGTCTCCATCGGTGGGTGGCAGGACCCCGTGCATTGCGCCAGGGTCGTTATCTGAGGCCCTAGAATGTAACTCGATAACCACCCCAATTCAACCCATGTCCCTGCAAACCTTGCCCTTGCCGCCGTCCGAACTGGGTGAATCCCCCTTCTGGCACCCCACGGAAAAATCCCTTTACTGGTGTGACATTCAGGGACAATCGGTGCACGCATGGCATCCTGACAGCGGCCACCACCGGCAGTGGCGCATGCCCAGCGAGCCCGGCTGCTGCGCGCCTGCGACCGATGGGCGATTGGTAATCGGGTTACGAAACGGTTTCTATCTTCTGGATACAGCCAAGGACAGCGCAGACCCTACCGCCCTCAGCTGCCTGGCCCTGCTGCCGCCCGAGCAGCATGACACCACGGTCCTGCGCCTGAACGACGGCCGCTGCGACACCGCAGGCCGTTTCTGGGCGGGCTCGGTCATCACGCCCCGCACCGCACCGAATGCGGCCCTGTGGTGCCTGCAGGCCTACCCGGCCAGCGCCACAGGCTACCGCGTGCGCCACATGGCAGGCGATAACTTCACCGCCAACGGCCTGGCCTTCAGCCCCGACAACCGCACGATGTACTGGTCGAATACGCCCGAGCACCGCATCGACCAGTTCGACTTTGACGTGGCCACGGGCGATATCACCAACCGCCGCCCCTGGGTGCAGTTTGACCGCAAGGTGGACGGCCAGCCGTACGGTGGGCGGCCCGATGGCGCGGCGGTGGATGTGGAAGGCAACTACTGGGTGGCGATGTACGAAGGCGCTTGTGTGTTGCAACTCTCGCCAGCAGGTGAGGTGCTGCAGCGCATTGCGGTGCCGGTGCAGTGCCCGACCATGGTGTGTTTTGGGGGGGAGGATCTGCACACGCTGTTCATTACATCGGCGCGGGCGGGAAGGCCTCTTCAAGAACAGCAGGCAGCGGTTGCAGCAGGGTCGCTGTTCAGCATGCACGTGGAAGTGGCGGGGCTGCCGGTGAATTTCTTCAAGGTGTGAAAAGCGACGAGCAACTGGTCACAGTGGGACACAAAGGCCAGCGCTCCATCACCAGCCCGCCAACGCGCCGATCTCCTCGCGCACGATCCGATAGCTGAGGCGGTCACTGACCAACCTTGCACTCAGGCTCTCGTAAAACGCAATGCCCCGGGCGTTGGACGACTTGACCGACCAGTCGATGCGGCCACAGCCGTTGTCCAGCGCGTATCGCGCCACCCATTGCATCAAAGCCAAGCCAATACCTTGGCTCCGATGGTGCGGAGAAACAAACAGCTCTTTGAGTACACACTGCCGCTGGTGGGCGGGCTCGGGCTCCACCAACGAATACACCAGGTAAATGGCGGCAAACCCCAACAACTCGCCGCCGAGTTCTGCCGTCACCAGTCGAATCTGAGAGTGGGGTCCGCACAGGTTGTCCAACAGGTGGTTGCGCACAAGGACCCGGTCGAGCGCACGGCCCGGGTGGTAGTGATCATGCAGCGCAAGCAGCAAGTCCACCATCTGCTCCTGTTGCGCCGGGGTCAGCAAACCGACTTCCATGCTTCCTCTCCTGCTGGACCGGATGGTTCCGATGGGGTGAGCTTACGTCGTCAGGGCGACTCGCTGCCGGCCAGCCCTTCTCAGCCCCCAGCCCCAGCGCTCCCAACACGTCATAACACGCCCCCATGTTGTGATAGTCCACCTTCCCCGCATTGCTCTTCTCGTGGGTGGTGTTGCGGTTGTCGCGGTGCAGGATGCGAAACCACGCGCCATGTTCGTGGTCCACAAAGTGGGTCCAGCAGTAGGTCCAGATGCGGTCGTACCACTGCCAGTAGCGCGCATCCCCCGTGCGAACAGCAAGCACCGCTGCAGCCGCCATGCTCTCGGCCTGCACCCAGTGGTATTTGCCGTCGTCGCAGATGCTACCGTCGGGCGCCATGCCGTAATACAGGCCGCCGTGCTCGGCATCCCAGCCCCGCTCCACAGCGGTATCGAACAGGCGCTGCGCACACGGCAGGTGCCAGTCGGCGGGCCGCAAGGCGTCGAGTTGCAGCAGCAGCTTGGCCCATTCGGTCTGGTGGCCGATCTGGTAGCCCCAGGGGCGGAAGATGTTGCTGCGGTCATGGCGGTTGTAGTCCCAGTCCACGGACCAGTCGGCATGGAAGTGCTCCCACACCCAATCTTCGGCAGCGGGCGCAAGGGCGCGGGTGGACAACGCGGCCTGCCGCTGGCAGATACCTTGCGCGAGTTGTTCGGCACGCTCGATGTAACGACGCTCGCCCGTAGCGCGGAAGGCGGAGATCATGGCCTCGCAGGCGTGCATGTTGGCGTTCTGGCCTCGGTAGCTGGTCAGCCGCCAATCAGGGCTGGCCTCGTCGGCATACAGGCCTGCGGAAGGTTGCCAGAAGTGCTGTTCGGCAGTTTCAAAAGCCTCAGCCAGCCAATCGCGGGCCTCGGGCACTCCGGCCGCGTAAGCGCGGGCATACGCCAGCATCACAAAGGCCATGCCGTAGCAGTGGCGCGTGGCGTCTTGCACGGTGGTGCGGCCATCCTGCCAGTCGATCAGCCAGGCGTACCCGCCCGTGGCGGGGTCGAGGAACGCGGTGCGCAGGAACGTGAGCGCGTGCCGCATGCCCGCCTGATAACGCGCCTCCCCCGTGGTGCGGTAGAGCATGGCGTGCGTGACCACAAAGCGTGTGGCGCTGACGAGATGGCGGGAGTGGGCGTTGTAGACCGTGCCATCGTCCAGAAAGAAGTGGTACTGCCCGCCGCTCGCGTCCGTGGCCACGGGGGCGTAGAACGCCATGGTGTCACGCAGATGCTGGCGCAAAAAGGCTGCGGAGCGGAAGTCCGGATAGGGCGGAATCTCCATGGGAAGTGTCTCCTGATGCGTTAGCTGTCGACCAGAAACTGTGCCGGCTTCTGCCAGCAGGGCGCCCGGTCTTCCGCCAGAGCGACCCCGAGGACTTTGCTGTGCCGTGAAGGTCAGGCAGCGCTGCGCAGCAAGCCCAGCAGGCCAGCGGTGGAGCCATCGAGCCCCGCCACATCACCGCTCTCCAGCCGGGCCTCCAGGTCCTTGGCCAGCACCTTGCCCAACTCCACGCCCCACTGGTCAAAGCTGTTGATGCCCCACAGGCTGCCGCTCACAAACACGCGGTGCTCCTGCAGTGCAATCAGCGCGCCCAGCGATGTGGGGGTGAGTGATTCGAGCAGCATCAGGGTGCTGGGGCGGTTGCCCGGAAAGTGCCGATGGCCGTCGTCGCTGGCCTTGCCCACCATCAGCGCCTGCGTCTGCGCCAGGGCGTTGGCCAGCAGCTTTTGCTGGTGGCCGGGCAGCGGGTGCGAGGCCTTGCGCACGGCGACGATCTCCAGCGGCAGCACATCGGCGCCCTGGTGCAGCATCTGGAAGAACGCGTGCTGGCCGTTGGTGCCGGGCTCGCCCCACAGCACAGGCGATGTGACGCAGGCCAGCGTGCTGCCGTCTTGCGCCACGCGCTTGCCGTTGCTTTCCATCTCCAACTGCTGCAGGTAGGCCGAGTAGCGCCCCAGCGCGGCGTGATACGGCGCGATGCAGCGGCTGGTGAAGCCGTGGAAATTGCGGTACCAGACATCGAGCAGACCCAGGCGCACCGGCAGGTTCTGCGCCAGCGGTGCGGTGCGGAAATGCTCGTCCATGGCGTGCGCGCCCGCAAGGAAATCTCGGAAGCCTTGGGCACCGATCGCGATGGCAATCGGCAGGCCAATGGCCGACCACAGCGAGTAGCGGCCGCCCACCCAGTCCCAGAAGCCGAAGGTGGTGGTGATACCGAGGGCCGCTGCGGCCTCGATGTTGGTGGTAAGCGCCGCAAAGTGGCGGGCCACATCGCGCCCGCCCTGGGCACCAAACCACGCCAGGGCCGAGCGCGCGTTGGTCATGGTCTCGGCCGTGGTGAAGGTCTTGGACGCGACCAGGAACAGCGTGCTCTCAGGCCGCAGGCCCTTGAGCACGTGGTGCAGCTCGTGCCCGTCCACGTTAGACACAAAGTGAAAGCGCTTGCTTGGGATGCGGAACTCTTCGAGCGCGCGCACTGCCATGTGCGGGCCCAGGTCCGACCCGCCGATGCCAATGTTCACCACGTCGGTGATGGCGGCATCGCTGCGCACCTGCTCGGCGTACTGCAGCATCGCATCAAGCGTGTGGTGCACGTCGGCCAGGCGCTGCGCGGTCTCCGGCACATCACCGGGCAGGGCTACGCCTAACGGACGGCGCAGCAGCGTGTGCAGCACGGCGCGGTTTTCGGTGGTGTTGATGGCCTCGCCTGCAAACATCGCATCGCGGTGTTGCACCAGGCCGCAGTCGCGGGCCAGATCCAGCAGCAGCGCTTCGATATCGCGGTCCCACAGGTTCTTGGACAGGTCAGCAAACACATGCGGAGCCGACTGGCTGAAGGCCGCAAACCGCTGGGCATCCTGCGCAAACGCCTGGCGCATGTCCAGGTGCTGGCCGTGGGAAGCGTAGTGGGCGGCCAACTGGGGCCACAGCGCAGACTGGTCGCAACGGAGAGGCATGGTCATCAAACGGGTAAGGTGAAAAAAGCGCCGAGATAGTAACTTGATTACACGACAAAGTGGCCTATTAACAGGTTCTTTTGGGTTACAAGCAGTAGATACAAGGCACGCCTCTTTAGAAAATCATGTAACGTGATTACAATCCCACGCAACAAAACGAACCACCCCATCACGGAGACACCATGAGTTTTGACCTCGTCCTGTTCGGCGGCACCGGCGACCTCGCCTGGCGCAAGCTCATGCCCGCATTGTTTCAGGCCTTTCGGCATGGCACGCTGCCTGAGGGGGGGCGCATCATCGCGGTGGCACGTGATGACCTGAGCGACGAACAATACCGCAGCCTGATCCAGTCGCGGTTCGACAGCGTGGAGCTGGCCAAGCGCCCCAGCCCGGACGAGTTTGCACGCTTCGCCGCGCTGCTGCACTACCTGCGCATGGACTTGTCCAAAACCCAGGACTACGAGCGCCTGGCCGAGACGCTGAAGGCGCGCGGAGCCGACTCGGTGGTGATGTATGTGGCCACAGCCCCCAGCCTGTTCACCAATGTGTGTGAACAGATCGCCGCCGTGGGCCTGAATGGCCCCACCACCCGTGTGGTGCTGGAAAAACCCCTGGGCCACGACCTGCAGTCCAACCGCGCCATCAACGACACGCTGCGCCGTGTGCTGAAAGAAGAGCAGGTCTTTCGCATCGACCACTACCTGGGCAAGCCCTCGGTGCAGAACCTGTTTGCGCTGCGGTTTGGCAACGCGCTGTTCGAGCCCCTGTGGCGCCGCGAAACCATTGCCAACATCCAGATCACGATTGCCGAGGAGCTGGGTGTGGAGTCGCGCGGCGCGTTCTACGACCAGACCGGCGCGATGCGCGACATGGTGCAGAACCACGCGCTGCAGCTCTTGTGCGCGATTGGCATGGAGCCCCCCATCAACTCCAGCGCCAACGCCATCCGCGACGAAAAGCTCAAGGTGCTGCAGTCGCTCAAGCCCTGGACGCCGGAAACCATTGGCCAGCATGTGATCCGCGGCCAGTACGCAGCGGGCAACCACCAGGGCCAGCCCGTGCCCGGCTATGCGCAAGAAAAAGGCGTGGCCCCCGGCAGCACCACCGAGACCTTTGTGGCGCTGCGCACCGAGATCAGCAACTGGCGCTGGGCGGGTGTGCCGTTTTACATCCGCACCGGCAAGCGGCTGGCGGGGCGCGACGCGCACATCGTCATCAACTTCCGGCCCGTGCCACACCCCATCTTCAAGACCCCTGCGGGCGCTGCCAACCGCCTGGTGATCAACCTGCAGCCCAAGGACGGACTGGAGCTGCACCTGATGGCGCAGGGCGCCGCCCAGCACCAGACCGAGCCCGCGCTGTCGCAGGTGCACCTGAACCTGGACTTTGACCAGCGCTTTGGCACCGAACGCGTGGGCGCCTACGAGCGCCTGCTGCTCGACGTGATCGCCGGCCGCCTGAACCTGTTTGTGCGCAGCGACGAGCAGGAAGAGGCCTGGCGCTGGGTGGAGCCCATCCTGCAGTACTGGAAGAACGACCCGGCAGGCCCCCGCCCCTACCCCGCAGGCAGCTGGGGCCCGCGCGCCGCGAGCGCGATGATTGCGCGCGACGGGTATTGCTGGAGCGAGGAGATGTGAGGCCAGCGGCCGCCTCGCGTCTTGGCTTCTCTTTTCACCGTCACCACCCGCCAATCCGGCGTGGCCCATCCTGCGCCCGACGCACCGGGGCTTGTTGATACCCCTCGCAGAGCCCCGTAGACAGGCGCTTGGCGCGCACTACGCACCCGCCAGCTGCGCCCGGGCTTCGCGCCTGAAATCAGTGGGCCGCTGGCCGGTGCGCTTCTTGAAGAAACGCCCGAAGTAGGCCTCATCCTCAAAGCCCAGTTCGGCCGCAATCTGCTTGACCGAGAGGGATGAATACACCAGCTCCCGCTGGGCCTCATGCACCACGCGGGCGTTGACCACCTCCTGGGCGGAGAGCCCCAACACCTCGCGGCACAGCCGCGAAAGCTGCCCCACAGAGATCCCGAGCGCATCCGCGTACGCGTGCACCGGTGTGTGCTGGCGCACGTTCGTGTCCAGCAGGGCGCGAAACCGCTCTATCTGCACCGCCTTGCGCGAAGGCAGCGCCTCGGGCAGCGCTGCCGAAGTCTGCGCCAGGCGGGCAATCTGCACGAACAGCGCCACCAGCAGGGGCATGCCTGCAGCGCGCACACCGCCGTCCACATGGGCCTCCTGCCCGATTACCTCGAACAGGGGCTGCAGCGCCTGGGCATGGCGCCCCGCCGGATCCACTGGCAGCACCAGGGGGCGGCGGATGTGCTCCAGCAACTCCGGTGCCGCCAGCGCGGCCAGTGACTCCAGGGGCTTTTGCGCAGCCGTGATCACTGGGCCGTCCGTGCCCGGGTGAAAGCTGAACCCATGCACGGTGCGCGCGGGCACCACCACCAGGCACGGAGGATGCAGCGGCCAGCGTTTGCCATCCATCAGCGCGCTACCGCCTTCACCGCCTGCCGTGAGGTACAGCACCTGAATCAGCCCTTCGTGAAAGTGCAGGTCGATCTCCCAGCCAAACAGGCTGGAGCGCTCCGGCACCCGCTCCAAATGCACCAGATCGGCCCAGGCAGGCGCGGCGTCCTGCGTGCCGTAGAGCGCGAACTGGCGCACGGTGCCGGGTTCGGTTCTCATGGTTTCTACCCATCCTTAATTGCCATCAATGCACGAATTGTCCTGCTCATGGCCCGGTTTGTCGATTGAGGAAGGAGGCATGTTGCGGGATGCTTCACCCCATCACAACAAGGAGACAGCAGCCCATGAACCACAGCGACAACCGCATCGCCCCCGATGACTTTTCTCCTGCGCAAGGCGCTGACTGGCTGGGCCTGAAGGGGCGCGTCTGCGTGGTCACCGGCGCGGGCAGCGGTATCGGAGCGGCTATTGCAGAGTCATTGGCAGCAGTGGGAGCACGGGTAGCCCTGGTGGACCGCGACGGCGATGCGGCCCGGCAGATGGCCACGCGACTGGACACACAGGGAGGCCATGCACTCGCCGTGGCCTGCGACATCACCGACGAAAGTGCCGTGTCCGCCGCAGCTGCGCAAGTGCGCGAAAGCCTGGGGCCCGCCGCCGTGCTGATCAACAACGCGGGCCTGCTTCGTCCGGGCAGCCTCGACAGCGTATCGCTGGCCGACTGGAATGCCGTGCTGGCCGTCAACCTCACGGGTTACCTGCTGTGCTCGCGGGCCTTTGGGCAGGACATGCTGCATGCGGGCCGGGGTTCGCTGGTGCATGTGGCATCGGTATCGGCCCTGCACCCGCAGACCGCCAGCGGCGCCTACAGCGCCAGCAAGGCGGGGGTGCTTCTGCTGTCGCGCCAGTTGGCAGCCGAGTGGGGCCCCCGGGGCGTGCGCAGCAACGCCATCTGCCCCGGGATGATCCGCACCGCGCTGTCTGCCCGCTTCTATGAGGAGCCAGGCTTCGAGGCGCGGCGCGCAGCAGCCACGGCCAGCCGCCGCGTCGGCGAGCCCCGGGATATTGCCGAACCCGCGCTGTTCCTCGCCAGCGACCGATCGGCCTACATGAACGGTGCAGAGCTGCTGGTCGATGGCGGCCTGGGCTGCATGTTGATGGACATGGTGCCGCGCCCGGGCTTCAACCGCACACCGGCCCCAGCCACCTGACGCGCACCGCCCCGCACGGCGCCCCCTCACCAGAACACACGCACCAAGCGCCACCGGTGCAGGCCGCCGCATGGGCGATGCCCAGCGCCCCTTGCACATACGCCCCCTCAACAAGGAGACTGCAACATGAACCCTGCCAACCCTGCCTCCAGCCAGGAACTGACATGCGACCTGCTGGTCGTGGGCTCCGGCGCCGGCGGCCTGTCCACCGCCATCGCGGCCAGGAAACACGGACTGGATGTCATCGTGATCGAAAAGGCAACCTGCTTCGGGGGCACCACCGCCTTCTCCGGCGGCGTGCTCTGGATCCCCGGCAACACGCAATGCGCCGCCCCGGACACCCGCGAGGCCATGCGCACCTACATGAAGGACCAGACGGGGCCGTTCTACCAAGCCGACGCGATCGATGCCTTCCTGGACCATGCGCCCGAGATGGTGGCCTGGTTCGAGCGGGAGACCGCCGTGCGCTTCGTGCCCACGCTCTACCCCGATTACCACCCCGACGCACCAGGGGGCGCAGCCATCGGCCGCTCCATCCTGGCCGCGCCCTATGACGCGAGCCAGCTGGGGCCAGAGCTGGCACGGCTGCGCCCGCCGCTGTCCACCATCACCTTCGTGGGCATGATGTTCAACTCGTCGAACGCCGACCTCAAGCATTTCTTCCGCGCCACCAAATCGGTGGTGTCGGCTGCCTATGTGGCACGGCGCCTGGGGGGCCACCTGCTGGACCTGCTGCGCTACCGCCGGGGCGTGCAAGTGACCAGTGGCAACGCCCTGGCTGCGCGCCTGGCCAAGACCTGCTTCGACCTGGGCATTCCGATCCACACCGAGGCCGAAGCCCGCGAGTTGCTGCAGGCGGGCGACCGCGTGACCGGCGCACGCGTTCAGACGCCCCGGGGCCAGCTGCGCATCAACGCCCGCCGGGGCGTGGTGCTGGCCTGCGGCGGCTACCCCCACGATGTGGCCCGTATCACCCAGCGCTACCCGCACCTGGCGAGCGGTGGCGAGCACCTCTCGCCTGTGCCCGCAGAGAACACCGGCGATGGCCTGCGCCTGGGCGCGCAGGTCGGTGGGCAAGTGGATGAGCGCTTTGACGGCGTGGGCGCAGCCGCCTGGATGCCGGTGTCTCGCGTGCCCCTGAGCCAAGGCCGCACGGGGGTGTTTCCGCACCTGCTGGACCGCTACAAGCCCGGCATCATCGGGGTGCTGCGCAACGGGCGGCGTTTCACCAACGAGTCCCATTCGTACCACGACGTGGGCGCTGCCATGATCGAGGCCTGCCGCGACCAGCGCGAGACCGCCATGTGGCTGCTGTGCGACCAGGCCACGCTGTCCAAATACGGCCTGGGCTATGCCAAGCCCGCGCCCATGCCCGTGGGCGGCCTGATTCGCAAGGGCTATCTCTTCAAGGGCCGCACGCTGGCCGACCTGGCCCAGGCCGCTGGCATCGACCCCGAGGGGCTGGAAGCCACCGTGCGCGAGTACAACGCTGGCGCGCGCACCGGCGAGGACCGCCAGTTCGGGCGCGGCACCACGGCCTTCAACCGCTACCTGGCCGACCCCGACCAGCAGCCCAACCCCTGCGTGGCCCCTATTGGTGCCGGCCCTTACTACGCCGTCAAGGTCGTCATGGGCGACCTGGGCACCTTCGAGGGCCTGCGCACCACCACCGAAGGCCAGGTGCTGCGTGCCGACGGGCAGGCCGTACCCGGGCTGTACGCCGTGGGCAACGACCGCACCAGCATCATGGGCGGCAACTACCCTGGTGCCGGCATCACGCTGGGGCCGGCCATGACCTTTGGCTGGATCACCGGCCGCCACGTGGCGGGCGCATGGCCGCCAGGCCAGCGCACAGCGCCCACCCGCAAGGAGGCCTGCCATGCCGCATGAGCCCTTGGCCAAGCCCCTGGTGGACCACCGCATCTACACCATCCGCTTGCGCAAGATGGGCGAGTTCTTGGAGGTGTTCAACCGCATGGCCATGCCCGTGCTGATGGACACGCTGGCACACCCCGTGGGGTTTTACGTCAGCCAGGTCGGCCCCTTGAACCAGTTCGTGCACCTGTGGGCCTACGAAGACCTGGCCGACTACGAGCGCCGCTGCCAGGCCCGCGACAGCCACCCAGCGTTTCCCGCCTACCTGGCAGCGTCCGAGCACCTGATCGTGGCGCAGGAAACGCGCCTTGTCCGCGCAACGCCCATGCCGGGCTGGAGGACGCACCAGCCCTGAAGCAACACCCGCCCTGCCCCATTGCGCCCACCAGCCACCACAGACAACATCAACGGAGACAAACCATGCATATCCCATCCCTTCGCACCTTCATCACCCGTCGCAACCTGCTGCTGCGCGCCAGCGCCGCAGCCTGCCTAGCAGCCACCACGGGCGCCAGCCTGGCCCAGCCCCCAGCGTGGCCGAGCAAGCCCATCCGGCTGGTCGTGGGCTTTCCGGCTGGCGGTACCACTGACGTGATGGCCCGCGTCGCAGGCGCGGCACTGAGCAAGTCGCTCGGCCAGCCCGTCGTGGTGGACAACAAGCCGGGGGCCAGCGGCAACCTGGGCGTGATGGAAACCAGCAAGGCCGCACCCGATGGCCACACGCTGATGGTGGCCCCCATCTCGGTGCAGACGGCCAACCCCTTCCTGTTCAAGCCTGCACTGAACCCCGAGCGCGACCTGCGCCCCGTGGCCAGCCTGGGCTACGCCCAGCTCTACCTCGTGGCCAAGAAGGGGCTGCCTGTGCAAAGCGCCAACGACCTGGTGGCCATGGCCAAGGCGGCGCCTGGCAAGCTCAGCTATGCCTCCGGGGGGGCTGGCACCCAGATGCACCTGGTGGGCGAACTCTTCAAGCAGCAGGCGGGGTTTGACGCCGTGCATGTGCCCTACCGGGGCGCGGCACCGGCGCTGCAGGACATCCTGGCCGGGCAGGTGGACTACTACTTCGACCCGGCCACCGGCTTCCAGCACATCCGCGAAGGCCGCGCACGGCTGCTGGCCGTGACGGGCACCAAGCGCTCGGCCTTCTTCCCGGAGGCCCCCACCCTGACCGAGCTGGGCATCAAGGGCGTGGAGCTGGGCAACTGGTTTGGCGTGTTTGCGCCCGCAGGCACGCCCAGCGACATCGTGAACCGACTGGCCAGCGAGATCGCCAAGGCGGTCGCCCTGCCGGAGGTGAAAAGCCGCTTTGCCGACCTGGGGGCCGAACCCATCGTCCAGGACGCCACCACCTTCCAGCAGACCATCGGGGCAGAAACGCAGCTCCTGTCAGCGCTCATCAAGGAACGCCGCATCGCCGTGGACTGAGCGCAGGACAACGAAGGAGAACCTGCACCGGTCAGGCCGGCCCGACCAACTCGATCGGCAACCCGTCCGGGTCGGCAAAAAAGGTGAACAACGCCCCGGTGAACGGGTCCGTGCGCACCGGCTCCACGGCCACGCCGTGCGCCGCCAGGGCAGCGACACTGGCCGCCATGTCGGCCACGCGCAGGGCCAGGTGGCGCAGGCCACAGGCCTCGGGGTAGGACGGGCGTGCAGGCGGTTCAGGAAAGGAAAACAGCTCCACCTGCGTGCCATCGGGCAGTTGTAGGTCGAGCTTGTACGACTGCCGCTCGGCGCGGTAGTGCTCGTGCACCACCTGCAAACCCAGCACCTCGGTGTAGAAGCGGCGGGAGCGGGCGTAGTCGCTGGCGATGACGGCCACGTGGTGCACACCGGTGGGGCGGAGCATGGGCGGTGGTGCGCTGTTGCTGCTCATGCGTCCGAGCCCGCAATGTCCAGCGCACGCGATGCGCCAAACAGCGCGGGTGTGGCGCTGGGGTCGATGACCCAGCAGGGAATGGTCGCCAGATAGGACTGGAAGCGCCCTTTGGATTCAAACCGTGCGCGGAACGGGGACTGGTCAAACCACGTGCCCAGTCGCGGCACCATGCCGCCGCCCAGGTACACGCCACCGCGCGCACCCAGCGTGAGCGCCAGGTTGCCCGCCACACTGCCCAGAAAGCCGCAGAACAGCTCCAGCGCCTCCAGCGCCAGCGGGTCGTTGGCCTGCAGCGCCAGCTCGGTCACCTGTGCGGCGGAGCTGACTTCCTTGCCACCGCGCTGGGCCAGCCGGCGCAGCGCGTGGTACAGGTCCACCAGCCCGGCGCCACACACGGCGCGCTCGGCCGACACATGGCCGTAGCGCTCTTGCAGGATGCCCAGCACATCGAACTCGCGCTGGGTCTGCGCGGCCAGCGTGACATGGCCGCCCTCGCCCGACAGCGGCACGCCCAGGCTGGAGCCGGGCGGAAACACCAGGCCCGACACGCCCAGGCCCGTGCCCGGGCCCAGCAGCGCAATCGCAGCGCCCGGCACGGCCACACCGCCGCCCACGGGGCGCAGCTGCTCGGGCGTGAGCAGGGGCAGCGCCAGCGCGAGTGCTGTGAAGTCGTTGATGACCACCAGCCGCTCAAAACCAAAGGCCTCGCGCACGGCGCGCTGCGAGAAGCTCCAGCTGTGGTTGGTCATGCGGATGGCGTCTCCCGTGACCGGGTTGGCGATGCCAAACGCCGCCTCGCGCGGGGTGGCGATGTTCACTTCGGCCAGGTAGGCCGCTAGTGCGGCGTCCACCGTGGGGAACTGTGCGCAGGGCAGCACACGGGTGTCGTGCAGGGGGCCGTCGGGCTGGTCTTGCCAGGCCAGGCGAATGTTGGTGCCGCCAATGTCGGCCAGCAGGCGCAGGGGTGTCATGCGGTGGATTTAAGCAAAAACAGCTGCTAGCGCTAGTGGAACATGCGCTAGCAGCTATTGTTTCAATAGCAACCAGTGTGCTGTCCCGCAAATAGCTGCACGAAATGAAATCGATGACATCGCGCCCAGAGAAAGGCGCAAACCGCAGTGATAGCCGTCACTATCGCGAGGATTTGCAACGCAGCCCTGGGGGTGAGGACGCGATTTCATGTGCAGCTATTTGCGGGACAGCACACTACATGCAACGATCCGGCGGCGCTTACGCCGCGCGGCTCACGCCAGCCGATTCTCGCTGCTAGCGTCAAACCAGTGGGCGTTGGCGGGCTCTACCGCCAGGCCCACGGCATCGCCGGGCTGCACGCGGGTCTGGGCGTCGGTGCGCAGCGTGACGCTGCCCGCGGCCGTGTCCACCATCACATAGGTGTCGGGGCCCGTGGGCTCCACCACGCTGACGCGGCCGCGCCACGGGGCCGTCTCCTGCATCACCAGGTGCTCGGGGCGCACGCCCAGCAGCACCTCGTTGGCACTGGCGGGGGCCGCCAGGTTCAGCGCTGCGCCCTGAATGCCAAACTGCCCCCCCGTGGCCGCACCGCGCAGCAGGTTCATGGTGGGCGAGCCGATGAAGGTGGCCACATAGGTGTTGGCCGGGCGGTTGTAGATGTCGTCCGGCGTGCCCAGCTGCTGCACCACACCGCCCTTCATCACCGCGATGCGCGAGCCCAGCGTCATGGCCTCGACCTGGTCGTGTGTGACGTACACGCTGGTGATGCCGCTGGCCTGGTGCAGGCGCTTTATTTCGGCGCGCATCTCCACGCGCAGCTTGGCGTCGAGGTTGGACAGCGGCTCGTCAAACAAGAAGAGCTGCGGCTGGCGCGCGAGCGCCCGCCCCATGGCCACACGCTGGCGCTGACCGCCCGAGAGCTGGCTGGGCCGGCGGTCCAGCAGGTGGCTGATCTGCAGCATGGCGGCCACTTCGTCGATGCGCTTTTGGCGCTCGGCCTTGGGCATCTTGCGCATCTCCAGCGCAAAGCCGATGTTGTCGGCCACGCTCAGCGTGGGGTACAGCGCATAGCTCTGGAACACCATGGCGATGTCGCGGTCGCGCGGGGGCATGCCCACCACGTTTTTGCCACCGATGCGGATCTCGCCCTCGGTGGGCTCGTCCAGCCCCGCAATGATGTTGAGCAGCGTGGACTTGCCGCAGCCCGAGGGGCCGACGAGGATGAGGAACTCGCCGGGCGCGACGTGGATGTCCACCTTGCGCAGCACCTCCACGCTTTTGTCGCCCTTGCCAAAGCGCTTGTTGATGCCTGCAATGTCGAGTGATGACGCCATGATTTATCCCTTCACCGCGCCGGCCGTCAGCCCGCGCACAAAAAATTTACCCGCCAGCACATAGATCACCATCGTGGGCAGGCCCGCGATGATGGCGGCCGCCATGTCCACGTTGTAGGCCTTCACGCTGCTGCTGGTGTTGGCCAGGTTGTTCAGGCCCACGGTGATGGGCTTGGACTCGGTGCCCGAGAACACCACGCCGAACAAGAAGTCGTTCCAGATGTTGGTGAACTGCCAGATCAGCGTGACCATGACGATGGGCGTGGACAGCGGCAGCACAATGCGCCAGAAGATCTGCCAGAAGCTCGCGCCATCCATGCGTGCCGCGTTCACCAGCTCCTTGGGGATGGCCGCGTAGTAGTTGCGAAAGAACAGCGTGGTGCCGGCCAGCCCAGCCAGGCAGTGCACCAGCACCAGCCCGGTGATGGAGCTGGACAGCCCCAGCCAGCCCAGCACCTGGCTCATGGGCAGCAGCACGACCTGGAAGGGCATGAACACGCCGAACAGCAGCAGGCCAAACAGCGTGTCGCTGCCGCGAAACTTCCACAGGCTCAGAACATAGCCGTTGAGCGCGCCCCACACGGTGGAGATCAGCACGGCCGGCACGGCCATGGCCACCGAGTTCCAGAAAAACGGGCGCAGGCCGTTGCAGTCCACGCCCGTACAGGCGCTCTGCCAGGCCGTGCCCCAGGCCGACCAATTCAGCGCCGCGGGCAGTGCCAGCAGCGAGGTGCTGCGGATCTCCTCGGCGTCCTTGAACGAGGTGACCAGCATGGCGTACAGCGGCAGCAGAAAGAACGCGGTGGCCAGGGCCAGCACGCCATAGACCAGCAGGCGACCCACGGACGGAAACACAGAGGGCTTAGCGGTCATGGGGTTTGCTCCGCAGTTCGCTGTAAAGGTAAGGAATCACCAGGGCCGCCACGGTGGCCAGCATCATGGTGGCGCTGGCCGCGCCCAGGCCAATCTGCCCGCGCGAGAACGACATGGTGTACATGAAGGTGGCGGGCACATCGGTGGCAAAGCCAGGGCCGCCCGCCGTCAGCGCCATCACCAGGTCAAAGCTCTTGATGGCCAGGTGCGACAGCACCATGAGCGTGGAGAAGAACACCGGCCGCAGCGCGGGCAGCACGATGCGCCAGTAGATGCGCGGCAGCGAGGCACCATCGACCTGCGCGGCCTTGATGATGCTGTCGTCAATGCCGCGCAGCCCGGCGAGGAACAGCGCCATCGCAAACCCGGCGCTCTGCCAGATGCCGGCGATGACCACACAGTAGATCGCCATCTCGGTGTCCACCAGCCAGCCGAATTCAAAGTTCGTGAAGCCCCAGTCGCGCACCATCTTTTCGATGCCTAGGCCGGGGTTCAGCAGCCACTTCCAGGCCGTGCCGGTCACCACGAACGACAGCGCCATGGGGTACAGGTAGATGGTGCGCAGCGCGCCCTCGGCGCGGATCTTCTGGTCCAGCAGCACGGCCAGCACCACACCAATCACCAGCGATCCGCCCACATAGCCCACGCCAAAAATGCCCAGGTTCTTCAGGGCGACCCACCAGCGGTCCATCTCCCACAGGCGCTCGTACTGCGCCAGGCCCGCCCATTCGTAGTTGGGCAGCATGCGCGATGCGGTGAGGCTGAGCACGCCGTTCCACACCATGAGGCCATAGATGAAGGCAAAACCCAGCACAAACGCCGGGGTCACCACCAGCCTGGGCAGCCAGGTTTCAAAGGAATTCTTCATTGCTTGCGAATCTCTCTTGCGTACGCACTGCACACGCTGCGCGCGCGGTACGCGGTGTCTCGATCAGTCACTGAATCACCGTTTCACTCATTCACACATCCACTTTGTGTCACATGAAAAAAGGGGGGTGCGCACAGAGCACCCCCCAATGAACAAAGTGTCTACCTCAAACTAACTCGCTACTCACTCTCTCCCTCTTACCACCACACCTCGTACTGCACGCCCACCAGCGTGCGCGAGGTCTTGCCATTGGCGCCAAAGGTGCCTGCGTTGGCCACCGCCGCCGCCTGGTTCCAGTTGGCCTTGGTCACATACAGACGCAGCTCAGGACGCGACCAGAAATCTTCATTCAGTGCCAGGGCACCCGCCAGCGTGACCTTGGACAGGCGCTGGTCCGGACCACTGCCCTTGCGGGTGGTGGTGGACAGCTCCACGAGGCCCTTGAAGTTCTTGGTGAACGCGTACGAGCCACGGCCGCCCAGCGAGAAGTCCTTGGTCTCCACGCCGGTCAGGTCAGCCTTGTTGGTCTGGTAGCCAATGAGGGCCTGGCCGCCAAACGGGCCGCTTTGCCAGTTGATGGAGTCGGCAATGCGGGTGGCGCGCTTGCCTGCGCTGGTGCCCTCGATGGCCTCGAACTCCCCGTCGATGCGGGCATGGCCGCGCGATGTCTGCAAATACAGCGTGTTGCTGATGCTGGGCAGCAGGAACTCCTTTTGCGTGTGCATCAACGAGATGCCGGAGCCGGAGCCGCCGCCCACCTGGTTCTTGCCGCCCACGGCGGTCAGCAGCACCCGCAGCTTGCCGCCGGGGTTGGTGTTGATCTCGGACAGGTCGGCGTTGATGCGGTGTGCCTTCACGTTGTTGGGCAGGCCGCCGTCAAACTTGTCGCCAGAGAACACGCCCACGCCCAGCTTCATGCCACCCACAGGCACGTCGGTCACACCGGCGCCGATGTTGTCGCCGTAGTTCAGCAGGAAGTAGTCGACGATGTGCACGTCCTGGATCCGCAGGCGGCGCTGGCCGACCCAGAACTTGGCTTCGGGCGAGAACGAGAAGCCGCTCATTTCCACAAACGCCTGTTCGGTGCTGATGTCGCCACTGCCCCACTTGGCGGGCATGTAGTTCACCTTCCAGTTGATGCCACCGGCCTCGAAGCCCTTGGCAAAGTTGACTTCGATGCCGTTGTCGCCTTCGTTGCCCAGGCGGTACTTCTGCAGCTCGCCGCCCAGCGTCAGGTTGCCCTTGACGCCATCGGAGTGGTTGAACACCGGGCCACCGCGGGAGTAGCCGTTGAACTCAAAGCCTGCTACGTCCATAGCAAAGGCGCCATTCGCGCATGCGGCGGCCAAAGCCACCGCCGTGAGGCGGTTTCTTGTCTTCATGATGGGATCCCTCTGGGGTTGGTTTTAGTGCGTGCGGGTGCGTGTGTCGTACACGGCTTACTTGGTCTTCGCGGCGGCCGCGATCTTCTTCATGGCGTCGGCGACGCTCACCTTGTCGTCGTTCCAGAACTGGCTGACGACATCCTTGATCGCCCCTTCGGTGGCAGGCGCAATCGCCATGCCATGGGCCACGCTGGGCACCAGGCCACCGCTCTTGGCAGTGTCGGCAAAGTCTTTGCTGGACAGCTTGGCGCAGTCGTCAAACTTGTCCATCTTCTGTCCGGTGCGCACAGGGATCGAGCCCTTGTTGAGGTTGAACACCTCCTGGAACTCAGGGCTCATGATGGAGCTGGCCAGGTCGCTCTGCGCCTTCTGTGCTGCTGCGTCCTTGAGCTTGAACAGGATGAACGAGTCCACGTTGAAGGTGAACGCGTTGGCCGTGCCCGGTGCCGCTGCGCACTGGAAGTCCTTGCCCGGCGCCTTGTTGGCCGCGATGAACTCACCCTTGGCCCAGTCACCCATCAGCTGGAAGCCCGCCTTGCCCTGGATGAGCATGGCCGTAGCCAGGTTCCAGTCGCGGCCGGGAGCGCCCGGGTCGGTGTAGGTTTTGATGCGGCGGAAGGTCTCCAGAGACTTCTTCATGGTGTCGCTGTTGATGGCCTTGTCGTCCAGTTTGACCAGAGCGTCCTGGTAGAACTTGGCACCGCCCACGCCCAGCACCACGGATTCAAAGGTCGTGAAGTCCTGCCAGTTCTGGCCGCCATGGGCCACGGGGACCAGGCCTGCGGCCTTGAGCTTGTCGGCAGCGGCAAAGAACTCGTCCCAGGTCTTGGGCATGCTGGCAACGCCAGCCTTCTTCAGCGCATCGGAGCTGGCCCACAGCCAGTTCACGCGGTGCACGTTGACCGGGGCAGCCACGTAGCTGCCCTTGTACTTCATCACGTCGGCGACCACCTTGGGCAGCACGTCGTCCCACTTCTCGGTCTTGGCCAGCGCATCGACATTGGCCAGCACGCCTTCGGACGCCCATTCCTGGATGGCCGGGCCCTTGACCTGGGCGGCCGAGGGCGGGTTGCCCGAGATCACGCGGCTCTTGAGCACCGTCATGGCGCTGTCGCCACCGCCCCCAGCCACGGCAAAGTCGCGCCAGGTGTGGCCCTTGGACTGCATGATCTTCTTGAGCTCGGCGGCCGACTTGGCCTCGCCGCCCGATGTCCAGTAGTGCAGGACCTCGACCTCCCCCGCGCTGGCAGACATCGCGGCCGCCAGGCCCACCGCCAGTGCGGCGATCTTTGTCATCTTCCACATACCCTTGTCTCCTCGACGTTGTTTTCAGAACCCGTTGCTGCGCCGTGATACCGGTGCCGTTCAGCGCAGTCGGTACTTTAATTACAATAATTAATTTAATTCTCAGGGCTTTCCCTGAGAGTCGCAGCGGCCCCACAGAGGGCCCGTTGCAGGGGCCTTTGTTATGCTCAATCCATGGCCACGATACTGATTGTCGAAGACGACGCCCTCCTGCTCGACGCTCTCACCGGCCAGCTCAAGCAACTCGATTACAGCGTCTGCACCGCCAGCAGCGTGGCGCAGGCCATGGCGCTTTTGCAGACGCAGGCGGTGGACGGCATCATCCTGGACCTGGGCCTGCCCGGCGCCGACGGCATGGAACTGCTGACCTGGGCCCGCGCGCACATTGCCGGCCTGCCCGTGCTGATCCTCACCGCCCGCGACGGCGTCGACGACCGCGTGCTGGGCCTGAACGCCGGGGCCGACGACTACATCACCAAGCCCTTCAACATGCAGGAGCTGCAGGCCCGCCTGCAGGCCATGCTGCGCCGCGCGCGCCAGCCCGCCTTCACCCAGGCCAGCAGCGCGGCGGGCGTTGCCAGCACCACCATCGGCCCGCTGGTGCTGGACCACGCCAGCCATGCCGCTGCCCTGAACGGCGACCTGCTGGAGCTGACCCAGCGCGAGTGGGAGCTGCTGGAACTGCTGGCCCACCGCTGCGGCGAAGTCGTCACCCGCGACGACGTGCTGGCCGCTTGGCGCGCCAGCCCGCCCGAGCCCGGCCAGACCGCCGCCCCGCTGAACTCCAATGCGCTGGAGGTGTATGTGCACCGCCTGCGCAAGAAGCTCGACCAGTCCAACCTGGTGATCCGCAATATCCGGGGGCTGGGGTACATGCTGAATAAACCGTGAGCATCCCCCTGAGCGGCTGCGCCGCTTCCCCCTTCTCTCGCGCTGTGCGCGGGCAGGGGGACGCCGCCAGCGCGGCGGGGCGGCCCTTGCGCGGCGGCCCTCGCATGGGCCGTGCCAGTTTTCAACGCAGCGCCGCCCATTTTTGACTGTTGAAACATGCGCCACGTACCTGGGGTCTCTCTTCAACGCAAGCTGCTGCTGTGGCTGCTGCTGCCGCAGCTGGTGCTGTGGCTGTCGGGTGGGTTTCTGGCGTGGCGCATTGCGCTGCAGAACGGCGAGAAGGGCATTGACCAGACGCTGACCCAGTCAGTGCGGGCGCTGGCGCGGCAGATCAAGCCGATTGGCGATGGGCTGCTGGTGGACTTTCCGAAGGCCGCGCAGGACATCCTGGAACAGGACCCGGCCGACCGCATCACCTACATGGTGTCGTCTCCGCCCGGCCGCTTTTTGCTGGGCAACGCGCAGCTGCCGCCACCGCCCGCCCAGGTTGATGTGGCGGTGGGCGAGGCGTTTTTGTACCAGGCGCGGGTGGATGACAAACCGGTGCGCGTGGCCTTGCTGGATGTGGACTACGGCACCGCCTCTACCCGCCAGCGCCTGCGCGTTCAGGTGGCCCAGAGCCTCACGGTGCGCGAGCGCATTGCGCAGGAACTGCTGGAGCGCATGGTGTTCCCCATGGGCCTGATGGGCCTGGCCCTGAGCGCCGTGGTGTACGCCGGTGTGCTGCGCGGCCTGCAGCCCTTGAAGCGCCTGGAGGCGCAAATTGAGCGCGCAGGCGCGCAGCCCCACACGGGCACCACGCCGCTTCCGCCCATAGAGCTGACCTCTGCCCCGCAGGAAGTGCATTCGCTGGCCAGCACCATCAACCGCCTGCTGGAGACCGTGGCGCGTGGCCAGCAAAAGGAAAAGCGTTTTCTGAACGACGCTGCCCACCAGCTGCGCACGCCGCTCGCAGGCCTGATCGGCCAGACCGAGCTGGCCCTGCATGAGAGCCACGAACCCGCAGTACAGGCCCGCCTGCAAAAGGTGCTGTCGGCCGCGCAACGCAGCGCGCACCTGGTGCACCAGCTGCTGCAACTGGCGCGCTCAGAGTCGAACGTGGAGATGCAGTCCATCGACCTCGCCGCCCTGGCCCGCGAGGTGGCCCGCGAATGGGCCGCCCGCGCCCTGGCCCAGGGCATGGACCTGGGCTACGAGGGCGTGGACCACCTGCCCGCGCAGGGCCACCCGCTGCTGCTGCGCGAGGCGTTGAACAACCTCATCGACAACGCGCTGCACTACGCGGGCCCCGGCGCCACGGTGACGGTGCGCGTGGGCCATGAAGAGCCGGGGCATTGGGCGCTGCTGGTGGTGGAGGACGATGGACCGGGCGTGCCGGCCGAGCACCTGGGCGATCTGTTTGCGCGGTTCTGGCGTGGGTCGGACAAGGCGGGGGGGTGCGGACTGGGGCTGTCGATCGTGGAAGAGATCGCGCTGCGGCACGGGGGGCGGACGGTGGCGGAAGGGGTGGTGCCGAAGGGGTTGCGGGTGGGGATGCGGCTGCCTGCGGGGTGAGTTTTTGGTGTTTTTGGCTGGGTGCGCTAGTGCTTCATGCCTTGGCAGCTATGATTTTTATAGTGAACTCCAGCACGTCCGGGTGGGAGATTTCCGGTCGACGTTGACGGTCTAACGGACTGTTGTTGGGCGCAGCGCGTCTGTGGAGGCTTGTGTGCTTATCGGGTTGCTTGCCTGGGCTCAGGGCGGAGGCCGGGAGTCGCCCGGCAGGCGAGTAACTTTCTCTTGTCTCGCCAAGAGAAAGTCACCAAAGAGAAAGCGACCCCACTGTCTGCGTCCC
>NZ_LMGP01000006.1:487-8860 GCF_001427445.1 Acidovorax sp. Root568 | reverse complement strand
GCGGGGTCTCGCTCAACTCGCGCCGCTGCGCGTCGCTCAGACACACGCGAGCCCTGATCCGCCAAACCCTGCGCTCCTCGGCGCATCCAGAGGGGCACCGGGGTACAGAACATCCACACGGGCCATCGCTGCGCTCGGCCCCGGATCGCGGGCGCAAGCCCCACGCGCTGCGAAAGCTGGGCCGAGCGCAGCGATGGCCCGTGTGGCTGTTCGGCTGTTCGGCTGTTCGGCTGTTCGGCTGTTCGGCTGTTGGATGTTCGGCTGTCCCACCCCTGCTGGCTGCGCCTGCGGCGGGGCGGTTGCGGGGTGGCACGCGCGTCGGAGCGCGCGTGCTTCGTGCTCTGACTCGCCGTGGCTGTCCGAGCGGCGCGCGCAGCGCAAAGCGAGTTCCACGGCGCACCCCACAGCCGCCCCGCCGTACAGGGGTCGCAGACTGGGGGTCGCCTTTTCTTTGGTGACTTTCTTTTGGCGAAGCAAAAGAAAGTTACTCGCACGCCGGGCGACTCCCGGCCTCCGCCCTCAACAAAGGCATGCGGCCCAACATGCTCCCAAGAGCCCCCAAAAACAAAAACGGCCAGCGCCCGCAACCCAGGCACCAGCCGCTCAAAAAAAGAAACCCGAGCTCAAGCCGCGAGGATCAGCTTCTCCAGTTTCACAGCATCCACCGCAAACGCCCGAATCCCCTCAGCAAGCTTCTCGGTCGCCATCGCATCCTCATTCAGCGCAAACCGGAACCCCGCCTCGTCATAGTTCACCGCAGGCAAGTCCATGCCCTTGGCAGCCTCTGCATCCAACGCCCGCTGCAACGGTACATCACTCGCAGCCAGCTGCGCCAACAGCTCGGGCGCAATGGTCAGCAGGTCGCACCCGGCCAGCGCCGTGATCTGCCCCACATTGCGGAAGCTCGCGCCCATCACCTCGGTGGCAATGCCAAAACGCTTGTAGTGGTTGTAGATCTGCGTGACCGACTGCACGCCCGGGTCGTTGGCGCCAGCGCGCGCAGCCTCGTCCCAGCTCGCACCCGCCTGCTTCTTGTACCAGTCGTAAATACGGCCCACAAAGGGCGAGATCAGCTGCACCTTGGCCTGGCCGCAGGCCACAGCCTGGGCGAACGAGAACAGCAGCGTGAGGTTGGTGTGGATGCCCTTGCGCTCCAGCTGGGCGGCGGCCTGGATGCCTTCCCACGTGGCCGCGATCTTGATGAGCACGCGGTCGATGTGGATGCCTTCGGCCTGGTACAGCTCGATGATGCGCTCGGCGCGCGTGACGGTGGCGCTGGTGTCAAAGCTCAGGCGGGCGTCCACTTCGGTGGAAACACGGCCGGGCACGTGGGTCAGGATCTCGCAACCAAAACGCACCAGAAGGCGGTCGATCACCTCGTCCATCGCACGCCCTTGCCACTTGGCGACGGTGTCCTTGAGCAGCGGCGCGTATTCGGGCTTTTGCACCGCCTTGAGAATCAGCGAGGGATTGGTCGTGGCGTCCTGCGGACGGAACTGGGCCAGTTGCAGAAAGTCGCCGGTGTCGGCAACCACGGTGGTGAACTGTTTGAGGGCGTCGAGTTGGTTCGTCATGGCGCCATTATTCCGCATTGGTCCGGGCGCCTTCGGTACTACCAACCACTGATACGCCGTGGGCACCCAGGCTCAGCTGCACCGCGTCGCCCACAGCCAGCACATCGTCCAGGTCGGACGACACCACAAAAATATGGCCCAGCGCGGTCTCGAAGGTGTATTCGTACACTGCGCCCAGGTAGGCCCGCTTGTCCAGCCGCGCGGGCAGCAGGCCCTCGCCCTGGCGGTGAATGCGCCAGGCCTCAGGGCGCACCGCCACCTTCACCGGGCCGCTCTTCACCGCCATGCGGGGGCGCAACACCAGTGGGCCGAGCGCCACCGTGCCGTCAGCGTCGGCCACGGCCGGGAACAGCATGGCCTCGCCCATGAAGCCCGCGACGAATTCGCTGTGCGGGGTTTCATACAGTGCACGGGGCGAGCCCTTTTGCGCAATCAGGCCCTGGTTCATCACGATGATCTGGTCGCTCACCGCCATGGCCTCGGCCTGGTCGTGCGTGACGTAGGCCACCGTGAGCGACAGGCGCTGCTGCAGCGCACGGATCTCTTCGCGCATCTCGCGGCGCAGGCGGGCGTCGAGGTTGGACAAGGGCTCGTCAAACAGCAGCACCTCGGGCTCCAGCACCAGCGCACGGGCCAGGGCCACACGCTGCTGCTGCCCGCCCGAGAGTTCACTGGGCAGGCGGTCGTCATAGCCCACCAGGCCCACGCCGCGCAGCGCCTCCACGGCCTTGGTGCGCGCCTGCTCCTTGGGCTGGCCCGACATGCGCAGGCCGTACATCACGTTCTCCACCACATTCATGTGCGGGAACAACGCGTAGCTCTGGAACATCATGCTCACATTGCGTTGCGCGGGGCCCAGCGTGGTCACGTCCTGGCCTGCGATGAAGATCTCGCCCGAAGTGGGCGATTCCAGCCCCGCAATCATGCGCAAGGTGGTCGTCTTGCCGCAGCCCGAGGGGCCGAGGATGGTGGTGAGCGTGCCGCGCGGCACCTCAAAGCTGATGCCCTTGACGGCCAGGGCCGCGCTGCTGTCGCTGCCGTAGCGCTTGGTGATGTTGCGGAACACGATGCCCGCGTCGTTGTTGTTCATGGCGTGTTTTCTTTTTTGTCAGAGGGGTCAGTGCGCAGCGGGAGCGGCTCCACGGCGGCCCAGTTTGCGGTCACCCACCAGCAGCTGAATGAGTCCGATGGAGGCCGACATAAGGACGATGAGCACCGTGCAGTACGCCAGCGCCACGCCATAGTCGCCATTGCCCACGCGGCCGATGATGTAGGTGGTGGCCAGCTCGTTCTCGGCGGTGACCAGGAAGATCACCGCGCTCACGGTGGTGATGGCACGCACAAAGCTGTAGACCAGTGCAGCCACTAGCGCGGGCTTGAGCAGCGGCAGCACCACGTGGCGCAGCGTCTGCACGCTGCCTGCGCGCAGCATGACGGACGCCTCATCCAGCGACCGGTCGAGTTGCTTGAACGCCGCCGTGCCCGCACGCACGCCCACCGGCAGGTTACGGAACATGAAGCACAGCACGATGATGAGTGCCGTGCCCGTCAGCTCGAACGGCGGCACGTTGAACGCCAGGATGTAGCTCACGCCCAGCACCGTGCCCGGAATGGCAAAAGCCAGCAGCGCTGCAAACTCGAACGCGCCCTGCCCCCGGAACTCGGTGCGCGCCAGCAGCCACGCAATGCCGATGCCCAGCGTGGCCGTGAGCGGCGCCGAGATGGCGGCGAGCTTGAGCGTGGTGAAGAACGAGTTCCACGCTGTGCCCGCCCACACCACACCAAACTCGCCCCATTCCACGCTGAACGCGGTACGGAAATGCGCCAGGGTGATGGTGTAGTCGCGCCCCCAGGTCTGCACAAAGCCACCGGCCAGCGCAAACAGGTACACGATCAGGGTGAACGCCATCCAGGGCAGTGCAATCGAGTGCACCACGCGGCGCACGCCCGTCGGCAGCGGCATGGCGATGCCCGCATCGCCCTTGCCCGATACGGTGGTGAAGTTCTGCTTGCCCAGCAAGCCGCGCTGGATGGCGAACACGGTGAGCGCAAAGAACGTGAGGATCCAGGCCAGCGACGCGGCACGGCCCTGGTCATACTGCGCACCCACGATGGCAAAGAAGATTTCGGTGGACAGCACCGAGAACTGCCCGCCCACCACGATGGGGTTGCCGAAGTCGGCCATGCTTTCGATGAAGCCCACCAGGAACGCATTGGCCAGGCCCGGCTTGAGCAGCGGCAGGGTCACGGTCATGAAGGTGCGGTGCGGGCTGGCACGCAGCGTTTGCGCGGCCTCTTCCAGACTGGGCGCCACGCCCTGCACCACGCCGCGCATGATCATGAAAGCAATGGGTGTGAAGGCAAAGGTCTGCGCCACCCACACGCCCAGCCAGCCGTAGAACCAGCGCGACGGCGTGATGCCAAACGCGTATTCCAGAAACTGGTTGAACACGCCTGCGCGGCCAAACAGCAGGATGAGCCCCAGGCCCACCACAAACGGCGGCGTGATGATGGGCAGCAGCGCCACGATGTTCAGCGGACGCGCATAGCGGCGCGATGCGCGCTCGGCCATCAGGGCCATGAAGGTGCCCAGCAGCGTCGTGCTGGTGGCCGTCATCAAGCCCAGGAACAGCGTGTTCCAGGCCACACCGCAGCGCTGGCCGCCCGCCAGGCACGACAGGCTGAAATTGCGCTCGTGCGCGATGCGCTCCCACACCACGGCCAGCGAGAACGGGCCGTCCTCCAGAAAAAACGCAGCCGACAGCGCCTTGAGCACCGGGAACACGATGAACAGCGCGAGCAGGCTGCCACAGCCCACCACTGCCGCAGCCACGAACAGATCGCCCTTGAAAAAGCCCCGCCGCGCCACCCCGAAAGACAGCAGCACCAGCAGCGCCGACAGCACCACAAACCCGCCCCAGCCCATGCCGGGCTGGCGCGCCCCCAGTTCGCCCAGGCTGTTGTTCATCCATTCAAACGCCCAGCCGCGCGCACCAATCGCAAAGCCGCTGAGCAGCAGGGCCGCCAGCCCCAGCGCCCCCCCCGCCACCAGCAGGGCACCCTGCTTGCGCCCGGCGGGCAGGCAGGCCCCCAGGCCCGCCACCACCAGCCCGGCGAGGCCCAGCCACAGCCAGGGGCGCCCGAACAAGGCCGCCTGCATCAGCCCGTTGGCCGCCTGCTCGCTGCTGAAGACCTGGCCCACCGCCAGCAGGCCATTGGCGTCCTGCTGTGCATACCAGGGGAACACCAGGTACCCCAGCACGCCCATGGCCAGCCAGACCCATAAGGGCCGGTTGACCGAGGCACCGGGAGTCCTGGTCCGAAGGGTTGCGTGCGCCGCCGCTGCTGCCGACACCACCACCCCTTAGCGCGTTGCGTTTTGCACGTCTTTTTCCCAGCGCGCAATCAGGCGGCGACGCTCGGCGCTGGCGCCGTATTTGGCGTAGTCGTAGTTGATGAGCTTCATCTTGGCCGGATCGGTCATGCGCGGGTCTTTGGGCACCTGCGTGTTGCTGGGCAGCTGGAACTGCTTGGCCGCCAGGCCAAACTGCTGACCACCCGGCGTGAGCGCCCATTCATAGAACTTCTTGGCGGCCTCGGTGTTGGGGCCGTTCTTGACGATGCTCATGGAGCCCACCTCGGCGCCGGTACCTTCAGAAGGTGTGACCGAGCCCACGGGGAAGCCGTTGACCGCCTCGGTGGTCACGTCGTGCACGAAGCTCACGGACACCGTGGTCTCGCCGCGTGCAACCGCCTTGACAGGCGCCGTGCCTGAACGGGTGTACGCGCTGATGTTGGGGTGCAGGGCCTTGAGGTATTCAAACGCCTTTTCCTCGCCCATGATCTGCACCAGCGTGGCGATCATGGTGTAGGCGGTGCCGCTAGAGGCCGGGTTGGCCATCTGAACCTCGCCCTTGAATTCAGGCTTGAGCAGGTCGGCCCATGACTGGGGGGGGTTGAGCTTGCGCTTGGCCAGCAGCTCCTTGTTGTAGCCAAAACCCAGCGGGCCCAGGTACACGCCCACGGTGCGGTACTTGGAATCGGCCGCCTGCTTTTGTGCCCAAGGGTACAGCTGCGCCAGCTGGGGCGACTTGTATTCGAGCGTCAGGCCCTGCTCGGCCGCCTGCAGATGCGGGTCGCCTGTGCCGCCAAACCAGATGTCGGTCTTGGGGTTGGCGCGCTCGGCATTGAGCTGCGCCAGCGCCTCGCCCGAGCCCTTGGCCGTCATGTTGACCTTGGTGCCAGTGGTCTTGGCGTACACCGTGGACATCAGGTTGCACCACTCGGCCTGCACCGAGCAGATGATGTTGACCTGGCCCTGGGCCCAGCTGCCCGATGCAGCGGCCACAAGGGCCGCACCGGCCAGAAGTTTTGTCAGCAAGGGTTTGCGCATGGAAGGCTCCTCAGTATCTGGATAACGTGATGGAGGATGCTATGCGTGCAGGGCCCGCCCGGGCCAGGGGGGAAACGCCCAGGCCCCGTGCAAGCAGGTTGAAAGGCAGGGATTGCGCGGGCCCCATACCTTTGGGAACCGAGTTACATTAAACGCAGATGGCCCCACCACCGCGCGCACAGCCGGTGGATGAAGCGTCCACCCAAGCCCTTTCCAAGGCCCCCTGCGCAGCCTGCCCTGCCTTCACAGACTGACATGCTCGACCGCATCACCGCCTCCCTGCCCTCGCTGGCCCCCGCCGAACAGCGCGTGGCCAAGCTGGTGCTGACCGACCCCCGCACCTTCGCCCGCCTGCCCGTGCGCGAGCTGGCCGAGCGCGCGCATGTGAGCAAACCCACCGTGGTGCGCTTTTGCCGCAGCATGGGTTACGACGGGCTGGCGGACTTTAAGCTCAAGCTGGCAGGCAGTGTGAGCGAAGGCGTGCCCTTCATCCACCGCAGTGTGGATGCAGACGACAAGACCGGTGACGTGCTGGTGAAGGTGGTGGACAACGCCGTGGCAGCGTTCCTGCAATACCGCAACGCGGCCAGCACCGTGGCCATCGAACGTGCGGCCGAGGCCATTGCCGACACGTGGAAGAAAGGCAAACGCATCGAGTTCTACGGCGTGGGCAACTCGGGCATCGTGGCACAGGACGCGCAGCACAAGTTCTTCCGTCTGGGAGTGACCTCGATTGCCAGCAGCGACGGCCACATGCAGGTGATGAGCGCCACCCTGCTGGGCCCAGGCGACTGCGCCGTGATCATCTCCAACTCGGGCCGCACCCGCGACCTGATGGACGCGGCAGACATCGCCCGCCGCAACGGCGCCACCACCATCGTCATCACCGCCAGCGGCTCGCCCCTGGCCAGCACCTGCCAGATCCATCTGGCGGCCGACCACCCCGAGGGCTACGACCGCTACAGCCCCATGGTGTCGCGCCTCATGCACTTGCTCATCATCGACGTGCTGGCCACCTGCGTGGCGCTGCGCATCGGCAGCTCGCTGCAGCCCATCCTGCAGCAGATGAAGGAAAACCTGCGGGCCAAGCGTTACGCGTAATTCCTGGCCGTCAGGCCAGGCTGGCCCACGCCTTCTCAGTCCAGCGTGACACCCGCGTCGCGGATCACCTTGCCCCACTTGGTCGTTTCGGCCGCAAGAAAAGCGTCGCACGCCTCGGGCGTGGTGCCTTCACCAAAGGTGCCCATGGTGTCGAGTTTGGCCTTGGTTTCATCACTCTGGATGATGGCGTTCACGGCGTCCGACATGCGCTTGACGATGTCGCGCGGCGTCCCTGCGGGTGCAATCATGCTGGCCCAGGTACTGCCCAGCATGCCGGGCACGCCTTGCTCGATGAAGGTCGGCACGTCAGGCAACATGGGCAAGCGCTTTTCGCTGGCTACGCCGATGAGGGTGATGCGGCCTGCCTTGGCGGGCTGGATCAGGTTGGGCGGAGGGTCGAGGAACAAGGGCACCTGGCCGCCGAGCAAGTCCGTCAACGCCGGGGCTGCGCCGCGGTAGGGAATGTGGACCATGAAGGTCTTGGTCAGTGACTTGAGCAGCTCGCTGGTCAGGTGCGCGGCAGAGCCTGTGCCTGATGAGGCAAAACTCACCTTGCCAGGGTTGGCCTTGGCATAGGCCACGAGTTCCTTCACCGTCTTGAACGGTGCATTGGGCGCCACCGCCGCCACCAACGGAGAAACACCCAGCAGCGACACGCCCATCAGGTCCTTGCGCGGGTTGTAGGGCAGCTTGGGGTAGAGCGTGGTGTTGGCGGTAAAGGCTGGAATGACCACGCCAAAGGTATGACCATCCGGGGCGGACTTGGCGACGGCATCCACGCCGATGATGCTGTTCGCACCGGGTTTGTTGTCGATGACAACCGGCTGGCCGAACTGCTTTTGCAGGCCCACCGTCAGCAGACGCGCCATCTGGTCGGTAAACCCGCCCGCCGTGTACGGCACGATGATGCGAATCGGGCGGCTGGGCCAGCTGGTTTGGGCCAGCGCTGGCAATGCCGCGCTGGCCAGCGCTGCGCCAGTGGCCTGGACAAGCCTGCGACGGGAAAGGAATGTGCTCATGGTTTTGTCTCCTGCTGATTTATAGGTACAAAAAGCAGCGTCAGCGCTCATCCAATAAGCGCCAAAAGCTATATTTTTAGAAGCATTCAGATCCCATCGAATGGGCTGTGCCTGTGGTCTGCGGGGCTCAGACGGCCTTGACCAGTTCAGGCACAGCCGTGAACAGATCCGCTTCCAGCCCGTAGTCAGCCACGCTGAAGATCGGTGCCTCAGGGTCCTTGTTGATCGCCACGATCACCTTGGAGTCCTTCATGCCCGCCAAGTGCTGGATAGCACCCGAGATACC
>NZ_LMGP01000006.1:0-451 GCF_001427445.1 Acidovorax sp. Root568 | reverse complement strand
GCTGGCACCCAGGGCGGCGCCCAGCTTGTCGGCCAGGGGCGTCATGACTTCGTCGAACTTTTCCTTGCTGCCCAGCGCACGACCACCGGAGACGATGATCTTGGCGGCCGTCAGTTCAGGGCGGTCGCTCTTGGCGATTTCGCTGCCCATGAAGCTGCTCTTGCCAGCGTCTGCGGTGGCTGCGGCGGTTTCAACGGCTGCGGAACCGCCCGTGGCGGCTGCGGCGTCAAAGCCCGTGGCGCGCACGGTGATGACCTTGACGCTGTCGGCGCTTTGCACGGTGGCAATGGCGTTGCCGGCGTAGATGGGGCGCTCAAACGTATCGGCCGTGCCAGAGGCACCCTGCGGTTGCGTCACTTTGGTGATGTCGCTGATTTGGGCCACGTCGAGCTTGGCCGCCACGCGGGGGGCCACGTTCTTGCCGCTGGCAGTCGCCGGGAACAGGATGTGG
>NZ_LMGP01000005.1:0-96891 GCF_001427445.1 Acidovorax sp. Root568 | reverse complement strand
CTTTTTCTTTCAGGCGCACGGCCTCTTCAACGGCGATTTCGTCAAAGGGGTTCATGCTCATCTTCACGTTGGCGATGTCCACACCCGTGTTGTCCGACTTCACTCGGACCTTCACGTTGTAGTCCACCACGCGCTTGACAGGGACCAAGACCTTCATTGCTGCGGCTCCTAGAGAGTTGGTTGAATTGACGTTTACGTAAACTAGAACATTCTATGTCGCACTGCAGCGAAAGCGCTACGGAGCCACCACACAGACTGCACAATCACAAAAAAGAACGATCGTGCTTTTTGTGAATTATAGGCGAGTGAACCCGGACAGTGTCTAGAGTTTGCTGTCGCCTGCGCTACCGGGCACCCGCCGGGGTATCACCCTGCAACCTGATCAGCCCGCCGAAGCCGGTGCTGGCGCGGGCGCCCCGCCCGGCGACATCGCTGCAGGGACTGCGCCATCGACCTGCACATGCATGACCCGCTGGGGGTAAGGGATTTCGATCTGGTGGGCCCGCAGCGCACTCAGGATGGCCCGGTTGATGTCCGAGCGCAGTCCCAGGGATCCGTTTTCAGGGTCTGCAATCCAGAAGCCCACGGTGAACTCCAGCCCATCGGCCCCGAAGGCCGACAGCGAGGCGCTGGGGGCGGGGTCGCGCAGCACGCGCGGGCTGGCCAGGGCGGCATCGGTGAGCAACTGGGCCACCTGGTCCACATCGCTCTCATAGGCCACGCTGACCACGGTGGACATCCACACGCGCGGGTCTGACAGCGACAGGTTTTCCACCCGCTGGGTGATCAAGAGTTCGTTGGGCACGATGGATTCGCGCCCCGAGGGCGAGCGGATGACGGTGTAGCGGGCATTGATTTGCGTGATGCGCCCCTCGAACGTATCGAGCTTGACGTTGTCGCCGATGCGCATGCTGCGCTCGGCCAGGATCACAAAACCGCTCACATAGTTGGCCGCCAGCTTCTGCAGGCCAAAGCCAATGCCCACGCCGACCGCACCGCCCAGCACCGACAGCGCAGTCAGGTCGATGCCCACCGACGACAAGGCCACCAGCAAACCCACAAACACCAGCAGCGCCCGCACCGCATTGCTCACCGCCTTGCGCAGCGACAGCTCGGCACCCGTGGCCGAGCGCAGCAGCCGCGACTCGATGGCCGCCGAGATCCACAGGGCAATCAGCAGCACTGCCGCTGCGGTGACCGCCCCTTCGATGATGGTGCGCACCGACAGCGTCGCCCCGCCCACTTTCCAGTGGATCTGGTCCAGCTCGTCCAGCACCAGTGGCAGCAGCCCGGTGACCCACAGCACCATGCCCAGCCACGCCATCCAGGAGATGGAGCGCTCGATGGGCCGCACCCAGGCAGCGTCCGGGTAGGCCACCTGCAGCACCTTCACGCCAATGCGAATGACCACCAGCGCCACCAGCACCGGGATCGCAATCTTGAAAGCCGCCAACGCCACCCAATGGTGCAGCAGGGTGCGCGCGATGTAGGCCAGACTCAGCAGCACCAGCGGAAACAGCGCGCCATCCACGATGCGCACACCAAACAGGATGGAGCGCGGGTCGCCCCGGCGCAGGCCGCGCTGCAGCAGCGCCACCAGCCCCCAGGCCAGGCCCACGCAGACTGCCAAAACAGCCAGCTCCACCAGCACCGTGGGGCTGAGAAAGGCCTGCACCCACAGGCCCACGTCGTCGAGCATCGGCTTGTCCATCGTGCGGTGCCTCAACGCTTCCAGGCGGGCTGGCGTTTTTCGGCAAACGCACGGGCGCCCTCCTGAGCGGCCGAGTCCATCATGTTGGTGGCCATGGTCTGGCCTGCCAGCTGGTAGGCGGCATCAATGCCCAGCTCGCGCTGCTGGTACACCAGCGCCTTGCCCATGGCCACGGCCACACGGGGCTTTTGCAGGATGGATTGCACCAGTTGATCGACCTCGGCATCCAGCGCATCGGCGGGCACCACCCGGTTCACCAGCCCTTGCGCGAGTGCAGTGGGCGCATCCATGAAGTCGCCGGTGAGCAACATTTCCATCGCCCGCTTGGCGGGCACATTGCGCACGAGCGGCACGCTCGGCGTGGCACAAAACAGGCCGTAGTGGATGCCACTGGTGGCAAAACTCGCGCTGTCGGCCGCCACGGCCAGGTCACACTGCGCCACCAGCTGGCAGCCTGCGGCCGTCGCCATGCCCTGCACCCTGGCGATCACGGGTACTGGCAGCTTGTGGATGGTCAGCATCATGCGGCTGCATTGCGCAAACAGCTTTTGGTAGTACGCCAGGTCCGGGTTCGCCGCCATGTCCTTGAGGTTGTGCCCGGCACAGAAGGCCTTGCCTGCTGCGGCCAGCACGACCACGCGCACAGCCTCATCGCGGCCCGCATCGTCCAGCGCCTGTTGCAGCGCAGACAGCATCTCTGCACCCAGCGCATTGAAGCGTGCAGGGTCGTTCAAAGTGAGGGTGATCACACCGCGCGTATCACGGGTGATCAGCAGCAGCTCGTCAGAATTTGGAATCGTCATGTTGTTTCTCCTGTGCACAGCAATGCGAGGGGCGTTTGAAACAGGCGCGCATGAGGCCAGTGCCACCGTGGAGCTGGCTCCGCCAGGCCACGGGTGGCGCCCCCCTCAGGGGGAAGACGCCGCAGGCGGCTCAGGGGGAGTCAAAGATCAGCCAGGACCCGCAGATGCGCCTCCACGCTGCGCGCCAGCGGCCCCATCACGTAGCCACCCTCCAGGCACGACACGATGCGGCCCTTCGAGTAGCGCCGGGCCACGTCCTTCACGCGCTGGGTGATCCAGGTGTAGTCCTGCTCGGTCAGGCCCAGCTGGCCCATGTCGTCCTCGCGGTGGCCGTCAAAGCCCGCGCTCACAAAAATCATCTCCGGCTTGAAGGCCTCCAGCCGGGGCATCCACATCATCTCGATGATCTCGCGGATGTCCATGCCGCGTGTGTACGCGGGCACTGGCACGTTGACCATGTTGGGGGCGGGATCGTGGTCGCCGCTGTAGGGGTAGAACGGATGCTGGAAGATGCTCACCATCAGCGCCCGCGGGTCATTGGCCAGGATGTCCTCCGTGCCATTGCCGTGGTGCACGTCAAAGTCCACCACCGCCACGCGCTGCAGGTTGTACCGCTGCAGCGCATATTTCACCGCCACCGCCACGTTGTTGAAAAAGCAAAAGCCCATCGCTTTGTCGCGGCAGGCATGGTGCCCCGGGGGGCGCACGGAGCAGAACGCGTTTTCGACCTCGCCCGCCATCACCGCGTCGGTGGCTGCCAGCGCAGCACCTGCAGCACGCAGCGACGCCTTCCAGGTGTGGGCGTTGATGGAGGTGTCGGTGTCAATCTGCGCATAGCTGGGGCCGCCGGCCATCAGCTCTTCGTTGAGCCGGTCAGACATCCCGCGCAAGGCGGCGATGTGCATGCGGCCATGGGCCAGTTCGATGTCGGCCAGCGAGGCTTCCGGGGCTTCGTAGCGCTCCAGCGCATCTCCCACGCCAGTGACCAGCAAACGGTCTTCAATCGCATCCAGCCGCTCGGGGCATTCGGGGTGGCCCGGGCCCATCTCGTGCTTCCAACAATCCCGATGGGTGAAATAGCCCGTCTTGCTCACAGTCTTGTCCCCGCGTCTCGCATTTTTTGCCGTTTTTCGGATAACGTCGTGCCATGAATGCACAGCACAAGATCAAATCGCTTCTGGATCAGCTTAACACGGTGATCGTGGGCAAAAAGGCCCAGGTTCAGGACTGCGTGGCCTGCCTGCTGGCGGGGGGGCATCTGCTCATTGAAGACGTGCCGGGTGTGGGCAAGACCACACTGGCGCACGCGTTGTCCCACACCTTTGGGCTGCAGTTTTCACGCGTCCAGTTCACTGCCGACCTCATGCCCAGCGACCTGACCGGCGTGTCGGTGTACGAACGTGGCAAGGAAGCCTTTGTGTTCCATCCCGGCCCGGTGTTTGCCCAGGTGCTGCTGGCCGACGAAATCAACCGCGCCAGCCCCAAGACGCAAAGCGCCCTGCTGGAAGCCATGGAAGAAAAGCAGGTGTCGGTCGAGGGTGAAACCCGCGCCCTGCCCCACCCCTTCTTCGTGATCGCCACCCAGAACCCACACGACCAGCTGGGCACCTTTGCGCTGCCCGAGTCACAACTTGACCGCTTCTTGATGCGCATCTCCATCGGCTACCCCGACCGCGCCGCCGAGCGCCTGCTGCTGTCGGGCGCCGACCGGCGCGACATGGTGAGCAGCCTGCTGCCCCTGCTGTCCGCCGACGAACTGGCCGAGCTGCAGCGCCAGGTGCAGGCCGTGCACACCGCAGACCCCCTGCTCAACTACGTGCAGGACCTGATTGCCGCCACCCGCTCGGGCCGCTGGTTCTTGCAGGGCCTGTCGCCCCGCGCGGGCATTGCCATGCTGCGCGCCGCCAAGGCCCAGGCGCTGATCAGCGGGCGCGACTATGTGGCGCCGGACGATGTCCAGGCCGTGCTGCCGCAAACCATTGCCCACCGCCTGGTGCCCGTGGGCGACGCCGGGCGCGGCGCGGTCGAGCAGGTGCGCGCCATGGTCGATGCCGTGCCGCTGCCCTGATCAATGGAATCCGCCGCCCACCCTTCCCTCACGACGACCACGGGCTGGCGCGGCCTGGCCGCGCGGCTCAGCCCCGTGGCGCGCCTTCGCAGGCGCTTCCAGCGCTGGTGGCAGGCACGCCTGCCGCTGTCCGACACGCTGCAGCTCACCCAGCGCAATGTCTACATCCTGCCCACCAGCTCGGGCTGGATGCTAGCGCTCACGCTCGTGGTGCTGCTGGTGGCCTCCATCAACTACCAGCTCAACCTGGGCTACCTGCTGACCTTTTTGCTGGCTGGCAGCGCGGTGGTGGGCATGCACATCTGCCACGCCAACCTGCGCGGGCTGACGCTGCACCTGAAGGCACCCGAGCCACATTTTCTGGGCACCAGCACGGCGTTTGAGATCCAGCTGTCCAGTGATCGCAAGTCGCCGCGTTATGGCATTGCCCTGGCCGTGCACGGCACCGGCAAGGCCGAACACCACTGGGCCTGGACCGACGTGCCCGCCCAGGGCCAGGCCAGCGTGCAGGTGGCCTTCCAGCCCGGGCGCCGGGGGCTGCACCGCGTGCCCACACTGACGGCCGAAACGCGGTTTCCGCTGGGCACCTTCCGCGTGTGGACCTATTGGCGCCCTGCTGCCGAGGTGCTGGTGTACCCCGCGCCCGAGGTGCCGCCACAACCCCTGCCGCCGGGCGAGCCCCGCGCAGGGGGCACGGGCAACGCGCCGTCGCAGGGCATTGGCGAATTCGACGGCGTGCGGGCCTACCGGCGGGGCGACCCGCTCAAACTGGTGGTCTGGAAGAAAGCGGCGAAGTCGCTGGCCACCGGCACCGATGACCTGGTGAGCCGCGATGCGCAACAGGCCCAGCGGCATGAGCTGTGGCTGGACCTGGCCCACGCCGCCTTGCCCAACCATGAGGCACGCGTGTCGCGCCTGACGGCCTGGGTGCTGCAAGCCGACCGCCTGGGCCTGGACTATGGCCTGCGCCTGCCCGGCACCGAGATCGCGCCCGACACTGGGGCCGCCCACCGCCGCCGCTGCCTGGAGGCGTTGGCCCTGTGTTGACCTGCCACTGCCCACTCCTGCCGAATTTGGCCCCTATCGGCTCCAAGCGCATATTCTTATTGCCCGAATAGCTATCAAATAAATAGCATCATGAAATCCATCCTCCCCCGTTCCACCGCTCAGTCATGACCCTGCGTCAGACGCTCAACGCACTGCCGCGCGACGCGCGCGACACGCTGTTCCTGCTCGTCGTGATTGCGTGGGTCATCGCGCCGCAGGTCAACGTGTTGCCGGTATGGGCGAGCCTGCTGGCGGCCGGACTGATGCTGTGGCGCGGCTGGCTGGCCTTCAAGGGCCGCCCGCTGCCGACGCGCTGGGTGCTGGCCGTTCCGCTGGTGATCGCGGTGGCGGGCACGCTGTACACCCACCGCACCATCCTGGGCCGCGATGCCGGGGTGACGCTGATCGTGATGCTGCTGGCGCTCAAGATGCTGGAACTGCGCGCGCGGCGCGACGCGCTGGTGGTCTTCTTCCTGGGCTTCTTCACGATGCTCAGCAACTTCTTCTTCTCGCAGTCGCTTTTCACGGCCGCGGCCATGCTGGTGGCGCTACTGGGGCTGCTCACGGCCCTGGTCAACGCCCACATGCCTGTGGGGCGGCCACCGCTGTCGCAGGCACTGCGCACCGCAGGCACCATGGCGCTGCTGGGCGCGCCCATCATGGCGGCGCTGTTCATGCTGTTCCCGCGCATGGCACCCCTGTGGGGCATGCCCAGCGACACCATGAGCGGGCGCAGCGGCCTGTCGGGTGTGATGAAGGTGGGCAACATTGCCGAGCTGGCGCTGGACGACACGGTGGCCATGCGCGTGCGGTTTGACACCCCTGACGGCGCCGCGCCACCGCAGAGCGACCTGTACTTCCGCGGCCCGGTGTTCGGCACCTTCGACGGTGTCGAATGGCACCCGGTGTCGCCCCGCCCCGGCGATTATTCGCAGGCACGTGCCAGCACCGTCGCCAACCTGCGCGTGCAAGGCCAGCCTGTGCGCTACGAAGTGACGCTGGAGCCCCACCAGCGCCCCTGGCTGCTGCTGCTGGACGCTGCGGTGGACAAGCCCGCCGTGGCCGGCATGGACACGTTCATGACGCAGGACCTGCAGTGGCTGACCACCCGCGCAGTGACCGATGTGGTGCGCTACAAGGCCGAAAGCTACCCACAGTTTGCCCATGGCCCCAGCGCCCCCAACGCCGCCCTGCGCACCTATACCGAGCTGCCCACCGGCTTCAATCCCCGCACGCTGGCGCTGGCCCAGCAACTGCGCAACGACCCCCAGCTCAACCCCAACCCCGCGCAAGACAACGCCGAGGCCCTCGTCAATGCCGCCCTGAACCGCCTGCGCACCGGCGGATATGTGTACACGCTGGAGCCCGGCGTGTACGGCCAGCACACGGCCGACGAGTTCTGGTTTGACCGCAAGGAAGGGTTTTGTGAACACATCTCCTCGGCCTTTGTGGTGCTGATGCGAGCGCTCGACATCCCGGCCCGCATCGTCACCGGTTACCAGGGCGGCGACCGCAACCCCGTGGACAAGCTCTGGACCGTGCGCCAGAGCGACGCCCATGCCTGGGCCGAAGTCTGGCTCTCCGGCCGGGGCTGGGTGCGGGTGGACCCCACGGGCGCCGTGTCGCCCGGCCGCACGGGTGCCTTTCAGCGGCTGCGCGCGCCCCAAGGGGCGTTTGCCACCGCCATGGGCACGGTCATCAGCCCGGGCCTGGCGCAAAACCTGCGCGCCGTGTGGGAGGCCGTCAACAACAGCTGGAACCAGTGGGTGCTCAACTACACGCAAAGCCGCCAGCTGGACCTGCTCAAGTCCCTGGGCTTTGAGTCGCCCAGCTGGCAGGACCTGACCATGGTGCTAGGCATCCTGATTGTCGTGGCGGCCCTTGGGGGCATGGGCTGGAGCCTGTGGGAGCGCAGCCAGCACGACCCCTGGCTGCGCCTGCTGGCCCGCGCCCGCCAGCGCCTGGCCCGTGCAGGCATGGTGTTGCCCGACACCCTGCCGCCTCGGGCTATGGCCGAGCGGGTGCAGGCACAATTCGGCGCACCCGCTGCGGCGGTGGCCGACTGGCTGCTACGGCTGGAACGCGTGCGCTACGCCCCCCACCCCGAGGCCGCCCTGGGCGATTTGCGGCGGGAGTTTCGGAGCATCGCCTGGCCGAAACAGTGAATCATCCCCTGAGCGGCTGCGCCGCTTCCCCCCAGGCGGACGATGCCCTCGCTGCAGGGCGGCCCTTGCTTGGCATCCCTGGTCTTGGAGCGCGCCGGTATCAGACGCTGCAGGGAGCCACAACATGACGAACCATTGACATGAAGAAGACAGCACCATGGACCACGGCAGCTATATTTTTGATAGCTGCCTGTGCATTACCCGCTAGCGCAAAGCCCGAAAATCAACCCAAACCGGCGGCCCAGAAGGCACATGCCAAAGCCGGCCAGGCCCACCAGGGGCGGGCCAGTGCCAAGGCCCCGGTGCTCTACGCATCGCGCCCTGAGGCCATGGACTTTGCCGACGACCTGGCCACACGGCGGGATCTGGACCGCGAGTGGGTGCGCCAGGCCATCGGGCAGGCGCATTTCCTGCCCCAGGTGTCCAAGCTCATGCTGCCGCCCGCCAAGGGCACGGCCAAGAACTGGCGCGTGTACCGCAGTCGCTTCATCGACCCCATCCGCATCCGTGCAGGCGTGCGGTTCTGGCAGGAGAACCAGGCCACGCTGGAGCGTGCCGAGCGCGAGTTTGGTGTGCCCGCCGAGATCATCGTGGGCATCATTGGCGTGGAGACCATTTATGGCCAGCAGATGGGCACCTTCCGTGTGATGGACGCGCTGGCCACCCTGGCGTTCGACTTTCCCTCCGCCCACCCGCGCGCCAAGGAGCGCACCGAATTCTTCCGCCGCGAGCTGGAGCAGTTCCTGAGCCTCACCAACCGCAGCAACACCGACCCCTTCGAACCGCGCGGCAGCTACGCCGGGGCCATGGGCCTGGGCCAGTTCATGCCATCGAGCTGGGTGCGCTATGCGGTGGACTTTGATGGCGACGGCCGCGTGGACCTGTTCAAGAGCCCGGCCGACGCCATTGGCTCGGTGGCCAACTACTTCCGGGGCCACGGCTGGACGCCCGGCATGCCCACGCACTTTGGGGTGCAGTTCGACAATGCGCGCCTGCAGCTGGACGACCTTCTCGCCCCCGACATCCTGCCCACCTTCAGTGCCGCCAGCATGTTGGCCAAGGGCGCTGTGCTGGATGCCCAGGGCGTGCAGCACACGGGCCCACTGGCGCTGGTGGAACTGCAAAACGGCAACGATGCGCCCAGCTACGTGGCAGGCACCGAAAACTTCTACGCCATCACGCGCTACAACTGGTCGAGCTACTACGCCATGGCCGTCATCAAGCTGGGGCGCGAGGTGGCTGCGGCGCGCTGACCGCTGCCCCACCGCTGCGAGCCACTCGCCGAACGGCGCAACCCGGGGGGTTCTGCGGGCTCGGAGCCCCCGCCCAGCACACTTGTGCAAGTCAGTCCACAATGCCCGGCTTTGACCGCTTGCACAGCGGCCCGGCCACGGCGGCGCGCCCTGACCCTCCAAGAGAACCTTCCCAATGCCTGCATCACCTTCTCCAGCACCCGACACGGACGCCATCGTCCGTGTACGCGGCCTGAGCAAAACCTACGCCGGCGGCTTTCAGGCACTCAAGAACATCGACCTGGACATACGGCGCGGCGAGATCTTTGCCCTGCTGGGGCCCAACGGCGCGGGCAAGACCACGCTGATCAGCGTGATTTGTGGCATGAGCAATGCCACGGCGGGGTCCGTCACGGCCGATGGGCACGACACGGTGCGCGACTACCGCGCAGCCCGCGCTGCCATTGGCCTAGTGCCCCAGGAGCTGCACACCGACTCGTTCGAGACCGTGTGGGCCACGGTGAACTTCAGCCGGGGCCTGTTTGGCAAGGCCCCCAACCCCGCGTACATCGAGAAAATCCTCAAGGACCTGTCGCTGTGGGACAAGAAGGACAACAAGATCCTCGCGCTGTCTGGCGGCATGAAACGCCGCGTGCTGATCGCCAAGGCGCTGTCGCACGAGCCCAAGATTTTGTTCCTGGACGAGCCCAGCGCCGGCGTGGATGTGGAGCTGCGCCACGACATGTGGCGCCTGGTGCGGGAACTGCGTGACGCGGGCACCACCATCATCCTGACCACCCACTACCTGGAAGAAGCCGAGGACATGGCCGACCGCATCGGCGTGATCCGCAAGGGCGAGTTGATCGTGGTGGAAGACAAGGCCGTGCTGATGCGCAAGCTGGGCAAGAAAGCGCTGGCCATCACGCTGCAGCAGCCCATGGCGCAAGTGCCCGCACCGCTCGCCCGCTGGCCTCTGGCCCTGAGCCAGGGCGGCACCGTCCTGACGTACACGTTCGACACGCAGCAGGAAGACACCGGCATCGCCGCCCTGCTGCGCGCCCTGACCGAGCACGGCATCGACTTCAAGGACCTGCACTCCAGCGAAAGCTCGCTCGAAGACATCTTCGTCAGCCTGGTGCACCAGGACAAGGTCCCAACCCCTTCGCCCCAGAAAGCGATCCCAGCATGACCGGTGTGAACCTGCATGGCGTGCGCGCCATCTACCGCTTCGAAATGAACCGCGCCTTCCGCACGTGGATGCAGAGCCTCATTGCGCCCGTGCTTACCACCGCGCTGTACTTCATCGTCTTCGGCTCCGCCATCGGCTCGCGCATGGGCGACATCGGCGGGGTGAGCTATGGCGCCTACATCATCCCCGGCCTGCTCATGCTGTCGCTGCTCTCCGAGAGCATCTCCAACTCGGCCTTTGGCATCTACATGCCCAAATGGTCGGGCACCATCTACGAGCTGCTGAGCGCGCCGGTCAACTGGGTGGAGGTGCTGCTGGGCTACGTGGGCGCGGCAGCCAGCAAGTCGCTGCTGGTGTCGGTGCTCATCCTGTCCACCGCCCGGGTGTTCGTTCCGTACGAGGTGGCGCACCCCGTCTGGATGGTGGGCTTTCTGGTGCTTACCGCCGTCACGTTCTGCCTGTTCGGCTTCCTCATTGGCCTGTGGGCGGACAGCTTTCAAAAGCTGCAGGTCATCCCGCTGCTGGTGATCACGCCGCTCACCTTTCTGGGCGGGGCGTTTTACAGCATCAGCATGCTGCCACCGTTCTGGCAGACCGTCTCGTTGTTCAACCCGGTGGTCTATCTCATCAGCGGGCTGCGGTGGGCGTTCTATGGCCATGCCGACGTGCACATCGCGGTGAGCACCAGCATGACCTTGGTGTTCATGGCCCTGTGCCTCGCCGTGGTGCGGTGGGTGTTCAAGACGGGCCACCGCATCCGGCGCTGAGCGCGATCACCCCGGGCGCCCCGGCCTCCCGCGGCGAATCCACGTTTCAGTAGCGCTGCATCTGGCAGCTGTGCGGCTGCTGCGCCTTGGCCGCTGCGATCTGCCGCACCACGCGGAAGCCGTAGCCCGAGCCTTCCACATCGAACTTCACGCCGGGGGCGCCTTTCTTGTCCATCACGCCCACCGCCAGGGCCTGCTGGAACTGGTGGTCGGCCGCACGCATGGTGCCGCCCTGGCCGGCCAGTTGCACGTTGGCCGACTCCATCTGGCGCGCGACGGCCACCACGTCGGTGCTGCCTGCACGCTCGATCGACTGGGCGAGGGCCTCCACCATCAGCTGCATGCGCATGTGCACGTAGTCGTCCTGCGGCTTGGGAAAGCGCGTGCGGAAGGATTGGTAGAACGCCTCGCTCTGCGCGCCCGGCACATTGGGCAGCCAGTCGGCCACGGCCACCACCTTGCCGATGCCTGCGTCGCCAATCGCGGCGGGAGCGCCCAGCGCGTTGCCGTAGAAGGTGTAGAAGCTGCCCTCGTAGCCCACGTCCCGCGCGGCCTTGACCAGCAGCGTGAGGTCGTTGCCCCAGTTGCCGGTGACCACGGCCTGCGCGCCGCTGGTCTTGATCTTGACGGCATAGGGCGCAAAGTCCTTCACGCGGCCGATGGGGTGCAGCTCTTCGCCCACCACGGCCACATCGGGGCGCTGGGCGGCCAGCTGCTTCTTGGCCTCGCGCAGCACGGCCTGGCCAAAACTGTAGTCCTGGCCGATGAGGTAGACGCTCTTCAAGGCCTTGTCCTCGCGCATCACCTCCATCAGCGCGGCCATGCGCATGTCGGCATGGGCATCAAAACGGAAGTGCCAGAAGCTGCACTTCTCGTTGGTGAGGATGGGGTCCACCGCCGAGTAGTTGAGGAACAGCACGCGCTTGTTTGGCTCGCGCTCGTTGTGCTTGTTGATGGCCTCGATCAGCACGGCGGCCGTGGACGACGAATTGCCCTGCAGGATGACCTGCGCACCATCGTCAATCGCGGCGCGCAGGGCAGACAGGGCTTCTTCGTTCTGGCCTTTGCTGTCGTAGCGCTCCAGCACCAGAGGGCGGGGGCCGCCGCTGCTGGCAGGCAGCTGCACGCCGCCGCGTGCGTTCACGCGCTCCATGGCCCAGTAGATGTTGCGGTACACAGCCTCGCCCGTGTTGGCAAACGGGCCCGACAGGCTTTCGATGAGCGCCAGCTTGACCGGCCTGGCCTGGGCCACGCCTGCCGAGGGCGGGGTCTGCGCTTGCGCGGCAGGCGCCAAGGCCACGGCGCCTGCAAGGGCCACTGCGGCTGCCCAAACGGTGTGACGTAATGCCGCAGCGCCTGATTTCAAGCCCACAGATTGCAATTTATTCATGGCATTTTTCCCTTGAAATGCGGCGTGGCCGCACACACCTCTCTGCCATGCGGCGACCACGTCGAGAGCCGCGCAGTGTATAGGAGTTACCCATGATCTTCGCCCCCGTGATCCGCCGCGCCGCTTATGCCCAAGCCCCCCGTTCCGCCGACCTGGCGCTGCAACGTTTTCTGATGGGCGCGCTGGCACACCCTGCCGCAGCACCCGCTGCGGGCTGCACCGTGACGCAGGACGAAAAGGCCACCACCTTGCAGCTGGACGTACCCGGCCTGGCCCGCGAACAGCTCTCGATCAGCATTGAAGGCCAGGTGGTGCAGGTGCAAAGCGTGGAAGGCGCACCGCGCAAGGTGCAGCGCGCGTGGGAGCTGCCCACCGAGATTGACGCCAGCGCCAGCACCGCCAAGCTGGAAAACGGCGTGCTGACCCTGACACTGGTCCGCCTGGAGCCCGTGAGCAAGGCCACCACGCTGACCATTCACTGAGACCGGCCGCTCCCAAGGCGATGGCGCATGACGGCCATTGCTATATTTTCAATAGCAATCAAGGCATGATGCACTAGCGCTTCATGCCTTTTTTGCTTGTTTTTTTCCAGGGCACCCGGTCAGGCGCCATTCGGCAGCCAGCCCACGGCCCTGCTCACTCGTGCCGTAGCGCATCGATGGGGTCCATGCGCGCCGCGCGCCGCGCCGGGAAGTAGCCAAACACCACACCGATCCCGGCCGAAAACACAAACGACAGCAGGTTCACGCCGGGGTTGAACAGGTAGGGCACGCCCATCAGCCCCGACAGTGCGAGCGACGCGCCCGTGGCCAGCACGATGCCGATGAGCCCGCCCAAGGCGGCCAGCACCACGGCCTCGATCAGAAACTGCAGCAGCACCTCGCGCTCCAGCGCGCCGATGGCCAGGCGCAGGCCGATCTCGCGTGTGCGCTCGGTCACGCTCACCAGCATGATGTTCATGATGCCGATGCCGCCCACCAGCAGGCTCACGGCGGCCACGGCGCCCAGCAGCGTGGTCAGCACCTTGGTGGTGCCCGAGAGCGTGTCGGCCAGCTGCTTGGTGTCGAGCACATTGAAGTTGTCTTCGTCCGAGTCCGATAGCTTGCGCAGCTCGCGCAGCAGTTGGGTGAGGCTCGTCTTCACCCGCTCGGGGTCGCTGCCGTCCTTCATGGACACCAGCAGCGTGTTCACCCGTGTGTTGCCCGTCACGCGGCGCTGCAGCGTGCGCAGCGGCACCAGCACGGTGTCGTCCTGGTCGTTGCCAAACGCACCCTGCCCTTTGGACGCCAGCACGCCCACCACCTCGCACGAAAACGCCTTCACGCGCAGCTGGCCGCCCACGGCATCGGCCGTGCCAAACAGCTCGCGTCGCACGGTCTCACCGATCAGGCAGACGGCGGCACCCGCGCGCAATTCCGCGTCGGTGAAGACGCGGCCAGTGCGCACCGTCCAGTTGCCGGTCTCCAGCCAGGCGTTGGTGCTGCCGATCACGCTGGTCGTCCAGTTGCGCCCGCCCACCACGGCGGTGGCGGCGGCGCGCGCCTCGGGCGCCACGGCCAGGATGCCGCCGATCTGCTGCGCGATCACGTCGGCATCGGTGTCCTTGAAGGCCGGGGCGCCCGTACCGCCGCCAGGCCCCATGCGTTGGCCGGGGCGCACCTGCAGCAGGTTGGTGCCCAGGCCCGAGATCTGGTTCTGGATGGCCAGCGTGGCGCCATTGCCCAGCGTGACCATGGTGATCACCGCGCTCACGCCGATCACGATGCCCAGGATGGTGAGGAACGAGCGCATGAGATTGCGCCGGATGGAGCGCAGCGCCAGCAGCAGGGTGTTGAGCAACATCAGTGGCCTCCCGCATCCGAACCGGCCACCGCCGGCTGGGCCGATGCCGCATCAGCGTCCAGGCCCTTGGGGTGTGGGTTGGCCGCATCGCTGTCCACCACGCCATCGACAAACCGCACGATGCGCCGCGCGTACTGCGCCATGTCGGGCTCGTGCGTGACCATCAGCACGGTGATGCCGTGGTCGGCGTTCAGGCGCCACAGCAGTTCCATGATCTCGACACTGCGCTGGGTGTCGAGGTTGCCGGTGGGCTCGTCGGCCAGCAGCACATCGGGCTCGGTGACGATCGCGCGCGCAATGGCCACGCGCTGCTGCTGCCCGCCCGACAGCTCGGCGGGCGTGTGGTGTTCCCAGCCTTTGAGGCCCACGGCCTCCAGCGCACGCGCGGCCGCCGCATGGCGCGCGGTGGCGGACTCGCCCCGGTACAGCAGGGGCAGCTCCACGTTCTCTTGCGCCGAGGTGCGCGCCAGCAGGTTGAAGCCCTGGAACACAAAGCCAAAGTAGCGCCGCCGCAGCCGCGCCCGCTCGTCGCGCGAGAGCGACTCCACATGCACGCCCTTGAACAGGTATTCGCCCGTGGTGGGCCGGTCCAGGCAGCCCAGCGTGTTCATGGCCGTGGACTTGCCCGAGCCGCTGGGGCCCATGATGGCCACAAAGTCGCCCTGCGCAATGTCCAAGTCCACGCCCTTGAGCGCCTGAAAGGCCAGCGCCCCTTCGCCATAGACCTTGGTCACGCCACGCAGGCGGATGATGGGGGTGTCGCCCGCCACGCTCATGGCTTGGCCCCTGCCGCGCGCTGGTCGGTGATCACGGCCATGCCGGGCGTGAGGCCCTCGCCCGTGACCTCGGTATGGCGGCCATCGCTGATGCCCACCTGCACATCAATGGGCTTGGCGGCACCGTCCTGCAGCACCCACACCTGCCGCGTCTTGCCCGCGCCATCGCCCGCCTCGCCCCCCGCACCCGGTTTGCGTGGGCCCGAGCCAGACCGCGGCATGCGCGGCATGAGCTGCGACATGATGCCGCCACCACTGCCGCTGCCCGACGCGCCGGGCTTGGCGCCACCCGCCCCGGGTTTCGCATCGGCCCCTGCGGCCTGCGCGGGCGTGAAGCGCAGCGCCGTGTTGGGCACCCGCAGCACATCCTTGCGCTCGGTGGACGTAATGGTGGCCGCCGCCGTCATGCCGGGGCGCAGGCTCATGTCACCGTTGTTCACTTCCAGCCAGGTGATGTAGGTGACCACGTTGTCCGTCTTGGTGGAGCCAAACGACACCCGCGTGACCTGGGCCGGGTAGCGGCGAGAGGGATAGGCACTGACCGTGAAGCTCGCGTCCTGACCCACCTTGACCGAACCCACATCGGCTTCGTCCACACTCACATCCAGCCGCAGCCGCGTGAGGTCTTCGGCCACGGTGAACAGCGTCACTGCTTGCAGCGAAGCGGCCACGGCGTTGCCAGGCTCCACCGTGCGCGTCAGCACCACACCGTCGATGGGCGAGCGGATGGAGGCCTTGGACAGGTTGGTTTCGTCGGTGGACAGCGCGGCGCGTGCGTCCTCGACCGTGGCGCGGGCGCTGGTTTCGTCAGCGCGGGCGCGGTCCAGTGTGGCGCGGCCTGCGTCCAGCTCGGAGGCCGAGGGCACCTTGCCGCCGGACAGGCGGGCCACTTCTTCGAGCCGGCCAAAGTTGGCAATGGCCTCCTTGGTGGTGGCCACAGCCTGGGCCAGGCGGGCCTGCGCCGACGCCAGCGAGGCACGCGAGCGCAGCACCTGCGATTCAAGCTTGGCGGTATCCAACTCCACCAGCAGCTGCCCTTTCTTGACCTTGTCGTTCACATCCACCAGCACATTGCGCACCGTGCCTGACAACTCGCTGCCAATGGTGACCGAGCGCGTGGGCTGCAGCGTGCCATTGGCCGACACGGTGAGTATGAGATTGCCCCGGCGCAGCTCTTCGGTGACATAGGTGGGTGCAGCGCTGGCGCTCTGGCGCGATTGCCAGGCGTACAAGCCACCGCCCACCACCACGAGCGCTGCCACCCCCAGCCAAACGGTAGTGCGCTGCCACCAACGGCGCGGACGGTCGGCACCCAGGAGTGCTTCGAGGCTGGACGGGGGAGAGGAAGGTTTATCAGTCATAAGATCAAATCAGTTACTCATAGCGCATGAAACTGGCGCGGCCAAAGTGCAGGCAGCAAGCCAAGGTCCGCCCCGCAGTGAGGGCTGCGTCCCCCAGCCCGCATTGCGCAGCAATGCGAGAGCGGGGGGAAGGCGCGCAGCGACTCAGGGGGGGCTTCATGTCTTCCAGCCGCCGCCCAGCGCCTTGTAGAGGCGCACATGGTCTGCTGCGACCGCAGCGGTGGTGGTGGCCACGCTCTCTTGCGTGGACAGCAGCGTGCGTTGCGTCTCCAGCACCGCCTGAAAGTCAATCAATCCGCTGCTATAGCGCTGCTGCGCCAGCAGCGCAGCGTTGCGGGCGGCGTCTGCGGCGGCCGTCAGTCGCTCCAGCTTTTCCCTGTCGCCACGCAAGGCCACCAGCGCGTTCTCCACATCCTGCAGTGCCGTGAGCACGGTGGCTTCGTAGGCCACACGGGCCTGCTCCAGCGCTGCAGACTGCACGCGCACCTGGGCGCGGGCGGCGCCCCCATCCAGCAGCGGGATGGACACGCTGCCCAGCAAGGCACTGGTCACCGCACCGCCGCCCGACAGCGCGCCCAGCGTGAGGGCGCGAAGGCCCAGCGAGCCACCGAGGGAGAAGCTGGGGTAGCGCGCCGCATCGGCCTGCGACACGCGCGCCAGGGCGGCTGCAATGCGCTGCTCGGCCGCACGCACATCGGGGCGCTGGCGCAGCGTCTCGGCCGGGATTGCCAGCGCCAGTTCTGCGGTGGGCTGCGGCACGGGCGCACCGGTGGCCATGGTTGCGTCGAGCGCGCCGGGCACCTGGCCTGTCAGCACGGCCAGGCTGTAGCGCGACTGAGCCAAGCTGGCTTCTAGGCTGGGAATCTGCGCGGCGGTCTGCTCGGCCGCTGCACGGGCCTGCTCGGTGACGAGCGAGGTGGTGAGCCCGGCCTGCAGGCGCCACTGGGTGATCTGCAAGGTCTCCTGCTGGCTGGCCAGGTTGCTGCGCGCAATGGCCAGGCGCTGCTGCAGCCCGCGCAGCTCGATGTAGTTAACGGCCACCTCGGCGGCCAGCGACACCTGCACGTCGGCCAGGCTGGCCTCTGCCGCGCGGGCATCGGCCTCGCTGGCGCTCACGCCGCTGCGCAGGCGGCCAAACACATCGGGCTCCCAGCTCGCATCAAAACCGGCCTGGAAGGTGTTTCCCGTGCTGTTGCCGGCCCGGCTGCGCTGCGCCGAAGCCGATGCGCCCACGCTGGGCAGCAGGCCGGCCGATTGCACATCCACCTGCGCACGCGCCTGCTGCAGCGCGGCCTGGGCGGTGCGCACGCTGGTGTTGGCGCGCAAGGCTTGCTCGACCAGCGAGGTGAGCACAGCATCGTCAAACCGCTGCCACCACTGGGCCAGGGATGTAGCCGTAGCCCCTCGCGCTGTGCCGTTGCCCCCCGCAGACCAGGCCGGGGAAACGGCCACTGCGGGCAATGCGCCATCCGTGGGTGCCAGGCTGGCACACCCCGCGGTGGCCAGCACGCAAAACAACAAGGCCGTTTGCCTCCACGGCACAGCACGCAAAGGTCGCGCTGCGCGGGCAGTGGGTGTGCCGGGAGAGGCCAGTGGGAGAAAACGCATGGGCAGTGGCTACGCAGGGGAAAACCCCATTGTGAGCAGCGATTGCGCCCACAAGGTACCCACTGGGTCAAGCCCGGGTAAAGAATTGATGCAAGGCAAAGGTCACGCCACTGCATGCCAATGCATGCACATGCGCATGCGTAGAGCGGGTGAGCGTGTTTTACCGCGCAGACGGCCCCACACGCAAGGGGCCGGGGTGCCGCTCAGTGCGCGAGCCGCGATTCGTCCCGCAACAGCACCACCGGCGCCAACGCGCCGGCCCGGTATTCGCTGGGGCTGCACCCCACATGCGAGCGGAACGCGCGGCTGAAATGCGCGCTGTTGCTGAAGCCCCAGGACAGTGCAATGTCGGTGACCGAGCGCTGCGCATGCGCCGGGTGTCGCAGGTCGCGCAGACAGGCCTCCAGACGGCGGCGCTGGATCATGGCGGCCAGGGTTTCCTCGTCATCAGCCACCGCGTTGTACAGGTGCCGTTTGCTGCAGTTGAGCGCCTGGGCCATGCGGTCGATGGTGAGGTCGGGGTCGCCCAGGTGCCGGTCGATGTATTGGCTGATGCGGTCGCGCAGGGCCTCGCGCTGCGACAGCAGGCTCTGCTGCCCGTTGCGCTCCAGCAGCGACAGCTGCACCAGGTGCGTGATCACATCGGCCACGCCGTCGGCGGCGGCGTCGGACATGGTGGGCAGCTCGGCAAACGCAGCGCGCATGGTGTCCCATGCCAGCCGCGACACGCCACTGGTGCCCGAGAACCGCTGCACCATCAGGTCATCGAGCTTGAGCTTGCGCTCGGGCAGTTGTTCCTTGGGGATCATCAGCACCATCTGGCGCACGGCCTCGGGGTTGCTCACGGCATAGGCGCGTGTGGTGTCGTACACGCTCCACTCACCCGGCGACAACCATACCTGGCGACCGTTCTGCTCGAAGCATGCGCGCCCTTCGAGCTGGGCCACCACCTTGATGTAGGCCCGGTCGCTGCCCCGGATGAGGCTGGGGGTGCGCACCACGCGGTGGCGGCTCACGTCCAGCTGGCACAGGTTCACATAGCCCGCCTGGCCCGAGGTGATGTGGCCTGCAAAGGCATCGTCACCAAACGCGTCGGACTCCAGCCCGCCAATCAGGCGCCACACCGCATCGCCCCACAGGTGCAGGCGGTCGCGCGCAGGCACGGCGTCGGTGGATACCTCGGTCAGGGGATGGGCCATGGTGTCTCCAGTGCGGGTTGCGCAAGCCTGATGGTTATGCGGCTGAATTATCGGACGCCCCGTTACCCCGTGCCACCGAGGGAAATCCGGGTAAACCCGCTGCCGCCTGCACGCAGAGGCAAGCGTTTTGTGCACGCTGAGCGCAGCGCGTATGAACGCGTCTGCCTACGATTCCCGGCACGGCGTGCACCACGCAGGCCCCATCCGAGGAGACACACAATGACAGCACACCAACCCTCCAAGCGCCAGTGGATCAAGGGCGCCGCCGCTACGGTCGGCACCCTGGCCGTGGCACCCCAGCTGTGGGCCCAGGGCAGCAGCGCGGCACCCGTGCGCATCGGCTACGCCATCGCCCGCACCGGCCCCTGGGCGGCCGGTGCCCAGGTGAGCCAGGAGCCCAACTACCTGCTGTGGGCTGAACAGGTGAACGCGGCGGGCGGCCTGAGCGTGAAGGGTACCAAGCGCCCCATCGAACTCATAGGCTACGACGACCGCAGCGAAACCGAGACCTGCGTGCGCACCTACGAAAAGCTCATGGGCAGCGACAAGGTGGACCTGATCCTGCCGCCCTGGGGTTCGGGCGCCAACTTCGCCATTGCACCGCTGGCCAACCGCTTCGGCTATCCGCTGCTGGCACCCACGGCGCTGTCGCGCAAGCTGATCGACATGAACCTGCCCTATTTCTTCTCGCTGCTGCAGCAGCCCGACAAGATGATGGGTGCGCTGGTGGACATGCTGGTGGCCAACAACGTCAAGACCATTGCCATCGTCTACATGGACGACCTGTTTGGCCTGGAGAACTTCGCCGCGCTGAATAACGCGCTCAAGAAGACCAGCATCCAGGTGCTGGAGCGTAAGAGCTACCCGCTGGGCGTGAAGGACCTGGCGCCCGTGCTGCGTGGCATCAAGGACCAGAACCCCGACGCCTTCATCGGCATCACCTACCCGCCCGACACCATACTGGCCAGCCGCCAGGCGCGCGAGGTGGGGCTGAACCCCAAGTTCTTCTACGCATCGGTGGGCACGGCCTTCCAGCTGTACAAGAACGTGATGCAGGCCAACACCGAAGGCGTGATCGGCATGGGCTCGTGGAGCGTGAAGACCAGCCCAGAGGCCAAGGCCTACTTCGACGCGCACGTGAAGAAGTTCAACAAGGAGCCCGACCGCTGGGCCAGCGGCCACGCCTGGGCAGGCCTGCAGATCCTGCAGCAGGCCGTGGAAAAAGCGGGTCTGGACCGCAAGGCCCTGCGCGAGCACATCGCCAAGAACGAGTTCCAGACCATTCTGGGCGGCATCCGCTTCCAGGGCAGCGAGAACGCGTCCATCCCCGGCACGGTGAGCCAGTGGCAGGGAAACGACTTCGAAGTCGTGTGGCCCAAGGACCGAGCCACCGCGCAGTTGAACACCGCGAAACCAGCCTGGAAATAACAAAGTGTCTCTGACTTCCTGGGCCGAACTGGTCGCCAGTGGCCTCATTACCGGCGGCATCTATGCGCTGGTGGCCATGGGCCTGAACCTGCAGTACGGGCTGATGCGCATCATGAACATCTCGCATGGCGAGTTCCTGATGCTGGGCGCATTCCTCACCTGGTCCGCGCACACTCTGTGGGGCATCTCGCCGCTGCTGCTGATGCCGCTGGCTTTCATCGCATTGTTTGTTTTGGGTGTGGCGGTGCATGCGCTGTGCTTCAAGCGCCTGGCGGCGCGCGCGCCGAACGTGGACGTGTTCGAGGCGCGCAGCCTGATGGTGGGCTTTGGCCTGATGTTCCTGGTGCAGAACACCGCGCTCCTGATCTGGGGTGGTGACCTGCGTGGGTACGAATACCTGGCCGACCCGGTGCAGATTGCGGGCATGCGCTTCACTGAAAACAAGCTGGTGCTGTTCGGCGTGGCACTGGCGCTGTCGGCCGCGCTGATCGCGCTGCTCAAGCTCACGCTGCTGGGCAAGGCGGTGCGGGCGCTGATGCAGTCGCCCACGGGCGCGCAGCTGGTGGGCATCAACACGCGGCCCCTGCACCCCATGATGTTTGGCATTGGCCTGGGCCTGTCGGGCGTGGCGGGGGCGCTGCTGTCGATGACGTATGAGATTTCTCCGTCGATGGGTGAGCCCTATACCGTGACGGCGCTGATCGTGATCACGCTGGGCGGCTTTGGCAGCCTGGCGGGCAGTCTGGCCGGTGGCTTGCTGCTCGGCGTGGTCGAGGCGCTGGGCATGCACTTCAGCAGCCCGTCTCTCAAGATGCTGCTGAGCTATGCAGTGTTCATCGGCGTGCTCATCTGGCGCCCCAACGGACTGTTCTCAAAGAAATGAGACACCCCCTGAGCCGCTTCGCGTCTTCCCCCTCTCCTTCGGGAGGGGGACGCCACCCCTGGCCTGGCAAAGCCAGTTCCACGGTGGCACTGAGCTGGACCGCGCCAGATTTGATCGCCCATTACGGGGCTGAACACAAAAGATAACTTCATGAAAAATCCATCTTCCAGACCATGGCTCGCGCTGGCAGTGGGCACGGCCGTGGTCGGCACCCTGCCCTGGCTGGTGTCCGAGTTCGTGGCCTCGGTGCTGCTCAGCTGCCTGATGTACATCGCGCTGGCCACCAGCTGGTCGCTGTTCTGCGGCGCCACGCGCTACCTCTCGCTGGCCACATCGGCCTTCTTCGGCATCGGGGCCTATGCCAGCGCCACATTGCTGGAAGTGCTGCCCTGGCCACTGGTGATCGTGTCCGGTGCGTTGATTGCCTCCATCGTGGCGGTTGTGATGGGCGCCGCCGTGCTGCACCTGCGCGGCACCTACTTCGCGGTGCTGACCTTCGGCATGACCGAGCTGATCCGCCACGCAGTCACCTTTGTCGAAAAGCAGGTATCGGGCACCGTGGGCCGCGTGCTCACGGTGGTGCCCAGCAACGAGACCGTGTACCTCACCGTGCTGCTGATCGCGGCGGCGGCCATTGCCACCGCCATTGCCATCCAGCGCAGCCGCTTTGGCCTGGCACTCTCCGGCATTGGCGCCGACGAGCAGCGCGCGCAGACGCTTGGGGTGGACACGCGACTGGCCAAGATCGCAGGCTTTGGCATCACCGCCGCCTTTGCAGGCGCCGTGGGCGCTGCCATGGCCGTGCGCTGGACCTACATCGAGCCCGCAGCCGTGTTCAGCCCCTTCATCGGCTTCCAGACCGTGCTGATCGCGTTGATTGGCGGCGCGACCAGCATTGGCGGCCCCATCCTGGCGGCCATCGTGTTCAGTCTGCTGGCCGAAACGCTGCGCCTGCAGCTGCCCTACGGCTACATGATGGTGCTGGGCCTGCTGCTGATTCTGTGCGTGATGTACTTGCCCAATGGCCTGGCCACGCTGTGGCAACGGCGCAAGCCTGCTGCGGAGGCGCACCATGGCTGAAGCACTTTTGACCATTGACAGCGTGACCGTGCGCTTTGGCGGCCTGACTGCCGTGGATGGCGTGAGCGCCACGCTGCACACGGGCGAGCTGATCGGCATCATCGGCCCCAACGGTGCGGGCAAGACCACATTCTTCAACGCCATCTCGGGCGTGCAGCCGCCCACATCCGGCACGCTGGTGAGCGGCAATGACAACCTCACCGGCAAGGGCCCGCACCACTATGCGGCTCACGGCATTGCTCGCACCTTCCAGACGCCGCGCGTGTTCCCCGACATGACGGTACGCGACAACGTGCGCTTTGGCATGCAGTTCGCGGGCCGCCACCGCCAGGGGCCCCAGGGCCTGCGCAGCGAGGAGGAAATCCTCGCCATGCTGGGCCTGGCGCACCTGGCCGACCGCTCCGCCGCCGACGTGACGCCGTCGCAGCAGCGCCTGCTGGAGATCGGCATGGCCCTGGGCACACGCCCACGCCTGTTGTTGCTCGACGAGGTGGCTGCGGGCCTGACAGAAGCGGAGGTCGATGCCATGGCCCAGCGCATTCGCCGCCTGCGCGACGACTGGGGCCTGACCGTGGTGTGGATCGAGCACGCAGTGACCACCTTGCTCAAGTACGTGGAGCGCGTGCTGGTGCTGCACCAGGGCCGCAAGATTGCCGACGGCACACCCGCCGAGGTGGTGCGCGACCCGCAGGTGATCGAGGCCTATCTGGGTGACGAAATGACCCACAGCGCAGAACACGCGGAACAAGGAGCCACGGCATGACCGGCGCACACCTGCTAGTGCAGAACCTGACCACGGGCTACCACGGCTTTCAGGTGCTGCAAGACCTGGCACTGGAAGCCGCGCCCGGCATCACCGTCATCGTGGGCCCCAACGGCGCGGGCAAGACCACGCTGCTCAAGGCCCTGGCGGGCCTGCTGCCGCGCCAGGGCGCGGTGACGCTCGACGGCCAGGCCGTGCCTGCGATGAACGCCACGGCCTGCGTGCAACGCGGCCTGGCGTTGGTCGCCGAAGGTCGCCAGCTGTTTCCGCAAATGACGGTGACCGAGAACCTGGAGCTGGGCGGCTGGCTGGTGCCATCGCGCGTGCGCGCCGAGCGGTTGCACCAGGCGTTTGAAGACTTTCCCCGCCTCAAGGAACGCGCCCATCAACTGGCCGGCACCATGAGCGGCGGCGAGCAGCAGATGGTGGCCGTGGCCCGCGCCATGATGAGCGGCCCGCGCCTGTTGATGCTGGACGAGCCCTCGCTGGGCCTGGCGCCACGCATGGTCGATGAGCTGCTGGCAATCGTGCAGCGCATCGCCGCACAGGGCATCACCGTGCTCATGGTGGAGCAGAACGTGCGCAAGGCGTTGCAGATTGCGCAGCGCGGCTATGTGCTGGAGCGCGGGCGCATCGTGGCCTCGGGCGAGGCATCGACCCTGCTGCAGTCCGACGTGGTGCGCCAGGCCTACCTCGGCGTGGCCTGAAATCTATGGAGCACCCCCTGAGTCGCTTCGCGCCTTCCCCCTCTCCTTCGGGAGGGGAACGCCCCCAGCGCGGCGGGGCTGCCCTTGCGCGGGGGCACTGGCCTCGGCACCGCCGGTTTCGGGAGCCGTAGGTCATCGCGAAAACCGTGCGGCGCTATCGCCTCCCATCATTTCGATTGCTTCTATTTTCTTTTTTGCCATCCAGGAGATTTATTCCATGACTGCCATTGCCATGTTGATCAACGGCGAGCGCGTGCAAGCCACCGGCGGCGCCACGTTTGAGCGTCGCAACCCGCTGGACGGTTCGGTCGCCACCACGGCACCCGCTGCCAGCGTGGCCGACGCCAAGGCAGCTGCCGACGCAGCCGCAAAGGCCTTCCCGGCCTGGTCGGCCCTGGGCCCCAACGCGCGCCGCGCGCTGCTGCTCAAGGCAGCACATGCGCTGGAGGCCCGCACGGTCGACTTTGCGGTGGCCATGGCGGCCGAGACCGGCGCCTCGGGCATGTGGGCCGGTTTCAACGTGCACCTGGCTGCCGGCCTGCTGCAAGAAGCCGCCGCCCTGACCACGCAGATTGCCGGCGAAGTGATTCCGTCCGACGTGCCCGGCAGCCTGGCCATGGGCGTGCGCCAGGCGGCGGGCGTGGTGCTGGGCATTGCACCGTGGAACGCCCCCGTCATCCTGGGCGTGCGCGCCATCGCCACGCCGCTGGCGTGCGGCAACACGGTGATCCTGAAGGGGTCGGAGCTGTGCCCCGCCACACACGGCCTCATCATCGAAGCGCTGCAGGAAGCTGGTTTGCCTGCTGGCGTGGTGAACTTTGTAACCAACGCTCCGGCGGATGCAGGCGCTGTGGTCGAAGCCATCGTGGCCCATCCGGCAGTGCGCCGCGTCAACTTCACCGGCTCCACCAAGGTGGGCCGCATCATTGCGCAGACCTGCGCCAAGTACCTCAAGCCCGTGGTGCTGGAGCTGGGCGGCAAGGCCCCCCTGCTGGTGCTGGACGATGCGGACATCGATGCTGCAGTCGCAGGCACCGTGTTCGGCGCATTCGCCAACTCGGGCCAGATCTGCATGTCCACCGAACGCATCATTGTGGACAACGCGGTGGCAGACGCGTTCGTGGCCAAGCTGGGCGAGCGCGCCAAGGCTCTGCCCCTGGGCGACCCGCGCAAGGGCCCGGTGGTGCTGGGCTCGGTGGTGGACATGGCCACGGTGCACCGCTGCAACGCCCTCATCGACGACGCACTGTCCAAGGGCGCCAAGCTGGTCTGTGGCGGCAAGAGCGACAGTACCTTAATGCAGGCCACGGTGCTCGACCACGTGACAGCCGAGATGGACATCTACCGCGAAGAATCGTTCGGCCCCGTGAAGCCCGTGGTGCGCGTGAATGGTGTGGAAGAAGCCATCGCCTGCGCCAACGACAACGAGTTCGGTCTGTCATCCGCCGTGTTCAGCCGCGACGTGGCCAAGGCGTGGAACGTGGCGGCACGCATCGAGTCGGGCATCTGCCACGTCAACGGCCCCACGGTGCACGACGAAGGCCAGATGCCTTTTGGCGGCGTGAAGAGTTCGGGCTACGGCCGCTTTGGCGGCATGGCCGGTGTACGTGAATTCACCGAACTGCGCTGGATCACGGTGCAGACCGCGCCGCGCCACTATCCGTTCTGAATATCAAAAAAGATAGCACCTAGCGCATGATTTACCTGCGCTAGGTACCACTTTTCTTCAAAATCACACGGTGATGGCATCCAGCGGCCAGCGCGGCTTCACGTCAAAGGCGTAGTCGGTGTTGGCCTGCTGCTGCCCCGCCTGCAGCCGCATGGCCGCTGCCATGGCAATCATGGCGCCGTTGTCGGTGCACAGGTGCAGCTCAGGGTAGTGCACGCGCACCTTGGCCGCAGCGCAGGCCGCATTGAGTTGCGCACGCAGGTGCCGGTTGGCCCCTACGCCACCGGCGACCACCACACGTTTCAGGCCGGTCTGCTTGAGCGCGGCCAGCGTCTTCTTCACCAGCACTTCGACAATCGCGGCCTCGGTGCTCGCCGCCAGGTCGGCCTTGCGTGCTTCCAGCTCATCGCCCAGCTTCTTGGCCTGCGTGAGCACGGCCGTCTTGAGCCCGGCGAAAGAGAAATCAAGGTTGCCGCTGTGCAGCAGCGGGCGTGGCAGCTTGAAGGCCGTGGCATCGCCCTGCTCAGCCAAGCGCGACAGCGCAGGCCCACCGGGGTAGCCCAGGCCCATGAGTTTGGCGGACTTGTCGAACGCCTCGCCAGCCGCATCGTCAATGGTCTCGCCCAGGATCTCGTAGCGGCCCACGCCATCCACCCGCATCAGCTGCGTGTGGCCGCCCGAGACGAGCAGGGCCACAAAAGGGAACTCTGGCGGGTCGGCGCTGAGGAAGGGCGACAGCAGGTGCCCCTCCAGGTGGTGCACGCCCAGCACGGGCTTGTTGAGCGCTGCGCCCAGCGCGCAGGCAACGCCCGCCCCCACCAACAGCGCACCCGCCAGGCCCGGCCCGCGCGTGTAGGCCACCACGTCCACATCGGCCAGCGACTGGCCGGACTCGGTAAGCACCTGCGTGGCCAGCGGCAGCACGCGGCGGATGTGGTCACGGCTGGCCAGTTCGGGGACCACGCCGCCATAGGCCTGGTGCATCTCGATCTGGCTGTGCAGCGCGTGCGACAGCAGCGTAGGCACGGCATTGCCCGTGGAACGGACCAATGCCACGCCCGTCTCGTCGCACGAAGATTCAATACCCAGGATCAGCAAGCTCATGCCCCGAGTGTAAAACCCGGGGCCGATCCGTCCCGGAGGGCTGTTTACCAGCGGTCCGACCGCATGCGCAGTTCCCAGTTGCCGCTGCGCAGCTCGTACACACCCACGGCACCGTAGCGCTGCTCGCCCTTCTCATCCCAGGTCATGGTGCCAATCACCGGGGCATAGCCGTTGATGCTGTGCAGGGCCTTGGTGATTTCCTTGGGGTCGGCGGACTTGGCTTTCTGGATGGCTGCCGAAAGCACATACGTGCTGTCGTAGCTGTAGTGGCCACCGTAGGCCGGAGGCTTCTTGAAGGCGGCGATGTACTTTTCAAGGAAGGGCTTGCCGGTGGTGAACTCCTTGGCTTCCAGCACTGGCGAGGTGGCGTACAGCCCCTGCACGATGCCCGCGCCCTTGGTCATGTCGGTGGTCTTGATGGTGTCGCCACCCAGCAGGCTGACCTTGGTGTGGTCTACCTTCTTGAGCGCTTCGAGCAGCGCCAGGGCCTGGAAGTCGTTGAGGGTAGAGACAATCACCTCCACGTTGGCGGCCTTGAGCTCACCGGCCAGCTCGTCGAAGGCCACGGTCTTGTCGTCGAACGACTTGCGCACCACCACTTCCTTTTTCTCTGCCTTGAGCTGTTCGGCAGCGCCATCGGCGAGGCCCTTGCCGTAAGGGGTGCCGTCGTCCAGCGCGGCGTAGCGGTTGGCGCCCAGCTGCGTGGCCGCAAAGGAGCCGATGGCGCGCGCCTGCAAGGTGTCGTTGGCCACCATGCGGAACGTGGTGGGGAACCCGAGCTGCGTGAACTTGGGATTGGTGGAGATGGCGATCTGTGGAATGTCTTTGGCAGCGTAGATGGGTGCGGTCTCGATGCTCACGCCCGAGTTGAGGTGGCCCACCACGGCTACCACGCCCGCATCCACCAGCTGCTGGGCGACCGCCTTGCCGGTGGTGGCGTCGGCCTTGTCATCCACGGACACCACCTCCAAGGTCACGCGCTTGCCGTCCACGGTGTAGCCGGACTTGTTGAGTTCCTCCACCGCCAGCTTCACGCCATTGAGCAGATCCTGCCCCAGGGCGCCCAGCGGGCCGCTCAAGGGCTGTGCAACACCAATTTTGATGGTGTCCGGCACCTTGCCGCATCCGGTCAGGAGTGCAGCAGTCGCCACTGCGGTCAAGGCCAGGCTGGCCGAGAAGCGGCGCCGGTTCATGTGCTTGTTCATGCAAAAAACTCCATTTCAGTGTGTCTGTGTGACCAGATGTATATGCGACGCTCCGCTGGGTGAGCTACCGGGTATGCCCTCCCACGGTGTCAGTATTAGCAACTTTCAGGCCCCACAACGGGGGCCAGGGCACCCAGGCGTGGCGGGCCTGGGGCCGGTATGGGCCCTGCGTGAAAGCCCATCGCAACGGCGCTCTGGGGCCGTGCACCACCCCGGCGCACCAATTTGTGGCGTAAAAATTGCTTATGCTTACGGGTATGAATGAGGCTTTGCGCATCGTGGTGGTTGCCCCGGATCTGGCAGTCGCCGACCCTGACGACGAACACGCCGTGGAGCAGGCGGAACGGTCGCGGGCGCTGCGCATCGGGCTGCTGGAGAACAACTTCAACCTGGTGGCCACGCTGCCCGCCGACGTGTTTCTGAGCGAGCGCATTGCCCAGCTACAGCCCGACCTGATCATCGTGGACGCCGAGAGCGAGGCCCGCGACGCGCTGGAGCATGTGGTGATGGCCACACGCGACGAACGCCGCCCCATCGTGATGTTCACCAACGATGAAGACACCTCGCACGTGAAGGACGCGGTGGCGGCCGGTGTGTCTGCCTACATCGTGGCGGGCCTGGCACCGCAGCGCATCCGCCCCATTCTGGACGTGGCCATGGCCCGCTTCCAGCACGAACAGGCCTTGCGCGCCGAACTGGCCGACGCCAAAACCGAGCTCAAAGACCGCAAGACCATCGACCGCGCCAAGGGCCTGTTGATGCAGCGCCAGGGCCTGACCGAACAGGCCGCCTACGAAAAACTGCGCAAGACCGCCATGGACAAGGGCCTGAAGCTCGTGGACGTGGCCCAGCGCATGCTGGACGTGATGGATCTGCTGGGGTAAAACCAGATAACAACCCCCTGAGCGGCTGCGCCGCTTCCCCCTTCTCTCGAATGACTGCGTCATTCGGGAAGGGGGACGATGCCCTCGCTGCGGGGCGGCCCTTGCTTGGCATCCCTCGCCTGGGCCGCGCCCAATTCCAAGGCCCCTCCCAAATGGTGCGCCGCACAAAGGCAGTGCGACCACACTGATCACAACAAGAACATCCCTGCTGCAAGCCTTGCAGGCGTGTAGCGCTTATTGATCAAGCGCAGATAGCTATTCATTCCATAGCAACCAGCGCTCCAACATGGCGCAGCGCGCGCTGGCACGCGCTTTGCATTGCACAGTGCAAGACCAATGCAGGTCTGACCACTGACAGCACTGACCCAACGGCGGGCCGGTGCTGGCAAGGAGCCCCGGACCCGTTCCAGGCTCCACCCAGGACAAAGGCGTCCCCACCCGCTCCCGGCGTTGCTTTGATGCAGCCGGGCGCGGTGTGAGGACGCCTTTTTTGTTTTTCACGCCACCAGGGATGCCCCATGACCGATCTGTTGAAAACCAGCCTCAACCGCCGCACCGTGCTGCAGGCCGCCACCGTGGGCGCTGTGGGTGTGAGCCCCGCGCTGCGCGCACTCGTCCACGCAGCGGGCTCCGACGCCCCCGAGAAGAAGGAAGTCAAGATCGGCTTCATCCCGCTGACCGACTGCGCGAGCGTGGTCATGGCTTCAGTGCTGGGCTTCGACAAGAAATACGGCGTGACCATCGTCCCCAACAAGGAAGCCAGCTGGGCGGGCGTGCGTGACAAGCTGGTGAACGGCGAACTGGACTTTGCCCATGTGCTCTACGGCCTGGTCTATGGAGTGCACCTGGGCACCGCCGGTCCCAAGAAGGACATGGCCGTGCTCATGAATCTGAACAACAACGGTCAGGCCATCACCCTCTCCAAGGCCTTGGCCGACAAGGGTGCGGTGGATGGCCCGTCCCTGGCCAAGCTCATGGCCAGCGAGAAGCGTGAATACACATTTGCGGGCACCTTCCCCACAGGCACCCACGCGATGTGGATGCACTACTGGCTGGCAGCGGCGGGCATCAACCCGCTGTCGGGCGCCAAGCTCATCACCGTGCCCCCGCCGCAGATGGTGGCCAACATGCGCGTGGGCAACATGGACGGCTTTTGTGTGGGCGAGCCCTGGAACCACCGCGCCATCATGGATGGCATCGGCATCACGGCCAACACCACGCAGGATATCTGGAAGGACCACCCCGAGAAGGTGCTGGGCACCACGGCCGAGTTCGTCAAGAAGTACCCCAACACCACGCGTGCCGTGATGATGGCCGTGCTCGAAGCCAGCCAGTGGATCGACGCCAGCCTGTCCAACAAGATGAAGATGGCCGAGACCGTGGCCGGCAAGGCGTATGTGAACACGGGCGTGGATGCCATCAACCAGCGCATCCTGGGCCGCTACCAGAACGGTCTGGGCAAGACCTGGGACGACCCCAACCACATGAAATTCTTCAACGACGGCGCGGTGAACTTCCCCTACCTGTCGGACGGCATGTGGTTCCTGACCCAGCACAAGCGCTGGGGCTTGCTGAAGAGCCACCCCGACTACCTGGCCGTGGCCAAGGAAGTGAACCAGGTGGACCTGTACAAGTCGGTCGCCAGCGCCATGAAGATCAGCGTGCCCAAGGATGTACTGCGCACCAGTAAATTCATCGACGGCGTGGTGTGGGACGGCAAGGACCCCGCCAAGTACGCCGACGGCTTCAAGATCAAGGCCTGACGGCAACCCTGCCCCAGCGCCCGCCCGGCCACCCCGCAAGCAAGCCCTGCACAGGAGAAAACCATGGTCAGTGCCGTCTTTCACTCCCCGTTGGATGCAGCCCCCGTGGCCGCACAGAATGCTATGAATACTGTAGCTGCAAGCGCATCATCCACTAGCGCAAGAAGCCAAAAGGCTGCGATATCTGTCCCCAAGGCGCCTGCAACGCCCTCCAGCGTGGCCACTGGCCGCGACTGGTCCGCCCTCTCGCGCAGCTTCTGGCTGGCCGTGCTGCCGCCGCTGTGTGGCCTGGGCCTGCTCATCGGCCTGTGGGCGGTGGTCTCCACCACCACGGGCGGCAGCATCCCCAGCCCCAAGGACACCTGGCTGCAGGCGCTGGAAGTGTTCAGCAACCCCTTCTACCGCAACGGCCCCAACGACCAGGGCGTGGGCTGGAACGTGCTGATGAGCCTGCAGCGCGTGGCCATCGGCTTCGGCATGGCGGCGCTGGTGGGCATTCCGGCGGGGTTTGTGATCGGACGCTTCAATTTCCTGTCGCGCATGTTCAATCCGCTCATCAGCCTGCTGCGCCCCGTGTCGCCCCTGGCATGGCTGCCGATCGGTCTGCTGGTCTTCAAGGGCGCCAACCCGGCGGCCATCTGGACCATCTTCATCTGCTCCATCTGGCCCATGATCATCAACACCGCCGTGGGTGTGCAGCGCGTACCGCAGGACTACATGAATGTGGCCCGCGTGCTCAACCTGAGCGAATGGAAGATCGCCACCAAGATCCTGTTCCCCGCCGTGCTGCCCTACATGCTGACCGGCGTGCGCCTGGCCGTGGGCACCGCGTGGCTGGTGATCGTGGCGGCCGAGATGCTGACCGGCGGCGTAGGCATCGGCTTCTGGGTGTGGGACGAGTGGAACAACCTCAACGTCAAGAACATCATCATCGCGATCTTCGTGATCGGCATCGTCGGGCTGCTGCTGGAGTTTGCACTCATCAAGCTGGCCACCGCATTTACGTTTGAAGAGGTGAAAGCATGAACACGACAGCTCCATCCCCCCACCCTTCCATGAGCACCAAGTTCATCGAGATCCACGGCGTCGAGCAGACCTTCAAGACGGCCAAGGGCCTGTTCCCGGCGCTGCGCGACATCCACCTGACGATTGCCAAGGGCGAGTTCGTGGCGCTCATCGGCCACTCGGGCTGCGGCAAGTCCACCTTGCTCAACCTGATTGCCGGCCTGACCACGCCCACCAACGGCGCGCTGCTGTGCGCCAACAAGGAGATCAAGGGCCCGGGGCCGGAGCGCGCGGTGGTGTTCCAGAACCACTCGCTGCTGCCTTGGCTCACCTGCTTTGACAACATCTACCTGGCCGTGGAGCGCGTGTTTGGCGCCAAGGAAACCAAGGCCCAGCTCAAGGCCCGCACCGATGCCGCACTGGCGCTGGTGGGCCTCACCCACGCGGGCCAAAAGCGCCCGGGCGAAATCTCGGGCGGCATGAAGCAGCGCGTGGGCATTGCCCGGGCCCTGAGTATGGAGCCCCAGGTGCTGCTGATGGACGAGCCCTTCGGCGCGCTCGACGCCCTGACCCGCGCCAAGCTGCAGGACGAGCTGCTGGAGATCGTGGCGCGCACCCAAAGCACCGTGGTGATGGTGACCCACGACGTGGACGAAGCCGTGCTGCTGTCCGACAAGATCGTGATGATGACCAACGGCCCGGCCGCCACGATTGGCGAGGTGCTGACCGTGGACTTGCCCCGCCCCCGCAAGCGCGTGGAGCTGGCCGAGGACCCGCAGTATGTGCACTACCGCAAGGCGGTGATCGACTTTTTGTACACCCGGCAGGGGCATGTCGAGAAGGCGGCCTGACCCCGACCCAACGCTTGGCTCACTCGCGAATCGGCGTGACCGCCGGTGGTACTGCACAATTCAGCCTCCCCGCGCCGCCTGCTTGCGGCGTCTGGTAGCAACTTTTTTGTGAACCACCGCGTCACACCATGGCATCGCAGTTCCCATTTTTCCCGCGCTCGCCCGCATCAGGCAACAGTTTCAATATCGATCAGGCGTACCAACAGGCGCTGGCCTTGCATCGGGGAGGGCAAATTCAGAATGCCGCGAACCTGTATCAGCAGATCCTGCGAAAAAAACCTGAGCATGCGGGCAGCCTGCACATGCTGGGAGTGGTCGCACTCTCCAGCAGTGCTTTTGGGAAAGCCAAAGAGCTGCTGACCGAAGCCCGAAGGCTGCTACCCCAGGATGCTGGCGTCCACGTGAATCTGGCGCTGGCTCTGGCGGAATGTGGCCTCACCGACGAAGCACTTCAGTGCATCGACGAGGCTTTGGCCTTGAACCCGGCCATGCCGGCAGCACGCGTCAACCGGTTGGCGTTGCTGGTCAAGGCGAGCCGCTATGACATGGCGCTGCAGGATGCGGAGGCCCTGGCTTCGGCAGGCATTGATCATCCAGAAATTCAGATCAACCGGGGCATAGCCCTGCTGGAGCTCCAGCGCACTGAAGAGGCGGCCCGTTGCTTCGAAAAAGTATTGCAGGGCACCCCTCAGCATGCCAAGGCCCACAACAATCTCGCCAAAACCCTGATCGCCCTGGACCAGTTCGACGCGGCCATTGGCCACGCCAATCAGGCGCTGTCGATTCAGCCCCACTACCCCGATGCGGTGAGTACCAAAGCCCGCGCATTGGTCAAGCAACGCCTGCTCCCCGAAGCAGAGCTGCTTCTGAAAAACGCCTCGGAGACCTTCCCGCCAACGCCTGCATTGCTTCTGGACCATGCCAACTGCCTGATCGACCTTCGACGGTTCAAGGACGCCATCGCTCAGGTGGAACGCGCACTGGCCGGCGACCCGGAAAACGCTGTGGCCTACACGGTGGGCGGCCGCGCTCTCGCCGCCCTGGGCAGGCACGAGGATGCCATTGGAAATTTCGACAAGGCCTTGTCCATCGACCCCGGGCTGCATGCTGCGCGTTTTGCAAAAGCAGCATCGGAAATTGATTTGAAGCGGTTTCCCCAAGCCATCGCCAATTTGAAGGCCTGCGACACCGATCCATCCACACTGCTTCCCATCCAGATGCAGATTTGTGACTGGCAAGATTTTCAGAAGCGCAGGGAGGAACTGGGTGGGATCGCCATCGAAAACCAACGCAATCCTTTCCCGTTTCTGGCCATGCTGGACAGTCCAGAGACGCATCTGCGGATTGCGCAGGCACACCTCGAACATCTGAATGCACGGCAAGCGCAACTGGTCGATTTTCCCCGGCGCGCGCCGGGGAAAATCCGTGTCGGCTACTTTTCCGCCGACTATTTTCATCATGCCACCACGCACCTGATGATGGAACTGCTGGACAGCCACGATCGAGAACGATTCGAGATACATGCTTTCTCCCTGGGACCTCAACGTTATGACGCTGCCAGAGAAAAAGTGGTCCAAAGTGTGGATGGATTTCACGACATCAGCGGCTTGACGGACAAGGAAGCCGCAGCGCTGAGCAGGTCGCTGAACATTGACATCGCCGTAGATCTCAAGGGATTCACCATGGACGGGCGATTGGGCCTTTTTGCCGAACGCTGCGCTCCCATCCAGGTCAGCTACCTCGGCTATCCGGGCACCACTGGCGCGGATTACATGGACTACGTCATCGCGGATGAAATCGTCATTCCATCAGACAAGCAGCGATTCTTCACGGAAAAGCCGGTCTACATGCCGCACAGCTACCAAGTGAACAACAGCCAGCGGGTGATCTCCTCACGCCAGTTCACGCGCACCGAATTGGGCCTGCCAGAGGACGCATTCGTGTTCTGTTGCTTCAACAACAACTACAAGATCCTGCCAGATACCTTCGACAGCTGGATGCGCATCCTGCAAGCAGTACCGGGAAGTGTTTTGTGGCTTTTCAAGGACAACGATGCTGCAGCTGAAAATCTGCGTAAGGAAGCCGAGCGCCGCGGCATCAGATCAGACCGTCTGGTGTTCGCGTCACGCCTACCGGCAGACGAGCATCTGGCCCGCCACAGCGCTGCGGACCTCTTCCTGGACACCCTGCCCTATAACGCTCACACCACTGCCAGCGATGCGTTGTGGGCTGGTTTACCTGTACTGACGCTGGCGGGCCAATCGTTCGCGGCCCGCGTGGCTGCCAGCCTGCTCACCGCCGTGAACCTGGACAGCTTGATTACGCAGACGCAGCAGGAATACGAAGCCACAGCCATTCATCTTGCAAACCACCGAGAAGCACTCACGGCGTACCGCACGGTGCTCCACGCGCAGCGCTCACTGTCACCCCTCTTCGACGGACGGCGATTCACCCATGACCTGGAGACCGCGTATCGCATGATGGTGGAACGCCACGAGTCAGGTTTACCGGGGGAAACCATTGTGGTACTACCTTGGCCACACACGGGTGGTTGAGTGCAGTGACGGAAGTGGCGTTCTTGGCCCTTTGCGGGAGCTGAGCTGAATTCAGTCAGTGACTCCCGGTAATGTAGTTCTCCAACTGCTCAATGATGAATTTCTGCTCGGAGATGATGTCCTTGACCAGGTCGCCAATGGAAATCATGCCCACCAGCTTGCCGCCACCCACCACGGGCAGGTGGCGCAGGCGGTTGTTGCTCATGAGCTGCATGCACTGCTCGCTGGTCTGATCCGGGCGCACAAACATCACGGCCGAGGTCATCACATCCTTGACCTGGGTGACGGCTGAAGTGCGCCCCATGAGGGCGATTTTTCGGGCGTAGTCCCGCTCGGTGAAGATGCCGACGATGGACGCGCCCTCGGTCACGATGAGCGCGCCAATGCCCTTGTCAGCCATGAGCTGGAGGGCGTCCAGCACGGAAGCAGCAGGGCTGATGGTATGGACGGTGGCATCGGGTTTGGACTGAAGAATCTTGGCGACTGCGGTCATGGAAACCTCCCTCGTGAAAACGGAAACGGGCACAGGGAGATTTCAGCCCATAAGCCCCGTGGGCGCAACCCGCGCAAGCCCCATGTGCGGCGCTTTTTGATCATCTGTTGCACGGCGAATGCAACGGATGTTTCTGCGCAGTTGCATACCGCCTCGCGCGAAACAAACTGAAAAGAAGCGAAACCGCGGCGAGACGACGCCCCCGGCCTGCCCCGGCACGATGGAGCCCATGTTCAACGCACCGACCACGTTCACCTCTGCGGCATCTGTTGCCTGCCAGCGCCCGGCGGATTCCATGGCAAACCGCCAGGGTTCCGAGGGCAGGCAGACACGGCAGACGGCCCGGAAGATTGTTTCCAATACTGGAACAGTTAGTTCGCGACTCAGTGGTTTTTCTCTGAACAGCACCGGCGTACAGTTCATCCCATCGATGAGCCGAACCCGCAAGGCGACTCACCGAACCCGGTGCGAAGCGAGTCGTTTCTGATCTTCACCCGGTTTTTTGAGACGCTTTTTTAACTTCAAGGATTTCCATCATGAACAACACCGCACGTTTCCTGTCTATCGCCGCTGTTGCTGCTTTCGCTTCTTTCGGTGCCCAGGCCGACGAAGCCGACGCTTCGCAGTTCGCCACCCAATTCGAAACCAGCCGCACCCGCGCCGAAGTGATCGCCGAAGCCGCTACGGCTGTGCAAATGCGCAGCCAAGAGCCCGCAGGCTCCCGCGTGGTGACCTACAAGTCCACGGCTGACCGCGCTGCCGTGCGTGCCGAAGCTGCCGCACAAGCCATGCGCACTGGCCGCGTGGGCCCTGCTGAAGGCGGTTGATTCAATTTTTTGAATCCACAGCTTCACCCACCGCGTATTCCAGACACCTCGTTCCCATTTTTCGAATTTCATAGGAGTTTCATCATGAACAAGACTGCCCGTTTCCTCTCCATCGCTGCTGTTGCTGCTTTCGCCTCTTTTGGTGCCCAGGCTGACGAAGCCGATGCTTCGCAATTCGCCACCAAGTTCGAAACCAACCGCACCCGCGCTGAAGTGCAAGCCGAAGCCGCTACCGTGGCTCAAACACGCAGCATTGAACCCGCTGGTTCGCGTGTGGTGACCTACAAGTCCACCGCTGACCGTGCTGCTGTGCGTGCCCAGGCTGCTGAAGCTGTGCGCACTGGCCAGATCTCTTCCGGCGAAATCGGCTCCCTGTAATTGGACCGGCCTGCACTTCGGTGCAGATGAAAGATTGCAAATGCCAAAAGGCCGAGGCCCCAACAGGGGCCTCGGCCTTTTTCATGGCGCTTCGCGACACGGAGAGGTTCGAAGCCTGCCATCGACAGCTCAAAGGCTGCCAATGGCGTCCACCCCGATTTACTTGCCAGCGCGCGCCTGGGCCACGGCCCCTTGCACTTCCTTCCACAAGCCCTCGCCCACGTTGGCGGCAATGCTGGCGTTCACGGCGCTGAGCTTTTCGCGCATGCGGTTGGCTTCGGCGGCGGGCAGTTCGTTGACCTGCATGCCCTTGCCCTTGAGGTCGGCCAGCGCCTTGTCGGCCTCGGCACGCGTGTCCTGGCGCTCGAAGTCGCGGCTCTTCTTGGCGGCGTCGAGCAGCACCTTCTGCTCAGCCTTCGACAGGCCATCCCAGTACTTCTTGCTGACCAGCACGATCCAGGGGCTGTAGACGTGGTTGGTCACCGTGAGGTACTTCTGCACCTCATAGAACTTGCTCGACAGGATGGTGTTGTAGGGGTTCTCCTGGCCGTCCACCGTCTTGGTTTCCAGCGCGGTAAAGAGTTCGGAGAACGGCAGCGGCACAGCGTTGGCACCCAGGGTCTTGAAGCTGTCGAGGAACACGTTGTTCTGCATCACGCGCAGCTTGATGCCGTCCATGTCTTCGAGCTTGTTGACCGGGCGCTTGCTGTTGGTGAGGTTGCGGAAACCGTTCTCCCAGTACACCAGGCCCACCAGGCCCTTTTCCTGCAGCTTGTCCATCACCTTCTGGCCCACGGGGCCATCGAGCACCACGTCGGCTTCCTTGGCGTTGTTGAACAGGAACGGCGTGTCCCAGATCGCCATTTCCTTGGTGATGCCCACCAGCGTGGCCGTGGAGCCCACCATCATCTCCTGCGCGCCGCCGATCAGGGCCTGCTGCATCTGCACGTCAGAGCCCAGCGCAGCAGCACCTATGGCGCGAATCTTCATCTTGCCGCCCGAGGCCTTTTCCACTTCCTGGGCAAACAGTTTGGTGGCCCGGCCCTGGTTGGAGTCCTCGTTGAGGCCGTAGCCAAAACGGATGATGCGCGGCTTGAAGTCTTGGGCTGCGGCCTGGAACGAGCAGGTGATGGCAGCGACCGACAGGGCGGCCAGCAGGGTGCGACGGAAAGTTTTCATGGTTGTCTCCATTGGCAAGAAAAACGGGGAAGAGGAGCAGGCAAACGGCTAGCGCAGCCAGACGACGGGCGCAGTCACGATCTGCGGGAAGACCACCAGCAGCGCCAGGATCAGCACGTAGGTGATAAGAAACGGGTTCACGCCCTTGATGACGCTGTGCATCGAGATGCGCCCCACCCCGGCCACCACGTTGAGCACCGTGCCCACCGGCGGGGTGATGAGGCCGATGGCGCCGTTGAGCACGAACATCAGGCCGAAATACACCGGGTCAATCCCCGCCTTGACGGCGATGGGCAGCATCACGGGCGCAAAGATCAGGATGGTGGGCGTGAGGTCCAGCGCCGTGCCGATGAGCACCAGCACGATCATCATCACAGCCATCAAGAGGCGCGGGTTCTCCACCAGCGGGCCCAGCCAGTTCGTCAGCACATTGGGCAGGTCGGCCAGCGTGATCATGTAGCTGGCCACTTGGGCACCAGCACACAAAAACATCACGATGGAGGTCGTCTTGGCCGCCCGCACCAGCACGCCGTAGATGTCGGCAAGCTTCATCTCGCGGTGGATGAACAAGGCCACCACCAGCGCATAGAACGCAGCCACCACGGCGGCCTCGGTGGGCGTGAACACGCCGGTCTTCATACCGCCGATGATGATGAGCGGCATCAGCATCGCCCAGAAGGCGCGCACGGTGGCCCGCAAGCGGTCCTGGATGGGCAGGGGCTCGCCCTTTGGCAGGTCCATGTCGCGCAACACCCAGCGCCAGGCAAAGATGAGACCCACGCCCATCATCAGCCCCGGCACGATGCCCGACACGAACAGCGCCGAGATCGAGGTGTTGGTCGTCACACCGTAGATCACAAAGGGCATGGACGGCGGAATAATCGGCGCGATGATGCCGCCCGAGGCAATCAGCCCGGCAGACGTGTTCATGGGGTAGCCCTGCTGGCGCATCATGGGAAGCAGGATGGTGGCCAGCGCGGCGGTGTCGGCCAGGGCCGACCCGCTCATGCTCGCCATCAGCACCGCAGCACCAATGGCCACATAGCCCAGCCCGCCCCGGATGTGCCCCACCCAGGCCTGCGCCATGTCGATGATGCGGCGGCTGATGCCGCCTGAGTTCATCAACTCACCCGCCAGGATGAAGAAGGGCACGGCCAGGAGCGGAAAGCTGTCCACCCCGGCCACCAGGTTCTGTGCGAGCAACTGCGCATCCCAGAAGCCGAGCACCCAGGCCATGCCTGCGCCCGTGAGCACCAGGGCGAGGCCCATGTTCATGCCGGTGCCCATCAGCACCAGCATGCCCAGCGAAAAAACAAGAAAAGCCTGCGCTTCGGGTCCCATGGTCACTCCACCTCAGCGCCATGACCGAGGTCCAGCGGCTTGCGTTGAATCAATTCGACGGTTGCCATCACACCAATGGCCACCGCGCACAAAAAGGCCGGCAGCGGCAGCAGCGCAGCGGGGTAGGCCATGACGACCGAGCGGCTGCCCATGCCCACCACCACCTGCTGCCAGGCACCCCAGGCCAGCATCGCGCTGGCGGTGATCACCAGCAGCCGGATCACGGCGGTCAGCAGGCCAAAGGCCACCGGGCGCTTAGCCAGCAGGCCTGCCAGGCTGGTGAAGGCCATGTGTTCGCCTGCCGGATAGGCCGCTGCGGCACCGATGAACACCATCCAGACGAACAACAGGCGCGACAGTTCTTCACTGGCTGCCACGCCGCTGCCAAAGCCGTAGCGCAGCACCACGTTGATGAACACGGCCACGGCCATCACACCCAGGCAGCTGGCCATGAGCACCTGGGAGATCCGCGCAAAGCGGCTCTGCGGCACGGCTTGTTGTGCGGGGGAACTCATGCGGTCTCCTTCGTGGCCAGCCAGGCCGAGGCTTGCTGTTGCAGCGTGGGCAGGTCCAGCAATGCATCCAGGCGCAGCACGCCCGCCTCGCCCACGGGGGATTCCAGCGTGGCGAACTGGCTGTCCACCAAGGCGCTGGAGAAAAAGTGGGTGCCCGCACGGGCGGCCACGCGTTGGCCTGCGCTCGCGCGGTCGATCTCCAGAAAGACGAAACGCAGCCCGGGGCAGGCGTTGCGCAAGCGGTCCCGGTAGACCTTCTTGAGCGCCGAGCAGGTCAACACCGCGCCCTGGGGCTGGGCTTGCAGCAGTTGCCCCAAGGTGGTCAGCCAGCCTTCCCGGTCTGCATCGGTCAGTGCAATGCCTTGGCGCATCTTTTCGCGGCTCGTGGGGCTGTGGTGGTCGTCCCCTTCGATCAGGGGCAGGCTCTCGGCCTGTGCCAGGGCAGAACCCAGGCTCGACTTGCCGCAGCCCGCCACGCCCATGACGACCACAAAAGCGGGTGACGCTTGAAAACTCATATTGGTAGCGCTATCCAAACAATCCATAAAAAAGGCACCCGGTCTGGATGCCGCACAAACTGTGGCAAGCTGAGCAACTTGATCCCAAATGGCTGGCGTTGCCTTGCCCAAGAGTTTGGACAGCGCTATCCTAACCAGATCTATCCCCAGCCCCATGAGGGTTAACCCTTGAACAAACCCGAGACAAAACCCGACGCCAAACGCCGCTCCAGCGGCCGCATCACGCTGAGCGACGTGGCCAAGGCCGCCGAGGTCAGCCCCATCACTGCCTCCCGCGCCCTGCGGGGAGAACGCGGCGTGGCGCAAGAACTGGTGCAGCGCGTAAAAGTCGCCGCTGAGCAATTGGGCTATGTGCCCGACCCCGCAGCGCGCGCACTCGCTTCACAGCGCAGCGTGCAGGTGCCTGTGCTGGTGCCGCTGCTGTCCAACGCGCTGTTTGTGGACGTGCTGGAGGCCGTGCATCGCACGCTGTTCCCGCAGGGCTACCAGGCGCTGATCGGCGTCACGCACTACGACCCGCAAGAGGAGGAGCAGCTGCTGCGCACCTACCTCGCGCACCGTCCGGCCGGGCTGCTGGTCACCGGCTTTGACCGCACCGAGGCCGCGCGCCACCTGATTGCCGCCAGCGGCGTGCCCTGCGTGCACCTGATGGAGATGACCTCGGCCCCCGGCGTGTTCTGCGTGGGGTTTTCGCAGCAGGATGCAGGCCACAGCATGACGGACCACCTGCTGGCGCGTGGCTACCAAAAGATCGCTTTTGTAGCCGCCCAGCTGGACCCCCGCACCATGCAGCGCGCAGAGGGCTACCGCCGCTGTCTGCGCGAAGCCGGCCTGTACGACCCCAAGCTGGAGCTGCTGAGCCCGCAGCCCTCATCGATGCGGCTGGGTGGCGAACTGCTGGAAGAGCTGCTGCGCACCCGCCCCGGTGTCGATGCCGTGTTCTTCTGCAATGACGACTTGGCCCAGGGCGGCCTGCTGGCCGCGCAGCGCCTGGGTCTGTCGGTGCCCGGCCAAGTGGCCATTGCGGGCTTCAACGACCTGGCAGGCAGCGACCAGATGCTGCCGCCGCTGACCACGGTCCACACGCCACGCTCCGCCGTGGGCGAGGCCAGCGCACGCATGCTGCTGACGCTGATGCGCGGCGAGGTGCCAGAGTACAACTCGGTGAATCTGGGGTTTGAGCTGACGGTGCGCGAGAGCACCTGACCCCTCTCTCCGCGGCGCCCACCGGAAGCCACAGCGCCGCCCAGACCTACGCCAAGACCCGGCGGCAACACGGTCGCTCGTCTCGCGCAGACAACCCACTCCCTCACTATCGCTCAGGCCAGGGTGAGCGCCGTCGCACGCCACAACCGTCGCGTGCGCACCCCCCACTTTGCCCACCTTTGAGCTCACGCCTCCTACCGGCCCTGCAGACGGGACGAGACCCTGACAGTCACGCAGCGCACGCCGTCGCGGCGGTACCTCCTACCCAGCATGCGACTCGGAGTCAGCGCACAGAGCTCTCACTCCAATTTAAGACAATATATTTTCACAAAGGCAACAAAAATTTTTTATCAAAGATGCTCTTATCTACCGATAAATCTATCGATTTCTGGGAAAAATTCGGGTTAACACTTACCTCGCCACAAACGACAACTGTTTGACACATTCAATTTGCATCATTACGATAAGCAAATATGTTGTCTTAATTGCCTTCTGCTGTTGTAGCAGGGGGTGTGCCCCGAACTACTCAGGAGAGAACCATGCGCAATCTGAATGGAAAGACCGTGATCGTGACCGGCGGCGGCGGCGGCATTGGTGGGGCCACCAGCCGCCGCTTTGCCGAAGAAGGTGCCAAGGTGGCTGTGTTCGACATGAACCTGGAGGCTGCGCAGAAAGTGGCCGAAGGCATCCAGGCTGCAGGGGGCGTGGCCCAGGCCTTCCAGTGCAATATCACCCAGCGCACCCAGGTAGATACCGCCGTGGCAGCGGCCGAAGCTGCCCTGGGACCCATCGATGTACTGGTCAACAACGCCGGCTGGGATGTGTTCAAGCCTTTCACCAAGACCGTGCCTGCCGAGTGGGACAAGCTCATTGCCATCAACCTGACGGGCGCCCTGCACATGCTGCACGCCGTGCTGCCCGGCATGGCAGAGCGCAAGAAGGGCCGCATCGTCAACATCGCGTCCGATGCGGCGCGCGGTGGTTCGTCCGGCGAGGCGGTGTACTCCGCGTGCAAGGGAGGGCTGGTGGCCTTGTCCAAGACGCTGGCCCGGGAGCACGCCCGCCAGAACATCACCGTCAACGTGGTCTGCCCCGGCCCCACCGACACCGCACTGCTGGCCGGTGTGGCTGAAGGCGCCCGCGACCCCGCCAAGCTGCTGGAAGCGTTTCGCAGCGCCATCCCCCTGGGCCGCCTGGGCCAGCCCGATGACCTGGCCAGCGCCATTGCCTTCTTTGGCAGCGATGACGCGGGCTTCATCACCGGCCAGGTCATCAGCGTGTCGGGCGGCCTGACCATGCACGGTTGATCCCCGGATACCTCCTTACCTTTACCGAGAGAACACCATGAATTTCGAAGACATCCTGTACGAAGTGCGCAACGGCGTGGCCTGGATCACCATCAACCGGCCCGACAAGATGAACGCCTTTCGCGGTCAGACCTGCGACGAAATCATCAAGGCGCTGAACAAGGCCGGCTATGACCGTGATGTGGGTGCCATCGTGCTGGCCGGCGCTGGCGATCGCGCCTTCTGCACTGGCGGCGACCAATCGGCCCACAGCGGCAACTACGACGGCCGCGGCACCATTGGGCTGCCTATGGAAGAGCTGCACACCGCCATCCGCGACGTGCCCAAGCCCGTGATCGCCCGCGTGCAAGGTTTTGCGATCGGCGGCGGCAACGTGCTGGCCACCATCTGTGACCTGACCATCTGCTCCGACAAGGCGCAGTTCGGTCAAGTCGGTCCCAAGATGGGCTCAGTGGACCCCGGCTACGGCACGGCTTTCCTGGCCCGGGTCGTCGGAGAAAAGAAAGCGCGCGAGATCTGGTACCTCAACCGCCGCTACAGCGGCGCCGAGGCCGTGGCCATGGGCCTTGCCAACTTCTGCTTCCCGCACGAAGAGCTGGATGCAGAAGTGCAAAAAATTGGTGAAGAGCTGTGCGAGCGCAGCCCCACCGCGCTGGCCATTGCAAAGCGCAGCTTCAACGCAGACACCGCCCACCAGGCCGGCATTGCGGGCCTGGGCATGTATGCGCTCAAGCTGTACTACGACACCGAAGAGTCGCGAGAAGGCGTGAACGCTTTGAAAGAGAAGCGCAAGCCCGAATTCCGCAAGTACGTGAAGTAAGCAACCGCCGGAGAAGAACGATGAACCCGAACCCGTACATCAACGAAGACCTGCAGGCCCTGGCTGAAACGGTGCGCCGCTTTGCGCAGGAGAAGGTCGCACCTGGCTTTTTGGAGCGCGACAAGACCCGGGTGCTGGACCGCGCCCTGCTGCGTGAAATGGGCTCGCTCGGGTTCATCGTGCCGGAGTTGCCCGAGCAGTTCGGCGGACTGGGCATGGGGTGTCTGGCTGCGGGCGTGATCCACGAAGAGATTGCCCGCGCCGACCTGAGCTTCTCGTACCTGAATCTGCTGGCATCGCTCAACGCGCAGATCCTGTCCAAGTATGGCAACCCTGACGTGGTCGGCCCCTGGCTGCAGAAACTTATTCAAGGCGAAGCGATCTGCGCCATCGCCCTGACCGAGCCGCGTGGCGGCTCCGACGCCGCCAACCTGCGCCTGAAGATCGACCGCGATGGCGACCATTACGTCATCAACGGTGAAAAGACCTCCATCTCCGCCGCCGACCAGGCTGACATCACCGTGGTGTTTGGTCGCACCGGCACACCCGAGCAGGCCGCGCATGGGGTGACCGCCGTGCTGGTGCCCATGGATACACCTGGCATCACCACCAACCGCTTTGACTGCCATGGCCAACGCGCCATTGGCCGCGGCTCGATCTTTTTCGAGAACGTGCGCGTGCCCATCAGCCACCGCCTGGGCGACGAGAACAAGGGCTTCGTGCAGGTAATGCACGGCTTTGACTTCTCGCGCTCGCTCATCGGTCTGCAATGCCTGGCCGTGGCGCGCGTGGCACTGGAGGAAACCTGGGAATACATCACCCAGCGCCAGGCCTTCGGCCAGCCGCTGTCGGCGTTCCAGGGCGTGACGCATCCTCTGGCGCAGTACGACACCGAGGTCGAAGGCGCTCGCCTGCTGTGCCTGCAGGGCCTGTGGCTCAAGGACAAGGGCCTGCCGCACACCGCAGAAGCCGGCATGGCCAAGTGGTGGGGCCCCAAGCTGGCCTACGACGTGATCCACCAATGCCTGCTGTGCTTTGGCCACGGCGGCTACGACCGCGGACTGATGGAGCAGCGCCTGCGCGACGTGCTGGGCTTCCAGATCGGAGACGGCACGGCGCAGATCATGAAAACCATCATCGCCCGCGCCCGAGCCGGCCGCAAGTTTGTGCCTGCCTGAGCACCCCCCAAGTCACCACAGCTCACCGCAGGCCACGGATCACCCACAACAACACCAGGAGACAAGACCATGGAATTTGACGCTGTACTGCTCCCCCCGCGCCGCACGCAGCGGGTGGCCGAAGGCCACTGGCGTGACCGCACCATCAACGATGCGCTGGACGCCTGCGTGGCCACCTGCCCCGACAAGCTGGCGCTGACCGCGCTGCAAGTGGAAACGGGAGCCACCACCCGCTTTACCTACCGCGAGTTGGCACGCATGGCTGATCGCATTGCCGTGGGCCTGGCGCACCTGGGCGTGGGCCGGGGCGACATCGTGGCGTGCCAGTTGCCCAATTGGTGGCAGTTCACGCTGACCTACCTGGCCTGCTCGCGCATCGGTGCCGTAATGAACCCGCTGATGCACATCTTTCGAGAGCGCGAACTCTCGTTCATGCTGCAACATGGCGAGGCCAAGGTGGTGATTGCGCCCCAAACCTTCCGGGGTTTTGACTTTGAGCAGATGATCACCGCCCTCCAGCCCGCCCTGCCGCACCTCAAGCATGTGGTGGTGGTCGGTGGCAGTGGTGCCAACAGCTTTGACGCCCTGCTCAGCGGTCCCGAATGGGAACAGCAGCCCGATGCGCAAGCCATCCTGACCGCCCACCGCCCCGGCCCCGACGAAGTCACCCAGCTCATCTACACGTCGGGCACCACTGGCGAGCCCAAGGGCGTTATGCACTCGGCCAACACCGTGATGGCCAACATCATCCCGTACGCCGAGCGCTTGCACCTGGGTGCCGACGACGTGGTGTTGATGGCCTCGCCCATGGCACACCAGACGGGCTTCATGTACGGCCTGATCATGCCCATCCTGCTGCAGGCCAGTGCCGTGCTGCAGGACGTGTGGGAGCCCGCCAAGGCCATTGCACTGATCAATGCAGAGAAGGCCAGTTTCACCATGGCCTCCACGCCGTTCCTCACCGATCTGGCGCGTACGGTGGCCGACAGCGGCGTAGCCGTACCCAGCCTGCGCACCTTTTTGTGCGCTGGCGCGCCCATCCCTGGTCCGCTGGTGGAACAGGCGCGCAAGGCGCTGGGCGCCAAGATCGTCTCGGCTTGGGGCATGACCGAGAACGGCGCTGTCACGCTCACCCGTCTGGAGGACGACGATGAACGCTCTTTCAACACCGATGGCTGCCCACTGCCTGGCGTGGAGATCAAGGTGGTGGATGTGGACGGCAACGCCTTGCCGCCAGGCGAGCCCGGCAAGCTGCTGCTGCGCTCATGCTCCAACTTTGGCGGCTACCTGCACCGCGCGCATCTGAACGCCACCGACGCCGACGACTGGTTCGACACCGGCGACCTGGCCCGCATCGACGAGCGCGGCTACCTGCGCATCACCGGCCGCAGCAAGGACGTGATCATCCGCGGCGGCGAGAACATTCCGGTGGTCGAAGTCGAGTCGCTGCTCTACCGCCACCCCGCCATCGCCATGGCGGCCATCGTGGCCTACCCTGACGAGCGCCTGGGCGAGCGGGCCTGCGCTGTGGTGGTGCCCAAGCCCGGGCAGACCATCGACCTGCTAGGCCTGGTGCAGTTCCTCAAGGACCAGAAGATTGCCGTGCAGTACATCCCCGAGCGCCTGATCGTGCGAGACGTGATGCCAGCCACACCGTCCGGAAAGATCCAGAAGTTCAAGCTGCGCGAAATGCTGCGCGAACAGGTTGCCTGAAGGTTGCCACCGTTTTCCCGTCGATCACTACACAACAAACCAGCAGGAGACAACGACATGCTTACACGCCAACCTTCCCCCATCCGCAGACGCCTCATCCAGTCTGCCGCCCTGGCACTCTGTGCCTTGGGCGCCATCGGCACGGCGCATGCGCAGGCCTGGCCCACCAAGCCGGTCAAGATCGTGGTCGGCTTTGCCCCAGGCGGCACCACCGATGTGATGGCACGCGTCATGGCCCAGTCGCTCACCGAAGCACTGGGCCAGCCCGTCGTGGTGGACAACAAACCTGGCGCCAGCGGCAACGTGGCAGCGGCCGAAGTGATTCGCGCACCTGCAGACGGCCACACCTTCCTGATTGCGCCTACTTCGTTCGAAACGGCCAACCCTTTCCTCTTCAAGCAGAGCATTGCCCCGGCCAAGGACCTTACGCCCATCGCGGGCGTGGGCCGCAGCCAGATGTACCTGGTGGTCAAGCCCCAGTCCACCTTCAAGGACGCCAGGGAGTTTGTGGCCTATGCCCGCGCCAACCCGGGCAAACTGTCGTACTCCTCCGCAGGCCCCGGCACGCCACCGCACCTGGCGGGCGAGTTGTTCAAGAAGGTCACCGGCGTGTTTGCAACGCACATCCCTTACCGGGGCGCAGCGCCTGCATTGCAGGATGTGATGGCCAACCAGGCGGACTATGTTTTTGACCCAGGCATTGCCTTCCCGCACGTGCGCGCAGGCAAGGTACGCATGCTGGCCGTGGCAGGGGCCAAGCGGTCGTCGTTCTTCCCGGACGTGCCCACGCTGGCAGAGCTGGGCTTCAAGGGTGCGGAGCTGGACATCTGGTTTGGTATGTGGGCCCCCAATGGCACGCCTGCAGACGTCACGGCCCGCATGGCCCGGGAGATCGCCAAGGTGCTGGCCCTGCCCAGCACCAAGAACCGCTATGAATCGCTGGGCGCCGAGCCCGTGGGCCTGGACAACGCCGAGTTCCGCACCCTTCTGACCGAAGAGACCAAGCTGCTGTCTGGCCTGATCCAGGAAGCCAAGATCAACATCGACTGACCCGGCCACCCGCCACACCCACCATGAATGACGCTTTGGTACTGACGGAAACCCGGGGCCGGGTGGGTGTGATCACGCTCCACAGGCCCCAGCAGCTCAACGCACTCAACGACGCCCTGATGGACCAGCTGAGCGCCGCCCTGCTGGCCTTCGATGCGGAAGACGATGTCGGCGCCATCGTCCTCACTGGCAGCACCAAGGCATTTGCGGCCGGTGCCGACATTGCGGTCATGGCCGACTGGTCGTTCATGGATGTGTACCGGGGCGCCTTCATCACCCGCAACTGGGAGACCATTCGCCAAGTGCGCAAACCGGTGCTGGCGGCCGTGGCAGGCTTTGCCATGGGCGGCGGCTGCGAGTTGGCCCTGGCCTGCGACATCATCGTTGCCGCTGAATCAGCCCGGTTCGCGCTGCCTGAAATCAAGCTCGCCATGCTGCCGGGCGCGGGGGGCACGCAGCGCCTGCCGCGCGCCATCGGCAAGGCCAAGGCGATGGACATGTGTCTGTCGGCCCGCATGCTCGATGCGCAAGAGGCCGACCGCTATGGTCTGGTCTCGCGCGTCGTACCCGACGCCGAGTTACTGGACCGCACGCTCACCCTCGCGGCGCAGATTGCCGGCTTCTCGCTGCCCGCACTCATGGCCATCAAGGCATCCATCAACCGCGCCTGGGAAAGCCCGCTGACCGAAGGCATTCTGTTTGAGCGCCATGCGCTGTACGAGCGCTTTGCCAGTGCCGACGCCCACGAGGGCATGCACGCGTTCCTGGACAAACGCGCCCCCGCGTTCGAACATCGCTGAGCTGAAGGCCCCGGTCGCCCCCAACCGGCAGCGGGAAGTCCTTAGCAGGCTCAGCCCTCGGACTCCGCGCCAGTATCCAGCCGCTGCATGTTGTCCAGCAGCTTGAGCAGGTAGTGCAGCGTGTGGGTGATGTCTCCCACCGAGAATTCGTCCAGCGCCTGCTCGTAATATGCATCGATCTTGGGCCGGGCCTTGACCAGCCACGTCATGCGTCCGGACTCGGTCATCTTGATCAGGCGGGAGCGGCGGTCCTTCTCATCGGTCTCCATACAGATGTGGCCATCGCGCTCCAGGCGTCCAATCACCCCCGCGAGGTTCTGGCGGCTGACCAACAGGTAGCGCGCCAGCTCGTTCACCCCCATACCCTGCTGCGCTTCCTCGCGCGAAAGGGCACCCAGCACCGCCCATTGCTGCGTGGTCAGCCCCTCGCTCTCCACCGCTCGCGAACCGGTTTTATGCAACAAGTTCGCACATTGATACAGCCGAAAAAACAACCGGTTAGCCAGCTCCATACGGGCGATCTGTGCTTTGGAATCAGGGTGGTGCATGCGTGAGTTCTTAGTGGGTTATGCAGACTGCAACCGCGCGGCAATCAAGTCAACATATTGTCTCACTTCAACATCCACCCCGCACCACACCATCACGATCAACCCAACCACCGGCTTTGCCTCTTGCCCTTCGGACTGCATGAATTCAAGCACCCGGTGCGCAACACAATCATTGGCGATCTGCTGCTCATCGAAATCCACAACCCACCGAAAGCGGTCGCGCAACGGGCCAACGCCCTCGGCACTGCGAGCGGGCGGACCATAGGGGCGACAACACCGTCATCGCGCGCTGTAGCGCATGCGGCTGTGTGGGCTCAGGCCGCCGCCAGCGCCGGGCTGCTGGATGAGGCCTTCATCTCCTTGCGCAGCGCCACCGCATCGCGCGACTGGGCGGGTGCCGACGCGTCGATGCGGAATACCTGCACGGTCTCGGTCATGGTCTGCGCCTGGCCATTGAGCTGCATGGCCGAGGCCGCGTTCTCCTCCACCAGCGCGGCGTTTTGCTGCGTGATGGTGTCCAGCTGTGCCACGGCAGAGTTGACCTGCGAGATGCCGCTGAGCTGCTCGTTGGAAGCACTGTGGATTTCACCAATCAGTGTGTTGACCCGGCGCACCAACTCCAGCGACTCGGTCATGGTTTTCTGCGCAGCGTCGGTTTTTTCATGGCCCTCGGTCACCTTGGTGGCCGAGTCGTCGATGAGCTGACGGATCTCCTTGGCGGCCGAGAGCGTGCGGTGCGACAGGCTGCGCACCTCGGAGGCCACCACCGCAAAGCCCCGCCCCTGGTCCCCGGCGCGCGCAGCCTCCACTGCGGCGTTGAGGGCAAGGATGTTGGTCTGGAAGGCAATGGAGTCGATCAGCTGCGTGATCTCGCTGATGCGGCCGGATGCCGCCTGGATCTGCTTCATGGTGCTGGCCACACCGTCCACAGCGGCACTGCTGCGCTCGGTGACCTGGGTGGCCTGGGTCGCCAGCACCGTGGCCTGGCGCGCGGATTCGGCGGTTTGCTTGACGGTGCCGGTGATTTCTTCCATCGACGCGGCTGTCTGCTGCAGGTTGCTGGCCTGCGCCTCGGTGCGCGACGACAGGTCCTGGTTGCCCTGGGCAATCTCGCGGGTGGAGACCTGCATGTGCTCGCTCTCCTGCCGGGCGTCCCGCACGATGGACAGCAGGTTCACGTTGAGCTGCGCCAGCGCCTTTTGCAGCTGGCCCACCGTGTCGCTGCGCGATGCCGATATCTTCTGGGTAAGGTCGCCCGCGGCCATGCGGTTGGCCCACAGCAGCATCTGCGACAACGGCGCCACCGTGACCTGGTGCAGGTAGACCGCCATGCCCAGCGCCAGCACCACCACCCCCAGCCACGCGGCCCCTGACGCCAGCGACAGCGTGTGCCCGCCCAGCAAGGCGGCGCACCACGAAGCCACCACCAGCAGCAAGGTACACACCATCATCTTGCCCATGGGCCCCAGCGCCAGAGCCCGGGCCACACGTCCCCACAGGGTGTCTTTGACCAGTTGCCCGGCCGACAGCCGGTGCACCAGCGTGCCCGCCTGCTTTTCGGCCTGCATCTGCTTGTACAGCGACTCGGCCGCCTGGATCTGTTCGCGCGTGGCTTCAGTGCGCACCGACATGTAACCCGTGGGCTGGTCGCCCTGCATGAGCGGGGTGACATTGGCCATCACCCAGTAAAACGTGCCGTCCTTGCGCCGGTTCTTGACCGGGGCCGACCAGGGAATGCCCTTGGCGATGGTCTCCCACATGTCGCGGTAGGCCTCCTCGGGCATGTCGGGGTGTCGCACGATGTTGTGGGGCTGGCCCAGCAACTCTTCCTTTTCGTAGCCGCTGACCTCGATGAACATCGGGTTGCAGTACAGGATGCGGCCCTTGAGGTCCGTGGTGGACACCAGAGTCTGGCCCTTGGGAAACGCATATTCGTGCTGGCTGACCGGCAGATTGACGCGCATGGGAACCCCATTTCGTAGATGCCTTGATGCTCCCTGACCGGGCAACACGGCAGTGGAAAAGCCGAACACATCCTATGACGAAGGCCATGGATTTGAAACAGAAAAATGGCATCTCCATCGCAAACTCACCAACTCAGTGCGCAACACCAACACTGTGCGTCGCACTCCGCTGCAATGCACCAAAGTGAGCACTTGGCAGAAAATACGCTTCATTTTTGATAGCTAAAAGTGCTTAATTTACAAGCGCTTCCTGGCAATTTCCTCAAAATCCCTCCCCCATATCGGCACTGGCATAGCCATTGCTTGCCATAAGGCGCGGCCAACGCTGGCCGCATGTCAGCCCGGTGCAATGGCGGATTGGGCGAACAGGACGTTGGCGTCTTCATGGAGTGCGTTGGGGCTGGTCAGCCCGCGCGGTCCGTGTGGACGCCTTTTTGTTTTCTGGCCGGGCGAAGGGGTCACCCCCTCAGCCCTTTGCACTCACACCCATGCATTACTTCAGAGAGTTCCTCAAATCCGGCCACGCACCCACGCTGTGGGCGTCGTTTCTGTACTTCGGCTTTTCGTGCGCGGTGTGGGTCATCAACGGTGCGATGGCGCCGTTCATCCGCGAGAGCTTCCAGCTCTCCCCCACCCAGATGGGCATGACGCTATCCATTCCCATTTTTGCGGGAGCGCTGATGCGGTTTCCGCTGGGCATCCTGGCGCAGTACATCGGCCGCAAGCGCGCCACGCTGGTCGAGATGGCCGGCATCTTTTTGGCCATGGGCTATGGCTACCTGTTCGTGCACACCTTCAACGATCTGCTGGCGCTGGGCATCCTGCTGGGCGTGGCGGGGGCGAGCTTTGGCGTGGCGCTGTCGCTGGGCTCGGGCTCGTTTCCACCGCGCTACAAGGGCCTGGCCATGGGCATCGTGGGCGCAGGCAATGTGGGCACTGCCGTGGCAGCGCTGCTGGCGCCTGCCCTGGCGCAGAAGTTTGGCTGGCAGGCGGTGTATGGCTTTGCCGCCGTGAGCGTGGCCGTGCCCGCCGTGGTGATGGCGGTGTATGCGAAGGAACCGCCGGACCTCGCGCCCCACGCCACGTTTCGCGAACACATTGCCTGTCTCTTTGAAAAAGACGGCTGGGCGTTCAGCCTGATCTACGCCGTGACCTTTGGCGGCTTCATCGGTCTGACGGCCTTCCTGCCCAGCTACTTCTACGACCAGTTTGGCGTGAGCAAGGTGCAGGCAGGGCAACTGACCATGCTGGCCGCCTTTCTGGGTGCGGCACTGCGGGTGATGGGCGGCTGGCTGTCCGACCATTGGGGCGGCGTCAACACGCTCACGGGTGTGCTGGCCATCACCGCCGTGAGCATGGTGCTGTGCGGCCTGGCCGAAAACTCCTTGCCGGTGACGATGCTGCTGTTCCTGGTGTGTTTTGCGGCACTGGGCGCGGGCAACGGCGCGCTGTTCCAGCTGGTGCCGCTGCGCTGGCCGCTGTCCACGGCCGTCGCCGGCTCGATGATTGGCGAGATCGGCGCGCTGGGTGGCGGCCTCATCCCCAACGGCATGGGCTTTTCGCGCCAGTACACCGGCACCTACCTGTGGGGCTTTGTGGGCATTGCGGTGTGCGCCGCTGCCATGCTGGTGCTGTTGCGGGTCATGCAGATCCGCTGGACCCGTACGTGGGCGGAAAAGGGCGGCCGTGCGCGCAGCGCATGACTTGCGTTGAGCAAGTAAGCGCAACAGCGCTTGCCACACTTTCGCCAGAAGGGTGGCCGCGCCCGGGGCGCGTGAACGTCCGTAGTCAGTCAACGCGCCGGCCACCCCACATTTCAAGCCCAATCGCCACCAAGCGCATTTCTCATATGCATCGATAGCTATATTTTCAATAGCAAATCAATCGCTCTCATCGCGGCAGAAACAGCAGCCAATACACCAGCAACAGGTTCACCAGCACACTCACCGCCAGCGCGATCTTCCACAGCGCCGTGGCATCGCGCTGCATCAGCGGCTGCGGGCCAGGGGCGGACAAGGGACGCGAAGCCCCCCGCTCCAGGGCCAGCAGCAGTTCCTCGGCGGTTTCAAAGCGTTGTGTGCGCTGGCGGGCCACGGCCTTCAAGGCGATCTGGTCGAGCCAGATGGGCACGCTGGGGTTGTGGCGGCTGGGGGCCAGCGGGTCGCGGTGGTAGCGGCCCAGCTGGTACTGCACCACCTCGCCATAGGGCAGGCGCCCATGGCTCAGCAGCTGGTACAGCGTGACGCCCAGGGCAAACAGATCGCTGCCCGCATCGGGCAACTGGCCGGCAGGGTCCCCGTTCTTTTCATAGCCCGGCCACTGCTCGGGGTTCATGTAGCTGGGGGTGCCTGCGTGCAGGCGGCGCGTGGCCTCGGGCTCGCGGCCCGACAGGGCCACGCCCAGGTCCAGCACCCGCAGCACGCCGTCGTCGCCCAGGTGCAGGTTGTCGGGCTTGATGTCGCGGTGCACCACCCCTTGCCGATGCAGCCAGCCCAGCACCTGCGCAGCCTGCATCACCACCGACACGGCCTGCGGCACGCCCAGGTGCTGGCGGCCGCGCAGGCGCTGGCCCAGGGTCTGGCCCGCATGCCAGTCATAGAGCAGATAAAACGCACTGGCGCCGGGGCTTGCACCGCCCTGCTCTGGCGGCCAGGTGTTCAGGCGCGCAAGGTGCACCGCCGCATGGCCGGACTGCATGCGCCGGGCCACCCAGGCCTCATGCGCCAGAGTGGCGCGCTCCTGCGCATCGTGCGCGCGGGCGGGCACCAGCGTCTTGAGCGCGTACAGCCGCTGTGTGGCCGGGTCGCGCACCTGGTAGATGCGGTGCACGCCGCTGTCGGCCACCAGCGCGGTCACCACCAGGCCATCCACCGGCTCGCCCACCTTGAGCAGCGGCAACACTGGCAAGTGCTGCGCCCGGCGGGACTCATCCTGCAAGGTGGCTTCCAGCGCCCCCTGCACCCGCACCACCAGCGCGGTCACGTTGTCGGTGCTGCCCCGGCGCAAGGCTGCGCGCGTGATCTCTTCGCTCAGCGCCTGGGCGCAGGCGGCACTGGGGGTGTTGGCATCCTGCGGCTGCAGCAGCAACTGGCGCAGTTCACGCTCGGGCAGGCTGCCGTGCACGCCATCGGACAGCAGCACCAGCAAGTCGCCGCTGTGCAGTTCGCCCTGGCTGTAATCCACCACCACATGGTCGTCCAGGCCCATGGCGCGGGTGAGCTGGTGCGCCAGGTCACGCTGCGCCATCACATGGTCGGTCGTCAGCAGTTGCAGCCGGCCGCCCCGCAGCAGATAGGCGCGCGTATCGCCCACATGGGCCAGCGTGTACGACTGGCCGCGCAGCACCACGGCGGTGAGCGTGGTCAGGCCCACGGCGGGCTGGCGGCGCCGGTTCATCGACGCCAGCCAGCCGTTGTGCGCGCTCAGGATGCGGTCCAGCGCCACGGTGGTGTCCCAGGTGTCGGGCGTGGCGAAGTAGTCGTTCACCAGCGTGTTCACCGTGGTCTGTGCGGCTTCGCGGCCCTTGCCGCCGGTGCTTACACCATCGGCAATGGCAGCGATGGCGCCGCGTTCGCGGTCGCGCCCCTGCCCCTGCACCAGGGCGGCAAAGTCTTCATTGACTTCGTTGCGCCCGGCCTGCGAGGTATGGCCGATGTCCAGTTCAAAACTCATGCACCACCTCCATGCAGGTTCCATGCCCAAGGTGGTGCATGCACGCACCGCACCGCGCAGCCGAGCCACCCGTCAACACCCAAAACTCCGCCCTCTGCAGGGCGGACAACACCGGATCACCCCACATCAGTGCACAAACTCTGGCACGGGCATTGCTTACCCGAAGCAACGGCCCAGCTGGGCCACGCAATTCAGCGGTGCAACGGCGCACCAAGGGGTTGTATGGACGAAGGCGTCCCCACATGCGGTTTCGATGGAATGTCGGAGCTGCATCGTGTGGACGCCTTTTTTGTTTTTTGCATCGCCCAGGCGATGGAACCGACGGAGTCACGATGAAAAAGCTCAAACTGGTGATGGTGGGGAACGGCATGGCCGGTGTGCGCACGCTGGAAGAGCTGCTCAAGATTGCCCCCGATCTGTATGACATCACGGTCTTCGGGGCCGAGCCGCACCCCAACTACAACCGCATTCTGCTGTCGCCGGTGCTGGCTGGCGAGCAGACCATCGACGAGATCATCCTCAATGACTGGCAGTGGTACGCCGACAACCACATCACGCTGCACACCGGTTTCACAGTGACTGATGTGGACCGCGTGCGCCGCGTCGTGAGCGCAAGCAGCAAGGACGGCGATGTGATCACCGCCGAGTACGACCGCCTCATCATGGCCACGGGCTCCAACCCCTTCATCCTGCCCGTGCCCGGCAAGGACCTGAAAGGCGTGCTGGCCTACCGCGACATCGCCGACACACAGGCCATGATCGACGCAGCCGCCACGTACAAGCACACGGTGGTCATCGGTGGCGGCCTGCTGGGCCTGGAAGCCGCCAATGGCCTCATGAAGCGCGGCATGACCGTGAGCGTGGTGCATGTGATGCCCTCGCTGATGGAGCGCCAGCTCGATGACGTGGCGGGCAAGATGCTGCAGAAGTCGCTGGAAGACCGTGGCATGCGCTTTTTGATGGGTGCGCAGACCCAGGAGCTGGTGGGCAATGCCGAAGGCCGGGTGGCCAGCGTCAAGTTCAAGGACGGCACCGAAGTGCCCGCCGACCTGGTGGTGATGGCCGTGGGTATCCGCCCCAACACGCAGCTCGCCGAAAAGATGCGCCTGCACGTGAACCGCGGCATTGTCGTGAGCGACACGCTGCAGACCACCACCGACGCCCGCATCTATGCCGTGGGCGAATGCGCGGCACACCGGGGCATTGCCTATGGCCTGGTGGCCCCGCTGTTCGAGCAGGGCAAAGTGCTGGCCAACCACCTGGCCGAGTTCGGCATCGGCCGCTACCAGGGCTCGCTCACCTCCACCAAGCTCAAGGTCACGGGCATCGACCTGTTCAGCGCGGGCGACTTCCAGGGTGGCGACAACACCGAAGAGATCGTGATGAGCGACCCCTTTGGCGGCGTGTACAAGAAGCTGGTCATCAAGGACGACAAGCTGGTGGGCGCCTGCCTCTATGGCGATACGGTGGACGGCAGCTGGTACTTCAAGCTGCTGCGCGATGGCCGCAGCGTGACCGACATTCGCGACAAGCTGATGTTTGGCGAATCGCACCTGGGCGACACCGGCCACCAGGGCCAGAGCAAGGCCGCCGCCATGCAGGACAGCGACGAGGTCTGCGGCTGCAACGGCGTGACCAAGGGCGCCATCTGCAAGGCCATCAAGGACAAGGGCCTGTTCACGCTGGATGAAGTGCGCAAGCACACCAAGGCCAGCGCATCGTGCGGATCGTGCACGGGCCTGGTCGAGCAGATCATCATGTTCACGGCCGGTGGCGACTACAGCGCCACGCCAAAGACCAAGGCCATGTGCGGCTGCACCGACCACGGCCACCAGGCGGTGCGCGACGCGATCCGCGCCAACAAGCTGCTGAGCATTGGCGATGTGTTCAAGTTCATGGAGTGGAAGACGCCCAACGGCTGCGCATCCTGCCGCCCCGCCGTCAACTACTACCTCATCAGCACCTGGCCCAAGGACGCGAAGGACGACCCGCAAAGCCGCGCCATCAACGAGCGCAGCCACGCCAACATCCAGAAAGACGGCACCTACAGCGTCATCCCCCGCATGTGGGGCGGCGAAACCACGGCCGACGAGCTGCGCCGCATTGCCGACGCGGCCGACAAGTACAACATCCCCACCATCAAGGTCACGGGGGGCCAGCGCATCGATTTGCTGGGCGTGAAGAAGGAAGACCTGGTCAACGTGTGGAAGGACATCGGCATGCCCAGCGGCCATGCCTATGCCAAGGCACTGCGCACCGTGAAGACCTGCGTGGGAAGCGAGTGGTGCCGCATGGGCACCCAGGACAGCACCCAGATGGGCAAGGACCTGGAGCGCGCCATGTGGCGCATGTACGCCCCGCACAAGGTCAAGTTTGCGGTGAGCGGCTGCCCGCGCAACTGCGCAGAAGCCGGCATCAAGGACGTGGGCATCATCGGCGTGGACAGCGGCTGGGAGATGTACGTGGCCGGTAACGGCGGCATCAAGACCGAGGTGGCGCACTTCTTCACCAAGCTGAAAACAGCCGAGGAAGTGCTGGAGTACACCGGCGCGTTCTGCGAGCTGTACCGCCAGGAAGGCTGGTACCTGGAGCGCACCGTGCACTACGTGAGCCGCGTGGGCCTGGACTATGTGAAAAAGCGCATTCTGGAAGACCACGAAGGCCGCAAGGCGCTGTGGGAGCAGCTGCAGTTCGCGCTGGACGGCGAGCCCGACCCCTGGTTCGAGTTTGACAAGGCAGCCGTGGACACGCGCCAGTTTGCCCCGCTGACCGCTGCCTGAAGCGCCCGGAGCCCCACACCATGCAACGCCGCACCTTGCTGACCGCCGCCGGCTACACCACGGCCTGGAGCACCCTGGGCATCATGTCGCTGGGCACCGCCCAGGCCCAGGTCACCGACCTGAACGACGCCATCAACAAGGCAGGTCGCCAGCGCATGCTGAGCCAGCGCATGGGCAAGGCCTGGCTGGCGTTGGCGCACAAATCCGACACGCCTGCTGCACGCGCCGTGCTGGACCAGTCGCTGGCGCTGTTCGAGCGCCAGCTGGGCGAACTCAAGGCCTACGCGCCCTCGCCCACCATCCGCGACACCTACACCAAGCTGGAATCGGCCTGGACCGACCACAAGGCCACGCTGCTGGGCACCAGCCCGTCGCGCGACGGCGCTGCCGCCTTGCTGCAGGCCGACGCCAAGGTGCTGGCCCTGGCCCACCAGGGCACCGTGCAGTACGAAGCCGCCTCGGGCAAGCCCGTGGGCAAGCTGGTCAACGTGGCAGGCCGCCAGCGCATGCTGAGCCAGCGCATGGCCAAGTTCTGCCTGTCGGCCATGCTGGGGGTGGACACCTCCACCGCCACCACCGAGATCGCCAAGGCGCGTGACGAGTTCATCAGCGCCACCGAGCTGCTGCGCAATGCCCCACAGGCCACCGATCGCATCCGGCAAGAGCTGCTGCTGGCCGATGGCCAGTGGGTGTTTTTTGACGCCGCGTTGCAACGCCTGGGCACCAGCAACAACACCTTCCGCCAGGTGTCTGAAGTGTTTGTGAGCAGCGAAAACCTGCTCGCCAGCATGGACCGCGTGACCGGCCTGTATGCAGCGCTGGGCAGCAGCTGAAGGCCTGTCCTGCAACGGCCCCCTGCGCGCCCCCGACATCCCACCGAACAACACCAAGGACGATTCCCATGACCACCAACAACCCAACCCCTGAATGGAAGCTGATCTGCCGGGTGGACGACATCCCCGTGCTGGGCTCACGCCGCGTGGCGCGCCCCCAGGGCCTGGACGTGGCCATCTTCCGCAACGACGCCGGTGGCGTGTTCGCGCTGCTGGACCGCTGCCCGCACAAGGGCGGCCCGCTGAGCCAGGGCATCGTGTTTGGCACCCATGTGGCGTGCCCCCTGCACAACTGGACCATTGGCCTGTGCGACGGCCAGGCCTCGGCGCCCGATGAGGGCTGCACGCCGAAGTTTGCCGTGAAGGTGGAAGACGGCGCGGTGTACCTGGACGCGAGCGAGATGGCGACGGTGGCCACGGATTTGACGCGCCCCATCGCAGGGCCTGCGCGCAGGACGGTGGGCGTGTGAGCGGCGGAGAGTGTTGCGCCCCAGGCGCCGCATGCGTACCCGGCGAGGACACGACAACACTATCAAAACAATAGCTGACAGCGCAACATGCACTAGCGCCTGAGGCCAAAACAACCCCAACCACGCCATGCAAGAAACCAAATCCACCTGCCCCTACTGCGGCGTAGGCTGCGGCGTGATCATCGAAAGCACGGGCACCCAGATCACCGGTGTGCGCGGCGACCCCACACACCCCGCCAACTTTGGCCGCCTGTGCACCAAGGGCTCGACCCTGCACCTCACAGCCACCAGCCCGGTCACCCTGCAAACCCGCCTGCTGCACCCCCTGCAACGCGCACAGCGCAGCGAAGCCGCCCTGCCCGTGACCTGGGATGCCGCACTGACGCTGGCGGCCGGCCGGTTCGCCCACATCATCGCCCAGCACGGCCCTGACGCCGTGGGCTTCTACGTCAGCGGCCAGTTGCTCACCGAGGACTACTACGTCTTCAACAAGCTCGCCAAGGGCCTGATCGGCACCAACAACATCGACACCAACTCGCGCCTGTGCATGAGCAGCGCTGTGGCCGGCTACAAGCAAACGCTGGGCGCCGACGCGCCGCCCGCCTGCTACGACGACGTGAATCACGCGCAGTGCCTGTTCATCGTGGGCAGCAATGCGGCCTGGGCCCACCCCATCCTGTTCCGCCGCATCGAAGACGCACGCGCCGCCAACCCGGGCATGAAGGTCATCGTGGCCGACCCCCGCCGCACCGACACGGCGGGCATGGCCGACCTGTTCCTGCCCATCCAGCCCGGCAGCGACGTGATGCTGTTCAACGGCATGCTGCACATCATGCTGTGGGAGGGCTGGGTCGACACCGCCTACATCGCCGCCCACACAACGGGCTTTGACGAACTCAAGGCCCTGGTGCGCGACGCCACGCCCGAGCGCGTGGCGCAGACCTGCGGCATCAGCGTGGCCGACCTGACCACCGCCGCCAAATGGTTCGCCACCTCCAGAGCGACCCTGAGCCTCTACTGCCAGGGCCTGAACCAGAGCAGCAGCGGCACCGCCAAGAACGCCACACTCATCAACCTGCACCTGGCCACCGCGCAGATCGGCAAACCCGGCGCGGGCCCCTTCAGCCTGACGGGCCAGCCCAACGCCATGGGCGGGCGCGAAGTGGGCGGCCTTGCCAACTTGCTCAGCGCCCACCGCGACCTGGCCAACCCGCAGCACCGCGCCGAAGTCGCCGCGCTGTGGGGCGTGGCCGATGTGCCATCCAAGCCCGGCAAGACGGCGGTGGAGATGTTCCAGGCCGCTGCCGACGGCGAGATCAAGGCCCTGTGGATTGCCTGCACCAACCCCGCGCAAAGCATGCCCGACCAGGCCACCGTGCGCCGCGCCCTGCAGCGCGCCGAGTTTGTGGTGGTGCAAGAAGCCTTTGCCACAGCCGCCACCTGCAACTACGCCGACCTGCTTCTGCCCGCTACCACCTGGGGTGAAAAGACCGGCACGGTGACCAACAGCGAGCGCCGCATCTCGCGCGTGCGCACTGCCGTGCCCGCACCCGGCCTGGCGCGCCACGACTGGGCCATTGCGGTGCAGTTTGCGCACCAGCTGGAGGCACGCCTGCGGCCTGGTGCACCCACGCTGTTCCCCTACGCCACAGACGCTGCCGATATGGGCGCAGAAGCCGTGTGGAAGGAGCACCGCGAGAGCACACGCGGGCGTGACCTGGACATCACGGGGCTGTCCTGGGAGATGCTCGAAGCCCAAGGCCCGCAGCAGTGGCCACTGGAGGATGGCACCACCACCGGCAAGGCCCGCCTGTACGAAGATGGCGTGTTCCCCACCGCCGACGGCCGCGCGCGTTTTGCTGCGCATGCATGGCAACCCACCGCCGAGCCCCGCGAATCGCGCTACCCCTTCAGCCTGACCACGGGCCGGCTGCGCGACCAGTGGCACGGCATGACCCGCACCGGCACGCTGGGCCGCCTGTTTGGCCATGTGGCCGAACCCAGCCTGCAGATGCACCCGCAGGACATGGAGCGGCGCAAGCTGGCCAGCGGCGACCTGGTGCATGTGACCAGCAAGCGCGGCTCCATCGTGGTGCCCGTGCAGGCCGACACCACGCTGGGCCTGTCGCAGGTGTTCATGGCGATGCACTGGGGCAGCGAATTTTTGAGCGGCGTGTCCTCCACCGGCGAGCGGCTGGCGGGTGTGAATGCGCTCACCACCTCGGCGTTCTGCCCCACCTCCAAACAGCCCGAGCTGAAACACGCGGCCGTCAAGGTGCTCAAGGCCGAACTGCCGTGGACGCTACTGGCCATGGCCTGGCTGCCTGCCGAAGGTGCACTGGCAGCGCGCGAAGCCTTGTCTGCGCTGATGGCGCAGTTTCCCTATTTTCAGTACACGAGTTGCGTCCCCTTTAGCAACAACACCCCGCTGGATGAGCCCGGCCGCGAGCGCACTGGCGTGCTGCTGCGCGCTGCCGCCCACGAGGCACCGCCCGATGCGTTGATTGCACAGATCGAGGCCCTGCTGGGCATGGCAGGCGCCGACACGCTGCGTTATGCCGACAAAAAACGCGGCCAGCGCCGCGCCGCACGGCTGGCGCGCCAGGGCGACAACACCACGCTCGAAGGCATCGTGCTCGCTGGCGACACCAGCGCCGAAGGCTGGCTCAAGACCCTGCTGCAGGAAGAGCTCCCTGCACAGACCTACGGCCGCCTGCTGCTGGTGCCCGGCGCCAAGGCCCCCGTGGCCGTGCAGTCGCGCGGCAAACCGGTGTGCACCTGCTTCAACGTGACAGACGCCGCCATCACCGCCCAACTGGCGCACTGCCATGGCACCGACGACGACCGACTGGCGCAACTGCAAGGCCAACTGCGCTGCGGCACCAACTGCGGCTCGTGCGTGCCCGAACTCAAGCGAATGGTGAGATCCACGGGACCGCTGGCATCCAAACCGCTCGCGCAGGCCGTCATATAACCAAAAGTTCTCTTGCTTGCAGGAAAATAGCCCTCGAACCAACAAACCCCACCAGGACTTGTGCAACAGGGCTCCAGCTAGGCGCTTTCGGCGCAGACAGTACGCCTGTACGGCAAGCCGAAACAACGACGCTGGCGCCCTGTTTCACAAGTCCCGCCAACAAAAGCCATGGGCATTAGCCAGTACATCAAGGAAATCGGCCGCGGCGCGCGCGGCGCCAAGCCGCTGACGCGCGAGCAGGCCACGGACCTGTTCGGCCAGGTGCTGGATGGCGCCGTGACCGACCTGGAGATTGGCGCCTTCTGCCTGGCCATGCGCATCAAGGGCGAGACGTCCGAGGAGATGTGCGGCTTTCTGGATGCCACGCACAGCCGCCTGGCGCTGCTGCCCGCCAGCGACCGCCCGCTGATCGTGCTGCCCAGCTACAACGGCGCACGCAAGCTGCCGGTGCTGACGCCGCTGCTGGCGCTGCTGCTGGCCCGTGAAGGGTTGCCCGTGCTGCTGCACGGCATGCGCACCGAGGCGCGGCGCGTTTTGGCATCGGATGTGCTCAATGCGCTAGAAGTACCTGCCCTGACAGCTCCTGAAAAGATAGCAAATGGCACGGTCCGCCATATCCACACCCAGCACCTGCACGCAGGGCTGGCACGCCTGCTGGCCGTGCGCGAGGTGGTGGGCCTGCGCAACCCAGGGCACAGTGTGGTCAAGCTGATGAGCCCGTGCGCGGGGCCGTCGGTGGTGGTCACGGCGTACACACACCCCGAATATTTCGAGATGCTGCAGAGCACCTTCCGCACCCTGGGGATGAACGCCTTGCTCTCGCGCGGGCTGGAGGGCGAGGTCGCCACGGACCCACGCCGCACCCCCCGCTACGACGGTTTTGTGCACGGCGTGCATACGGTGCTGGAGGCACAACAACCGGGCACGGCCAGCGAGGTGCCCGGTCTGCCCGCCGAGATCGATGTGGCCACCACAGCCGCCTACACGCGCCAGGTGCTGGCGGGCGATTTGCCCATTCCACACGCCATCGAACGGCAGGTGGAACATATCTTGCGACTGGTCGATCAAACCGTTTCGGAGACATCCCCATGAGCCGCCCCACGCCTTCCACCACATCGCCCACACCCCCACCCCACCTGGGCACCGGCGGCAGCTGCACGTTGGTGGGCGCAGGCCCGGGCGACCCGGAGCTGCTCACCCTCAAGGCGCTCAAGGCCATCCAGGCGGCCACCGTGCTGCTGGTGGATGACCTGGTGAGCGATGCCATCGTGGAGCACGCATCGCCCACGGCGCGCATCGTCTACGTGGGCAAGCGCGGCGGCTGCAAAAGCACGCCACAGGCCTTCATCGAAAAGCTGATGCTGATGGCCGTGAACGAAGGGGAGAACGTGGTGCGCCTCAAGGGCGGCGACCCCTTCATCTTCGGCCGGGGTGGCGAAGAGGTGGAGCACCTGCGTGCCGCCGGCGTGCAGGTCACCGTCATCAACGGCATCACCGCAGGCCTGGCGGGCCTGACCTCGCTGGGCGCACCGCTCACGCACCGTGAGCATGCCCATGGCGTGGTGTTTGTCACCGGCCACGCCAAGCCCGGTGACGCGGGCACCGACTGGCGCCAACTGGCCGCCACGGCGCGCGACGCCAAGCTCACGCTGGTCATCTACATGGGCGTAAGCGGCGCCGCCACCATCGAGCAAGAGCTGCTCTCCGGCCTGCCTGCAGACACACCGGTCGCCGTCATCCAGCACGCCAGCCTGCCCCACCAGCGGCATGCCATCACCACCCTGGGAGCGCTGCACGCCACCATCACCCGCGAAGGGCTGGCCAGCCCCTCGGTGATTGTGGTGGGCGATGTGGTGCGTGGTGTCGCACTGGCCGTGCAGGACGCTGGCGCAGTGCCGTTGCAGGCCCGGCGCGCGGGCTGAGCACACACAACGACCCCCACAATTCCACAGTCCCGATTGCGCGCTGCGCAGGTCGGGGATGCACCGTGCGCGAGCGCAAACCAATGTGCTTCAGTGCACGCCCACGCGCTGCGCAGCCGCGTGTTTCATCAAGCCTGGCCTCCCGCTCCACAGCACCGCATTGGGTCACGCAGCTGTACGCACATTGGCCCGGGTATTGCTTGAAGACATGCATCTGAATGCAACACGCACAAGGAACACCATGGCAGCCTTCCCCCTCCCCGCACGCACTTCCAGCATGCCCACGCTGTCGTCCCCTGCACAGGCTCCATCGCGCGATGGGGGCATGTCGCTCGTCAATCTTGCAGCGCGCCAGCGCATGCTGTCGCAGCGCATGGTGCTGCAAACCGTGCTGGCCGCGCGCGGCAGCGACCTGCACCTGAAGGCCGCGCGCAGCTCGCTCACGCTGTTCACCGACAGCCAGGCCCGGCTGGTCGACACGCCCCGCCACCTCGATGCCGCCAGCGGCGAAATCATCCGCAAGGCCTATCACGGCCCCCAGGGTGTGGGCGCCACCATCGACGCGTTTGCCCAGCAGGTGGGCACGGCGCTGGACCTGGCCGAGCGCCAGAGCCCGCGCGTGGAAGACGCCCTGGCTAGGCTGGTCGAAACCACCGACGGTGTGCTCGACGCACTCAACACGGCCACCACCGCGTTCGACCAGGTGAGCAAGGCGCAGTCCGAAACCCTGATGAAAGAGCTGGCCGGCATCGTGGCCTCGATCCAGACCGTGGCACGCGAGGCCAAGGTGGTCAGCTTCAACGCCCAGGTGATGGCAGCGCGTGCCGGGCAGCACGGGCGCGAGTTTGCGGTGGTGGCCAATGTGCTGTCAGGCATCACCAACGAAATTGACGGCCTGTCCCTGCAGGCGGTGTCATTGGCCGGACGCAGCCGCAACGCGGCCTGAGCAGCACAGCGTGAGGGGCAGAGAAAAGGCCCGGGGCGATGCGCCCAGGGCCTTGGAAGGCGTCCATTCAAGGCGCCCACTCAACGGCTTACTGCCCGGCGGTTTCTCGCACTTGCTGAAACCGCTGTGCCAGTTCCTTGCGCAGCGTCTTGCGGATCACCGCAGCGTCCCAGCGGCGGCGTTCGTCGGGGGTGGAAGGCGACAGTGGCGGCACCTGCACGGGCTTGCGCGCCTCATCCACCGCCACCATGGTGAAAAAGCAGCTGTTCACATGCCGCACCACCTGCGAACGGATCTCTTCGGCCACGACCTTGATGCCGACTTCCATCGACGAGCTGCCTGTGTAGTTCACGCTGGCCAGAAACGTCACCAGCTCGCCCACATGGATGGGCTGCAAAAACATCACCTGGTCCACGCTCAGCGTCACGGTGTAGCAGCCCGAATAGCGGCTGGCGCACGAGTACGCCACCTGGTCCAGCAGCTTGAGGATGGCGCCGCCGTGCACGTTGCCCGAAAAGTTGGCCATGTCGGGCGACATGAGCACGGTCATGCTGAGTTGGTGTGAAGGGATGTTCATGCAGCGATTTTAGAAAGCTGCGTGTGCTGCGTCGCGTGCAAGTTGAGCCCGGTGCACAGCGGGTGGCAGCTTCGCTACACTCGCGCAGCACCTGCTGACCGGGTGCGAGGAGGAACCGATGATCGAACTAGAAAAACTCAACGAATTCACCGAAAGCCACGGCGCATTGCGCACCGGCAAGGGGCTGGTGTCGGGCGTGATTGCACTCACGCTGGCCATCCTGTGCCTTCTGGGCGTGTTGGCCTTTCACTTCCCCGAGTACCTCACCACGCCGCAGCTGCGCAAGAGCTACGACGTGGCGGTGATACGCAACATCATGCTGGTGGCCATGGCAATTGCGGGCGGCATCTCGTTGGTCAACATCCTGTTCAACCGCGCCCGCTGGCTGGCCACCTTTGCGTTTGCCATCGTGGCGATTGCCGCGCTGCTGGGCGGCCACAAGGTGGAGGTGGACCCGAACTTCCCCGACAACACACCCTACATCGGCCTCGACTGGTTCATCCTGGACCTGCTGGGCAGCTCGCTGATCTTCATCTTCATCGAGAAGCTGTTTGCGCTGCGCAAGGACCAGCCCATCTTCCGCGCCGAGTGGCAGACGGACTTTCACCACTTCATCGTCAACCACATGGTGGTGGGCTTTGTGCTGCTGGCCACCAACCTCATCGTGCACAAGTTCTTTGGCTGGGCGGCGAGCGACGGCATTCGCGGCTGGGTGCAGGGGCTGAACTTCTGGGTGGCACTGTTCCTCATCATCCTGGTGGCCGACCTGGTGCAGTACTGGACGCACCGCGCCTACCACGAGGTGCCCCTGCTGTGGCGCCTGCACGCCGTGCACCACAGCGTCAAAAGCATGGACTGGATGGCGGGCTCGCGCCAGCACATCCTGGAGCTGCTGATCACCCGCACGCTGGTGCTGGCCCCCATCTATGTGCTGGGCTTCAGCAAGGAAGTGATCGACGCATACATCGTGGTGGTGGGCTTCCAGGCCGTGTTCAACCACGCCAATGTGAGCGTGCGACTTGGGCCGCTGCGCTACGTGCTGGTCACGCCCAACTTCCACCACTGGCACCACAGCCAGGACCAGGAGGCGCTGGACAAGAACTACGCCGCGCACTTCGCGTTTCTGGACTACCTGTTTGGCACCGCCGTCAAAAGCACCAAGCTCTGGCCCGAGCACTATGGCGTGCTGGGCGACTACGTGCCCAACGGCTTTGTGAAGCAGTTCAAGTTTCCGTTCACCTGGAAGGGATGAGGACTCGTTAGGTACAGGGCTAGGGCATCGCCGCCAGCTCTCGCTCCAGCACCCGCAGTTGCTCGCGCAGGGCCTCGGTCCGTTCTTCACACGCGGCTTTGGCATCGGCGGCCTTTTCCGCGCCCTCCTGCACAAACTGGTTGCCCGACGGCAGGTTGCCGCGCCGCAGCGGCCCTGCCGTGGCCACGGCATTGGGCTGGGCTGTGCATTCACGCTGGTTGCGCTCGATAGCGGCGCGCGCCTGGGGGATGCCCTGGGTCTGCAGGTAGTTCTTGCGCTGCCAGGTGGGGCCAAACGCGCCCTCGGCCAAAGGCGCTACGGGGGGCTGCACCGGGGTGGCGCCACGGGTGGTGGGGCGCACGTCGATCTTCTCGCCCTCGCCCGCACAAGGCGCGTCCTGGAACGACACCTTGCCATTGGCGTCCGTGCACTTGTTGATGGCCCAGGCGGGGGCCAGGCAGCCCAGCGCCAGAGCACAGAGGGCGTAGCGGATCAAAGTCATGGTGTTGTCCTCGGCAGGTCCATGCCACATGCTACCGCGCCGCATGGGGCGGGGCGAATCGCACCGTTTCGCGCGGGTGCCGACAGAGCCATGGGTGGATAGACACATGTCCCTAAGATGACGCGCCCCCGGTAGAAACCCGGTGCGTGCCGGGCACAGCGCCCTCCTACCATCGCCGCTCTTCGGGGCCTCGCAGCCCTTTGAATCGGTTTTTTGCTGGAGATGCTGTGTGATGAAGACCCCGAATGCAAATGCGTGGCCCGCCGACCAGGGGCTGCCCCTGGCGCGCCGCCGCAGCCTGGTCCTTGCGCTGGCCGGTAGCGCGGCCCTGGCTGGCCTGCCCGCCCGCGCACAGCCCGCCAGCGGCGGCAAGGGAGACATCCTCATTGGCCGCTCGACCGCACTGTCAGGCGGCATGGCGCCGTTTTTGTCGCCCATCCACGAGGGGCAGGAGGCCGCCGTGGAAGACGCCAACGCCAAGGGCGGCATCGGTGGCCGCAAGATCCGGCTGGTGTCGCTGGACGATGGTTTTGACGCCCGCCGTGCGCTCGACAACGCCAAGCAGCTGAGCGAAAAAGACGGCGTGCTGGCGCTGTTTGGTGTGGCCGGCACCTCGCAGGTCATGACGCTGTTGCCCTACCTGGCGCAAGCCAAGCTGCCGCTGATCTCGGTGTACACCGGCAGCCCTGCCGTGCGAGCGCAGCAGCACCCCTACCTGTTCACCACCCGCGCCAGCTATGCCGACGAACTGGTGAAGATCGTGCGCAACCTGGTGGCCGTGCAGACCTCGCGCATTGCTGTGGCCTACGAAAACAATGACTTCGGCAAACTGCTGCTGCCCCTGGTCGAAAAGACGGTTGCCGCTGAAGGCGCGACGCTGGCGGGATCGCATGCGCTGGCCTCGTCGGGTGAAGACGCGAACGAAGCCGCCAAGGCCCTGGCCACCCAAAAGCCGCAGGCCGTGCTGCTGGTGGCAGCAGGCCCGTCGGTAGTGGCCTATGTGCGGGCCAACCGCGCTCACCTGGGCGTGCCCATCTACACCCTGTCGCTGGGCGCAGGCACCGCTGTGCTCAAGGCGCTGGGCGACGATGCGCGTGGCCTGGCGGTGGCGAGAACGGGCCCCTCGCCCACCAAGCCCACCATTGCGCTCACGCGCGACTTTCAGGCCTCCATGAAGCGCCACGACAAGCCGGCGGATTACGACCGCTATACCGGCTACATGGACGCGCGCGTGCTCATTGAAGGCCTGCGCGCTGCGGGGCCTGGCGTCACGCGCGCCAGCCTGGTCACTGCCATGGAGGGCCTGGGCAATCTGGACCTGGGCGGCTTCAGCTACCAGTTCAGCGCACAGAACCACCACGGGTCCAACTACGTGGACATCGCCGTGGTGGGCTCGGGCGGGGTGTATCGGCAGTAAGAGCCTGTTCAAAGTCTTTTTGGAGTCGCACAAGTACCTTGCCGGGATGGGATGCAAGGCGCGGTGCGCTGCCGATAGCCTGTGCACGGCCAAGCGCCGCAACGCCGCAGACCGCCCGGCAAGGCACTTGCCCGAAGGGTTGGTGTGAAATCGGGCCGATGAACTCGGAGTTTTGGCGCCCCGACTGCTTGCATGGGCATGAGCCCATGCGGCGCATCCGCGGCATCCACTCATCCCGATTGCACTCCAATGCGATCTCCAAAAAGACATTGAACAGGCTCTAAGCGCCGCACCACCATTCGCTGGCTGCTTCGGCGCCAGCGGGTCTGCAGGACATGGCACACCGCGTGGCCGTGCCGCAGTGACCACCACAGCGCCGCGCAAAGGCATCACTCTGGCTACCGGGTGCAGCGGGCTGCGTCCCACCCGGTGCGTTGTGCCGCCAGAACAACAAAAACCCGCACCTTGGATGCCACAGCGGATGCATTTTTGCGAATAGTTCCCATTTGTATTTAGAATTTTACAAATCCCAGCCAGCCGTGCGTCCCGTCGGAGGAGCGTTGCCAGCCAGCCTGTCATCGCATTTCCCCCAGGAGCCCTTTCATGCACGCACCCCGCAGACACCTTGTCTGTGCCCTCCACCCTCTGGCGGTGGCCGCCTTCCTGGCCGCCAACCTAGCGGGCACCGCCAGTGCCCAGACCGCCGCCGAGTCACCAGCGCCCGCCGCCGAACCCTCCCTCTCGGGCACAGCCAACACCGACCAGGTCGTGGAGCCCAAGGCGCTGGACAGCGTCACCGTGTCGGGTGCGCGCGAGAGCGCATCCACCCGCCTCCAGCTCACGCCGCGTGAAACGCCGCAGTCCGTCAGCACGGTGACGCGCGCGCAGATCGAGCGCCAGTCGCTCACCAGCATCGACAGCCTGCTGCGCAACGTAAACGGCATTGCCGTGAGCTTCTACGACACGCAGCGCCCGCTGTACTACGCCCGCGGCTTCCAGATCACCGACTTCCAGACCGACGGCCTGCCCAGCTACAGCAGCAGCACCAACCAGGAGTTCGACACCGCGCTGTACGAGCGCATCGACATCGTGCGCGGCGCCAACGGCATCCAGACCGGTGTGGGCGTGCCGTCGGCCACCATCAACATGATCCGCAAGCGCCCGCAGCGCGAGTTCGCGGCGTCTGTGGCGCTCACGGCGGGTTCCTGGAACCTGTACCGGGGCGAGCTGGACATCAACGCACCGCTCAACAGCGACGGCAGCGTGCGCAGCCGCCTGGTCGTGGCCCCGCAGAAGAAAGACAGCTTCCGCGACCGCTACTCCGAGGACAAGACCGCCCTGCTGGCTGCGGTGGAGGCCGACATCGGCACCGCCACCGTGGTGTCGGTGGGCTACCAGCGCCAGTCCAACGACCCCAAGGCGCCGATCTGGGGCACCATCCCGCGTTTTGCCACCACGGGCGTGCCCATCGACCTGCCGATCTCCACCAGCTTCTCGCCGCCCTGGACGCGCTGGGAGCGCACCTCTGGCACGCTCTACGCCACGCTGGACCACCAGATCAACGACGACTGGAGCCTGAAGGCCGCGCTGAACCACACCGAGGGCGACACCTTCCGCCTGAGCACCTACGGCTATGGCGCCACCACCAGCCAGGCCCCGTTCATCAACCCGGTCACCGGCGCCGGCACCACGCTGTACGCAGCCGTGAGCGGCAGCAGCGAAAAGCAGGACACGGTAGACGCCTACCTGTCAGGCAAGTTCGAGTTGGGCGGCCGCAAGCACGACCTGGTGGTGGGCATGAGCTCCACCCGCACTGCCACGCGCACCGATGGCTACACGTCCGTGGCGGGCTGGAGCTACGTGATCCCCAACATCTACACCTGGGACGGCAACGCACCTGCGCCCACGTATTCCAAGACCGGCGCCTGGCGCACACAGATCACGCAGCAGACGGGCTTGTTCGCCTCGGCACGCTGGCGCGTGGCCGACCCGCTGTCGGTGCTCACCGGCTTGCGCCTGACCGACTGGCACCGCCACTCCGACACCTATGGCACCACCGGCAGCTATGCAGGCCGCTCGGCCATCCAGGACGAGAACCGCAAGGTCACGCCCTTCATTGGCGCGGTGTACGACATCACGCCCACCCTGTCGGCCTACGCCAGCTACGCGCGCATCTTCAACCCGCAGAACTACAAGGACCGCAACAACAATCCGCTGTCGCCCGTCATCGGCAGCAATGCCGAGGCTGGCCTCAAGGCCGAGCTGTTCGAGCGCCGCATCCAGGCGCACTTTGCGGTGTTCCAGACCAAGCAGGACAACTTCGGCGTGCGCGACAGCGCCATCACCACACCGCTGCCCGACGGCAGCCTGCCCTACGTGGCCGTGAACGGCACGAAGTCCACCGGCTTCGAGCTGGAGTTCGCAGGCATGGCCACCCGGCAATGGCGGGTGAGTGCCGGCCTCACCCGCGCCAAGGTCACGCGTGCCCCCACCGACCTGATCTACGCCAACATGCCCGACTACCTGGTGCAACTGGGCACGGACTACCAGCTCTCGGGCGCGCTGGCGCCGCTGTCGGTGGGCGGCAACCTGACCTGGCAAAGCGCCATCGAGGGCTTCAACATCCCGCACCCCAGCGGCACGGTGACGGTGAAGCAGTCGCCCAAGGCCATCCTCAACCTGCGTGCATCCTGGCAGTTCAACCCCAAGGTCAGCGCCACACTGGCGGTGAACAACGTGACCAACCAGAAGTACTGGGCCAACCTGGACTACGGCAACTATGCGGACCCGCGCAATCTGAGCGTGACGCTGCGAGCGGCGTTCTGACCGGCCTACCCGCAACACAAGAGGGAGCGAGGGGGCGACCGGGGCTTGCGCCGCAGCGGCATCGCGCCGTGCGGAGCAGGCCCCGGGGCAGCCGGGGGACAATCACGCCTTTGTCCCTTTTGATGCCTTCCCGTGTCCCTCCCATTTTTTGACGCCATCATCATCGGCGCCGGCGCTGCCGGCCTGTTCTGCGCGGGCCAGGCGGGCCAGCGGGGCCTGAAGGTCTTGCTCATCGACCATGCCGACAAGGTGGCCGAAAAGATCCGCATCTCGGGCGGCGGGCGCTGCAACTTCACCAACCGCGACCTGGACCCGGCCGCGCCGCACAAACACTTTGTGGGGCAGAACCCGCAGTTCTGCCGCTCGGCGCTGTCGCGCTACACGCCCGCCGACTTTATCGCGCTGGTGCAAAAGCACGGCATCCCGTTTCATGAAAAGCACAAGGGCCAGCTGTTTGCCGACCGCTCGGCCGAGGACATCATTGCCATGCTGCTGGCCGAGTGCGAGGCGGGTGGCGTGACCCGCTGGCAGCCCTGTAGCGTCAAAAAAATAGACTTTTTGGCATCAAGCGCTAGTGAATCATGCCGGGGCAGCTATCAAATTGATACTGATCGTGGGCCGGTGTCGGCGGGTGCGCTGGTCATTGCCACCGGCGGCTTGTCCATCCCCAAGATCGGCGCCACCGACTTTGGCTACCGGCTCGCGCAGCAGTTCAGCATCCCGCTCATCGAGCGCAAGCCGGGCCTGGTGCCGCTGACCTTTGACGGCGCAGGCTGGGCGCCGTATGCGCAGCTGGCGGGGCTGGCGCTGCCGGTGCAGATCAGCACCGGGGCCAAGAAAACCCGCATGGCGTTTGACGAAGACCTGCTGTTCACCCACCGGGGCCTGTCGGGCCCGGCGGTGCTGCAGATCTCCAGCTACTGGCAGGAGGGCACGCCCCTGGCCATCAACCTGGCGCCCACGGTGGACCTGCCCGCCGCGCTGGCGCAGGGCAAGGCCCGCTCGCGCAAGCTGGTTGCCAACGAGCTGGCCACCCTGGTGCCGAGCCGCCTGGCCGACGCGTGGGCCAGTCGCGAGGCCGACTGGCAGCGCCCCATCAACGAGGCATCGGACAAGGCCCTGGCGCGCCTGGCGGAGCAGCTGGCACGCTGGGAGCTGACGCCCACAGGCACCGAGGGCTACAAAAAAGCCGAGGTGACGCTGGGCGGCGTGGACACGCGCGCGCTGTCGCAGCAAACCATGGAGTGCAAGACGCAGCCCGGCCTGTACTTCATTGGCGAGGTGGTGGACGTGACAGGCTGGCTGGGCGGCTACAACTTTCAGTGGGCCTGGGCCAGCGCGCATGCCTGTGCGCAGGCGTTGGCAGTGACACCCCCCTGAGGCCCTACGTGCCTTCCCCCCGCTCTCGCTACGCTACGCTGCGCGGGCAGGGGGACGACGCCCTCTCTGCGGGGCGGCCCTTGCCCGGCGTCCCGCGCGTGCGCAGCCCCGTTTGACCGCTACGCTGCCGCTGCCTCTCGCGTCAACAATCCGCAATGCTGTCGGGCCCAGGCCTCCAGCTCCGGCACCGGCAGCGGGCGGCTGAAGTGGTAGCCCTGCAGCTCCTCGCAATCGAGCGCACTCAGCACCTGGGCCGTGGCCAGGTCTTCCACGCCCTCGGCCACGATGCGCAGCCCCAGCGTGTGGCCCAGCGCGATGATGGCGCGGGTGATGGCCATGTCGGCTGGGTTGGCCAGCATGTCGCGCACAAAGGACTTGTCCACCTTGAGGCGGTCGATGTCAAAGCGCTTCAGATAGGCCAGGCTGGAATACCCGGTGCCGAAATCGTCGATGGACAGCTGTACGCCCAGCGCCTTGAGCGCGGCCAGTTGCTGCTCGGCCGCATGGGCGTTGTCCATGAGCTGGGACTCGGTGATCTCCAGCTCCAGCCGGTGCGCCGGCATACCGGTGCGCAGCAGCAGGGCCTCAATGTCGGTGACCAGCGCGGGGTCGGACATCTGCGCGGCCGAGAGGTTGACTGAGATCGACACCCGGGCCAGCGGGTGTGGCATCAAGGCATCGCCAGGGCCCGCCTCCAGCGCCAGCTGTTGCCAGCGCACCCACTGCTCGCAGGCTTGCTGCAACACCCAGCTGCCAATGGCGCGGATCATGCCGGTCTCTTCGGCGATGGGGATGAACTCGCTGGGCGGTATAGAGCCCAGCACCGGGCTGGTCCAGCGCAGCAGCGCCTCCACGCCCAGCAGCTGGGTGCCCTGGGCGCTCAGACGGGGCTGGTAGTGCAGGCTCAGTTCGTTGCGCTCCAGCGCGCGGCGCAGCTGCTGCTCCATGGTCTGGCGGGCCACCGCACGCTGGTCGGTCTCCATGGAATAGAACAGCGCCATGTCGCGGCCGGTGGTTTTGGCCTCGTACATGGCGGCGTCGGCGCGGCGCATGAGTTCGTCAATGTCGCTGCCATCCTCGGGGTACACGGCGATGCCCACGCTGCAGGACACATTGAGTTCATGCCCCTCCACCGGGTGGCTCTGGCGGATGAGCGGGATCAGCCGCCTCTCCACCAGCTGCTGCACATCCTCGCGCCCGGCCACGTCGCGCATCACCACCACAAACTCGTCGCCGCCCAGGCGGCTCACGGTGTCGCGGCTGCGCACGGCCTGCGTGAGGCGCGCGGCCACCGAGCGCAGCAGGCCATCGCCAATGTGGTGGCCCAGCGTGTCGTTGATGGCCTTGAAGCGGTCCAGGTCGATGAAGAGCACCGCGACCTTCTCACCCGTGATGGGCGCCTGCGCCAGCGCCATCTGCAGGCGCTGCACGCACAGTGATCGGTTGGGCAGCTCGGTGAGCACATCGTGGTGCGCCAGGAACTGGATGCGCTCCTCGTTGAGCTTGCGGTCGGTGATGTCGATGGCAATGCCGATGTGGTTGGCCACCGCACCGCCCTTGCCCTCGCGCACGGCCGACACCATGAGCCAGGCCGGGTAGGTCTCGCCCGAGCGGCGGAGAAACCGCACCTCGCCCTGCCACGATTCCTTGTCGAGCATGGTGCGCTGAATCTGCACCGACAGCGGCTCGGCGCCCGCCTCTTCCAGCAGAAAGCCAAGGTCTTCGCCAATGACCTCGTAGAAGTCGTAGTGCGTGCTGCGGCAGAACGCCTTGTTCACGCTGATGATCTGCTGCTCGGCGTTCATGATGATGATGCCCTCGGACGAGGCCTCGAACACCTTGGCCCAGAGCTCCAGGCGCTGTTCCATCACCTTGAGCACGTTGATGGGCGTGAAGGCCGTGAGCACCGAGTCGCGCCCCTGGAACTGCAGGCGCCGCGCCGACAGCACGGCCCAGGATGGCTCGGGGCTGCCCTTCCAGCGCACTTCAAATTCATCGACCGAGCCCTGGTCCGCCAGGCGCTGGAAGAAGCGCGCGCGCACGCCGGGCTCCAGCCCCACGGCCCAGGGGTCGGTCTTGCGGCCACCCAGCCAGTGGGCCGCGGGTGCGTTGGAGTGCAGCACCTCGTGCTCGGGAATCGACGTGACCACCATGGGGATGGGGAAGGCCTCCACCAGTTCACGCTGCGCCTCGGCCGCACGGGCGCTGGCGGCCAGCTCTTGCTGCAGCACGCGGTCGCGGTCGAGCTGCGAGAGCATCTCATTGAACGCAGTAACCAGGCGGCCGATCTCGTCGCGGCTGGCCCAGTGCGCGCGCAGCGTGTGGTCGCCGCTCTTGCGCACCTCGTCGGCCACGCGGGCCAGTTGCTGCAGCGGTTTGGCGATCTGGCGCGCGACCAGGGTGACGAGCGAAAGGATGCAGCCCAGCAGCACCAGCGCCGTGCCCAGGTGCAACCACATGCGGGCAAACAGGCTGTCGGCGCGCTGGTTCAGCAAACGCTCCAGGTCCACAATGCCCACCGACCAGGCATCGCGCAGCGCGCCCAGCACCTGCGCCTCCTGCAGGCCCACTTGTGCCACCGTCAGGCGCGACTCGCCCGACGCAATGCCCTGCAGCAAGGCCTGAAAGCCCTCCTGCGCCGCCTTGAGCGCCTCGCGCTGGCGCACCAGCGCAGCCCGCATCTCGGGCGAGCCTGCAATGAAGGCCTGGTTGTAGTCCGACTCGATGCCCAGCATCACCGCATCCAGCCGCCCCACCAGCGTCAGCAACTCGGACGACCACTGCGGCCCGCGCCGCGACGGCGCCGCGTTCAGGAAGCTGACGGTGTCATGCACCGCCTGCAGCAGCTCGGGAAACCGCAGCACCACCAGCGACATCACGTAGTAGCTGTCCAGGTCCGGGTCCAGGATCAGGTTGGACTGGTTACCCACCGTGGTGAGCAGCTCACGCCCCTCGCGCAGCAGCTGGCTGCGCAGCCGGGTGAGCGTCTGCGGATCAGCAGCTGGAGCGCCCCCTTGGGGCTGGCCCGTCAGCTGCTGCAGCGCCACGCCAAACCGCTGCCCCACATCGGCCGTGTGCAGTTGTTCGTCGTGGGCTGCCCGCACGGCGTCCAGGCGGGTCAGCACATCGGCCACCAGCGGAGGCTGCTGCGAAGCATCCAGGAACTGCCCCATCAGCCCATCGCGCACCACGGCCGCGTAGGTCGTGCCCACCACCTCCTTGCGCGTGAAATCAATCGCCAGGTACTTTTCGTGGATCAGGATGCTGGAGACGTAGATCACCGCCGTCAGGTCCAGCAGATAGATGAGCATGAGCTTGCGGCCCACACTGAGCCGGCCCAGCCAACCCGATACGCGGTGCATGAATGCCATGGTGTCTGCGGCGGGGCCGCCCGGGCGGATGGCCAGGACTCTCCACCGGTGAATAGGAGTGTTACAACGTGAAGCAACTTCCGCGCCATTGCGGTGCGGCCCGGCTGTGAGAAGCCCACCGGACGCCCTGTTCGGGGACAGACCGGCAGTCCTTGCGCTCTGGGCGTGGATAAAGGCTATAATCTCCGGCTTTGCTGGCAATGCCCCGTCGGCCAAATACTAGTTACAGACGGGGAAACCGCTTTGTACGGACTTGAGGCCCGATCTCCCCAAGCCCCTCTGCAGGCACCATTTGGAAAACATTAGCTAATGACTACGATCCGCGTAAAAGAAAACGAACCCTTTGACGTTGCACTGCGCCGCTTCAAGCGCACCATTGAAAAGCTCGGCCTGCTGACCGACCTGCGCGCCCGTGAGTTCTACGAAAAGCCCACCGCCGAGCGCAAGCGCAAGAAGGCTGCTGCCGTGAAGCGTCACTACAAGCGCGTTCGCAGCATGCAACTGCCCAAGAAGCTGTACTAAGTACCGCTTTGGCCCCGTTCTGATACGGAGTGCCGACAAACCCGCGCTAGGGACGCCAAGCGCGGGTTTTTGTTTTTGGGGTTTGCCAAAAGGCTTTCTGGCGTCGTTGCAACGCCTTGCCGTAGCAGCACTACTGTCTGCGGCGTTGACGCCTAGCCAGAAAGCCTTTTGGCAAACCCCTGTTCTTGTCTAAAACCAACCAAGGAAGCCGCCATGAGCCTCAAGGACCAGATCACCGAAGACATGAAAACCGCCATGCGCGCCAAGGACAGTGAGCGCCTGGGCACCATCCGCCTGCTGCAGGCCGCGATGAAGCAAAAGGAAGTGGACGAGCGCATCGTGCTCGACGACGCGGCTGTGGTCGCCATCGTGGACAAGCTCATCAAGCAGCGCAAGGACTCGATCACCGCGTTTGAAGGCGCAGGCCGCCAGGACCTGGCCGACAAGGAAAAGGCCGAGATGGCTGTGCTGCAGGCCTACCTGCCCGAGCGCATGTCGGCCGAAGAAACGCTGGCTGCCGTCAAGGCCATCGTGGCCGAAATCGGCGCATCGGGCCCTGGCGACATGGGCAAGGTCATGGGCGTGGTCAAGACCCGCCTGGCGGGCAAGGCCGATATGGGCCAGGTGTCGGCTGCAGTAAAGGCAGCGCTGGCGGGCTGATCGCCCCTGCGGTCGTGCCCATGGTACGACCGGTATCTTTTTGATAGCTGCCAGCGCTTGTAAGACGGGCGCTAGCAGCTATTTTTGCTTCAAACCGGGGCGTTTGCGTCCACACCGGTCTCTGCGCCCCGCACCGCCCACCCGGCGCGGAAATGCGCCTGCAAAAACTCCACGCACACCCGCACTTTGGCCGAGCGCTCCAGCCGCGTGGGGTAGACGGCCCACACATTGGCTTCTTGCTGCCACTGCGGCAGCACCTGCATCAGGCGCCCGGTCTGCAGGTGCGCGCCCACATCCCACAACGAGCGCAGCACCACGCCACGTCCGTCCACCGCCCACTGCACGGCCATCTCGCCGTTGTTGGCCGACAGCGGGCCACGCACCTTCACCGACTCTTCCTGCGCACCGCTGCGCAGGCGCCACACGCCAAATGGATGGTCACGCTCCTTGATCACCAGGCAGTCGTGCGCGGCCAGATCAGCCACCGTGCGCGGCGAGCCCTTGCGCTGCAGGTAGGCAGGCGCTGCACACAACACGCGGTGGTTGTCGGCCAGGCGGCGGGCGATCAGGTGCGGCGCAATCTCGTCGCCCACGCGCACGTCCAGGTCAAACCCTTCACCCGCCACATCCACCAGCCGGTCGAACACTTCCAGGCGCACCTGCAGCCCCGGGTGCTGCTCCACCAACCGCGACAGCGCAGGCGCCACGATCTGGCGGCCAAAACCAAAGCTGCTGCTCACCCGCAGCAGCCCGCGCGGCTCGCTGCGCGTCACCGCTACCTCCTGCATCAGCTGCTCCATGTCGTCCAGGATGCGCTGCGCCCAGTGGAAGACGCGCTCGCCCTCCTCCGTCACCGCCACGCGGCGGGTGGTGCGGTGCAGCAGCTTGACCTGCAGGTCCTGCTCCAGCAGTCGGATGCGTTTGCTGACGTAGGCGGGCGAAGTGCCCAGCTCGGTGGCGGCGCCGCCAAAGCTGGCCTTGCGCACCACGGCCGTGAACACGCGCAGGTCTTCCGCTGCAGGATTTTTATGCACGATGTGTGAAGGATAAGGCCACAGTTAGCGGATTGTAGTTATTTGAAGCGCTGGGAACAATGCAGGCCATGCCGCTGGCTGCGCCCTGCAGCCGCACCCTCGAAGCCATTGCAAGGACCGCTTGATGACCCCCTCCGCTGCCCCCAAAACCTACCGCATCGCCCTCATCGCCGGAGACGGCATTGGCAAGGAAGTGCTGCCAGAAGGCCTGCGCGTGGTGCAAGCCGCCGCAGCGCGTTTTGGCATTGCACTCGAAACCACTGCCATCGACTGGGCCAGCTGCGACTACTACGCCGCCCACGGAAAAATGATGCCCGACGACTGGAAGGCGCAGCTGTCGGGCATGGACGCGATCTTCTTCGGTGCCGTGGGCTGGCCCGCCACCGTGCCGGACCACGTGTCGCTATGGGGTTCGCTGCTCAAGTTCCGCCGCGAGTTCGACCAGTACATCAACCTGCGCCCCGTGCGCTTGTTCGAAGGCGTACCCTGCCCCTTAGCGGGCCGCCAACCCGGCGACATCGACTACTGCGTGGTGCGCGAAAACACCGAGGGGGAGTACACGTCACTGGGCGGCATCATGTACGAGGGCACCGACCGCGAGATCGTGATCCAGGAATCCGTCTACTCCCGCCACGGCGCCCACCGTCTGTTGAAGTTCGCGTTCGACCTGGCGCAAAGCCGCCCCAGAAAGCATGTCACCCTGGCCACCAAAAGCAACGGCATCGCCATCAGCATGCCCTGGTGGGACCAGCGTGCCGACGACGTGGCCCAGGCCTACCCCGAGGTCACGCTGGACAAGCAGCACATCGACATCCTCACCGCGCGCTTTGTGCTGCAGCCCGGCCGCTTTGATGTGGTGGCTGCCACCAACCTGTTTGGCGACATCTTGAGCGACCTGGGCCCGGCCACCACCGGCACCATCGGCCTGGCGCCCTCGGCCAACCTGAACCCCGAGCGCACGTTCCCCAGCCTGTTCGAGCCCGTGCACGGCTCCGCGCCCGACATCTACGGCCAAAACATCGCCAACCCGATTGCGATGATCTGGTCGGGGGCGCTGATGCTGGACTTCCTCACCCACGGCCAGGGCGCGGGCACGTTGGCACACGATGCCATCGTGGCGGCCATCGAAGAGGTGATCAAGAGCGGGCCGCGCACGCCGGACCTGGGAGGAAGCGCCAGCACAACGCAAGTGGGACAAGCCATCGCGGAGCACGTTGCTGCAGCCTGATCGGTGCCCGGCGTCACGAACGCACCACTGTTGGCAACGAGCGCCCGTCACCAGCATTGAACTGCCCCAGCACGGCTGCAACACCGGTACTGCCGAATCGATAACTGCCCCACTCCATCCCCTGAGCAAGGCCCCCATGAAGCCCATCCCCACCATCTTTTGCGCCACCGCCATGGCCTGGCTGGCCGGCAATACCGATGCATGCAGCTGCAAGCTCGCCTCTGCGCAAGCAAATGCTCCACAGGCCACGGTCGTGTTCAAAGGCGTTGTGACAGAAGAGATCGTCGACCCTGCGAACAAAAACGAGTACCGAGCCCTTTTCAGGCCCACGACCATCTACAAAGGCGATCAGGCCACGGCCATCACGGTGCACACTCGGGGCGACCAGGGAAGTTGCGGTGTGCGGTTCGCCAAGGGGTCCGAGCACATGGTGTTCGCCTTCCAATCAGGCCAACGGCTGCGCACCAGCCTGTGCAGCACCTGGCCCATCTCCAAGAGCTATGCCGGCCATACCGCCGAAGTCGAGAGCCATTTCAACCAGCGCAAGTAAGCGCCCTCAGGCCCCACACACATCGGATGCCCCGTTTTGCCCATGACACTGCGGGGGCGGACTGAGGCGAAGGCGACTGCCGGCTGACCAGCAACGAGCCTTCACTCCTGAAATGATAGCTACCAGCGCATGAACTACCTGCGCTACACGCCAATTTCATTCAAATATGGCTCTCACCCCCCACCTGGGGGCACCCTGAACTGCTCGGTAACGCGCCGCTCGGCGCGCGCCGCAGCGGCAGCCCACCGATCCCTGGCGTTGCGCGCGCCCGCCACGGCCCAACGCAGCGCATGCAGAAACACGACTATGGCAACGGTTCGCACAGGTCGCTGGCGGCCCACAAGGTTTGAAGCAGAGACGGCTCTGGAGGCAGTGGTGTGGGGATGCGGGTGTTTCATGGCCCCGCAATGCTCTCGCCGGGCTTACCATCTGTAAAGTTGAATTCAATGACGATTCACTTCATAAAAGCTGATGCGTAACCTCAATCTCGACCAGTTGCAAACCCTGATCGCCATCGCCGACCTGGGCACATTTGCGGCTGCCGCGCAGGCGTTGCACCTCGCGCCGCCCACGGTGAGCATGCACATCAAGGAACTGGAATCGCGCCTGGGCGCCGAGCTGGTGGTGCGCGGACGGCGGCAGGCCGACCTCACTCCCGCTGGCGAGGTGCTGGTGCGCGAAGGCCGCCAGCTGTTGCTGGCCAGCGATGACCTGGTGGAACGCGTGCGGCGCCACGCGTCGGGCCGCGAAGGCATGGTGCGGGTGGGAGTGTCGGCGGGTGTCAGCACCCGGCTGCTGCCACGCATGCTGGAGGCGCTGGCGGCACGCAGCCCCGGTGTAGAAATCCGCCTGGAGGCTGTGGGCTCGGCCGAGTCGATGCAGCGGCTCAAGGCCGGTACGCTGGATATTGCCATCGTCGCCAGCCCCCAGCCGCCGCTGGCAGAGGTGCGCCAGACCCCCTGGCGCAACGACCCCATGGTGGCCCTGCTGCCCGCCGCGTGGGACGCGCCAGACCACGTCGGCCCCGACTGGCTGGCCAGCCGACGCTGGGCATCGTTTGCGCCCGCCACGCAGATGCACGGGCTGATTGCCAACTGGTTTGGTCAGGCGGGGCACCATCCGCGCCCGTTTCTGGCGCTGAGCTACCCGGGCGCCCTCAAAAGCCTGGCCGTGGCCAGCCAATGCGCCGCACTGCTACCGATGGAGGAGGTGGAGGACCTGCAGGGCACGCCCGATGTCCAGATCCGCCCGCTGCAGCCGCCGCTCATGCGCCCCATGGCCGTGGCGCACCGTCACCAGCCACCGCCTTCGCCCGCCGTGGAGGGCGTGCTGGAGTTGCTGGCGGACTTTGCAGATTTCGCAGAGTGATGGCGGGACACACCGCGCGCCGTCACGCGGGCGGCAAGCCCTGGGCGCCCGGGGCAGGCCGAACAGAAGACCGGACAACAAGCCGCTGCAGGTAGGGTTGCACGAACAGGTACAACCCCGTCAACAGCAGCAGTGCCAACGGCGGCAGGGGCGCGTACGTGACCCAGTCCGGTGGGTCGCCTGCACCCTGGGCGCGAGCCACAAAATTGGCGATGACGGCTGGGGCGTGTCACCCTCCAATTCCCCCACGCGAAAGCCATCCAGGCCGTGCAGTGCTAGGCGCCCTGAGTGCCGTGTAGCCCCGCTACACAAGCGAAGGACAACGACGCAATGCGCAGCCTGGATGGCTTTCCCTTCGGGCTGGCTGCGCATTGCGGCGTCTGCTTTGTCAGGTGGCTTGCCAATAGCCAGCTATTGGCTGCGCCCCCCTTCGCGCATCCATCCGCATTGCGCGGCCAGCGCGTGGGGGAATTGAAGGGTGGCACGCCCTGGCGTGAACGCCATCGACACCCAGCGATGGAACCGCCGGATTCCCGCACCGGCGCTCATTGCACACCTCCAGCGGCGAGCTGGATCATCTTCCAGCCGTTGCCTGCCGGGTCGCGAAAGCCTGCGTCCACGTTGCCGTACCGGTCCACGGGCTCCTGTGTGAACTCCACGCCCAGATTCCGCAGCCGGGCATAGTCGGCGCGGCAGTCCGCCACATGGAGCACCAGCGCAGGCATGGCTCCTTTGGCCACCATCGCGCGCAAAGTTTGCGCTGTGGCTTCATCATGGATCGGTGGGCCGGGCCTGAACAGGCCGAGCTGGAAGCCCGGCTGGTCGGGGTGCTGCACCGTCAGCCAGCGGTACGGCCCGTTGCACACGTCCGTGTGCACCTGAAACCCGAGCTTGCCCACGTAAAACGCCAGGGCCTCGTCCTGGTCGTCCACATACACGCCCACCACGCCAATGCCTTGGTTCGTCGTCATCAGATCTCCTGGTTTGTTGCTGATGTCAGCTTTGTACCTGCGGGCTGGCGACGGCGCTTCTCCGAAACTGCGGTGGTGAGGTCAGGGCGTTGTGCGGCTTTCAATACGCAGGCCGGCACCTTGTCCAGTGGCTCCAAGCGGGCCTGGGCCTGAAGGCGCACCGCACTGGGGCTCTGCCCCGTGATGTCGCGAAAGGTGCGGCCGAAGGTGCCCAGGCTCTCCCAGCCGGTGGCAAACGCAATCTCGGTGATGGGCAAGTCCGTGTCGCGCAGCAGCGTGGCGGCCTGTTCGATGCGGCGGGTCAGCAGGTAGCGATGGGGCGGGATGCCAAACGCCTGCCGGAAGGACCGTGCGAAATGCGCGTCGGAGACGCCGCTGACCTCGGCCAGCCGCTGCACCGGCCAGGCCTCATGCGACGCAGCGTCCATGCGGTCCTTGGCGCGCAGCAGACGGCGCAACAGGGCCGGGTCTTGCGGCGCAATGGGGTCAGCGGTATGGCCGTTGGCTGGGGGCTTCGGGGGCACGACAGGCATGGTGGGCACAGCATATCGCGTGTCCGTCGGCGTTCCTGCACCACCTGTACGGCGGCAGGCAAGACCCGCGAGAACCCGCAGGCAAAGACAAGCACTGTGAACAAAGTCACCGTCTTCGCGATGGACCTCACCCGCCATTAGTGCTGCAGAGACGATGGCATGGAATCATCGCGGCATCGCCCGTCGATGACTACCCGGCCATCGGCAGACCTTTCCTCAATCCTCTCGCGAATCATCATGAAGCGTCTACTCATCCTGGGAGCCACGGGCTCCCTCGGCCGCCACGTACTGCAGCAAGCTGTTGCGGCGGGCCACCAGGTGTCAGTGCTAGTGCGCAACCCAGCCCGGCTGCCCCAGGACCTGCGATCACGCATCACGGTGCACCAGGTGGACCTGGGGTCCGTGGCAATCAACGCCTTGGCAGACATCATCCGGGGCCACGAGGCGTTGATCAACTGCGCAGGGCTAGTCACCGAAGGTCGCGCGTTTGTTGACCTCGTGGACCGCATGGTTTCCAGCGTGGAGTCCCTGGCCCCCGCAGAGCGGCCAACCTGCTGGTTTCTAGGGGGCGCTGCGGTGCTCGACATCGGCCAGACAGGCCGCCGGGGTGTTGAACTGCCCAAGGTGCGCGACACCTATTGGCCGCACAAGAAGAACTTTGAGCGCCTGAACACCTCGTCCCTCGATTGGCGCCTGCTGTGCCCGGGACCGATGGTCGACCAACCCGCGCTGGGGATCGCCCGGCTGCGCATCGCCGCGGACCAGCTGCCGGTCTCCGTGCCAGCCTTTGCGGGCAGGCTACCCAGCCCATTGATGCTGCTGCTGTTCGCATCGAAGGTGCCGCAGATGATCGTTCCCTATGCCGACGCAGCTTCTCTGATGCTGGCCCATCTTGAGCCCCGGGATGCGATGTCCCGGCACCGCGTCGGTCTCGCGCTGCCCGTGGGCATGCGTGGGAAGAAAGACACCTGGGCGGCCAAGCCCCGCAGTGCCACCTGACGAAACGCTCCATGAAAAAAGGCCCTCGCAGTCACGAGGGCCTGGGGCGGGAGAGTTGCAGAAAACCCGCATCACAACAGCCGCTGGCGGTATCCGCCTGCTGCGGGCACGAAGATCAGCTGCCCGCCACCTTCATGCGGTTGACCAGGATGGAACCCACCGTCTTGGCGCCATAGTTGTAGGCATCGGCACCCACGGCCTCGATGCCCTTGAGCATGTCCTTGAGGTTGCCTGCAATGGTGATCTCGTGCACGGGGTAGGCGATCTTGCCGTTCTCGACCCAGAAGCCGCTCGCGCCGCGCGAATAGTCGCCGGTGACATAGTTCACGCCCTGGCCCATCAGCTCCACCACAAACAGGCCCGTGCCCAGCTTTTGCAGCATGGCGTCCAGGTTGTCGCTGGCTTGCGTGAGGCGCGATGTCATCACCAGGTTGTGCGAGCCTCCGGCGTTGCCCGTGGTCTTCATGCCCAGCTTGCGGGCCGAGTAGCTCGACAGGAAGTAGCCCTGCACGCGACCACCCTGCACCACCTTGCGCGGCGCCACGCGCACGCCTTCTTCGTCAAACGGCGAGCTGCCCTTGCCACCCAGGATGAAGGGGTCTTCCAGGATGTCGATGTGCTTGGGAAAGACCATCTTGCCCAGCGAGTCGAGCAAGAAGCTGCTCTTGCGGTACAGCGAGCCGCCACTGATGGCCTGCACAAAACCGCCCAGCAGGCCAGCGGCCAGGGTCGACTCAAACAGCACGGGGCATTGCGTGGTGGGGATCTTGCGGCTGCCCAGGCGGCTCAGCGCACGCTGCGCGGCGTAGCGGCCCACGGCCTCGGGCGAGGCCAGGTCGGCTGCGTTGCGCATCGAGCTGTACCAGGCGTCGCGCTGCATTTCGGCGTTCTTGCCGGGCAACGAGGCGATGGGGGCCACCGAGAAACTGTGGCGCGAGCTGGCATAGCCACCGCGAAAGCCGCGTGTGTGAGCGCTGAAGAAATGGCTTTGCTGGGCCGACACGCCAGCACCTTCGCTGTTGGTGATGCGGCGATGCGTCTTGAAAGCCGCGGCCTCGCAGGCCTTGGCCATCTCTGCGGCTTCTTCGCTGGAGATGGCCCAGGGGTGGAAGAGTTGCAGGTCGCGGTGCGTCTCCTGGGGCGCGATATCGTCGGCGTCGGGCAGGCCAGCCACAGGGTCTTCGGCCGTGAAACGGGCGATGTCGTAGGCCGCTTGCACGGTCTGCTCGATGGCCTTGGTAGAAAAGTCCGACGTGCTGGCGTTGCCTCGGCGGTGGCCGATGTAGACCGTCACGCCCAGCGACTTGTCACGGTTACGCTCCACGTTCTCCAGCTCACCCTTGCGCACGCTGACCGACAGGCCACAGCCCTCGGACGCCTCGGCGCCCGCGTCGGTCGCACCGAGCTTTTTGGCATGGGCCAGGGCGCGGTCCACCAGGTCTTCAAAAAACGGGCGGCTGTAGCTGAAGCCGCTGTCAGGGGTGCGGGAGGTGGCAGCTGCGGGCACAGCAGCCAGCGCGCCGGGGGTGCGCGGGGCGCGGTTGGAGGGTTTGTTCATAGCGGCAGCTATGATACTTGCCACTGCGGCGCACCCTGCGCCCGCCTCTCTTTGCCCCCACCCCATGTCACGCAAACCCAAAAAAGGCTACTTTGTGCGAGGCCAGTTCGTTGCCGAAGGCAGCGAACTGGACATTCAGCTCAAGGCCGAACTCAAAGGCACGCCCGATGCCAGCCGCACCGATCTCAAGCGCGAGAGCGACGAACTGCAGGACCTGGGCAAGGAGCTTTTGAACCTGCGCGCCGACCTGTTCGACGCCGTGGGCCTGCCCGACAAACTGGTGGAGGCGCTGGCCGAGGCCAAGCGCATCACCAACTTTGAAGGCAAGCGCCGCCAGATGCAGTATGTGGGCAAGCTCATGCGCAAGCTCGAACCAGAGCTGGTACAGGCCGCCCGCCAGGCGCTGGAAGAACAGCACAAAGGCTCTGCCACCGAAAAGCTGCAACTGCATCTGGCCGAGCAATGGCGCGACCGCCTGATTGCCGACGACGACACGCTGGCCGCGTGGATGGCCGAGCACCCCGACACCGACACCCAGCAGCTGCGCGCGCTGATCCGCCAGGCCCGCAAGGATGCGCAGCCTGCGGGCAAGGAGGCCAACGTCCAGGTCTCGCAAGGCCTGGCGCCCCGCAAGGGCCGGGCATACCGCGAGCTGTTCCAACTGGTGCGCGAGCACCTGGGCGGCACCGGCACGGCAGATGCCAGCGACACCGACGAGGACAACGACGATGAGTGAAGCCGTCCACGACGCCGTCAAGATCGGCATCGTCTCCATCAGCGACCGCGCCAGCAGCGGCGTCTATGAAGACAAGGGCCTGCCCGCGCTGCAAGACTGGCTGACGCGTGCGCTGCACAACCCCATCACCTTCGAGTCGCGTCTGATCCCCGACGAGCAAGCCGGCATTAGCGCCACGCTGATCGAACTGGTCAACGCAGGCTGCAGCCTGGTGTTGACGACTGGCGGCACCGGCCCTGCGCTGCGCGACGTAACGCCCGAGGCCACGCTGGCCGTGGCGCACAAGGAGATGCCGGGCTTTGGCGAGCAGATGCGCCAGATCAGCTTGAAGTTTGTGCCCACCGCCATCCTGTCGCGCCAGGTCGCTGTGATCCGAGACCAGAGCCTGATCATTAATCTGCCTGGTCAGCCGAAGGCGATTGCCGAGACGCTGGAGGGGCTGAAGGACGCCAACGGCCAGCAGATCGTGCCGGGCATCTTTGCCGCCGTGCCTTACTGTGTGGACCTGATCGGCGGGCCGTACCTGGAAACGCGGGATGAGGTCTGCAAGGCGTTCCGGCCCAAGAACGCTGTCCGGCCCAAGACCGCCTGAACCGCCTGCGGGCCAGCGCTGGTCCACGGGCGAAAGCTCCCCCATCGCCCATCACACAGACGATGAAGTACCTTGCCTTCGCCCTCCCCCATCTGCTGGTAGTCGCCCTGGCTTTGTGGATGTATGTGCGCATACGCGCCATGAAACAGCGCCAGGATGCTTTGGTGAAGGACCTCAAGGGCCGGCACTACTGGCGCATCAACCTGGCCCGCCCCGCATTTTTTGGACGCTGGATGCGGCTTATGGCTTTCGAAGCCAAGGGCGTGCTGATCGACGATGGAGAAGCATTCCGCATCCGGGGGCATTGGGCCAAGACGGGCAAGGCTTTCGAGTCGTTGGTGCCCAAATCGGGGCTGAAGGTCGAATGGCTGGGCAACCAATCCATCAAGACGGGCAACATCCACTGGGCTCGGTTGGACACCCCCAAAGGCCAGGTGCTGTTCACCGCCGATACCGGCTGGAGCGCCGGGCCGTCGCGCGAGGCCTTGTGCGACATCTTCCGCTCGGCGTTCCCCGACTATCCGCTGGACGAAGCGAACACACACGATTTCGCACTGGAGAAGAACCCTCGCAGCCTGGGCGCGACGGTGCTGTTCCTGGGCCTGATGCTGTTTGCGCTGCTCGACAGCTTTGTGTTCTCCGGCTACGAGCTGACGGATGCGCAGCTCTTCAGCATCCTGCGCTCGCCCCTGACCTGGCTGGTGGCGTCGGTGGGCATCGCAACGTTGATGGCCCTGTGCTACCGGTTCTTCGCTGCAGGGCGCATCCCCTCGCGCGAATCGATGGCGCTGGCCCTGATGCTGGGCGCCGTATCGGCCGGGGCTGCCCTGCCCGTGCTCAAGCGGGTAGACCAAATGCTGGCAGGCTCTGTGTCAGAAGACCACGCATACCGCCTGTCGGGCACCTATCGGCTGGAGCCTATCGACACCACGCAGGGCCTGCCGCCACTGAAGTTTCCGCGCATGCGGGACTATTGGGAGCAATGGCCCGATGGCAGCGAACACCGCATTCCGCTGATGCACGGACCGCTGGGGCTGTGGCAACTGGACCACGCAAAGTTTGATCCGCCCATCGTGGCTTTCTACGAAAAGAAGAGCAGCAAGCCTGGCAAGCACTGAGCCCGCAGTGCCCCCACGCAACGGCAGGAAGCCTACTTGCCCACCAGCTCGTTGAGCTTGCCCGCCTCAAACTGCTCCTTGATCGCCGCGTCACAGGGCACGCAGTCCTTGGCCTGCAGGTTGGCGGCCGAGAGCTTTTCGATCGCCTGCCACAAGAGCGCGATCTGGTGCTCTTGCGACGAGGCGTTGTCGATCAACCCACGCATGGCCTGCGAGAGCGGATCGTCCTCCTGCGTGATGCCGTAGGCGGTGAATTTGCGCGATGGCTGGGGCTCGGTCACGTCGGCGCTCTGGCCTTCCTTGGACGGGATGATGCGTGCCGGGATGCCCACGGCCGTGGCGCCAGCGGGCACGGGTTTGATGACCACGGCATTGGAGCCGATCTTGGCGCCGTCGCCCACTTCAAAGCCGCCCAGCACCTTGGCGCCAGCACTCACCACCACATCTTTGCCCAGCGTGGGGTGGCGCTTGGTGCCCTTGTAGAGCGAGGTACCGCCCAGGGTCACGCCCTGGTAGATGGTGCAGCCATCGCCGATCTCGGCGGTTTCGCCCACCACCACGCCCATGGCGTGGTCGAAGAACACGCGCTCGCCGATCTTGGCGCCGGGATGGATCTCGATGCCGGTGAACCAGCGCGCAAAGTGCGAGATGAAGCGCCCCAGCCACTTCAGGCCGTGGTGCCAGCACCAGTGCGCGGGGCGGTGCAGCCAGATCGCGTGCAGGCCCGGATAACAGGTGATCACCTCCCACGTGCTGCGCGCGGCAGGATCGCGGTCGAGGATGCACTGGATATCGGAGCGCAAGCGGGCGAGCATTGGTTGTTATGGTTATTTGTAAATGGGCTGCACAGTCTATCGTTTCGCCTGCGCCGTCTCGATCATGGCTTTGGCGACACCTCTCAAGATGTGGATTTCCTCGGGGCTGAGCTGCGCGCGGTTGAAAAACTGGTTAAGGCGGGGCATGAGCTTCTTGGGTGCGGCCGGGTCCAGAAACCCGATGGAGGTGAGCGCCTGCTCCCAGTGGCCCAGCATGCCCGCCACCTGGGCAGCGTCGGCCAGCGCACGCGACGGGGTGGCGTCCTGCACCGCAAAGCCGCCCAGCGCCTGGCGCCACTCGTAGGCGATCACCTGGATGGCCGCCCCCAGGTTGAGCGAGCCGAAGCCGGGGTTGGTGGGAATCGACAGCGCCACGTGGCAGCGGTACACATCCTCGTTGGTCATGCCAAACCGCTCCGAGCCAAAGAGAAAGGCCACACCGGCCTGCGGAGCCGCACTCGGGTCTGCAGCGGTGTCGTCGCCTGCGTTTTGAGGGGTTTGGGCCTCTTGCGCTAGTGTTTCATGCCTGAGTAGCTCACTTTTTAATAGCGCTTCAAAGTGCGCACGCGGCGCTGCTGTGGGGGGGCCAAAATCGCGTGGCGTCATGGCCGTGGCGCACAGGTGGCTGATACCGTCGAGCGCCTCGTCCAGCGTGGCGACGATGCGTGCGTTGTTCAGCACATCGAGGGCGCCGCTGGCGCGCTGGATGGTTTCCTCGCGCCTGAGCACGTTAGCCCAGCGGGGAGCGACCAGCACCAGGTCGTCAAACCCCATGGTTTTCATGGCACGGGCGGCGGCGCCCACATTGCCGGCGTGGCTGGTGTTGATCAGGACAAAACGGGTCTTCATGGACAGGCGGAGCGAGAGGGGGAAAGCGGCCGGTTTGGCAAAAAAGGGCACTGCGGGTAAAATCCCGCCCTCTATTGTCGCCGCCCGCATCGCCGGGACGGGTCGGACCTCCCCGCTCATCCTGTACGCAGACGCCCGCGCCATCTTGGCCGCGCGCTGCCAACCACCACAATTTATGTCGTCCAATCTGCACCCCATGCTCAACGTGGCCATCAAGGCCGCACGCGCCGCCGGCGCCATCATCAACCGCGCGGCCCTGGACGTGGAATCGGTGCGGATCTCGCAAAAGCAGATCAACGACTTTGTGACCGAGGTGGATCACGCCTCCGAAAAGATCATCATCGAGACGCTGCTGACGGCCTACCCCGGCCACGGCATCCTGGCTGAAGAGTCGGGCAAGGAATACGGCGCCAAGGATTCGGAATTTGTGTGGATCATCGACCCGCTGGACGGCACCACCAACTTCATCCACGGCTTCCCTGTGTACTGCGTGAGCATCGCGCTGGCCGTCAAGGGCAAGGTCGAGCAGGCTGTCGTGTACGACCCCACCCGCAACGACCTGTTCACCGCCACCAAGGGCCGCGGCGCCTACCTCAACGAGCGCCGCATCCGCGTCTCCAAGCGCACCCAGCTCAAGGACTGCCTGATCTCCACCGGCTTCCCCTTCCGCCCGGGCGACAACTTCAAGAGCTACCTGAACATGATGGCCGACGTGATGCAGCGCACCGCCGGCCTGCGCCGCCCCGGCGCCGCTGCGCTGGACCTGGCCTACGTGGCTGCGGGCTTCACCGACGGCTTCTTTGAAACGGGCCTGTCGATCTGGGACGTGGCAGCGGGCTCGCTGCTGGTGACCGAGGCCGGCGGCCTGGTGGGCAACTTCACGGGCGAGGCTGAATTTCTGGAGCAGCGGGAATGCCTGGCAGGCAACCCCCGCATCTACGGCCAGCTGGTGCCCATCCTGGGCAAGTACAGCAAGTTTGCGAGTGCTGGCGACAAGGCGGCCGTGCGCCAGGCGGCTGCGGCTGATGCGCCTGCCACCGACACCCAAGACACCAATGAAGGCGCGGAAGCAGCAGAACCAGCCGCCCCGAAGGCCGACACCGCCAAGGGCGACGACGCGCCGTTCTAAATCCATTCCCGCACGCAGCCATGAAGCCTGGGCACGATGTGCCCTAGGCGGGTCTCGTAGCTGGACCGTGCAGCGGGCGGGGCATACACGAGGGCAGCCGCGCAAGGGCCGCCCCGCCGCGCTGGCTGCGTCCCCCTTCCCGAATGGCTCAGCCATTCGAGAGAAGGGGGAAGGCGCGAAGCGACTCAGGGGGATGAACCCTACACCGGGTCGGGGTACTTCTGCGCGATGCTGCGGAAGTCTTCTGCAATGTCCACAAACGCGTCCACCATGTCGGGGTCAAAGTGCGTGCCCTTGCCCCGCACGATGGTGTTACAGGCCTGGTCGTGCGAAAACGCAGGCTTGTACACACGTTTGCTGATGAGCGCATCGTACACGTCGGCCACCGCCATCAGGCGCGCCGACACCGGGATGGCGTCGCCCGCCAGGCCCTGCGGGTAGCCAGAGCCGTCCCACTTCTCCTGGTGGCTGTAGGCGATCTCCTTGGACACGCTCAAAAAGGCCACGCGCATGCCCAGGCGCCGCTCGGCCTCGTCAATGGCATTGCGGCCCAGCGTGGTGTGGGTCTTCATCACCTCGAACTCCTCCACCGTGAGCTTGCCGGGCTTGAGCAGAATGCTGTCGGGGATGCCGATCTTGCCGATGTCGTGCAACGGGGCCGACTTGTACAGCAGCTCGATCATGCGGTCGTTCAGCACATGCTCAAAACGCGGGTGGTGGCGCAGGCGCTCGGCCAGGGTCTTCACATACAACTGGGTGCGGCGGATGTGGTTGCCGGTCTCGTTGTCGCGCGTTTCGGCCAGGGAGGTCATGGCCATGATGGTCACGTCCTGGATGGCCTGCACCTCCAGCGTGCGCATGGCGACCTCCCGTTCCAGGTAGGCGCTTTTGTCGCGCAGAAAATCGGCCGTGGCCTTGAGCGCTAGGTGCGTGTTAACGCGCGCGAGCAGGATCGGCGGACTGATGGGTTTGGTGATGTAGTCCACAGCACCCAGGGCCAGTCCCATGCGCTCGTCGTCGGTGTCGGAACGCGCCGTCAGGAAGATCACCGGGATGTCGCGGGTGGCAGGCGCCTCCTTGAGGCGACGACAGACCTCATAGCCATCCACCTCGGGCATCATGATGTCCAGCAGGATCAAATCGGGCGGCGTGGCCGACTGGGCAATCTTGAGGGCCTTCTCCCCATGGTTGGCCACCTTCACCACATAGTGCTCGCGCAGCAGACTGCCCATGAGCGTGAGGTTCTCGGGCGTGTCGTCCACCACGAGCACGGTGGCAATCGGCTTGTCAACCAAGGTCGCCGGGCTGGAGGCAAAAGGCGCGTTGTCCATGCAAATGTCCTGCGTGAATGCCGTTCAGGGGGTTTCGAGGGCCGGGGATTCGGAGCCTGGCACCGCAGCCAGGGCTTCCAGCGCCTGCTCGAAATCGAAATTCAGGGTGTGCTTTTCAACGACCTGGAAGGCGCTGCCCAGCGCCGCCTTGAGCACCACACCATTGTGTTGGAAAAATTCAGTGGCTGCAGGATCGTCCTGCTCCAGCAGGTGGCGCAAATGGTGTTCGGCCTCGGCGGGTGTCATGCCCAGCCCGGGTGCGCCCTCAGATGGAGACACACCGGACCCCGGTGCCGCTTGCCCATGCACCGCTTGCAGCACCCAGTCCTGCAGCCCCTGCAGCAGCGGCTGTAGCGCAGCGCGCAGTTCGGCCAACAACGGCACGATGGCCTCGTTGCCATGGCGAAAGCGCAGCGCGTGCTCCAGCGCCTGTGCGCGGTCTGACACGGCCTGTGCGCCAATGTTGGCTGCCACCGACCGCAGCGTGTGGGCCAGGCGCTCGGCCAGTGCGACATCGTGCACCGCCAGCGCACGCTGCAGCTCCGGCAACACCGGAGCCTGCCCTTGCACAAAGCGGCGCAGCATCTCGGCGTACAACCCTATCTTGCCCAGCGCGAGCTGCAGGCCCAGTTGGGTGTCCAGCCCCGGTAGATCAGGGACATCCACCGGCAGCCACCCTGCGGCCGCTGCACTGGTGGCCGCTACCGGCGCGGCCACTGGAGCCGCACTGCTGCGAGCGGGCACAACCGCCGCACCGAGACCCTGGCGTGGGCGGATCCAACGTGCCAGCGCGGCCCACAGGGCCGCAGGTTCGATGGGCTTGGCAACATGGTCGTTCATGCCCGCCGCAAAGCAGCGCTGGCGGTCCGCCTCCATGGCGTTGGCCGTCATGGCGATGATGGGCAACTGCGCGTAGCGCGGGTTGCCGCGCAGCAGTCGTGTGGCCGTCTCGCCATCCATGATGGGCATCTGCATGTCCATCAGCACGGCGTCGTAGTGCTTGCGCTCGATATGGTCGATGGCGATCTGCCCGTTCTCGGCCACGTCGACGGCGAAGCCCGCGTCCAGCAGCAGCTCCATGGCCACCATCTGGTTGAGTTCGTTGTCCTCGACCAGCAGCACGCTGGCGCCCCGGATGTCCAGCGGCAGCTCGTCAGCAGCGGGGGCGGGAGTGGCCGCACGGCGCCCCTCCGTGCCCGATGCCTCCAGCGGCTGCATCAGGGTGTCGAACAGCAGCGAGGCATTCACGGGCTTGATGAGCACGGTTTCGATGCCCTGCGCACGCGCGGCCCGCATCACGTCTTCGCGCCCGTAGGCCGTGACCATCAGCATCTGCGGCACCTTGGGCATGCCCAGGCTGCGAATGTGGCCCGCCAGCTCCACGCCGTCCATGCCAGGCATGTGCCAGTCCAGCAGCAACAGGCCAAACGGCTGGTGCTGTGCCATGGACTCGCGCAGCCGGTCCAGCGCCTCCAGGCCCGAATGCGCCTGCTCCACCACAAAGCCCATCGCCTGCAGCATGTCGGACAGCACCGTGGCTGCGGTATGGTTGTCGTCCACCACCAGCACCCGGGTGCCCCGCAGGTCGGGCGGAGGTAGCAGCACACGCGCCGCCGCCCCACGCTCCAGCGGCACCGACACCCAGAAGGTGGAGCCCTTGCCGAAACGGCTCTCCACGCCCACCTCTCCGCCCATCAGCTCTGCCAGGCTCTTGCAGATCGCCAGCCCCAGGCCCGTGCCACCATAACGGCGCGTGGTCGAGGTGTCGGCTTGCTGGAAGCTCTGGAACAGGCGCCCCATCTGCTCGTCCGTGAGCCCGATGCCGGTGTCGCGCACCTCGAAACGCAGCCGGACCTGGTTGCCCATCTCCTCCAGCAAGCGCACGGCAATGCTGATCTCTCCGGATTCGGTGAACTTGATGGCGTTGTTGGCGTAATTAATGAGGATCTGGCCCAGGCGCAGCGCATCGCCCACGAGGTTAGGGGGCACATCGCTGGCCACGTCGCAGACCAGCTCCAGGCCCTTGGCACCAGCCTTGTAGCCCACCACATCGGACACGCTCTCCAGCATGCGGTCGAGCAGAAACGGCTGACGCTCCACCACCAGCTTGCCCGCCTCGATCTTGGAGAAGTCCAGGATGTCATTGATGACCCCCAGCAGGTGCTGGCCCGCCTGCTGGATCTTGCTCACGTAATCGTGCTGGCGTGGACTCAGGCCCGACTTGAGTGCCAGGTGCGACATGCCGATGATCGCGTTCATGGGCGTGCGGATCTCGTGGCTCATGTTGGCCAGAAAGTTGGACTTGAGCGCGGTGGACTCCTCGGCCAACTCCTTGGCACGGCGCAGCTCCTGTTCAGCACGCTGGCGGTCGGTGATGTCCACGAACGTACCAATGGTGCCGCCGGGTGTGCCATCGGGGCGCGCAAAGCCATGCAGCCAGAACAGCGTGTGGTGTAGCTCGCCGTCGGCATAAGGCAAATCGACCTCGCGGTGCACCTTGCGCTCGCCCTCCATGGCCTGTATCGCGTCCTGCTCGAAGCGCGTGCGGGTCTCCTGCGGCAGATAGTCCAGATCCATCACCGTCTTGCCGATGAGCGCCTCGCGCGAAACGCCAAAGGCGTGCTCATAAGCGCGGTTCACGCCGATGTAGCGCCCGTCCGCGCCCTTGTAGAAAAGGGGCACCGGGATGGCGTCGATCAACGCCTGCTGGAAATCGAGCTGCCCGGCCACCTGCTCCTCCAGGAGCTTCTGGTCGTGGATGTCCACATTGACGCCCACCACCCGCACCGGCTGGCCCTGGGCGTTGCGGAAGATGCGCGCGGCCTCCAGAAACCAGCGCACCTCGCCATCGGGGCGCACGATGCGCCAGGAGTCGCGCAGGTAGTCCTCGGTGCCTGCAAGGCAACTGTCGAAATAAGCGCTTGCCTGGTCGCGGTCTTCCGGGTGCAGGCAGTTGAGCCAGAAGTCGCGCCCATCGGGCTGGGTTCCAGGGGGTAGGCCCATCATCTGGGCCAGCTTGTCCGACCAGAGGATCTCGCCGGTGACCAGGTTCAGGTCGAACACCCCGATCTTGCCCGCTTCCTGCGCCAGCTCCAGGCGTTCCTGGGCCTGCTGGATCACACGCTCGGCACGCCGCTGCTCGCTGACATCTTCAATGACCCAGATCGAGGCGGTGCCGAAGTCGTCCATCTTCACGCTGCGGCCCGCCAGGCGCGCCTCGAACTGGCTGCCATCCAGCCTGCACAGGGTAGCGGTCTCGCGCAAGGCCTGGCCCGAGGCCAGTGCCGGCGTGACGCGGGCAGTGAACAGGTCGGCATGGCCCGTCCCGCCAAACAGCACCGACACCCCCAGACCCAGCAGCTGTGATGCGGTGCCGCCCATGAGATCCACAAACGCCGGGTTGAACTGGCGGAACTGCCCGTCGCACACCATCACGATGGGCGGTGCGTTGTCGAAGATGGCAGTTTGCTGTTCCAGCAGCTCGTTGAGCAGGCGTTCGCGACGCTCCAGCTCCTTTTGCGCCTGGATGCGTTCGGACACGTCCTCGTGAAGACCCACGATGCCGATGCGCTTGCCCCGCCCATCAAACACGGGCGATAGCGTGGCCTCGTCGTGGTAGATGCTCCCGTCCTTGCGCCGGTTGACGAACTGGCCCTGCCAGGACTTGCCCGACAGCAGCGCGGACCACATCAGCTGGTAGGTCTGCGCGGGCGTTTGTCCGCTGGCCACCAGCGATGGCTTTTTGCCACGCACCTCGTCCAGCGAATAGCCCGTGTTGCGCTCGTACTGGGGGTTGACCCAGTCGATGCGGCCGTCGCCATCGGTGATGACCACGGACACCGGGCTGCTCTCCAGCGCCGTACCCAGCACCCTGAACCGCTCCAGTGCACTGGCCACCCGGGCACGGCTGCGCAGCAAGTCCAGCAGCAGCAGGCCCAGCAGGCACAGCAGCACAAAGGCCACCGCCCCAATGCGCGCGCGCTGCGTCGACGACATCAAGGCGCTGATATCGTCCAGCGCCACCAGCTGCCACTCGCCCCCCGGGTCGTGCCAGTCAATGGCCCGGCGTTCTACAGCGTAGGTCACGCCGTTGATCTGGACATCTCCGGTGTCGGCCGCAAAGGGCAACGCCGAAGCCACGCCATTGTCGAAATGCCGGCCGAACTGGCGTGTGGCGCGGATGGCATCGATACGCGCCTGCGTGAGCGGCGGCGCTACCGCGAACTGCCATTCGGGGCGCGTGGCGGCAAACGCCACGCCCTGCGGCGACAGCAGCACCATGGGCAGGCCCGCGCGCTTGAGCAGCAGGTCCACCGGCTCAAAACCCACCTTGAACATCACCACACCGATGATGTTGCTAGATGGCGTATCGCTTTCATAGAGTGGCGCTGCGTAGTACAGCCCACGCTCCTGGGTATTGCTGCCAATGGCGGCATACACACTGTTGGCGCCCTGGATGGCCTGCTGGAAGTACGGGCGGAATGCAAGGTTCAGCCCCGTGGATCGTTCGCCAGGCGTCTCGTGCGCTACCACGGTGCCATCGGCAGACATTACGTACACGCCTTGCACCAGAAAGCGCCCGCGCGCCACGGCCAGGCGGGACAGTGCCTCGGGGTGGTCAGGGGGCAAACGGCCCAGCGCCATGTCCTTGAGCAAAGGCTCGCTCAGGCCCATCAGCGATACCGCCCCGAGCATGGAGCCGCCAGTGGTCTGGGCTTGCAGGGCATCTGCGGTCTGGTGCAACACGCGTGAACGCTCGGTCGCTCGCTCGCTCGCTCGCCAGTGCTGTGCACCCTGCACCACCAGCACTGCGCCGATCAATGCCAGGGCAACCACCACCAGCAGGCCACGGATGCCGGGGGCGTTACGGTCCACAAGCTTGTCAAACCACATGCCTACGCCCTTGCCACGCAGGCCAGCCACACCGCAGACGTACCGTCAACCAGCGGGATACAGCAATGCATCGATAGCCTCCGCCGGCCCAGGCCTTCCAAACAGATACCCCTGGAACCCCTCGCACCCGTGCAGCCTCAGGAACGACAGCTGCCCCGTCGTCTCCACCCCCTCCGCCACCACCTCCAAAT